>CAIZGX010000084.1 GCA_903932685.1 uncultured Bacteroidota bacterium | reverse complement strand
CTTACCTCTTGTTCTGGCTCTTCCAACATCGATGACGCCAATTCAGCCAACGAGGTCGAAAAAGCTATTGGGTTTGAAGCACTCTCAGGAATTGTTTCAGGAATATTTTCGGTTGGAAGGCTCTCGATTATTTCAATGGACGAGTGTTTCTGAAGAACAGGCTCCTTTAAAAATCCATACAACCACGTTCTGTTAGAATGAAGGGTAGAAGCTAACGCAATTTGTCCGGAAGTCTTGTGGCTGTTTTTTTCCTGATAGGCCTTTGCTAAATAGGAGTGAGCTAAACTGAACCAAGGGTAATTCTTAGTAAGAGTTTCAAGATGTTCAATAGGCATAGAAGCCAGCAAATGTGGCGACTTCAAGAGCTCATTGAATTGTATGTTTTCCATTACCAATTACCTACACTAGCGTTATATATTTCTTGAGCGAGCTGATCGTTGATTTGCTTCCATAAATCTTCTTGAACAGCGAATAAACTTTCAGTTGCGGCGAAGTCAGCGAATTTCGTGAAAGATTTCTCAAAATTCAAATCAGGCTCAAGCGTATTCGTGTATTTTATTTTTACTGTTATGGAAAGTCGAGTCAACGAGGCCGTTTCGTTGCTTTGAATAGCCATAGGTGCAACCACATAATTTGTGACACTTCCTTCAAATTGTAAATCGCCATTTGTTTCGCTTAACGAAAGAGGACTTTGCGAAAGCATCACGTCTTTGAAGTTCTCTGTTAATCTTTGAGAATAGGTTGGAGAGGCAAGCGCCGTTTGCGGTTTCAAATAAGATACAGAAAAAGTCTTTGCTCCGCTGAATTGTCCGCCACTAAAGGAATATCTTATTTCGCAGGAAACGAAAAGAAGCATTACAAGCAGCAGACCAACGGTATATTTCTTCATTTACCTAAATCGTATTCTTTAATTTTTCTGTACAACGTGCGTTCTGAAATCCCGAGTTCTTGGGCGGCATATTTGCGTCGGTTTCTGTGTTTCTGAAGCGCTTTTTTTATCAAATCTTTTTCTGTTTGACTCAATGAAAGTGATTCTTCAACTTCTTCTTCGTCGCCGCTATTTCCACTTCCCAAATGTATGATATTACTTTGAGGAGTCATGCGAACGGGCAAATCTGAATTTTCATGTTCTTCGGATTGAAAAACTTTTTGAAACAAGGCTGCGTTTTCATCGGAATTGTCAAACCCGCTCCCGTTTTGAATCACACCAAGGACGAGTTTTTTAAGGTCAGTCAAATCGTTGCGCATGTCGAACAAAACCTTGTATAATATTTCTCTTTCACTATAATCGGTTCCAACATTACCGCCCATGAATACAGGCTTGTTCGTTGCCATGTCCTGCGGAAGGTAGCGTATGAGCAATTCGGGTGAAACGATACGTTCTGTCTCAAGAATGCTAATTTGTTCCGTGATATTTTTAAGTTGACGGATGTTTCCGGGCCAGCGATATTCTCTGAGTGTATTCGTTCCAGAGTCTGTGAGCTGAAGAACAGGGATGCGGTAACGTTCTGCGAAATCTGTTGCGAATTTTTTAAACAACAATTCAATGTCGGCACCGCGTTCACGCAACGAAGGCATGAAAATCGGAACCTGATTCAACCTGTAATAAAGGTCCTCTCGGAATTTTCCGTTTTGAATAGCTTGCGCGAAATTTACGTTGGTTGCTGCAACGACGCGCACGTTCGTTTTTTGAACCTTAGAAGAACCCACGCGTATGAATTCACCTGTTTCTAAGACACGAAGCAAACGAACCTGAGTGCCTAATGGAAGTTCTGCAACTTCATCGAGAAAAACTGTACCGTCGTTAGCTTCTTCAAAATATCCTTTTCGACTTTCGTGAGCTCCCGTAAAAGATCCTTTTTCGTGTCCGAATAACTCGCTGTCTATGGTGCCTTCCGGGATAGCTCCACAGTTAACGGCAATATATGGTCCGTGCTTTCGAGAGCTCAGGTGGTGAATTATTTTCGGGATGCTTTCCTTCCCAACGCCACTCTCACCGGTTATTAGAACCGACATGTTTGTTGCCGCAACTTGCATAGCAATATCCAACGCTCGATTGAGCGCCGGGGCATTGCCAATAATTCCGTAGCGTGTTTTTACTGATTGAATTTCCATAATTGCCGCTTAGTCAAGAACTAAACAAAGGTAGTTCAAGATGACAGAATGTCATGTATAATACTCAATCTTCGTAAGAGTCAATTTCTCCAATAAGTGTCACTGCGGTCGCGGAAAGAGCATTTATCCATACATATTGACCCATTTTCGCTTCGTTTTTCGGAAAAACCACCACAACGTTCTGCCCGTTGCGTCCGTAATAATGCTCTTGTGATTTTTTAGAAACGCCTTCAACCAAGACTTTATGTCGCTTTCCTACATGAGCAGCTGTTCGTTCGGCAACGCAGGACATGTGCATGGCTATGATTTCATTCAGGCGCTGACTTTTTACTTCTTCCGAAATATTGTCTTCGAATTTTCTTTCGGCTAAAGTGCGAGGTCTTTCGGAATATTTATACATGTAAGCCATGTCATATTTAACTTCACCCATAAGTGAAAGCGTATCTGCATGCTCCTCATCTGTCTCACCGCAAAATCCCGCAATCACGTCTGTACTAATTGCACATTCAGGCAAATACTTGCGAATGGCTGCAATGCGATCGAGGTACCACTCGCGGGTATAACCGCGATTCATGCGCTTCAGTACAATTGAATTTCCACTTTGAACAGGCAAGTGAATGTAGTCGCAAATGTTTTCATATTTCGCCATGGCAATAAGCACTTCGTCGGTCATATCTTTGGGATGACTGGTTGAAAAGCGCAGGCGGAGCTTCGGACTAACTTCAGCAACAGATGCTAGTAATTGAGCAAAGTTTACGGTTGGTTCATTTGGGTCGATAATATCTCCTTTCGCTGTGATGTTCCACTTGTAACTATCTACATTTTGACCAAGAAGGGTGACTTCTCGGTAGCCGCGATTGAAAAGATCTGTCGCTTCATCAACAATGCTTTTCGGATCTCGGCTGCGCTCTCTTCCGCGTGTAAAGGGAACTACACAAAAGGAACACATGTTGTCGCAACCGCGCATAATGGAGATGTATGCAGTAACGCCATTGCTGTCCAAGCGAACCGGGGTAATCTCACCATAGGTTTCTTCACGGCTAAGCAAAACGTTTACGGCTTTGCTTCCGTGTTCCACTTGCGAAACGAGTCGAGGTAAATCGCGGTATGCATCTGGACCAACCACCATGTCGACCAGCTTTTCTTCTTCGAGAAGTTGTTCACGCAAACGTTCGGCCATACAACCGAGCACACCTACCATCATTGCTGGTTTGCGTTTTTTTACCGAATTTAAAAATTCGAGTCTTCCGCGAATGCGTTGTTCTGCGTTATCGCGAATGGCGCAAGTGTTTAGGAGCACTAAATCGGCCTCTTCAACATCGCGTGTTGTGGTGAATCCTTCTTGCGCCATAATAGAGGCTATAATCTCGGAGTCTGCAAAATTCATTTGGCAACCGTAACTCTCGAGCAACAATTTTTTTTGCGGTTTATGCGCAATTATGGGAGTCGAAATTTCCAAAATTTCCCCCTGTCTAGATTCGTCAATTTGTTTTTCTTCCACAGTGTCTGGCTGTTTTGATTAGTGTGCAAAAATAATCTATTTCTAAAGAAATAGCATATATAATCGCAAAACCAATTTGGAGACTAACGGATAAATGCATATACCTTTGCCGCAATTCAAAAACAAAATATGGCCAAAAATCTTGTTATAGTAGAGTCCCCTGCAAAGGCAAAAAAACTCGAAGGGTTTCTCAAAGAGAAAGGTGGAGATTACATTGTGAAGGCGAGTATTGGACACATTCGTGATTTGCCAAAAAATAATTTTGCGGTAAGTGCCGACAACAATTTCGATGTTACTTACGAGATATATCCAGAGAAAATGGATACAGTCGAAGAACTTAGGACGCTAGCAGATAGGGCGGAAGTGGTTTGGTTAGCGACGGATGAGGACCGCGAGGGAGAGGCTATTTCTTGGCATTTGTTGGAGGCCTTGGAGCTGAATGAGAGTAAAACAAAGCGAATTGTTTTTTCTGAGATTACCAAAAAAGCAATCCTTGCTGCTATTGAAAAGCCAAGAAACATAGACATGGATTTGGTAAATGCCCAGCAGGCCAGAAGAATTTTAGATCGCGTCGTTGGTTTTGAACTTTCCCCGGTGTTGTGGAAGAAAGTGAAGCCTTCTTTAAGTGCAGGGCGCGTTCAAAGTGTTACAGTTAGGTTGATTGTCGAAAGGGAACGCGAAATTGAGGCTTTCAATGCTTCAGCTTATTTCGGAATTCGTGCTTTATTTGATTTGAAAGAAGCAACGTTGAAAGCCGATCTTCCTTCAAAAATTAAGGACGGTAACGGTGCTCAAGCGTTTTTGGAAGATTGTAAGAACGCAGAATTTGCAATAAGTTCTTTGGAGACAAGGCCCGGAACACGCACTCCACCCGCACCATTTACCACATCTACACTTCAACAAGAGGCAGGAAGACAGTTGGGCATGGGAGTTGCTCAAACTATGAGAGTGGCTCAGGGGTTATACGAAAGTGGAAAGATTACTTACATGAGAACGGATAGTGTGAATCTTTCTGATTTCGCTCGAGATGCAGCAAAGCAGGAAATCACCTCGAGTTTCGGGGAAAATTATTCCCACTCTCGAACCTTCAAGTCGAAAAACAAGGGGGCGCAAGAAGCCCACGAAGCGATTCGTCCAACAAACATGGCAGATAGAACCATAAAAGGCGATAGAAATGAAGAGCGTCTTTATGAGTTGATCTGGAAAAGAACATTGGCCAGTCAGATGGCCGACGCTAAGTTGGAAAACACAACGGCACATGTGAACATTTCAACACGAAGTGAAACCCTCGTTGCGAAAGGACAAGTTGTGAAGTTTGATGGTTTCTTGAAGGTGTATATGGAAGGAACAGACGATGAAGAGTCTGACGAAAGCGGAGTTCTTCCTCCATTGCATGAAGGACAAATTCTCGATTTGAGAAACATGGTGGCGCAAGAAAAATTCACACAGAAACCTGCACGTTACAGTGAGGCAAGCTTGGTGAAGAAAATGGAAGAGTTGGGTATTGGAAGACCATCAACCTACGCATCAACTATTAGCACAATTCAAACTAGAACGTACGTAGAGAGACGTGATTTAGAAGGAAAGCCGAGGGATTTTACGGTTCATACCTTGTCCGATAAGGTGATAACCTCCGAAACGAAGACTGAAATTACAGGCGCAGAAAGGTCAAAGTTGTTTCCGACGGACATTGGGCGTGTAGTGAATGATTTCTTGGTGGAAAATTTTCCGTTGATTTTGGATTATCATTTCACGGCAGCGGTGGAGGAGGAATTTGATATTATTGCTGAAGGCAAGTTGGAATGGAAGGACATGCTTCGAAAGTTTTATGGACCATTTCATGAGAATGTTTTGAAAACGTCTAGTGAAGCGGCACGTGCTTCCGGTGAGCGTTTTTTAGGAGACGACCCAGCAACTGGAAAACCAATTATAGCACGTATTGGAAGATTTGGCCCGATGATTCAATTGGGAACGGCAGAAGAAGAGGAGAAGAAATTCGCGTCGCTTCGTCCAACACAAAGTATCAATACCATTACCTTGGAAGAGGCTTTGGATTTGTTCAAGATGCCGCGTAACCTCGGCGAGTGGAACGGCGAAAAAATTGTTGTCGGCATCGGACGCTTCGGACCATACGTAAAGTTCAAATCTACATACGCTTCTCTGCGAGTGAAGGAAGGAGATGATCCGTTTACCATTGATTTGGCTAGAGCTGTTCAATTGATAGAAGACAAAATCAACGGTGTGAATGCAAACCTTCTTAAGACATTTGCTGAAGATGAGAATGTGCAAATAATTAAAGGACGCTTTGGGCCGTATTTGAAATCAGGAAATTTGAATTTCAAACTTCCAAAAGGAGCAGAGCCTGCCGAAGTAACGTGGTCAGATGCTCAGCAGATAATGGAGGAGCAAATGGAACAGGCAACAAAAAAGGCTGCTTCCAGAAAGCCAGCCCCGAAAAAAGCACCAGCGAAAAAGGCTCCTGTAAAAAAGGCGGCAGCTAAGAAAGCGCCTGCTAAGAAGGCTGCAGCCAAAAAATCACCGAAGAAGTAAAATGTGAATCATCACATTCCTTTGTTGAAATGATTTTTTAGTGACGCGAAATTGATTGACTCATCCGTGTAGTTTCGTACTCATGGATTTGTCAGTATTTCTCTCTCCGAGCATATTTCACGATAGCTCTAATCGCTTTTTCGCGAATAACACGATTGGCGCTCAAACGCGTTTTTATTTCGACGATGAAAACGATTTGAACGAAAGGCAAATAGCCATTGTTGGGGTTTGCGAAGACCGTAATTCAGAAAATAATTCCGGCGCTGCGAATGCTCCAGATGATATAAGAAGAGAACTCTATAAACTTTTAGCCTGCGACGATTATTCAAAGATTGTCGATTTAGGAAATATCCTGCCCGGAGAAACTCCTGAGGACACGTATTTCGCTCTTTCCGAAGTTTGCACGGCTTGCATGAAGTTAAACATTGTCCCTGTTGTTATAGGCGGAACGCAAGATTTAACCTATGCAACCTATAAGGCTTATGAGGCCATGGAGCAAACGGTGAACTTGGTAACCGTTGACTCAAAGTTAGACTTTGGCTCGAGTCCAGATGACTCCACAGCTGAAGGCTATTTGAATCGCATCATTCTTCACCGCCCGAATTATTTGTTCAATTTCTCAAATTTGGGGCATCAACGCTATTTGACCGATAAAGCTTTGCTTGAATTAACTACCAAGATGTATTTCGATGCAATTAGGTTGGGTGAAATTCAACAAGATCTTTCTATCGCAGAACCGGTCATTCGAAATGCAGATTTGTTAAGTTTCGATTTAAGTTCAATTCGTTATTCGGAATTTATGTCCACCAAGAAAAGTGGACCAAATGGATTCTTCGGTCATGAGGCGGCTCAGCTGTGCAAATATGCGGGCATGAGCGAGAAGCTTACATGCATCGGTTTCTATGAGTTTAACCCTTCCCTTGATGACAGTGGTCAATCGGCGCAACTCGCGGCGCAATTGATTTGGTGTTTCGTCGATGGCTACCATGCGCGCCGCGGTGACTATCCGATTGCGTCACTTTCAGAATATGAAAAGTTCATTGTGCTCTTAACTGATTCTGGAGATGAACTGGTCTTTTATAAAAGTCATTTAACGAATCGTTGGTGGTTGGAAGTTGCATATCCAGCCGGCTCGGAAGAAAAGCATGTGCGAAATCATGTTGTGCCCTGCACTTATGCGGACTATGCAATGGCTGCTCAGCAAGAAATGCCTGATAGATGGTGGAAAACTTTCCAAAAGTTAGTTTGATAAAGTTTAGGTTTCCAACAATTAGTTGCTCTTCTTTCAGGTGTTAACTCATTGATAACCATAAAAAATGAATCGCTTATCTTTTAGTTCATGTTGAATTTCGCTTGTTTTTTTTGTTTTTTTGATAAGATTTTCTATTTTAGCAAACTCTGTATATTCTCACTTGGAGATTTTACAGTGTTAAACGAAAGAACCAAACGATGAAAAAACTGTATTTTCTTCTCCTAGCGTTTTCTCTTGCTGGTGCTGTAAATGCTCAGCAGGACCCACAATTCTCATTGTGGATGTTTGATAGAATTTCTTTCAATCCGGCTGCCGCTGGAATAGATAACATGCATCAGATTCAAGCATTTCACCGTGACCAGTGGGATGGCTTCGATCGGGATCCAAAGACTTATTTGTTCAATTACAACGGATATGTTAAGGCTGGAGGAAGAACTGTTGGGTTGGGTCTTTCTGCAATGACAGAGGTTTTAGGTCAGGAGCAAAACAAGTTCGTACGTTTATCTGGAGCTTATCATTTGCCAATTGGCAACAATATTCTTTCGGCAGGTGTTCAAATAGGAATGCTTTCAAAAACGTTAGGAACAAACTGGATTGCAATTGATCCAACAGACCCAAACATACCAATAACGGGTTTGTCGCAGGGTGGATTTGATGCGAATGTTGGATTAATGTTTTACCAAAAGAATAAATATTACGCTGGAGTAAGTGCTACGCATTTGCCGGCAACCAGCTTAGCTGACTTAGGATTTGCAACTGCTCGTCATTTGTATGTTATGGGTGGCTACAATCACGATTTGAACAACGGCTTGGTTATTCGCACAAACGCTTTAGTAAAAACCGATCTGAAGGCTTCACCAGCTATTGATGTCAATGCAAATGTTTTATGGAACAATTTGCTTTGGGGTGGCGTTGCTTTCCGTCCAGGAGATGCAATCATTCCAATGGCTGGAATGCAAATGACTTTGAATACCGTTCAGCAAGGACGCTACACTTACACACACGGATTTAAAATGGGATATTCATATGACGTAACACTAAGTACCATTAAGGACTACAGTGCCGGGTCACATGAGCTTTTTTTAACATATGAATTTAATCTTGGAAAAACGCCAATTCGAAGAATTTCGGGTGATCCTCGATTATTGTAACAATAAAATGAAACCCAACGCAGTTATAAATACGTTAAACTTAACCCAACAGAGTTTAACTCATTAATTTAGGAAGTCATGAAAAAATCAATTTTGTTTTTCGCATTAGTGTCTTCGTTGCTTGTAGGATGTTATCCTGGACCAGCTGGAGAACTAGTAGGTGTTTACCCTCGCGAGGAATGGGTTCAAGTGAATCCTTATGGAATGAATTACATTCATTTCGGTTCTTTCACCATGGGAAATAACGATCGCGACCTCGCAGGTGGCATGACTGTGAAAGCCAAAACGGTTACTGTTTCGGCTTTTTACATGGATCAGCATGAGATTTCAAACAATGAATATCGCCAGTTCGTTTTTTGGGTGCGTGACTCTTTAATGAGAGATCAATTAGCTCAAAATGAAATTGAGGGATTCGGAATTTCTGAGCGTGAAGACGGTCGTGAGATGGATCGTTTCGTTAATAAAGGTTACAAACTCGATTGGGAGACTGAAATTGATATGGAGAACGACGAAATTTTCGATATCGTTTATGACGAATTCTATCTTCAAGGAGCAGACAAGTATTACGACCGCAAGGAAATTGATTCTCGTAAGTTGAAATACCGCTACTGGTGGATTGACTTTGAAGGAGCTGCTAAGAAAAAAGGGAATCGTGATGAAGAGACTAGCGAGAAAAACTCATTGGATCAATTGCACTCGATAAAAATCAATTCTGACAGAACGAAATTTGTAATTGAAGAGCAGATAAACGTCTATCCTGACACATTGGTTTGG
The DNA here is from genome assembly GCA_903932685.1 of uncultured Bacteroidota bacterium. Taxonomy (GTDB): domain Bacteria; phylum Bacteroidota; class Bacteroidia; order Flavobacteriales_D; family Sanyastnellaceae; genus CAIZGX01. The sequence continues at coordinate 105,678 of CAIZGX010000084.1, read as the reverse complement.
GCTCATGACTTCACTTACTCGAACAACACGCATTTAACCGAAACTTATTTTTGGCATCCAGCCTACGATGATTACCCAGTTGTGGGAGTGACGTGGGGACAATGCCAAGCCTTCTGTGCTTGGAGAACTCAAATCTTAAATGAGTGGAAGCAGCAAAACGGAGAAACATTTGTTCAACGCTTCCGCTTGCCTTCAGAGGCTGAATGGGAATATGCTTCACGTGGTGGACTTTCAAATGAAGAGTATCCTTGGGGTGGGCCATACACTCGTAACTACTTAGGTTGTCCCTTGGCCAACTTTAAGCCAATGCGTGGAGACTACCCAGATGATAACGGTGTTCATACCGTTCCAATTGGATCTTACTCTCCAAACGGATGGGGTCTTTACAACATGGCAGGAAACGTTGCAGAATGGTGTAACACTGCATACGACGAGGGAGCCTATGAAATTATGCACGATTTGAATCCTGAGTACGACTACCGCGCTAAGGAAGATGATGCAACTACTCAAAAGCGTAAAGTAACGCGTGGGGGATCTTGGAAAGATATTTCATACTTTATACAATGCGGAACTCGTTCATACGAATTCCAAGACACGGCTAAGTCATACATCGGTTTCCGTTGTGCAATGACATACTTAGGTCGTGGTAAAAGCGGTCCTTCTGAAGACTGGAACAGTCCATCGGGGAACGAATAATTCATAGAAACCAATTAGAAACCATATAAATAACTTAAATTTTTAAATCAATGAAACCTGGAAGTAAAGCTTGGAAAAATTTTATGGCAAAACTGTACGGAATCGGAGCAGCTGTCGTAATTATTGGAGCGATGTTTAAAATTCAGCACTGGCCGTTTGCGTCTTTGCTACTTGTTGTGGGATTGACTACAGAGGCTATTATCTTCTTTTTCTCAGCGTTTGAACCTTTACACGAAGAGCCAGATTGGTCTTTGGTTTACCCTGAATTAGCTACTCCAGAAGACGGAGAGCACGGTCATGGTTCAAAGAAGACTGCTGTAAACAAAGGTGTTTCTCAGCAATTAGATGCTCTTTTGAGTGAGGCTAAAATTGATGGTGATTTGATTTCAAGTCTTGGAGACGGAATGAGAACATTTAGCTCGAATGCTCGTCAAATGGCAGACTCAACAGATGCTATTACGGCAAGTTCGAATTACGCAACTTCATTGCAAGATGCTTCTGCCAAAGTTTCTAAATTGGCTTCTACTTACGAAGCTGCTTCAGAGCAATTGACTGGTCTGGTTGCTCATACAGAGCAAGGTGCTAGCGCAGGTGAGAATTTGCAAAAAATGTCGCAAAATCTTGCAGCATTGAATGGTATGTACGAGTTGCAATTGACAGAATTAGAGAAGACACGTCTTATGTTCGGAGATATGGGTGCATTGGTTAAAAACCTTGCTGACTCTGTTGAAGATACTAAGTTGTACAAAGAGAATATTTCTGAGCTTGCGCATAACTTGAAGTCGTTGAACACGATTTACGCTAATATGTTAAATGCAATGGGCTCTGGCCGTCAAGCATAAGTTCCACATAATAATTGTAGTAATTAAAATAAGGAGGAACTAAAATGGCTGGTGGAAAAGAAACCCCACGGCAGAAGATGATCGGGATGATGTATCTCGTTCTAACCGCACTTCTTGCTATGAATATTTCGAAGGACGTTCTGAACGCCTTCATACAAATCAATCGCGGATTGGTTAAAAACAGTGCTAACTCCGAAGAGCGTGCTGATGCTACTTTGGGATTATTAGACAATTGGAGTGACAAGGAAAAGGCACGTCCTTTCCAAGACAAAGCACACGAAATGGTTGAAAAAGCCGATGCTTTGGTAAAGCACATCATTGAAATGAAGGCGCACGTTTTGGCTTGTTCTGCAAAGGGCAGCCCTGATGGTGCTGGTTTCGAAGAGTATATCGTGGATGGTCATTTGATTGACATTGGAGACAAGGAAAAAGTTTCTAAGCCCGATGAAAATCAAAATACCACAGGTATGCTTATCGGAGACGAGCCGGCATCACCTAAAAATGGTCCATGGTCTGCAGTTGAGTTACGTGAGAAGTTGACAGCATTTTCCGATGAGTGTCAAAACTTAGCGGTAACTGACTTGAAAGGAAACATGCACACATTAGCGGATAGAGCCCCAGAGGCCAAGGCTTTAATTGCCAATACCTTTGCGTTTGCCGACATTCCAAGCAGTGAAAAAGGTGAGCCAGATGAGAAGTGGGAAACCGCTCTTTTCTATCACTCTCCATTGGCTGCGGTAATTGCGCACTTAAGTAAAATTGAGTCTGACGTTATCCTAGTTAAAAACACCGTGTTAAACTTCTTAGCTTCTTCTATCAACGCTTCCGATTTGAAATTCTCGGATGTAACCGTAGCTGTTGTTCCAAAACAAAGTTACATTTTGAAAGGAGACTCGTTTGTAGCAGAAATTTATTTGGCTGCCTACAACAAAGCGAGTAAAACAAAAGTTTACATGGGTGGTGAAGTAGGTGAAGGTGCTAAAGCTGAGGTTTTTGATTACTCTGGAAAAGAAGCAATCATGTCTGATTCAGACGGAAAGTGTAAGTTCAAGATTAACGAAAGTGCATTAGGTTCTCACTCTCACAAAGGGGTAATTGTTTATCAAGATGCCGATGGTAATGATATCGCAAAACCTTTCATTATACCACCATTTACTGTAGGTGAGGCGGCTTTGGTTGTTTCTCCAACTGCAATGATGGTGTTCTATGAGCGTGTAGAAAACCCTGTTGAAATTTCGGTTCCTGGTGTTGATCCGAGTCAACTGAGTGTTAGCATGAGCGGTGGTTCGATCTCTCCGAAAGGCGGTGGAAACTACATGGTAATGCCAACCAATGGCTCTAGAGATGCAAGTATTAACGTAACTGCAACCATCAATGGTAAGCAAGTAAGCATGCCAGCGAAGCAGTTTAAAATTAAGAAATTGCCAGATCCAACTCCTTCGTTCCAAGGAAAGAATCACATGACTACGACTATTTCTCGTGGAGATGCTACAGCAGCTTCTGCGGTATTTGCGAGTATGGGTGCTGACTTTGTATTCCAAGGTATTCCTGTATCTATTAATGGCTTCACTATGACTGTTGCGAGTGCAGGTAAGATTACCCCTGAAATGCGCGCTACCGGTGGTTCATTAAGCTCGGAAATGAAAACGGCATTATCGAAAGTGAAAACTGGAGATAAAATTTATGTAGAGAGAATTGAAGCTTCTGTGGCTGGTGAGAGACGTCCTCTTCCATCAATCAGTTTGAAAGTTCAATAATAACATTTAAAACGCAAGGCTATGAAAAAGCTAATTCCAGTTCTAATTGTTGCAGCATTCATGATTGTTGCCAACAGTGCTTATGCACAACCACGCAGAAATGTATTGGATGGAGCATATGTGCAAGAAAACAATCCGCAACGCAGAGTGAAGGAATGGCCTTATTTGCGCGAAGCTGATGTGCTTTGGAAGAAGCGCGTTTGGGAAGAAATTGATCTTCGTCAGAAGATGAACTACCCGTTGTTGTACCCTTTGAAAGATTTGAAGGGTCGCAAGAGCTTGTGGCAAGTAATTATCAAGGGTGTAGATGACGGAAATCTAACCGCTTACAGCACAGGTCCAGATGGAGCAGACGATGAGTTTACTTACAAATTGGAGCCAGAGCAAGTAAAAGGTTTATTAAATATTCCAATTACAGTAAAGAACTACATCAATGCTGATGAGTATGTGTTGAAAGACACAATGATTACCCGTGAAGCAGAAGATATTGTTGGATACCGTCTGAAGGAAGATTGGATTTTCGATAAGCAACGTTCTCAACGTTATGTTAGAATTATTGGTATTGCTCCAATGGTTCTTCCTAGAAACGCAGAAGGGCAGTTGCGTGATCCAGACAACCCAGTAGCAGTTCCTTTGTTTTGGTTATACTACCGCGAGTGTCGTTATGTATTCGCGAATTGGGATAGCTTCAACACAGTGAACGATGCGTTCCGTGGAAGTTACGATGATCTTTTCGAAATGAGAAGATTCTCTGCCCACGTTATTAAAGAAGAAAATGTTTATGATCGTGAAATTCAACAATACGCTCAAGGACTTGATGCGTTATTGGAAAGTGAGCGTGTGAAGAAGGAAATCTTCGAATACGAACACGATTTGTGGAACTATTAATTTTAATGTTTTGAATCTGAACCCCTCGGTTTGACCGAGGGGTTTGTTTTTTTTAGGAAGGAAGAATGATTACAGTAGGGAATTTAAGTGTGCATTTTGGCTCGAGAGAGTTGTTTTCGAAGATTGGATATTTCATTGGTCCACGCGAAAGAATAGGTTTAGTGGGAAAGAATGGTGCAGGGAAGTCGACCATGCTTAAAATTTTAGCAGGTATTCAAAAACCAACCGAAGGAACTATTTCGTTAGCCAGAGGAACAACAATAGGATACCTTCCTCAAGAAATGGTGCACTCAGAAGATGCTTCAGTCTACGAAGAAGCACAGGGCGCTTTCCGTGAGCTACAAGTGATGAAGGCGCGTATGGATGAGCTAGGTGATTTAATTGCAAATCACGCCGATTACACTTCTGACGATTATGCCAATCTAATTGACGAAATAGAGTCCGTATCACATCGATTGTCGCTTCTAGATGTCGGAAGTACAGACGAGAAAATTGAACGCGTATTAAAAGGACTAGGTTTCTCTTCGAAAGATTTGAAGCGACCCATGCGCGAGTTTAGCGGTGGTTGGAAGATGCGCGTTGAATTGGGAAAACTGCTTTTAGAGAATCCTGATTTGTTATTACTCGATGAGCCTACCAATCACTTAGATATTGAGAGTATTGAATGGTTGGAAGAATTTCTGGTTGAATACCCTGGCGCAATTGTCCTTATTTCGCACGACAGAACCTTCTTGGACAATGTGACGAAACGTACCATTGAGATTTCGAAATCGAAATTATACGATTACAAATTCTCGTATTCCAAGTACATTGTTCAGCGCGAATCAGAGGTTGAGCGTCAAGAGAATGCAGCGAAGAACCAACAGAAGTATATAGAAGACACGAAGAAGTTAATTGATAAATTCCGTGCGAAAAAAGATAAGGCGGCATTTGCGCAGACATTAATTCGTAAGCTTGATAAGCTTGATAAGATTGAGGTTGATGATATAGATGGAACAAAAGTTCGAATTGCATTTCCACCTTCACCACATGCGGGTAAGGTAATTTTAGAGGGTTTTGATGTAGGAAAATCCTACGGTGATTTACATCTTTTCTCGAAGGTTAATTTCCAAATCGTTCGTGGAGAAAAGGTTGCGCTAATCGGAAAGAACGGTGTGGGAAAGAGTTCAATGCTTCGCATGATCATGAATCAAGAAGCCTATGATGGCGAATTGAAGATTGGTTACAGCGTAGAAGTGGGCTATTATGCACAGAACCAAAGCGATATTTTAGACGGTGAGAAAACTGTTTTTCAAACGATAGATGATGAAGCCGTAGGAGACATTCGCAAAGGTGTTCGCGGATTACTTGGAGCGTTTTTGTTCAGCGGTGACGACATAGATAAAAAAGTTAAGGTCCTATCTGGAGGTGAAAAAGCGCGCCTAGCGTTTTGTAAGTTATTGCTTCAACCTTATAACTTCTTGGTGCTCGATGAGCCCACGAATCACTTGGACTTGGCTTCGAAAGAAGTGCTTAAAAATGCTATCGCTAAGTACGACGGAACTGTTTTGCTGGTATCTCACGACAGAGATTTCTTGGACGGATTAACCCAAAAAGTTTTCGAGATACAAGCGGATAGAATGGTTGTATTCCCTGGTGATGTGAAGGAATTCTTAAGAGACAAAAAAGCCACGAGCATTGCTCTTTATGAGAATGAAAAAGTGATAAAGCAGCAAGAGAAAATTCAAAAGGAAGAGGCGTTCGTTGAAACTAAGCCTGCAGTGAAAATTGATAAGACAAAGGAAAAGGAGATCAAGAAAGTTGAAGGAGACATTGAAAAGAAGGAACTACAAATGGCCGATCTCGAAAATGAAATGTCAACGATGGATTATACAAATTTAGATCTCGTGAATTCACAAAATACCAAATACGAGCAACTGAAAAAGGAGCTTGAGGGGCTTATGGAGAAATGGGAAAATCTTGCCGCGGAGTAATTACTTTCCGTGACAAGATTTGTATTTCTTTCCTGAACCGCATGGACACGGTTCGTTACGATTAATTTTCGGGTCCGCAATAACGGGTTCACTGCGTTGTTGAGAAATTCTTTCACCAGCTTCTTGTGCTTGACTTGCATGTTGATTCAAGTTTCCTGAATCCGCTTTCATGGTTTGTGTGCGCACAATTTCGCGCTGAGGGGCTTGATTGGCTTGAGTTCCAGACGGAAGTTGACAAGTCAATAGGAAATTAGCAATCTCGGCATTGGTCTTCGTAATCATGATTCTGAACAAATCGAAACTTTCTTTTTTGTAGATCAACAAAGGATCTTTTTGTTCGTGAGCGGCAAACTGAACATTGCTTCTTAGATCGTCCATTGCACGCAAGTGCTCCTTCCAGTTTTGATCGATAATGGCAAGCGTAATTCCTTTTTCAAGGGCGCTAATCATTTCCTTTCCACCAGAAGAATGAGCTTTTTCTAAATTCACAGCAACTTGAATTCCTTTCAGACCATTGTTGAATGGAATGGCAATGTTTTGGTATCCTTGTGAATTCGTGCGGTAAACATTTTCAATAACTGGAAACGCCTCTTTCGCGAGGCTATCGATACGAGAAGTATAAGCCATTAAAACAGCTTCGTATGTTGCATGAATCACATTCATTTCATTTTCTGAAATGAACTGGTCATGAGTTACGGGTGCTTCAATACCGAAATAACGTAACAATTCAATTTTGTAAGCGTCGAAATTCTTTGTGCTGTGTGCATACGATACAGCTGCTTGAGCCAAGTCGTACAGCATATTGTCAATGTCAAGTTTCAAGCGCTCTCCGAACAAAGCGTGTCTTCTTCGCTTGTAAATAACCTCACGCTGCGCATTCATGACGTCATCGAATTCCAACAATCGTTTACGAATACCGAAGTTGTTTTCTTCGACTTTTTTCTGAGCTCTTTCGATAGAGCTGGTAATCATTGAATGTTGAATTACCTCGCCTTCCTTGAGGCCAAGTCTATCCATCATTTTAGCAATACGATCGCTTCCAAATAATCGCATGAGATCGTCTTCGAGGGCAACGTAGAAAGAGGTTGATCCAGGATCTCCTTGACGACCTGAGCGTCCGCGCAACTGGCGGTCAACACGACGAGAGTCGTGACGTTCAGTGCCAATGATGGCTAATCCACCAGAATCTTTAACACCCTCGCCAAGCTTAATGTCGGTACCACGACCTGCCATGTTTGTAGCTATGGTCACAGTTCCTGCTTTACCTGCAAGAGATACGATTTCCGCTTCTTTTTGGTGAAGCTTCGCGTTCAAAACTTGGTGGTCAATACCGCGTTGACGAAGCATTCTGCTTAGCACTTCAGATACTTCAACAGTTGTAGTACCCACCAATACGGGTCTTCCGGCTTCGCGCAATTCTGCAATTTCTTCAATTACAGCATTGTATTTTTCTCTCTTCGTCTTGTAAATTTTGTCGTCTTGGTCCTTTCTTGAAATCTCGCGATGCGTTGGAATAATCATCACATCTAACTTGTAGATGTCCCACAATTCTCCTGCTTCGGTCTCTGCCGTTCCTGTCATACCTGCAAGCTTATGGTACATGCGGAAGTAGTTCTGCAAAGTAACGGTCGCGTAGGTTTGTGTTGCGGCCTCAACCTTTACATTTTCTTTCGCTTCAATGGCTTGGTGAAGTCCGTCAGAGAATCGACGACCTTCCATCATACGTCCGGTTTGCTCGTCAACGATTTTCACCTTATTGTCCATAACCACATATTCCTTGTCTCTTTCGAAAAGAGCATAGGCTCTAAGAAGTTGATTAATGGTATGGATGCGCTCGCTCTTCACGCTATAGTCACGCTGAAGTTCTTCTAAGGCACTCACGCGCTCAGCGTCGCTCTTTGAAGTTTTTTCGATTGTGGCAATTTCGGTTCCGATATCTGGAAGGACGAAGAAACGATCGTCTTCCATGTTTTTCGACATCAAATGAATTCCCTTGTCGGTCAATTCAATTTGATTGTTTTTTTCATCAATGACGAAGAACAATTCAGCATCTGCCTTTGGCATTTCGCGCTGGTTGTCTTGTAAATATTGTCCTTCTGTTTTTAAGAGAACGGCCTTAATTCCGTCTTCACTTAAAAATTTAATTAAGGCTTTATTGCGCGGCAATCCGCGGTATGCGCGAAGAAGGGCTAATCCACCTTCTGTTAATTCTTCTTTGTTTGGAGTTCCAGATTCGGGTTGAAGTTTTTTCTTAGCGTCAGTTAAAAAATCAGTAACCGCAGATTTCTGCGCGTTCATTAAGATTTGAATCTTGGGCTTTAACGCATCGAATTCTTGTTGATCTCCTTTTGATGTCGGACCTGAAATGATAAGCGGGGTTCTTGCTTCGTCGATTAAAACAGAATCTACTTCATCAATAATTGCAAAGTGATGTTTACGTTGAACCAAATGTGAAGCCTCTACCGCCATGTTGTCACGCAGGTAGTCGAAACCAAATTCATTGTTCGTTCCAAAGGTGATGTGCGAACGATAGGCGTTTCTTCGTGCATCGGAATTCGGTTGGTGCTTGTCAATGCAATCAACACTTAATCCGTGAAATTCATAAAGTGGCCCCATCCATTCAGAGTCACGACGAGCCAAATAGTCATTCACGGTTACCACGTGAACACCTCTATTCGCAAGGGCATTCAAGAAAACGGGAAGTGTTGCAACAAGCGTTTTACCTTCACCGGTGGCCATTTCGGCAACTTTCCCTTGGTGAAGAGCAATACCTCCGATCAACTGCACATCGTAGTGAACCATGTCCCATGTGAATCTGTTTCCAGCAGCTGACCAGTTGTTTTTCCAAATGGCTTTATCTCCTTCTATGCGAACGTAATCTTTGGAGGTTTGAATAGCGAAATCTTTGTCAAATCCGTTTGCCGAGACCGTGATCTCCTCGTTGTTTTTGAAAATTTCTGCAGTGCGCTTAATGACTGCAAATGCCTCTGGAAGTATTTCGACTAGAACCTTTTCAATTTCTTCATTTATTGTTTTTCGAACTTTATCAACTTCAGCGTAAATACCCTCCTTTTCTTCCAAAGCGTCGAGCGGAAGCTCGTCGGCTTTATCATTCAATGCTTGAACTTCATCTTCAAGGTGCTGGATGTGCTTTTGAATGCGAGTTTGCATGTCTTGAGACATTCGGCGGACATCATCTGCGCTAGCGTTGGAAAGGGCGTCGCAAGCAGATTTAGTAGCTTTAAGAAGCGGCTGAATAGCTTCAATATCCTTCTCTTTTTTATCTCCGATTATTTTCTTCAGAATAGTATTTAGCGCTCCGAGCATAGGTTCTTCAATTAATGGTTACAAATGTAACGCCTTCTTCTATTTGATAAGGGATAAAATGAAGACGTATTTCTTATTTTTCAAGCTAAAAGTAGTGCCATAAAATATATCGGAAATTCTGTCATTTTTCCAAGAAAAAAAATAAAAATATGCGAATTACTACATGGACAAGGGTTCTAGGGATATGAAAATTTAATTGTTAAAAACTAGCCCTTCTTGTTAACTGTTTTAAGTTGCAATTTCACAATCAATAACGAATCTTTGAAGTCCTGAATTTCTGTTCTTGATTTTTAAGAGTTCGCAGGAATGTAGGAAACAAACAATTATCAAATAGATGCAGCACGAAGAACCGCTTTTGAAGGAGAATCCAGACAGATTTGTACTTTTTCCTATTGTCCACCAAGATATTTGGCAGATGTACAAAACTTCTGAGGCAAGTTTCTGGACGGCTGAAGAGATTGATTTGAGTGTAGACTTGGTAGATTGGAATACTAAGTTGAACAATGACGAGCGCCATTTCATTAAGCATGTATTGGCGTTCTTCGCTGCAAGCGATGGAATTGTAAATGAGAATTTAGCAGAGAACTTCGTTCGCGAAGTTCAGTATACCGAAGCGAAATTTTTCTACGGGTTTCAAATCATGATGGAGAATATTCACAGTGAAACTTATTCATTGCTGATTGACACCTACATCAAGGATACTGCGGATAAAAACTATTTGTTCAAGGCAATTGACACATTAGACTGTGTGAAGAAGAAGGCTGAGTGGGCGTTGCGTTGGATCAAGGGAGGAACTTTCGCGGAACGTTTGGTAGCCTTTGCAGCTGTGGAAGGGATTTTCTTTTCTGGAAGTTTCTGCAGTATTTTTTGGTTGAAGAAACGCGGTCTCATGCCAGGATTGACTTTCAGTAATGAGTTGATTAGTCGTGACGAAGGAATGCATTGTGATTTTGCTTGTTTGCTTTACAACGAGCATATTCAAAATAAACTACCTATTGAACGCGTTCGTGAAATTATTGAACAAGCAGTGGCTATCGAGCGCGAATTTGTGACAGATGCGCTTCCTGTGCGTTTAATTGGAATGAACAGCGATTTGATGAGTCAGTATATTGAATTCGTAGCAGACCGTTTGTTGACCGAGTTGGGCAATGAGAGAATTTACAACAGCACAAATCCGTTTGATTTCATGGATTTAATCAGTGTTGAAGGAAAGACGAACTTCTTTGAAAAGCGTGTGGCGGAATACCAGAAAGCTGGCGTGAAAGACGGTCCGTCAGAAGATTCGAGAGCCATTTCATTCTCGGAAGAATTCTAAGAATATTAAGCATTAACGAAATATATAGAAGCACATGTTTGTAGTAAAAAGAGACGGCAGAAAAGAGACGGTTAAGTTCGATAAGATCACAGCCCGAATTTCAAAATTATGTTACGGGTTGAACCCCATCATAGATCCTTTGAAAATTGCTATGAAGGTAATTGAAGGGGTATTCGATGGAGTAACCACAAGTCAGTTAGATACGCTAGCAGCTGAAATAGCCGCTACGAATACTACGACGCATCCGGACTATGCTCTTCTTGCTTCTCGTATTGCCATTGGAAACTTACACAAGAACACGAAGAAGTCGTTTTCGCAGACTATTTCAGATTTGTACAATTATGTAGATCCAAAGACTGGAAAAGGCGCGGGCTTAATTGCAGAAGATGTGTACAATATGATAACGGAGAATGCACCTTTATTGGATAGCACCATTATCTACGATCGTGATTTTCAATTCGATTATTTCGGTTTTAAAACATTGGAGAAATCGTATTTGTTGAAGATGCACGGTGCAGTGGTTGAACGCCCACAGCATTTATTTATGCGCGTTGCTGTAGGAATTCACAAAACAGATATAGATGAAATTGTGAAGACGTACAACATGATTAGCGAAGGCTGGTTCACACATGCAACCCCTACGCTTTTCAATGCTGGAACGCCGAAGCCTCAGATGAGTTCTTGCTTCCTTATTCAAATGAAAGATGACAGTATCCCTGGTATTTATGATACGTTGAAGCAAACAGCTTTAATTTCTCAAAGCGCCGGTGGTATAGGACTCAGCATTCACAATGTTCGTGCGAAGGGTTCTTACATTAGAGGTACAAACGGCACGAGCAATGGCATAGTGCCAATGTTGCGCGTGTTCAACGATACAGCGCGTTATGTTGACCAAGGAGGCGGAAAGCGCAAAGGTTCTTTCGCCATCTATCTTGAGCCATGGCATGCAGATGTTTATGACTTTTTAGACCTAAGAAAAAACCACGGTAAAGAAGAAATTCGTGCGCGTGATTTGTTCTACGCTCTATGGATTCCCGATTTGTTCATGCAACGCGTGAAAGACAATGGTACTTGGACATTGATGTGTCCAAATGAATGTCCAGGGCTTTCAGATTGTTGGGGTGAGGAATTCGAGAAGCTGTATACTAAATACGAGTCGGAAGGAAAAGGAAGAGAGACAATCAAAGCGCAAGACTTGTGGTATAAAATTGTCGAATCGCAAATTGAAACGGGTAACCCTTACATGTTGTACAAAGATGCTGCGAATCGTAAGAGCAATCAGCAAAATTTGGGAACCATTAAGAGTTCGAACTTGTGCACCGAGATTATCGAGTACACAGCTCCAGATGAAATTGCAGTTTGTAATTTAGGTTCTATCGCATTGCCGAAATTCGTAAAAGATGGAGCGTTCGATCACGATAAGTTGTTTGAAGTAACCTACCAATTAACGGTGAACTTGAACAAAATTATTGACGGAAATTATTATCCAGTTCCTGAAACGCGTAATTCAAACATGCGTCACCGTCCAATTGGAATTGGTGTTCAAGGTTTGGCAGATGCATTTATTTTATTGCGTTTCCCATTTGAGTCGGAAGAAGCGAAAAAGTTGAATCGCGAAGTTTTCGAAACTATCTATTACGCATCTTGCACGGCGTCTAAAGATCTAGCTCGAAGAGATGGTGCTTACGAATCGTACCAAGGTTCTCCGGCATCGAAAGGAATTCTTCAATTCGATATGTGGAATGTTACTCCAACAGACCGTTGGGAGTGGAGCGTATTGAAAGAAGAGATTACCAAATATGGAATGCGCAATAGCTTGTTGTTAGCTCCAATGCCAACTGCGTCTACTGCTCAGATTTTAGGAAACAACGAGTGTTTCGAACCCTATACGACAAACATTTATTCAAGAAGAACGTTAGCGGGCGAATTCATTGTAGTGAATAAACACTTGTTGAAAGATCTTGTAAATCTTGGGCTGTGGAACGACAACTTGAAAAACAAGTTAATGTCAACCAGTGGATCTGTTCAGAACATCGATGAGATTCCAGATAACTTGAAGGCTCTTTACAAAACGGCTTGGGAGATTTCGCAGCGTGTGGTAATTGATATGGCGGCAGATCGCGGAGCTTACATTTGTCAAAGTCAGTCGTTGAATATTTTCATGGAAAATGCGAACTTCGGTAAGCTAACTTCTATGCACTTCTACGCTTGGGAGAAAGGATTGAAAACGGGTATGTACTATTTGCGCACGAAAGCGGCTACAGATGCTATTAAGTTTACTGTAGATAAGTCACAACTATCTCAGCCGAAAGCTGAAGTAGTTATAGAGAGCGCACCTGTTGCGGTAAGTATGAATGTAACCCCAGATACATTATCACAGAAAAATGTTGACGCGATTTCTTGTTCAATAGACAATCCGGATTCTTGTGAATCTTGCAGCGGATAATACTTTTCAAAGTAATATTTAAAAAAGGGCCGTTAGTGGCCCTTTTTTTCTTCATTTCATTTTTAATAAGTTCTTTTTGAGCCTTGTTCGGTATATTGAATTGGTTGTAAATTGTAGTCAAATGAGAAATCTCCTATTCACTCTACTTACATTGTTGACCACAACGGTTTCGTATGCGCAAACCCTGCGAGGAAAGGTGGTTGAGCAACAGAATCAAGCTTCACTCACAGGTGCTGTTATTTTTCAAAAAGGCACGAACAATGGGGCTTCTAGCGATTACGATGGTGAATTCGCCATTAAAGTTTCTGAACTTCCGGTGACGTTGGTTGTGAAATATGTTGGCTTTGCTGATCAGGAAATTGTTGCAAGAAATACCGATTTTATCTTGGTTGAAATGATCACAGGGGATTTTGGCCGAACGGTAATTATCAAGGATACGCGAATCACAGAAAAACAAAAGCAGAATCCATTGACCGTTGAACGCATGGATTTAACTGCAATAAAAAATTCCGCAGCGGGAAATTTCTACGAAGGATTAGGAGCCTTGAAAGGAGTTGATTTAACCACGGCAAGTTTAGGATTTCGTGTTATCAATACAAGAGGTTTCAATTCTACATCTCCAGTAAGAAGTTTACAATTGATAGACGGAGTAGATAACCAATCACCTGGATTGAATTTCTCTTTAGGGAATTTTCTGGGTGCTCCCGATTTAGATGTTTTCGCTGTTGAAATTGTGCAAGGAGCAAGCAGCGCATTCTATGGTCCCGGTGCCTTTAACGGTGTAATTAAAATGGAAACGAAAGACCCTTTTGTATACACAGGTCTCACCGCTCAGCTGAGAGTGGGTGAGAGGCAGTTGGTTGAACCATCGGTGCGTTTTGCACATGCGTTTTCCAACAAGGAAGGCTATAAGTACCTAGCTTACAAATTCAATGTCTTTGCTTTTAAAGCCTTGGATTGGGCAGCAGATAATCAATCTCCGATATACAACAGCGGATTTTCAGTTAATAATCCAGGAAGGTTTGATGCGGTGAATACATACGGAGATGAGTATTTTCCTGCGAATGACTATTCTGAAGACCCGAATGGAAAACCTGGGTTGGGTACTTTTTTCAGAACAGGTTATCGTGAAGCGGACTTGGTAAATTACAACACAAAGAATGTAAAGGCCAATGCCTCGGTTCATTTGCGCTTGAAACCGGAATTGGAAGAGAACTCACCAGAACTTATCGTAGCAGGAAATGTAGGGCAAGGGACAACCGTTTACCAAGGAGATAATCGATTCAGTCTTCGCGACATCTTATTTTTCCAAGGACGAGTTGAGTTGAAGAAAAAGGACAAGTATTTCATTCGTATGTATGGAACAGGCGAGAATGCCGGAAACAGTTTTGACCCCTATTTCACCGCATTGAAATTACAAGACGCAGCTCGTTCGGACGAGAATTGGGCGAATGTTTATGTGAAATATTGGCAAGATTCGATTAGCCAAATAATAACAGACAACCTGGGTTATCCGAGCTATGTGCAAAATCCGAATTGGCCGGCAGAGCCTAATTTTTATATTGTTCCGACAGCAGATCAGTACACAGCTTGGTCCAATCAAAATTCCGACACATTGTCTTATTTCCATCAGTTAGTAGAGAATTGGACAAACAACGGAACCGGTGGAATTCCTATTCAAGGGCAATATGGTTTTTTTCAGCCTGGTTCTTCCTTATTTAACTCAAACTTCGATAGAATAACCTCTGCTAATAACAATGATGCCGATGGAGGAACACGTTTCTACGATCGTTCTTCGCTTTTCCACACACAAGGAGAATATCAATGGCAAGGCGCGGGCTATATAGATTATCGCATTGGCGGGAATGCCCGTTTGTATCGTCCAAATTCGGCAGGAACAATTTTCACCGACGACACCGAGAGAATTTATAACTACGAGGGAGGATTGTATTTCGGGGCTACTCGAAAATTCATGGAGAATCGATTGATAGTTAGCGGAACTATTCGTGCCGATAAGAACGTGAACTTCGATGCACTTGTCAGCCCTGCTGCATCGGTTGTTTTTCAACCCAAGAAAAATCACTACCTGCGTGCATCGTTTTCTTCGGCCTTAAGAAACCCAACTTTAACCGATCAGTATTTGAACTTAAATGTAGGTCCAGCTATTTTGAGCGGAAACTTGAACGGTGTTGATTCTCTCATTACAATAGCTAGTTTCAATGCCTACCGAAACACATTGAACACAGATAGTTTGAAGTATTTTAATATTGATCCGATACGCCCAGAGCAGGTGAAGACCATGGAGTTGGGATATCGAGCTTCGTTTTTCGATCAAAAGGTTTATATAGATTTGGGCGTGTATTACAGTGCTTACAAGTATTTTATTGGATACAATATTGGTCTTTCTGCAAATTTCCCACCGCCGTCTTACCTTCCAGAAGATTTGCAAGTTTATCGATATTCAGCGAATTCAAAAAACACGGTAACAACGCAGGGTGCTAATGTTGGATTGAATTATTATTTCCACGAGAAGCACAGTTTCGGTGCGAATTATTCATTCAATAGCATTGTAAGAAGCGACCCGAATGACCCGATAATTCCAGCTTTCAATACACCAAAGCACAAGTATAATCTAAGCGTTACAGGAAATAAATTGTTCGAATCGGAGGAAGGAAATTGTTGGGGGTATAGTGTAAACTACAAATGGATAGAAGGATATCTGTTTGAGGGATCTCCTCAGTTTACTGGGTATATCAATACCTACGACATGGTAGATGTTCAAGTGAATTACAGTTTAATTGACTCGAATGTTTTTTTTAAGCTAGGAGCCTCCAACGTGTTAAATAACAAACAAGTTCAGGTGTATGGTGGGCCGTCAATTGGAAGAATGGCTTATATTAGCATCCAATATTCGTTTAATCATCAAAAAACAAATAAATAACCTATGAAAAAAATCTACTCATTGATTGCCATTGCGATGTTGAGTGTAACAGGAGCATCTGCCCAACGTTACATGACAGAGCAATTTACTTCGGTTGACGTTCAAACTGACGTTACCTATGGCGTAAACGCCACTGTATTGTATTATTCAGTTCTTGGAGAAGCAGTTCCCGAAGCTTTGAAAATGGATGTGTACACTCCAACCGGAGACACTGAAACAAACCGTCCAGTTATTCTTTATTTCCATACTGGAAATTTCCTTCCTTTTCCTCAAAATCAGGGTACTGGTGGAACAAGAACGGATGCTACAATTGTTGAGTTATGCACTCGTTTAGCTAAGTTGGGATATGTTGTTGCTTCTTGCGATTACCGTTTAGGATGGAATCCAATTGCTGCTACGCAGGAAGAGCGTGTAAACACTTTGATTAACGCGGCTTACCGTGGTGTTCAAGATTGCCGCACTGCTGTTCGTTATTTCCGTAAGACTGCTGCTGAAAGTGGAAACCCATTTGGAATTGACCCAACGCGCATTGCTGCATGGGGACAAGGTACAGGCGGATACATCACTTTTGCTGCTACAGGAATTGATGCTTACACAGATTTGTTACTTCCTAAGTTTACAACGGGTGCAGGTGTTCCAATGGTTTTGGATTTCGTAAATGGAGATATTTATGGAACATCAGTTGGTGTTAATCCACTAAACGGAGATACGTTGTGTTATGCGAACCACGTTGGTTATAGCTCTGACGTAAGTGTTGCTTTAAACATGGGTGGTGCATGTGGAGATATTTCTTGGATTGACGCAACTGACAACCCAATGATTTCTTTCCAAGTTCCTTCAGATCCTTTTGCTCCTTACTACACAGGAACTGTTATTGTACCTGGTTTGAACTTACCAGTTGTTGAAGTTCAAGGTAGCTATGATGTTCAAATGGCAATGAGTGGCTATGGTAATAATGGTGTTTTTGAATTGGCTGAAGGCTACGCTCCAGGTCAACCATTTACCGATGCTGCAAACTCTACGAACAACGGATTCCACGGATTATTTCCTTTGGAGCGTCCTGCTACAACTCCAGCAGATTCATCTCCATGGGATTGGTGGGATACCGCTACAAACCCAGGAAGTGCAAACGGTTTGTTAACCAACCCAGACATGTCTATGGCAAAAGGAATGGCTTATTGCGATACTATTATGGGATATTCAGTTCCACGTATCGCTTGTGCAATGAACTTAAATACTAGCCCATGTTATATTGGAATAGATGAGAATGAAGAAGTTTCCTTCAATGTATTTCCAAATCCAGCGAATGAGTCGTTTGCAATTCGCGCTTCTGAGCGTGTAAGTGCAATTCGTGTATTCGATGCAATGGGAAGAGTGGTTTACAATTCGAACACAACCAATCAAGAAGTTGTATTCGTAGATTCTTCTAACTGGTCTGCAGGAATGTATACCGTGGAGATTCACACTTCGAACAACGCTGTAGCAAGAAAGAAAATGTTGAAGAACTAATCAGTTTCTTTGAGATATAGAAAAGGCCCTAGTAATAGGGCCTTTTTTTTATGGGGAATATTGTTTTTAAGCGTTTGAAATGGCTTCACAAAGCTCAGTGTATTCTTCGGTTGTAAATTTCAATCTTTCCTTTTCGAAATTCATATCGTGAATATGATTAATTGGAATGAGATGCATGTGCGCATGTGGAACTTCAAGTCCAATGACACTAACGCCAATTTTTTTACATGGAATAACAGCTTGAATTTTTCGAGCAACCTCCTTTGCAAATAGATTCAATGCTTGAAGCTCTTCGTTCGGAAGATCAAAGATGTAATCAATTTCTTTTTTTGGAACAACGAGGGTATGACCTTTAGCAACAGGCAGGATATCTAAAAAAGCTATAAATAGCTCGTTCTCGGCTATTTTATAGCATGGGATTTCTCCATGAATAATACGCGTAAATAGGGTGGCCATTAGCGATTAATGTCTAGAATTTCGAGTTGTAAAGTTCCAGCAGGAACTTGAACTTCGGCGATATCACCCACTTTTTTGCCAAGTAGTCCTTTGCCAATTGGTGAATCAATACTAATTTTTTTCAGTGCAAGGTTGGCTTCGTTTTCTGCAACGAGTGTGTATTCTACTTCAGTGTTAGACTTCAGGTTTTTCAATTTAACACGAGAGAGAATGTATACTTTAGAGTTGTCAATGTGCGAATCATCAATCAAACGAGCATTAGCTGCGAGGTCTTCCATTTTAGCTATGCGTGCTTCCAAGTGCCCTTGCGCTTCTTTGGCCGCGTCATATTCAGCATTTTCACTTAAGTCGCCTTTATCTCTGGCTTCAGCAATTTGCTGACTAATTTTAGGACGTTCAACCATCTTGAGGTTGTATAAATCGTCTTTTAATTTTTTAAGTCCTTCCGCTGTGTAATAGGCAATGTGTGACATAGTCTTGTATGTATTAAAATAAAGAAACCCCGCGAACGAGGTTTCAAAACAAATATAGTAAGAATTTTAAAGCGTAATGTGAATTCCCATGCTGTGAATTCCGTTGAATGGATTCGTTAAGCGATAAGAATAATCTAGGCCAATAACGCTTCCGTGATCACCTGCTGGCAATTGAATGGTCATACCTCCCGTTGGTCCAGACAAAGCGCTTTTTGCATTGTATGTTGTGTTAGATCCAATATCTTGCTGGAATCCACCTCTTAAGAAAAGACGGTTACGAAGGTTATACTCTAAACCTAAAGCAATTTGATCTTTGCTGAAAGAGTTCGAAGTATAAGCAGCGTTAGCGGTCAATTTCATACTGTTTTTCATTAGGAAATCGTAAGCGAAACCAACGTTAACCATGGAAGGCATTTCGTAAGGCTGTGAGCGTTGTTCAACAGTTAGCGTATTGCCACTGGAAGGAATTACAGCAGAAACAGTCATACCGTCGCCTTTGTATTTCATTGGAGGTCCAACGTTACGAAGAGTAATACCAAAGCGAACGTTGTCTTTTTCTCCTGTTACGTAGCGTATTCCAGCATCGAATGCAACACCTTGTGAGCGCACATTATATATGGCTTCGCTGATTAAACGCACAGTAAGACCACCGTAAATACTATTGGAGAATTCTTTCGCGAAGCTGATTCCAATGTTGGAATAGTTTACAGTGAAAGACCCAATACCACCCTCAGGAAGTGCTTCTGTTGTGCGAGCAATGTCTCCGAAATTCATATTTACAACAGACAATGCGAAGGCACCCGATTTTCCTACTTTTTGACCAAAGGCTGCTGCGTTTAGTTGAATACCTGTTCCAACGAAATACTGCGTATTGGTGAAAAGCAATTCTGTTTTTTTCGTGAAGGCCAATCCGGCAACGTTTAAAAACACACTTTCTACTCCTGTTACTGAAGAGAGAGAAGAATTCCCTAATCCCGATGAACGAGCCCAAGGATTCACGAGCAAGTGACTCGCACCGGCTGATCCAGATCTATCGGGATTTCCTGCAAAAAGCGAGGTGGTAATTCCTAAAATCAGGGAAAGTGATATGATTGATTTTTTCATGATCGTAATTCGTTTTTCAATTAGAAGTTATTCAAGTCAACTGGACGCATAACGCCGAACCATTTCAAGATTTTCTCTCCGATTCCTGGTACGTCTACATGAATGATGTAGGTTCCTGAAGCAATAGGAATATTTCTTTCGTTCTTCAAGTCCCAATCGATACTGGTGATTTTATCAGCTTTTTTGAATTGTCTGATTCTGTTTCCATTCAAATCATAAATGGTAACAGTACAAATGTCAGGTAGATTGGTAACCTTCACGCGGTTATCCAATTGATTTGTTTCGTAAGAACTAAACGCGTAGTAAGGATTAGGTACAACATTGATAATGTCTAGTACTGAGGTAAGAGTATTTGCATCGTTCAATGTAGTTGCGATGTTCTTCGTAGAGAAAGTGTATATGTTTCTCCATTCGTTAATAGAACCTCCAGATGTTGAGATATCAGCGTTGTCGTATCTGTAGCTAGAATATGGTTTCGCCACGCGAATGCTTATGCGAACATCGTTAGGAATAAGACCTTCTTCTACAGAAAGCAAAGGGTGCTCAGGATTAACCAATCCACTTCCAACCCAAGTACATCCGCGGAAAACTTTTTTCCAGTTGGAAGAGCTGATTGAAGGATCTGACAATTTGCTGTAAAGGAATGCACCTTCATCATAGGCTGGAGCTAGAGCTAAACTAGAAGCAGGGCTTGTAGCAGAGAAATCTTCGTAACGTAGGTTCTTAAACACATAAACCCAATGTTGTCCACCGAATAAAGGTTGACCATTGTTGGTGTATAAACGGGTTGAAGGATTCCAAATCATATCACGACCGTTCTCACCAACCAACCAACTGTCTTCACCGAAAGCCATGTTTAATCTTTCTCCAGTACTCAGATCGATAGCATACCCCGGGAACCATCCCATGCCAATAGTACCTATTAAATCTCCTTCTGCTGAGTTATATCCAGCCTGACCTGCTTTTCTTCCGTTTTTGTCAACAGAAGGAGCACGACGAACTTTCATTTTTTCCGGATCAACAGTGTTGTCACCGTCATTGTCTTCAGCGAGAGATGAGGTGAATTGCATTTCTAATACAGGGCAACGCGTCCATTTCGATTTGTCTTTCGTGAAGACAACATCTATGTTGTTCAAACCTTTGATGTTTGATTTACGTTGTTGATCTAATTGATCAAGATCACCCTTCAAAGCATCTGTTGTTGGAGCCACGTTGTTTACGATAATGGTTGCATCGTTCGGATCAAGAACAGTTCCTGATACCAGACAATAAGGCGACCATGTTCCACCGGCTACCGCTTCGTATTTTTCTTGCTCGTCAGTGAACGGAAATCCACTGCTTCCTTGCTCATAGTCGTCATACAACGCTTCTGATAAAGCCTGCGGATCAGTTCCCTCTGTTTTCACACTTCCTGCACGAATCCAGTTTTGTTCAGAGAATCCTTCAGCATCTTCAATTCCAAGTAACCATGGTTTTGAAGGGTCATTGTAAGATACAGAAGATGAAAGAAGTTCAGTATAGTGCTTTACTTGCTCACCATCAACCTGGTAATCGTATTGACCCCAAGTAACTGAAAGTCCCCAATCTAGAATTACGTCTTCACTAGAAGTATTGAATTTTTTGTAGGTGCCGTAAATGGTTCCATTGTCAAGATTCTCCAATTCCCAATACATACTGTCGGGAGTATCTTCTCCGAATTCAGTTGTTTTTAAACGAAGTTCAAAGTCTGCGGAAGGAACACGCAATGGATCTACAACTTTAACTTGAACAGGACCTTTGCCGGGAGCGTAGGTTAATTCGCTGATGTTGTTGTTCGCAAGGATTATTGCTTCTGTTTCTGATCCAAGTACAAGGTCGTTACTGCCGTTTCCTTTTCCTTCAATACGAGTCAATGGAACACCATCTCCGTAGTTGGAATTTTGGATAGTTCCCCCCAATTCCGGAGAAGGGATGTGTGGAATGGCAGAGATTTTCTGAATCTCACCAATTGCACTCTTTCTTGAAGAAAGGAAGGCTTCATCTTGACCTTTTTCCAAGGCGATGTCATATTGCGAGTAGTTGTTGTAACCGTATGCAATAACCATGAAGTAATAAGTCTTATGGTTTACTAGAGCATTGTTACCAGTAGCGAATGCATCTGTGGTTACTCTGAAAGAGCGTTGAATACCGGCATCAGAACCATCAACTTTCAATTCAGGAATGATATAACCAGTGATTGGATCACGAGTGAAATTAATAATACGGCCAACTCCGTTTTCAACGTCACACTGAGCAATTAAACGAGCCTTTTCAATGTCTCCTAGGTCGTTCGCGCTCACATCGTCGTTTACACGTTGGTATACCATGTATCCTTCAAATTTGTATGAACGGTCTTCTAAAGTCAACTGCGTTCCGTCTGCTAATTCTTCAGGGATACTCGGGTCGAAACCTCCTTGATTAGGACCATAGTTTTCTTGATAGTTAGTAGAGATGGCATTGTCATTCTTCAACATAAGAATGATTTCTTTATCCAATTCTTGAACGGCAACATCTGGAGCATCAGGACCAGACACCAATTCAAAACAGTTGTCGAATAGTGATTGTGCTTTATCGTCAAACTCACGAAGCAATCTTACAGATTCGAAAGGGTCGCCGCTATTCGCTTTTGCCCAAACTACCCCTAAAGTAATGTTGTTGTAATCACCAGGCTTCAAGGTAAATGGACCTGCAGCTTGAATGAAACGACGGTCATTCGGTGGATTGCCTTCAGACTCTTCAGACCAATCATCTGTTATAACTCCGCCTGTTCCCCAATGCAGAGGATCGGTATCGTCTGGGAACATGTAGTCTGCTGAAATGTCAGTTACGTTTGCTCCAGAAGCTCCGTTACCACCGTAATTCATGCGTTGTCCGTTTTTCCAGAACCCTCTCATGTAATTGTAGAAGTGACTTGGTAAAGCGGGCTCTCCATTCACAGGGTTTTGGCTGTTGTTGTAGTATACAAACTTGCGCATTCCGAAACGTTCGTTATCTAAAACACCATCGCCATAACCAATACCTAATCCTTTGTAAGGAATACCATCTTGGTCAATTGCATCAATGATATCAGTGGTAAGAGGATTGTCTTTGCTGTCCGCGTCTTGATAAGGACCTTCAAAGAAGTCAACTCCAACAGCCGGAGGGTTTGCCCCATATCCTAAAGATGAAGAAGTAGGCTCGTCAAAAGCATCACCATTATAGCAATATCCCAACCCGCGTTGAACGTCACAACCCACATAGTCATCTGTTGAAGTTCCTAAGTCAGGGTCAACCCAAGATCCAAAATATGTTTCAGTTAAGGTTTGTGTTCCTTGGTTAATTAAAACGTAGTTGTAGAAAGTCATGTTATTTACCTCGTCATTCGAAGTAAACGCGAAAGCTTGCGCACGAATCTCCATACCAATTGGTTGTCCTTGTGATTCTGTGTGGGCATTACCTTTATCGTTGAAGATCCAGTAGTAAGTTTGGTCACCGTACAACGGTACGATATCTTCTCTGCGACGCTCGGCACAATTAATTTCTCTTAAGAAATCATACCAAGGATAGTCACCACTTTGCGGATTGTAGAATCCGTCTTGGTCATAGTCATAAAAAGGAGCAAGGTATAGATCTTGTCCAGCTGCCGTATTACCAATTGCAGGGTACTCATAGAAATATCCAGGAATAGCGTAATCGGTAGCGCAATCGGTTCCGCCAGCGGCGATACAATCGAAATAAGCACGATGCTTTTGTGCATCTTGACGCAATGAAACAAAGAAGCGGTCGTATTGCTCACATGTCGATTCTGTAACAGATGCCGTTCCGTCGTTGGTTAATGGTCCAGGCCAGTAATCGTTTCCTTCACCACGGAATGTTACTGCTGCTAGTTTCAATTGTTGGTCAGGAGAGATACCACCCATCCAAAGTGCTCCAGCATAAATGGAAGAAACTCCACCACCTTTAGGAACTTCATAGGCGGCACGACTCAAAGAGCGGTTTTGCCACATGGATCCTCCTGTTTCGATTAACGCTTTAACGTTATTCCAAGCCAAGTCTCTTAAGCCTGTTGCTGGTGCACACAAAGCGGCACGTGAGTCAGTAACAACTTGGTTGTTCTGTACCATTCCGGAATTCTCTAGAACAGACTTGTAAGCGAAAGCGTGGTTCGCAAATCCAAGTGCCAAAGCAACCAGACTTATGTATATTTTCTTTCTCATGCTTTTTGAATAAATCATTTTCTCGAAAAATTAAAAATCAAATCTTACACCTAAACGAATCTGACGTGGTGAACCCAAATTGTAGGGATTGTTCACGAACATGCTGTAGTAATTGCGGAAAGATGCTGGTGAGTTTTGAGTGTCGATAACGTTTTGATATTGCGCAGCAGCCAAATAACCATCATCGTCAGGCGTTCCGGTAAAACGATAAACGCTACTAATGTTTTGAGTGTTCAATAAATTGGTTACCCATAGATACACATTCAAGTTAGCTGCTTTTTTCTTATCACCCTCTCCACCAAAAGCTAGGCTGAAATTTTTATCGAAGTTGATGTCAACAGTGAACTGCCATGGAAGACGTGCACTGTTAATACCACCCGCAGTAGTAGGGCTCAACTCACCTGTAATAGGGGTAGGGAATACTTGTGCAGTATATGGAGTGCCAGACCCAAGGTTTGCAATGAAGTTGGCACCTGTGTTCGCAAAGATTTGTTTTCCAAACCATACTGGACCATTGTATTCTTTTCCTTCTCCATAGCGGTAATCAACAGTGGTTACAATTCGATGACGTTGGTCGTAATTGAACGGAGCGACAGTTCTTAAGTTTGGAAGCCCCGCATTGATAAGTGCAAGCTGAGTTTGGGTAGTTGACCCTGTTCCGTCTGCAAACTGGAGGGTGTAAGATGTTTTCATCCAAAGGTTACCTGTTCTTCTTAGATCGTAAGTAAGGGTTAATCCTTTTACAGTACCAAAGTCTAAGTTTCCGAAGGCACTGTAAGTGCTAGGATAAGCTCCGTTGAAACGACGAACTTGAATCATATCGCGAAGCTCACGGTAGAAAGCTTCAACTTTAATAGAAGAAGATTTAGAAAGTACTTGTTGGAAACCGAGAGCATAATCAACCGTTTTTTCAGGACGCAGATTCGGGTTGCTAATCAACACGTTTCTATTTTCCATGAACAAGTAATCAACTGGATTAAATCTATTACTTGATGTTGGGCGTTGAGTTAAGATGTCATAGTGAGCGAAGAACAAAGCCTCTTCAGATATAGGGAATGAGAATGCAACACGAGGCATGAAATTCACAGCAGGTGTATATTCTTTGAATGCTTTGCTCGTTAAGGCAGCGTCTGGATCAACGCTCAAGTAAGGATTAATTTTTCCGCCGGCAGCAACGCTTGTGAACGGATCGGTAACAAGCGTACCTTGCGCATTGTACCAATTGTCGCCATCACGGTAACCTTGAATAGCAGTTGGATTACGAATATCGTCAACGTACACAACGTAGTCATCTCCGATGTTGGCAGGACGAGAAGCTCCAAAACCTTCGAAATCTACCTCACCAGCTGTATAAGCCTCGCTTATCACGTAAGGATCGGTTGGTACATATTGGTTGGCGTCGTAACGGTCGATTCGAAGACCTACGTTGAATATTAAGTCATCAAATGCAAACTTGTCCATGATATAACCAGAGATATATACGGGTTCGAAGGCTCCCACCGCACGAGTGTAATAAGACTGGTCGCCGAGGTTATATCTTTCTGAGAAAAAGTCGTCTAGTGAAGGTTTTCTGTTGAGTAAATTACCTCTATGGTCATATCCATAATACGTTACGACTGCATTACCTTGGTTTAATAAGTCAGATGCTCCAAACATATCTACAGTAAGGAAATCTGGGTTAAGGCCATCTGTATTAATAAAATCGGTTCCGTTTGGATCGAGACCTAATTCAGTTCTTAAGTTGTAGTCAAATTCGAATTGACCACTACCCACAAGGTTGCTGTAATCTATGTATGTGTATGTCCCGTTGTTAAAATAATTGGGGTCATCTGTATTCAATTCTTGGTTGTGGTAGTTCGCGTATTGACGGGCTAATTGCCACAATCCGATAGGAGCTACTGAGTATCCCGCATCTTTGCGTTGTTCAAATTCGAATCCCACCTCAATAGCATGATCTCCGATATCTGCTGAACCAGAACCTGAAATTCTGAATTGATTGTTTCGGAAAACGCTGTAGTTGTTAGACTTTGAGCCGACATGAGACCACAAACCATATGTGCTAGCGGGTTGTTGTCCGTTCACTAAACCGTTTCCTCCTTGAATGTTAGTAATAGAGGAATATGGTGAATTTCCGATTTGCTCTGTTTCAGAGGTGAAATCGTTAATAGTCGGGTCAAAAAATTGTGAATCTGTAATAATTCCATCTGTTCCATTCAACACCTCAGTCACGTATGGATTGGTGTTGAAAAGAGTAAAGAATTGATTTGTTATAGCCGCAAGATCTGGGTTGTATTCAGAAGGGGTGAAATTTACATTCACATCTTGCCAACCGTTTTGCTCGAAGAAATTTCCAGAGCTGTTCAAGGTGTATGAAGGCGTGCGATATATATCGAAAGTTCCTACGTGGCCATATCTAAACAAGTTATTGCCATGGATTGCATCCTCAGACCTATTGTATGATTGAGAATAGTCTGCTTGAATTCGATAGAAAACGTTTTTAAGGTTAGAGCTTCCTGACTCATCTTCGGCGTTTTTGAAGCGTTGTGCGAATTTGGCATAGGCTCTCCAGTCAACACCTGTGTTTTGTTGGTTGTTCTGCCAGTTAGAAAGCATATTGCCGTAGTCAAATCCATTACCACGACTTAACGCTGCTGTACCTCCGAAAGTAAAGGTTGAGTTTTCAGAAGCATTCAAATCAATTTTAGCAACAACGTTAGCTTGTCTAGAGCGAACATTCATGCGGGTGTTGATTTTCTCGAAGTCATTGGCTGTAAGGAAATCGGCATTGTAAAGAGCTCCGTTTACTGTACCATCGGCCTGTACGTTCTGACGCAATGGGTTAGCAAGGATTGCTTGGCGAGCGTCTTCCTTCATGCGGTAAACCCCACCGAAAGTTGGACCTCCGTCAAGAACATCTGTATAGTTTGCGGAAACGAAAAATCCTAAGATTGGTCGTCCTTTAGAACCGTCTGCTTTTTTTCTGAATAAAATTGGTCCAGATAACGAACCTTCTAAAAGGTTATAACCGTACGAGTCTAATCCTTTTGCTTGATCTCCGATTTTAAACCCGGAAGTGATGGCTTCAAGACCACCGGTATATTTAGAAGATGCAGAGCGAAGTGAGATGTTAATTACACCACCCGTTGCATCTCCGATGTTTGCTGGAATACCTCCGGTAATAACCGATACCTCTTCAATTGCAGACTTCGGAAGTGAAGTCGATCCACGAACTTTCATCCCGTCGATGTATACCCAAGTAGATCCGGTACGTGCACCACGAATAGAAATTCCTCCACCTGTCCCGGCTGAACTAACCCCAGCAACTGTTTGTGCCAAGCCAAGTGCATCACGACTAGGCATTTTTTCTAATTCTTCGCGAGTTACAGTTCCTCCGGAAGCTCCACCATCTTTATCGATAAGCGGAACACGGTATTCCTTAATCTCCACGGTATTCATTTCAACACCAGGGCTCAATTCAGCATTCGCGAATTGAATCTTTCCAGCTGAAATCGGAATACCGGTTTGGCTTTGTGTCTGGTAACCAACAAAATTGAATTGAACCTCATAGGTTCCAGGATCAATTGGCTTGATGGTATACTGTCCGTCCGGATCTGTTTGTCCGCCTGTAATCAGGTTTCCATTCAAAAACAGAACGACATTAACGAAGGGAAGAGGCTTCTTGGTCTCTTTGTCAATGACTTTTCCTTTCAAAGTTCCACCATTTCCTTGTGCAAGAGCACTAGATACTGAAAGGGCAATTAAACTCAAAAGCAAGTAAAATTTTCTCTGCATAAAAACCAGGTTAAGGAATTATTAAACTATACAACGGGCGCTAAAATAAGGTAAGCTTAGGTTAATTCCCAAAGTTCGTTATATCAATCTTCGTATTTTTTTATTTAGTTCTGATTATCAGGTGAATAGGTGGTTTAAGCCTAAGTCCTGTGTAAAGCTAAATAATTGTTTTAGGAATTTTAGTTTTTTCGTCTTTTTTCGAAGTCGAAATGAAAAGTTTTTTTTCTTTTCTAAGGCCGTCTATTGTCGGCGAATCCACATGCGCTTGTACCAAGGTATATTACCAAGTCTGCGAGAGCGCATAGATTTTTTCATATGACGCTTCATTTGCCTCTTTCCCTTTTTTCCTTGTGCGTCCTGATGCTTTTCTACGTTTTTAAGGTAGTCTTGTTCAATTTTATCGTGCTGCTCCTTTTGTTTGGCTCTTGCATTTTGAGGAGTAATCACATCATTTTCGGGCTGGGCCCAGGCCGAAATACCTATGAAAAATAAAAGGGAAAATAGAACTGTCTTCATTTTCTGAACTCGTATGAGTATTTCGTAATTACAATATCTTTCGAGCCCATATCCTGATCTAATGTTGCCTCAATGAATGATGTTGGAGTATACAAGATTTCAATTTCGCGCTGCAGAATAGTGTTGGTGTAGTAGGAAACCTTGATCAAATTACCAATTCGGTCGTAATGAAATGTCTCACGCTTAGTCTCTTTGTTCGAAGAACTTTCAATTGTAGCTATCTGTTCAATCCAACCCTTATCATTGTAGGTGTATTGTTTTCCGAAACTTTTACCGCTTAATGTCAATTCTTTTTCTTCTCGAGTAACAAAACCAGCGGAATCACGATAAACCAAATCAACAGAATAGGGAAGACCGTAATTGTTGAAGCTTTCTTTTCGAAGTATCAAAGAGGAAGGTTCGCTGTATTTAAAAGACTCAGAGTTTACAGTAACGGTAAGTCCAGGAATAAGTTTTAGCTTTTCTATACTCTTGTTTTCAGAAACAGAATTGTCAATTCGTTCCACTCGTCCTTTTTGATCATAGAAAAACGCGGTTGTCGTGTACCCATTTCTTCCCAATTCATTTCTGTATTGAACCAATCCTAATTCATTTCGATCAAACACAATTTGAGTGCTGTCGACAAGGCTTAAAACACTGGTTACCGCATCAATCTTCGCGAGTTGTCCCGTTTCGTTGAAATGGTAAACCGTAATATCTGGACGGTTCTCTATGGATTTGCCAGTGCGCTTCATTTGGCAGACTCCGGTAATGGTTGAAATTTTGTTTTGCCATAGGAATTCTTGACTGAAAAACATTTCTTGTTGAAATGCTTTTCCTTCGCGATTGTCTATAATCTGCGCTCTTGTAAATTGAACAGTCGAAACGAAAAGTAGAATGACGATGTTTCTAATCATAGTGCAAACATAAAACCGAAGTGAATAAGTTCATGCATTGGTGGAAAAGCTTTGCTTTTCTTATGCATTTGTTTTCGTTCGAACACACTTACTTTTGATCCATACAATTTCAATATGAAAGATCAAATTATTTTCGACCTCATCGAACGTGAAAGAGTTCGTCAGACAAACGGGCTAGAGCTCATCGCTTCAGAGAATTATGTGAGCAATGAAGTTATGCAAGCAGTGGGCTCAGTCTTAACCAATAAATACGCTGAGGGTCTTCCTAAAAAAAGGTACTACGGCGGTTGCGAGGTTGTGGATGAGGTAGAACAAATTGCTATCGATCGTTTGAAACAATTGTTTGGCGCATCATGGGCGAATGTTCAACCGCACAGTGGTGCCAATGCGAACAGCGCTGTTATGTTGGCTATATTAAATCAGGGTGATGCAATCTTAGGATTAGATCTTTCTCAGGGTGGACACCTTACGCACGGCTCTCCGGTTAACTATTCAGGTAAGCTGTACAGCCCATTTTTTTATGGGGTTGAAAAAGAAACAGGCCGTGTTGATATGAACAAGGTTCGTGAGAAGGCTTTGGAATGTAAACCGAAGTTGTTGATTTGTGGAGCGAGCGCATACAGCCGCGATTGGGATTACGCAGCTTTTCGTTCTATTGCTGATGAAGTTGGAGCCATTCTGATGGCAGATATATCTCACCCTGCAGGATTAATAGCAGCGGGATTGTTGAATCACCCTTTTCCTCATTGTCATATTGTAACTTCAACCACACACAAAACTTTGCGCGGACCAAGAGGCGGTGTTATCATGGTTGGAAATGACATGCCGAATCCATTGGGGTTGAAAACGTTGAAAGGAGAAGTTCGTTCGCTTTCTTCTGTTTTAGATAGTGGCGTCTTCCCAGGAATGCAAGGTGGTCCTTTGGAGCACGTCATTGCTGCAAAGGCAGTTGCTTTTAACGAGGCCCTTACAGAGAATTTCAAAATGTACGGAAAGCAAGTCATGGCTAATGCAAGTGCACTCGCGGATCATTTAACGGCGAAGGGTTATGAGATTGTTTCAGGTGGTACAGATAACCACTGTTTTCTTATTGATCTTCGAAATAAAAATATTTCCGGAAAAGATGCGGAGCATGCTTTGGTGAGCGCCGAAATCACGGTGAACAAGAACATGGTTCCCTTCGACGATAAATCGCCTTTTGTTACCAGTGGTATTCGCATTGGAACTC
This sequence comes from uncultured Bacteroidota bacterium, assembly GCA_903932685.1. GTDB lineage: Bacteria > Bacteroidota > Bacteroidia > Flavobacteriales_D > Sanyastnellaceae > CAIZGX01. The sequence goes on along the minus strand of CAIZGX010000084.1, from coordinate 75,305 downwards.
CTGCAATTACTACAAGAGGCTTGCTGACTAGCGATATGGCATTTGTGGCCAATGCCATAGACAGGGTGATTTCTAATGCGTCGAACGAAGATGTTATTCGTGCTGTGAAAGCGGAAATACACCAACAAATGTCAGCGCGTCCACTCTTCTCGTAATTTCAAAAGGTCTTCTTTCGAATTTGGGCGTTCATTTCCACGCCACATAAAATCCTCCAATTTGAATTGTGAGGATTTTGTTTTTTGAATGCTACTGTACAAACTGTTTGGCTCGTTTTCAAGCGTGACTTTCTGAATATTTTTTTCCTTCAATTCAATCCGAATATTCGAGCAGTCTGTTCTATTCAATCCGGTGATTTTTGTCCGCTTGTTTTTTTCTTCCGTTGAGAAATAGGCGAGTTGTCCATTTCCCATGATATGCACGTTTTGAAGATCGTTTTTGATGAATTGACCATTCAATGATTTTCCTCTAATCTGATTGAAATATCCGGGGACTACTTCAGATGCTAAAAAACTTTTTTCTGGAACAAAAAGGAAGTCCAAAGAATCGTTTTTGAAATGAAGGTTTATTTCTGAACCCGTAAGTTGATTAGCGTCGTTCCACAACACGGGTGAGTAGAACATACGCATTATGGAATCGGATTCAGATAGCGAGAGTGAATCGCACTTTCCTTGCAAATCTTTGCTGAAAAGAAGCACATGGTGGTAAGCTTTGATGTCTCTGTTTTTCTCGCTTGTCTTTTTCGCAAATAAGGTGTCAGCAACAATGAAAAGCGTGTCTTTATTTTCCAGAATTTTTTCTAGAATACTTTTTCCAGTCACCCAGGAAATTTCATTCAATTCTTCGTGTCTTCCGTAATTGCCTCGGATGGTTAAATCGGATTTGTTGTCAACGATAATTACATTCTGAAAAGCTTCCCCCCATTTCTCTTTTCCATTGTAAAAAATACTGTCACCAAACAAAGTTTGTTCTTTCGATATTACCCGAGCATTTTTCTTGAAGCTGCACGTTTCTGTTTTCGAATTGAAATAGCCGTTCTCACATTTAATTTCTACATCTTTTCCTGTAATAGTTGTGGGGCCATAGAAATACGAAATCTCAGAAACGGTGTTGTACAACATGGTGTCTGAGACAACAGTGTAGTCTTTGTTTTTGACGGTAACTTTTCTTCTAAAGGTGAAGTTGTTCGAGGGGCTATGGTATCTGCCGGTTTGAGAAACCAGTTCGTTGTTGTTTTTACTTGAAACGACTTTGCCACCGCCGGAGTAGGTGGCAACTTCAGTCTTCAAGTTGTAAGTCATGTTTGGAGCAGTAAGTGTCATTGCGCCATCAGAGAAAACACAATTTTCGTTAAGTGTTGCGGATTGCGTGGCATCGGTAAAGAATAATTTCTTCCCGGAAATAGCGTATTCACCAGGTTTGTTCACACGAATATTTCCAAATGCTTGAAAATTTCCATTGCTGAATTTGTATGCCGAATCGCAATAGAAATTAGTGCCGTCAAAGTTCAAATGGACATTTCCCAGCAATCGCTGACCGTTAATAAGGTTCTTATTGAATGCAATCTTATCAGCGTGCACCAGCTGCACGTGTTTGGCTTGTCCATTTATCTTCTGCGAAATCAGAAATACGGAAAGCGCAACAAGAACTATTTTAACGAAGTTGTGTATTGTTCGGAGTTTATCTTACAATGGTTTGCTCGCGGTCTGGTCCAACAGAAACATAGGTTATTGGAATTTCCAATTCCTTTTCAATAAATGCAATGTAATCTGAAAGTTCTTGCGGAAAAGCTTCGATGGTTCTGATTAGAGTCAGGTCTGCGTTCCATCCTTTGAGGGTGGTGTAAACGGGCTCAACTTTTCCATCTAACAAATCGTATGGCATTTCATCGGTTTGAGCGCCGTTTATTTTGTAATGCGTGCAGACATGAATTTCTTCAAAGATGCTTAGGATATCTGCTTTCATCATGTACAACTCAGTGATTCCGTTTAAACGACAAGCATAGCGAAGAGCTGGAATGTCTAACCATCCGCATCTTCGCGCGCGTCCTGTTGTAGATCCAAATTCGTTGCCTTCTTTGCGCATTCTTTCACCTACTTCATTGTCTAATTCTGTTGGAAATGGACCGCTTCCTACACGCGTGCAGTACGCTTTGAATATTCCAAAAGCAGAGCCTATAGAATTTGGAGCAACACCTAAGCCCGTGCAAGCTCCTGCTGCAACCGTGTTACTTGAAGTTACAAATGGGTATGAACCGAAGTCAATGTCTAGAAGAGACCCTTGGGCACCTTCCGCCAATATTTTTTTGTCTTCGCGAATGGCCTTGTGCAAGTAATTCTCACTATCGATAAATGTCAATGTTTTCAGTACTTCAATTCCTTCAAACCAAGCGGCCTCCATTTCATCTAAGGAGTATTCAAATTGAAAATGCGAAAGCATTTTTTTATGCTTTTCAACGAGCGTGTTGTACTTGTCAATGAAATTTTCAGAAAGAATGTCTCCAATGCGTAAACCGTTGCGACCGGTTTTGTCCATATAAGTTGGACCAATACCCTTCAGGGTAGATCCAATTTTCGATTTTCCTTTTTCAGCTTCTGATGCGGCATCTAGAAGTTTGTGTGTCGGAAGAATGAGGTGTGCTTTTTTGGAAATCAAAAGCCTAGCTGCAACATTTACATTTTTCGCAGTAAGTTTTTCGATTTCCGTAGCGAAAACAATCGGGTCAATAACAACTCCGTTGCCAACGATATTGGTCACATGCTCGTGAAAGATTCCACTAGGAATGGTGTGAAGAACGTGTTTCGTTCCATTAAATTCAAGGGTGTGGCCGGCGTTCGGACCGCCTTGAAACCTGGCAACGATGTCGTATTTCGGAGTTAATACATCGACAATTTTTCCTTTTCCCTCATCGCCCCATTGAAGGCCTAACAATACGTCTACTTTGCTCATTCTGATTTGTAAAGCACAAAAGTAGTGGGTTATTCAAAATAAGCCTTATTTTCTTCTAGGAATTTTTCCAACTTACTTCTCATAATGAGTCTGCTAATGACTTTCATGTTGGAATCAAGTGCAATTAATGTAGGTGTAGATGGTGAAGGGTAATGCTTAGCGAGATACGGTCGCTTGTCCATCGGAGGAAGGACGTTGATCCACGGTTGTTGATGTGTTGCAAGATGATTTTTCCAGGGGGCTTCTTCTTTATCAATAGAAATGGCATAGACCTCCAAGCCCTTTTCATGATATTTCTTATAAATCTCTTGAAGTTGAGGGTGGAATTCTTCGCAATGCGAGCAGCTGCTCTTCCAAAACATAACCAGCGTTATTTTATTTTTTTTGCACGTTTCTTCCAATGAAATGTTTTTGCCCTCGGCATTGGGATATTTCAGTTCTGCGGCTTTTTTACCAGGCGCGCAATTCTTGAGCGATTCAATGAGGTTCTTCGTGTTTACATTGAAGGAAGTATTGTCGGAACAACCGTCGGCGTAATTGTTCAAGTAGTAGGAGAGACCTTCCTCATTTTTGTAGTCTAACATTTTAGTCAAAATGAAAGAATGTAAGTATTGGTTTACAGCATCATTTTCGCCCATTCGCCCCAGCAGTTCATCGGTGAATTTTTGAGCGTATTCTTTCGGATAGGACTTGTAAAGTTGATTGAAGTATTGGTTTAGTCCACGAACGAAAGCGTAGTGAAACAATATTACTTCGTTGTTGTAATCAACGTTTCCGAGAAAATGCTTGAAATAAATAGTGCTGTCGAATTGCATAAAATCATGCGGAAGTCGTCGACAGAAAAGGGGGGCGAAATTCGAATAAACTTCTGATTTCCACTCTTCTTTCGATTTTGCTAATGCAGCATTATTAATGACCTTCTGTTTATTCAGGAAGGCGGGGTGGGTAATTGATTTGTAAGAATCATACTCCAATTGAAGATTAGCGTAAAGCGCTGCTAATTCAACATAATCTGTTTGCTCTGTTGAATTGTAAAGCGAAGTGGGTTGTCCGCTTAGTTTTGAAAAGTCGAGGGTTAAATCAACGGATTTAGGAAGTGTTTTCGGGTTGATGTAAAAGTCGGTCCAGGACTTTCCTGTTCCTGAGAATCGCAGACGGTATTGCCCGACGTGCGCCGGCGAAAAGCTTATTGAAACGGATCCCGCATCATCTAAATCGGAAGTTGATAGAATTTGCCATTGATCTTTTTCGAATGCTTCCAGGAATACTTTTTTCGAATTCTGGCTGAGAATATTTTCAACATGAAGTTTGAGACTCGTTTGTCCGAATCCTATCGAAAAGCTGAGAGCTAATAGGGGGGTTAAAAGTGATTTCATGTGGAAAAAAAAAAGGTCACCGAAGTGACCTTTTAGAAGAGTGTTAAGATTATTTACCTTGAGAAAGTTTCTCCATTTCTTTGTCGAAAGTTTCTTTGAATTTTTCGTAATTGTAGTCTGCTTTTAGTTTGTCGTTTTTTGACAATCCAGCTTGATAAGCATCAGCGATATTGCTTCCGCTTAACTCAAGAGCTACATAACTTACGTATGTTCCGTCAGGACGTTGAGTTAATTTCTCGCAAAGTTCAGTGCAACCGCGAAGCTCTTGGTCTACAACTGTACGCGCCATTTCGTTGAATGACTCAGTTACTTCTTCTTTGTTGTTTACTTCAGTAGAGCTAACATAGTTATCACCAACAATCTTCATTGTCACGCTGATTGTTTTTGCCATTTCAGACATAGCGTTTGAACGAGCTTTTTTCTTAGCTGTTTCGCGATCCATGCTTTCACCTGTTGCAGTTGAGCGGAAGGCCTCTTTCGTGCTTTTGAATTGTTCGCCAGAGCAGTACTCATTGATGATTACTTCTCCTTTTGGATCTGGAGTTTTTACTTCGTCTTTGTTCTTCTTACAAGAAGGGATAGCAATCATTGTCACCGCAGCAATTGCTAAAAGGGTAATACGTGTTTTCATTTTTGTCAAGATATTAGTTAAATCTATGTTTTCAGTTATTGTGCCAAACTTACAAAAGTATTTTAATTATTTCGTTAATCAGAATTGTTTCAATATATTCTTTTTCTTTTTTGTATGCTTCTAAGACAGCATTTTCGTGAGAAAGTTGCACGCCCTTTACTCCATTAATGCTTTGTTCGAAAATGGCAACACTTGTTTTTGTGTCATTAACAGTAATTTTCCCATCGATATAGGCCACCTTAAATCCTTGAATGTCTTCGCCGGCTCGAGGGTTTATGTTTATATAAATAACAAAGTCTGCTGAATTTTCGCTTGTGCCTATTCGCATTCCTTTGCTTATTAGTGTATTCCGAACAGATTCAGCGAGAGTTGATGTTTTGGTTCCGTCTAATTTGAATTCGTTTGATGTTACAAAAAAACTAGGAGCAAGGATTTCGATTGGTATTTTGCGCTGATCTGTGTTAATGCCAGTTATCAATGCTGTTGCTAAATCGGAATCCAAATCTTGTGGCACCAATGCGTCAATGACTAGGCTTAATTCGAGGGCATTGTTTTTAGTCTTCAAGCTAATGTTATCAATGTCGGCTAAAACAATCCCGTCATTATCGGACATCACTGTTTTTGGTTTCATGTAATTATCTCTCTGGTAGCTATACTTCACATTGATTCCGCGAACTCCTTCGCCTTTGTATGTTACCATTACAGGCACTTGTGTTTTGAAGGAATTGGAAGAAGAAAGTACAATGTTCTTCAGAGGTGTTTCAAATCGAAGATCTGCAAGAACTGCGCGAATTTCAGAAAATAGTTCGTTATCAATAAATATGTCCTTTCCGCTTTCATCTTTCATTTGATTTACTTCTGTCCAATAGGGCTTCAGAGCAAAAAGACCGTGATAGAAAAGATCAATGGCGGAAGGAATATTGCCTAATTTCTTAGCCTCTCTTCCCTTGATTAAATAATCAAGAGCAGCTCTTAACGTGTTCTCTTTTTTCTGCGCTTTTTTAATTTGATAGTCGAATTTGTTCAGCTTGTAATAAATGGCATACATCTCCTTGTCTTCCCAGATGCCTGCAACTTCATAGTCTTCGAGCAATTCAGAAGATGAGGTGGTTATGTTGGAACTGAAGCTTTCACTGAAGGCTTTGTTTACATCCATGGTATTGAAGAAAGTTTGTCCTTCAACCTTAACAGAAATTTCTGTAGCGAGGTCATTCAGGGCGAGCTTTTTTGCGATGGCTTGGTAGTCTGCTGGCTGAGTAGATTTTGAGCAAGTTGCAATGCCAATGTAATAAGATGAGTTGATAGGTCTAGCAGATACCCATTCAGGTTTAGGTTGTGGAGGAGGAACATTGGTTTTAACCGCGTCTTTTACACCGCAAGCATTCAAAAGAATGATTCCCAACAAGAGTAAATATCTATATAATAATTTCATTAAGGAACGAGCGTTTGCATTTGTGTTTTGACGTTATCTGCGATTTTCTTAGCAATTTCAATATACAAGTCGTTGGCTAAATCATTTCCTTCGCGCAAGTTTCTTCGAGCGCTCATCATGTCCTTAAGCGCGTTTCGGTCACGATTGTTTGTGTTTAAAACGTTCCCATTTGCTGGAAAAAGATTATTGGTATTACCACCATAAATGGCATAAATAACCTCGTCTTTTTTCTTCTCGGTGAAGATGTCATTTTTAATCAATGACGCTGTTTCAATAGAAGTCATTTTATACTGAATTGAAACATTTGATTCCGCATAATTGTAATATTCATCGAATTGCACCGGCTTATATTCTGTATCGTAAAATGTCTTTCCTTCAGCGTTTACTTTTTTAACTTGGTAAGATTCGAAGCCATTTCGAGTGACTTTACGGATCTGTCCGTTTTGAACGGTGTGATTCAAAACAGTTCCAGTGATTAAGGCTTTAGCTCCTGAAATTTTTCCAATTTCAAAGGCGTTCGATTCAGAGAAAATTCCACTCATCTGAATACGTTGTTCAGCAAGAATGTTGTTTAAATTCTCTCTATCGATAACTTGAAGAAATGGATCGTTGATTTGAGTTAACGCATTAAGGATATAGGCGGTTGCTTTTGTGTCGCTTCCCTGCATATTGGTGCCATTGTTAAAGGGAAGAAGAGCAATTGTATACTTGCCTTTTTCGAGGCATTTCTTTTTCAAGCTTGCCGATTCTTTGTAACCTAATTTGCGCTCTTCGACCTTGATGAAACCGCTGTATGCTGCGCGGTAATGCTTGGATTCGAATTCTGTTAAGGCCTTTTGATAGATTGGTTCTAGATAGGCAATGTCTTTTAAATCTCCGGCATCTTTGAAGTTCGGATCGAGTCTTCCGATTTCGTTAAAGTTGGTTTCCGCATCTGCAAATTTATTGTCCTCTAGCAGTTTTGTACCCTGCTCATAGAGTTCTGTTAGATAGGATTTTTTTACTTTTTCGAAATCGCCAAGATAAAAATCAGGTATCTGAAGTTCAACACCAACCCCCTTAATTTTTGCTTGGTATTCGCGCACCGAAATGAAAGTGTAAACGGCATCTCTTTTACTTCCGAAACTACTTTTTTGGCTGAATTCACTGAGCATTCCGTTCAACACGGTTTGCCCTGTTTTCTTCAGACCTATCTGAGCGTCGATGTTCGCTCGTTTCTTCCATAAAGCTGTGTAATAACTTTCAGACGCTTCTTTATTCAGTCCGGCAGCTTCTTGTTTTTGCCCAAGTTTTGTGAAGTGCTTGCTGTTTTGGCAAGCCTGTGTGCTGAGGAGTATCGTAAACGCTATGAGGTAGAGCCAGTTCTTCATATTACTTTGTTTCTATATATTCATTCAACTCTTCAGTGCTAGAGTCGAAGCTAAATCCTTGGCTTACGTTGTAATAGTTATTCTGATCGAAGCAATAATCGTAAGTGTATTTGGCAAACTCTAAGCGACTTTCTTCGAATCCGAAAATCTTCATGATCTCAAGAATTTGATCTGTTGTCAAGCAGTTTGCTTTTGCGACTTGCTTCGCTGTTGAGAGCTTGGTATCATCGAAGCCCTTACTTTCAATGGTTTGTTTGGCCTTACTGAAACTTACTGCGTCCATTGAACGAGTACAATTTCCATTTCCAGAAATGGTGGCGTTTGAAGGTTGGGTTGGTGATGGCTCGCTTGGACGCGTTGTGTGCGCTGGAACGGTCATGTTGATGCCCATATTCATTCCATCTACATTTATATTCATGTCCACATTTCCATTACTTGCGTTACTGCCATCGTTTACGTTAACATTCATTCCCATGTTCATGCCATCAACGTTGATATTCATTCCAATATTACCCGTGTTATTCTGGTTGGGATTGTTTCTGGGAACGGTAGTAGTGGTCGTTGTTTTGTTGACTCCACCAGATTGAACAGTGGTATTTGTCGGAGTAGCACTTGGCGTGGCAGGAGCATCGTCGGCAACTGCGAAATCTTTCAAATTATTATTCACAGGTGCGTTCGCTGTTGAATTGGCAGAAATAGCATTTTCAGTATAGAAGCGAAGAACGTATTCTCCCTTCTTGTTCTTTTTCACTTGGTAGGTTACCTCCATTCCAGCATGAAGAGCAAAGTTGTTATTCGAGAAATCGGCTAGTGTAGCATCTTGAAAATCTACACGAGCTTGATAAAATTCAGACGTTAGATTCTGAAGCTTTATGTTTGATTGTGGCGCGCTATTCATGGCCTCTCCATTAAGGAAAAGGGTGAATTTTTCGCCGGCTTCAGAGTAAATAACAGCATTCATTTGTGCGAAAGCACTTGAAAAGGCTAGGATGCTTGTTGCAAAAAGGGTAATTTTCTTCATCATTCTTACTAAGTTGTAGGTGCGTAAATTTAGTTATGTTTTTACCTGTATAAAAGTTTATGCCAAAAAATAAAATCTTAGGAAACAGATGCTAAGTGTATTCGCTAACTTTGTTTTCGATGGAAATGAAGAAAATTATACTGTTCGGCGCTGGGAGAAGTGCACGCCATTTGGTTTCTTTTTTGGTTGAAGGAGCTATAGCTGGAAAGTGGAATGTTGTTGTAGCGGATACGAATGTTGCACATTGGATTGATGAATATGGTGATTTGGAGCAAGTGGAATTTATGGCAGGCGATGCGAGCGATGCAGCTTTCCGCCAAGGATTAATTGCTCATTCAAGTCTTGTTATATCTATGCTTCCAGCCTTTATGCATGCGGAAGTTGTTCGTGATTGCATTAACTTTCATGTTCACGTTTTTACTCCGAGTTATGTAAATCCTGAAGTAAATGCGATGCACGATCGTGCAGTACAAGAGGGTGTTTTAGTGTTGAATGAAATGGGCGTTGATCCTGGAATAGATCATATTTCGGCGATGGAGATTATTCATCGTTTGAAAGAACAAGGCGCAGAAATTACATCGTTCGAATCATATACCGGAGGACTAGTTGCTCCGCAGAGTGATGATAATCTTTGGGGGTATAAAATCTCATGGAATCCACGAAACATCATTCTAGCAGGCAGTTCAGGACATGCCATGTATAGAGAAGATAACAAACTTCGAATGGTTCCTTATTACAATTTGTTCGATGACGTTGATACTGTTGTTGCGAGTGATGGCGTTCGTTACGATGCTTACGCCAACAGAAATTCCATTCATTACCTAGAATTGTATGGCTTGGAGAATGTGCGAAAATTAGTGAGGGGTACACTCAGAAAGCGAGGGTATTGCAGTGGCTGGTCTTTTTTAGTGAAGAATGGATTCACGAATGATGACACGAAAATTCCTGCAGGATCTTTTTCAACATGGTCTGAACTATCCCAGTCTTTACTTGGAGTAAACTTCAACATAAAAAATGAAAGTCAGGAAATAGCTGCAATGCTTAATGAGATTGGTATTTTTAGTGAAGAATATTTGTTGAATGAGGAGCAAACCTGCGCTCAGCATTTGCAACAGTTACTCGAGAAGAAGTGGATGTTGCAAGAAGGAGATTGTGACATGATTGTCATGGTTCATAAATTTGGATATACACTGAATGGAAAGAATTTCGTACTGAACTCCTCGATGGTTTTAGAGGGTGACGATGAATTCAAAACTGCCATGTCGAAGACGGTGGGTATGCCTATTGCCTTTGCAGTTGAGCGGTTATTCAACGGTGATTTTTCTTCGCGAGGGGTGCAAATTCCTGTCCTTCAAGAATTCTATGAGCCGTTGCTTAAGGATTTGAAAAATATTGGAATTTCATTTGTGGAAACAGTTGAAGAAATATGAAGCATCTGATTTTTCTGCTTTTATTTGTGCCGCTTCCTCTATGGAGTCAGGAGTATCGTAAATGCCCGAGTTTTAATACAAAGGAGAAATGGGAGAGTCAATATGCGTTTACAGAAAATAAGCAAGATGTTCTAAATCTTTTGGAATGGCTCACGTCCACACCGGCTACCGAGCAATTGGTTGAACGAAGTGCAGCGAGTATTTTTGTTTTGGAGTGGGTGACAAGAAATCCGGATATTATAGTAAATGTTGAAGTTGGACCTTATTCGGAGTATCTCTTTACCGAGGATCTGATGTTGGGTTATTTGTTTGGTAATATACTCTTTGCCCTAAAGCATGAAAATAAAGTTAAGCCTGATGCTCAGCGCACAGCTGGGTTGAAATCTTTGCTCTTTGTCATAGAGCACTCAGAATTGTATTCGAAGAATAGAATTTTCAAATCCTTACTTCGAGCAAATAGAAAGGGCGAGTTAATCGAATTTGATAATCAGATGTGGTTGAACTATAAGTCACACGCATTGTTGTCATTTGAGAAATTAAATTAGAATGAAGAAGTTTGAGGTTCCAGCCCATTATCGTTCAACAATTCTTGGACGAATAAAAGAAATTCGCAAAGTAAATGATCCCCGCAAGAAGGATCATTCCCCGTTTGTCTTCCAAATTGGAAAAACGGAGATCGTAATACCTCGTCATTTTGGATTTTGTTACGGTGTGGAAAACGCCATCGAAATTGCCTTTGGAACAGTTGCAGAAAATCCAGGAAAACGGATTTTTCTACTGGGTGAAATGATACACAATCCTCAAGTGAATGAAGATTTACTGGCTGAAGGAATTGAATTTTTAGTGGATAACCAGGGGAATAGATTGATTGATTTTTCAACTTTGACTTCAGATGATATTGTAATAACGCCTGCTTTCGGAACTACAGTGGAAATGGCGGCGGAGCTGGCACAGTTGGGAGTGCATTTGGAAAGATACAATACAACTTGTCCATTCGTTGAAAAGGTTTGGAAGCGTTCTGCCGAGTTAGGAAATCGTGGCTATACTCTTGTTGTTCATGGAAAGTATCTGCATGAAGAGACACGAGCAACGTTTTCGCATGCGGCAGAAACAGGTCCTGTTGTTGTTGTTCGAGACAGGAAAGAAGCTGAATTGCTTGCCAAGTACATTCGGAAAGAATTGAGCGAAGAGCAGTTTGAAATAGACTTCGCGAAGAAATATTCAAGAGGCTTTTCAATTTCAAAGGATTTGCAAAAAATTGGAGTGGTAAATCAGACCACTATGCTAGCAACTGAAACACAAGAAATTGCGGCATATTTAAGAGATGTTGTTGTAAAAATGTATGGTGAAGAAGCCACCACTGATACGCGCGACACCCTGTGTTATGCCACTAACGACAATCAAAATGCGACATTGGGCGTATTGGATAGTGGAGCGCAGTTGGCACTAGTGGTCGGCGGTTTCAATTCGTCAAACACGATTCAGATAGCTACAATTTTAGGGGAGAAGATGCCGGTTTATTTTGTGCGAAATGCCGATGATCTTATTTCGAACCAGAAAGCAATCGTTTTCAATTGTTCAACCTATAAAGAAGAAGAGATAGTTCCTTCCCTTCTTTTTGAAGAAAATTTGAGGCTAATCGTAACGAGCGGCGCGTCTTGTCCAGACAGAACTGTTGATCTTGTTATTCAAAAAATTGTCGATTGGCGAGGGGAATCTGAATCTATAGAATCTGTCTTGGAAGGGCGCATATAAAGTGAATAATTGTAAACACTCAATCGGTGGGTTCTGTTGTAAATTTGAAAGATGAATAGTTCAGGTGTTATACAATTACTGTCTGACCAGGTTTCCAATCAAATTGCTGCTGGAGAAGTGGTTCAACGTCCCTCTTCTGTAGTGAAAGAATTGGTGGAGAATGCGGTAGACGCTGAAGCTACTCAAGTGCGTGTTGTAATTAAAGATTCCGGAAAGACGCTCATTCAAGTGGTTGATGATGGAAAAGGAATGAGCGAAGTAGATGCGCAGCTTTGTTTTGAGCGTCATGCAACTTCAAAAATTCGCAAGGCAGAAGATCTTTTTAATATTACTACCAAGGGATTTCGTGGCGAGGCCTTGGCCAGTATTGCTTCTGTGGCGCAGGTTGAGTTGATTACCAAGCGCGAAGAGGATGAGAAAGGTGTGCGTATTGAAATTGATGGAGGAAAGTTATTGACCAATGAATCTGTTGAAGCTACAAAAGGGTCCGTTTTTTCAGTTCGAAATTTATTCTTCAATATACCCGCGCGACGATATTTTTTGAAAACCGATGCGATTGAGTTTCGACATATTATTGATGAATTTGAACGCGTAGCTCTGACGCATCCCGATGTCCATTTCGTTCTTACGCACAATGGAAATGTTGTTTTCGATTTGCCTAAATCAAATTTGAAACAACGATTGGTTCATGTGTTTGGAAGCAAATACAACGACCAGCTTATTCAGTTAGATGAAGACACAGAGATTGTTCGTATTTCTGGTTTCGTCGGAAGACCCGAGATAGCTAAGCGAACGCGAGGAGATCAATATTTTTTTGTAAATCAGCGCTTCATTAAAAGTCCTTTTTTGAATCATGCGGTTCAGCAGGCTTACGATCAAATTCTTCCTTCAGGAAGTTTCCCTTTCTATTTAATTGCTTTGGATGTTCCTCCCTCATCGATAGATATTAATATTCATCCGACGAAGACGGAGATTAAGTTTCAAGATGAACGTAGTATTCATGCTTTGTTGCATGCTGCTGTTAGAAGGGGCTTGGGAAAAAATCAGGTTGCACCTTCGCTCGATTTCGAGCAAGAAAATATTCCATTGACACAAGCGAGTCCGGGGTCTGTGCGCATTCCTCAGGTAGATGTGAATCACGATTTCAACCCGTTTCAAAAAACGGATTCGTGGCAACAGAAGTCACGCAATTGGATGGAGCAATTTGCGCAAGCTGGATTTGGATTCGAAAAGGAAAAGGAAGTTCAGCAAGAGCAAATCGAATTCGATTCAGACGATTGGGAAGGTGGTGTGCCGTTTCAGATTGGAAGAGTTATTATTGGCTGCGAAATAAATTCCGAATTGAAGATGTTTCATCAAACCCGCCTGCATTGGCAAGTGTTGTTTGAAGAGCATTCGAATCAGAATAGTCATTCATTTGTGGCTCAGCAGTTGTTATTCCCCATTCAATTGCATGTGCAGCCAAAGGACATATCCTTGCTTCAAACTCACGATGTGTTGTTGGCCTCGTTCGGATTTGAATTGAATTTGGAAGGGGAACCAGAGATTATTGCGGCTCCAGAAAGCCTTGATGAGCAAGCGGCTTTGAATTTTATTGAATTGGTTTTGGAGAGTTTAAGAATGGGCGTTGAAGGACCTGATTTGCGAATGAATTTATTGAAGGATTATACGCGCAGATTGTCTGTGAGGAAAGGTCAAATGTTAACGTTGCCAGAGATGATAGATATGTTGGTTCGCTGGAGTTCATGTGAGAATAAAAATTTCGCGCCTGATGGAAAATCCATTGCCTTGACCTTTGGAATAGATTACTTAGAAGATCAATTAGGAAAGTAAAGCACTATGAGAATGAATCTTACTCCGGCGGTTAAGAACATAATAATTATTAATGTTCTCATTTATTTAGCCTGCTTCGTTGTCCCTGGATTAAACGACACTTTAACAGGCTACTATTTTGCGAGTCCGAATTTCCGTCCATGGCAGATCGTTACGCACATGTTCATGCATTCGCAGCATGATTTCACGCACATATTTTTCAATATGTATGCGCTGTATTTATTTGGAACGGCATTGGAGAATTATTGGGGGACAAAGAAATTTGTTATCTATTATATGACCTGCGGAGTGGGAGCTTTTTTCTTACACATGGGCGTTGGTTATTTTGAAATTCAGAAGATGATGCAAGTCCTTTCTGATAAAGAAGTTTATCAGGTAATGATCACGGGGCTGGAAGAAGGTAAGGCTTACAAAGTTCAAATGGTTGAATTGTATTCTGCAATAAACACTGGCGTCGTAGGTGCGTCAGGTGCTGTATTCGGAGTTTTATTGGGATTTGGAATGTTGTTCCCGAACACAGAATTAATGTTGTTGTTTCCACCTATTCCACTCAAGGCGAAATATTTCGTCATGATTTATGGAGCCATTGAATTCTATTTGGCTATGCGTCAAACTACAGGCGACAACGTAGCGCATTATGCGCATTTGGGGGGTATGCTTTTCGGTTATCTTCTGCTTAAGTATTGGCAGAAAAATTCGAAAGTATGGTAGATCGTTTTCGTGGGACTTCTATTGGACTGAAATTATTATGCGCGTTGTTGGCATTTGGTTTTATTGTGCGCTTAGTTGTTGTTCTACTTTCTGTTAATTCCGACGGCGCTGTCGATGTTGCAGCTTTTGATTCTTATGTTTGTTTTTCTACAAAAAGTGAATCGTTGACTTGGTTTTGGACCTGGTTGACCTATAGCTTTTTTCATGCACAAGTTAGTCATTTCATTTGGAATTATCTCTTGTTGTTGCTCTTAATTTTTTGGTCGAAGGAGCGGTTTGCCGGATTTAATGCTTTGAAATATTGGATAGCAGGCGCTGCGTGCGGACTAGCTTTTCTTTTATGCATTGAAAAGGAGGTGTCGCTCATTGGAGCTTCTTCGGGAATAACCGCCCTTTGGGTGGGTTGGTTATTTTTCGAATTTGGAAAGAATGGAGAAAGAGGTTTGTCTTTTTGGTTAGGATGCGTTGTCTTTTTATTTTTGGAAATCATTGACATTGCGAATTACGAAGTTCAGAACTTATCGCTATTTGCACATATTGGCGGAGCGCTTGGCGGAGCTTTAGTGGCAGTGTCTGAAAAATATAATTGGGTTGAAATGAATTGGATTCAAAAAATATTTTTGTGGTTTAGGCCAATGCCGAAACTTACGGTTAAGCGCAGCAATAAACGGTTTCAGACAGATGATGAGTTTAACGCAGAACGTAAATTGAAGGAAGATTATTTGAACTCAATTTTAGATAAAATTTCTCGTTCAGGATTTGAAAGTCTTTCATCGAAAGAAAAAACATTTTTAGAGCAGCAAAAAGAAAAATAATGGAGTCCCCAGCGAAAGAAATAAAGAAGTTGAGCCATTGGGGCAAGTTCGTGCGTTTTGCATTTCGCTTGTATAGTCTTGTTGTCATTTCATTTTATTTGTTGTCTTATACCTCGGCGCATTTTACTCCAAGTGTGTTTATGTTCTTTAGTGTGTTGGGTTTGTTCTTTTGGCCCTTGTTACTTCTGTTTTTATTTGCAGCAGTAGTTATGGCTTTTCGAAAAGAATGGAAATGGCTGATTGCAATTGGAGCTTGTTTTTTCTTTTCACTTCCAGATTTACTCTCTTTTTTTAATTTCAGTTCAAGCGGAAACGATCAATCGAAGGAATTGGGAATGACTTTAATGACCCACAACACTCACCTTATGGGTTATTACGACGGTGAGAATGCGAAAAGAAATAGAGATGGTATACTGAATGAAATTCAAAATGTAAAACCGAACATTCTTTGTTTGCAAGAGTGTTATTGGAATACCAACGGGGGTGATTTTTTGTCGGAGCAATCGCGAAACGAAATTCTTTCGGGATACGCCGTTCATGAAAGAACGACACATGTGCTTTCCGATGGAGGAAGATTTGGATTAGTAATTTTTTCCAATTATCCTGTTGTAAGTCAAGGTCAAGTTCCATTCGAAAATGAAGTAAATAATTTTTGTATTTACATGGATGTTCTCGCTGGAAGTGATACTGTTCGCGTATACAACGCACATCTTCAAAGTTTTCGATTAAAGAAGAAATCGCTGCAATTATTCGATGAGAATATTGACATGAATGAAATTCAAAATGAGAGTAAACCTCTGTTTATTCAATTGTATCGATCATCTTTGAAACGCTCGCAACAGGTTAATGTGCTTGCGGCGCACATAGAGTCGTGCAAGTATAAGGTCATTGTTGCTGGTGACTTTAATGACCCCCCCATTTCGTATACCTACAATCGGCTGACGAGAAGTCTAGAAGATAGTTTTCAAGATGCTGGAAAAGGAATTGGCAGTACCTATAGGGGGCCGCTCTTGGGATTGCGCATCGATTATGTATTGCATAGCAAAGGGCTGCGAGCAAACTCATACGCAACCAGCGAAGCCGGCGCCTCAGATCACAGACCTGTTATAGTGAAGTTTTAGATTTCCACTTCAAACGGAAATGCTCGTATGGTGTGAGTGTCAAAAGTACCATTGCTAATCCATAAAAGAAATCTTCCATAGGTACACTCCAAATGCGAATGCCTAAATTGAATTGATTGTTGTATCGCACAATAGCTTCGGAAATTTCTACTTTGGAAGTGTTAATTAGATCGTATTTATAAAAATGTAATCCGGTAAGTACTCCATTCGAAATGAAAAACGGAATCAAGAGAATGAGCCAAGCGTAGAGAAAATATGATAGAAATTCTGATTTTCGTTGCAGGTGGAAAAGCAATAAACCTGCGCAAAGAAGTGTTGCACCGAACGTATACCAAAGTTCTTCTATACCGGCATAGACGCAGAGGCATGCTGCGACAAGCGCAATGGATGTTCCGATAACTGAAGTGAATCTTTTTGATGGAGCCGATTTTTTAAAGTATCGAACGCATTCGAAAGTGAATACACATGCAAAGGGAACAGCAATGAAGAATAGCCATTCTTCAATTGGTAATAGGAACCATCTTGGAGTTAGTGTATAATTCGAATTGAAATTCCAGATTCCCCAATACGTGAAGAGTATGTCCCAAGGGAGATAAACCGCACACATGAAAAGAAGACCAACGAAAAGTGCTTTGAAGTTTTTGTAAAAGGCAACGCTCTTGTGAAAGCTAAGAAAGAATGGGCCAGAGAGGCAGAAGAGATCAACTAAAAGGTAAGCGTATTTCGGATTCATTTGGAAGCCTTTGCTTGTTTGAATTTCAGTTCAGCTTTGAAATATTTGAATGGAACGATAAGCATTCCGAAACATTCTGCTTCTTCTTTGAATTGATTCTTGTGATGAACCTTGTGCGCTTTGCGAATGGCTCGAAAGTAGAGGTTGTCGGTTTTGTCGAACCAATGAAATCTGCGGTGAATGAGCACTTCGTGCACCAAGAAATATCCAATACCGTAGGCTAGAATTCCGAAACCAATGAATGTGCGGAAGTCATTGCCATTCATCATGCCGAACATGATTAACAGCCAACTTGGAATAGCGTAGATGAGAAAGAAAACATCGTTCTTTTCAAAAAACCCGGGCGTGGGTTGGTGGTGATCTTCGTGGAAATACCACATGAATCCGTGCATCACGAATTTGTGCGTAAGCCATGCCATTCCTTCCATAACAAGAAACGTGATAACTACTAGGGCAATGTTTAGTGTCATGATTGAAGTGCATTAAATTCATTTACTCGGTCTAGTGCAATGAGGAACCACGGAGTGAAGTTCTGCGGCGATTTTTTTATTTCGAGCTGAAGTTCTTCCATCCCAACAAATCGATAATCTTCAACTTCCTCAAGATTGATGGAAGGCAATTGATTCGATACGCCGAAAAAAACATGATCGAACTCGTGCTCTGTTAAGCCGTTTGCAAATTCTGCCTTGTATACAAATGTGAAGATAGGCATTAGCAAACTCTGCATTCCCATCTCTTCTTTTAATCTTCTATTTGCGGCTTCTAAAACATTTTCGTTTTCTCTCGGGTGCGAGCAACAAGTGTTGGTCCAGAGTCCTCCGCAATGATATTTCGACGAGGCTCTTTTTTGAAGAAGCAACTCTTTGTCTGAATTGAAAATGAAAATTGAAAAAGCTCTATGCAAGACTCCTTCAACGTGGGCTTGTTGTTTTTCCATTTTTCCAATGGCGTTGTCTTGCTCGTCTACAAGGACTACAAATTCTATCACAATTGGCTGTATTTAGCTTTTAGGTCTGCACTAATGTTTTCACTGTGAATCATGAACTGAATCACGATCTTCCAAAATGCTTTGCTCTTATTCATTTTCCCGGAAGAAAGCGACTGAAAAATGTAATAAGAATCTTCGTCTAATTTATCATGGTATTGCAACATCCAAGGCGCCTTGTCTTGAACAGAATATCGTAGAAAGCGTAATTCTTCATTCCAATAATCATTGGCTATCGCTTTTTCTAACAGATCTTTTCCACGACTGAAGTAACTGAGTTTATCTGCGGGGTTTGAAACAAGTTCAGCGTACATGGCTGTGGCTACTCCGAAATATGCTTGTTGTGTATTATTTCTATTTGATAGGTTTGCGCAGTAATTGTAGAACTCTTGTTTAGCAGGTTCATTTTGCGCAGCAATAAATAATTTCTGACATTGAATTTCTTGTCCAAGTGTTGTTTGGTAAATACAAAGAAATAGAATCACTGCGAATGACTTTCCAACCACCAATTTCATTAGAGTAAATTTAAGTTGTGCTGTAGATAGGTTTTCGCAAGCAGTGCAATTTTCTTTGGATTCGCTACCCGAATGCGCTCTTTTAAAATTCTTTCGCAGGGAAGTGCTTGTATTTTAAGAAACAATTTGTAATAATATTTGAATGCAATGAGTACACCGAATCTGGCTTCCTTCGGAAGTTGAAGAACCCCGATGTAGGCAAGTCTAAAATCTTCTTTAATTTCTTTTTCAATAGCTTTTTTCGTGGGTTCATCGAAATGCGTCATGTCTACAT
The DNA here is from genome assembly GCA_903932685.1 of uncultured Bacteroidota bacterium. GTDB lineage: Bacteria > Bacteroidota > Bacteroidia > Flavobacteriales_D > Sanyastnellaceae > CAIZGX01. Next base: position 56,357 of record CAIZGX010000084.1, on the reverse strand, counting down.
TAGGAAAATAGACTCTACCTAAGGCGTTATAATCTGCATGTAAATCGCGTAGGAAGTTTATCTTCTGGAATGCAGCACCAAGCTTCATGGCAGAGGGTTTTAACTTTTCATATTCCGATTGATTTCCATTCACAAAAACATGCAAACACATGAGTCCAACCACTTCCGCAGAACCAAGAATGTATGTTTCGTATGAATCACGGTCATGTTCCATTTGGTGAAGATCCATTTCCATACTCTTCAAAAAAGTATCTACAAGTTCCCATTCCAAATTAAACTTGTGATACGTGTGTTGAAAGGCATTCAAAATAGGGTTCAAAGAAATACGCTCTTCAATTGCAAGCACAGTGTCTTTGCGGAAGCGTTCCATGAGTTCGTGCTTTTCATATTCGTGAAAAGTATCTACAATTTCATCAGCGAAACGCACGAAGCCGTATATAGCATAAATGGGATTTCTGATTTCTTTTCCAAGGGTTCGAATGCCAAGGCTGAAGCTGGTGCTGTAAGCATGGGTGGTTAGCTTACTGCAATCGAAGGAAACGCTGTCGAATAGTGGTTTTCCTGTCATGATATTATGATTGAAAAAGAAGTTTATTCATGGTCTCGGCAGCAAGTTGTCCACTAATGATACTTGGAGGCATTCCGGGACCTGGAACAGTTAATTGTCCGGCATAAAACAAGTTGCTTAATTTTTTACTTCTCATGGAAGGTTTCAAGATAGCCGTTTGTTTTAAGGTATTAGCTAATCCATAGGCATTGCCTTTGAAACTGTTGTATTCAGAAATAAACTCTTCGTGAGCAAAGCTTCTTTTGTAAATAATATTTTCGCGAATGGACTCACCCGTTCTTTTTTCAAGACGGTCCAGCATGTTTTGAAGGTACTTGTCTCGCAATGTTTCATCACTAGTCAAATCAGGAGCAACGGGAACCAATAAAAAAATGTTTTCACAGTTTTCAGGAGCGACGGTCTTGTCAGTTATCGAAGGAACGCATGCATAGAAGAGCGGTTGAGTAGGCCATTGGGGGTTGTCGTAAATTTCTTTGGCATGTTGATCGAAAGGCTCGTCGAAAAACAAATTGTGATGAAGGAGATTCTTCACACGCTTGTTCACACCAAGGTAGAACAATAACGAAGATGGAGACATTGTTCTAGAATTCCAATAATCGTCGGAGTGAGAACGGTCGTTTGGCTCCAGCATTTTGGTTTCCACGTGGTGGTAATCTGCCCCTGCAATGATTGCATCAATTTCGAAATTTCCAGATGAAGTAATCAGTCGCTTGGCCTTACCGTGGAGCGATTCAATCTGTGTGACAGTATTGTTGTAGTGAAATGTTACGCCCAGTTTTTTCGCCACTTTTTCCATGGCTTTGGGAATTTCTCCCATTCCCTTCTGGGGATACCAAGTGCCCAATTCAATATCGGCGTAGTTCATTAAGCTATAGAGAGCTGGGGTTTTGTCTGGTTTAGCTCCTAGGAAAAGAACTGGAAATTCTAGCAATTGAATAATTTCTGGATGCTTGAAGTATTTCCGGATGTGTGATGAAATTGAATTGAAGAGATGAATGCGCACGGCGGCTTTGAGAAGCTTTAGGTCTAAAAATTCTTTGGCAGAAAGGGACGGCTTCCAAACGAACTCGCCCATGCCTGTATCGTATTTGTATTTGGCTTCAGCAAGAAACTTCTTGAGATTTTCTTTACTGCCGGGTTCTATTGCTTCAAGTTTCTCTCCGAGCTCATCGGCTGAGGCTGGGATATCCAGGATCTTGTTTGAAAAATACACGCGATAAGAAGGGTCTAATCTCTCTAATGTGTAATAATCGCTTCTTTTTTCACCGTATTGCTCAAAAAACTGATCGAAAATCTCGGGCATCCAATACCAGCTTGGCCCCATATCGAAGGTGAATCCTTCTTTTTCAAAAACCCTACATCTTCCGCCAGGTGTTGAATGTTTCTCAAACACATGTGTCTCGAAGCCCAGTTGAGCCAATCTACATGCAGCGGATAATCCAGCGAATCCAGCACCTATGACGGCAACTCGTTTACTCATAATTACAAAACATCAAAGTCTACTTTTTGTTCTTGGTTAAACGGAAATAGAAGTGTCAAGGGTAAAGATAAGTCGAAGATCTATCGGACTTTAATTTTTTGCCCGATTTTTAAATTCGTCGTAGCCTTAATTTTGTTCAGTTTACAGAGCTTAGACACCGTAGTTCGGTTCTTAGCGGCAATAGAGGAAAGGGTGTCGCCGCGCTTGACAGTGTGATATTTGTTTCCTGAATTTCCTTTCGAGTTGTTGTTTGTTGTTGGCGCAGCAGGTGGGTTTGTCGGAGCGCTGAGTTTCTTTTTTGTAAGTTCGAATACATTAGATTTCAAGGCCTTTTGATTCGGGGTAATCAAATACGCGGGGTCAAAGGGATTTCCTAGGTAGCGCGTTTCAAAGTGAAGATGAGCCCCGTATGACCTGCCGGTGTTTCCTCCCAAACCAAGCATATTCCCTGCCTGAACGTACTGTCCCGGCACTACCATTCTTGCAGACATGTGGGCATACAATGTTTCTAGGCCGTTCGGGTGACGCACAACTACAACATTGCCATAGGTGTCGCTAAACTGAGAAATGCGGACGAGTCCCTCAAACATGCTATAAACAGGATCGCCCGTGTCTAAATCCAAATCCAAACCCGCGTGAAGTCGACCCCATCTTGGCCCGAATGGCGATGTCTGTCTTCCTATGTCCGTTGGAAATACGAAGTCACACGAATCAACTATGAGCTGAAAAATGAGCGCTGAATCGTTTTGGAAGTTCACATTCCGCTTCTTGTGCCAAATGTTTTGAATGTCCCAATTTTGGTAATTTGCATAACTCGGAATAGTGGATAGTGAATCTGAAAGTCCTTTTAGATCGAGGTTAATGTTCGGTAAATTCGGAGTGGGGTATATGGTGACTTTTTTGGACTTCATGTATTCTAAAGCGTTCAACCATGAAGTCGTGTCGGCCATCATCTCAAGGGCAGATTCTAAATACCCCGATGGTTGGGCATAGGAAGTGGTGCCGAGTAGCACAACGCTTAATGTGAAAAAAAGTCTCCTAAACATCAGTGACAAAAATAAGGATTAATTTCTTAACTCGATTTGGAATAAATTTTCGGAGATTTGCACAATGAATAAAGTTGATTTACTTGTCATTTCGGCACATCCAGACGACGCTGAAATTAGTGCGGCTGGGACCATTATTAAATCGGTTAAGGAAGGGAAGAAAGTGGCGTTGGTAGATCTTACCCAAGGTGAGCTTGGCACAAGAGGAAGTGCGGAGTTACGTGTGGTTGAAGCAGAGAATGCTTCTCGAATTATGGGAACTCATTTTAGAGAAAATTTGGAAATGGCGGATTGCTTTTTCACGGACACTCCTGAAAATAAAACACGCGTAATAGACGCGATTCGTAAGTACCGACCTGAAATAGTTTTCACTAATGCACTTCGCGATCGTCACCCGGATCATGCGCGAGCAGCCAAATTAGTAGCGGATTGTTGTTTTTATGCAGGACTCCCGAAAATTGTAACGAACTATGAGGCGTGGCGTCCACGTGCATTGTATCATTTTAATCAGGATTATTACAACACGCCTGATTTCGTGATTGACATAACGGAACACATGGATCAGAAAATCGAAACTCTCAAGGCTTTTTCAAGTCAGTTTTTCAATCCAAATTCGGAAGAGCCCAAAACTCCAATTTCAGGAAAGGAGTTCTTCGATTTCATAAAAGGCAGAGGAATGGATTTTGGTCGTTTTGCCGGATATCAATACGGTGAAGGATTTGTTGCAGCGCGACCCATGGGAATGCGCGATGTTTTCAACCTAGACTGAGAATTCTTTTTTCTTCAATCTGAAAAAAAGTAAAATCTGCACAAGGCTCTGAGATAGAAAAGCAGCCGATGCCGCTATGCAAGCGCCGTTTAAATGATCCGTTGGAATGAGCATGGATGAACAAATTATTGCCACAGTGAATCCTATTAATGCAGAGTAAAAGTTGTATTGATGAAGGCCTCTTCCAGAAAATAAATGCGCAAAGGAAACAGTAATAGTGTTCGCAATAATTCCGGGTGCTAGAAAGAAAAAACCTTCCTTAATAAACGCAATGTCGAAGTCAACGAATGGAGCTAGCCAGCTGTTTGGAACAATAAAAAAGCAGAGTGCACCGAAGACAGTTGTTGTTATGCCAAGGATTAAATAGCGTTTGGTTAGCAAGAGGTGTTCACGGAAATCTGAGGATTGCGCAACACGAGATGCAAGAATTGAAGATAGGCTTTTCACAACAGACCATAGTGCCTCAGCTACATACATTAGAATGGAAAAAACACCTGTGAAAATTTTCCCTTCAGCCCCGAGATTTTCTAGAAAATACAAGTAAGACCTTTGATTTCCTAGATGGAAAATATTTCCCAATTGCGCATAGCCACCGAGCTTTGCAGTTTGCTGTAAATCATTTTTCGATAAATCGAATCGCATCTTTTTCCAAGCATGGTGAGTATGATAAAATCCCACCGAGGCTGTAACAATAAACGAAAGAAGTTGTCCTGAAATGAAGGCCATTATTCCCCAGTCTGTAATGAAATAAAAAGACCCCACGAAGAACAGCGAAGAAATAGATTGAGTGAAAAGTAGAATTTGATAAGATCCTATTTTCTCTTTTCCAAGTAAGATCATTTGTTGCAATACAAATAGGGATTGCAAAGTCCCAAGAAGTATAGTAAATCCAATGAAAGGAGCACCTAAGGCGAGCAATAAAACAAAGGTTATACTTGCGCTAATAACGATCCAAATAATAGACGGCAATGCAATTTTATTTTCACCAATTCGCGGGATTAAATAGATAAGCGCTCCTCCGCCTATAAACTGACTTAGAGTCGCGACGATAAGAATTCCGAAATTGATTAACGCAATAGTACCTTGTCCTTCAACATGAACGAAATGCAAATTCATAAGCACTAAGAGCAGTGCTGAAATCATTCCAAATGCGCGATTCAATATGGAAAGAAATTCTACTTTCTTCATATGTGCAGTGCTTGATCGTAGGCATTCATGAATTGCTTTCCAATCGATTCGTATGAAAAATGATTCGTTGCGTAAGCAGAAATTTCTTCGCGGTTAATCTCATTCATTTCGCTGTGAGATTCACTCAACGCATTTAAAAGTTGCTGTTCATTTTTAGCATCAATGAGTTTGTTCCATTTACAAAAGCCCATGTGCTCTGCAATTCCTCCAACACGTGTTGCAATAACATTCATTCCACTAGCCATAGCTTCAATCAAAACCAAAGGCAAATTTTCGTAGTTGCTGAAAAGGACAAAGGTGTGCGAAGCGTTCATTTTTTCCGCAACTTCCTCTTGATTCAACGTTCCGAAAAAGTCGATACTGCCTGAGCGGATACCTATTTCTAAACTTCTTTTTTTCCAATGTTGAATATCACCGTCGCCGCCGAGTTCTAAGATAACGTCTTCCGTTTGGTCAGAGAATATCTTCCAAGCGCTAAGAATTCCTTCAATGTTTTTATGGTTGTTGTCGAGATGTGAAAGATGCATATACTTATGTACCACACCCTTCTTTTCATTCTTGAAATATGCTGTGTTTACAACGTTTGGAACAATTACCGCAGGTCTGTTGAATCCAAAAGTGCGCATGGCTTTTTCGAGTTGAAACGTGACAGGAAACAGAAGTTTCGATCTGTTCGCAATGAAACGCATGTAACTTTTTATATGGAAGGGAAGAGGCGAACGTTCATTCGGGTGGTAGCCTGTCCAGTTGTCTGAAATGACAAAAGGTATTTTCCATTTTTGTTGAATGAAAAGGGCCTGCCATCCTTCCGGCCATACCATGTTCAACTGCACGATGTCTGGTTTGTTTAAATTGAAATTGATGTGAGCAATACCTTTTTTTAATGCGAGAATTCTATTGCGAAAAAGAAACCCATTGGCGTTGTAGTAGACGCTGACTATTCTCACATTACGCTCTTCTCTTTCTTCAATCTGAAGATTATCAATGGAGTTGTTTTTTGAGAGATACAATACTGTCACCTTTGAGAATAGCGCTACAGCCTCGGCGTGGCGTTGAACGAAGTTGCCAAGCGTTGGATGAGTTTTACTGGGAAACCAGCTGCTAAGAAAGAGGACATGAAATTGTTTTTTCACCGTTGCAAGATACAAATTCAAAAAAATACTAGGGTCTATTTGTTCAAATAGAATGAATGTGTTTATCTTTGCGCCCTCTTAGACGGTGGTTTTAGCTCAGTTGGTTAGAGCATCAGTTTGTGGTTCTGAGGGTCGTGGGTTCGAATCCCATAAGCCACCCCACTAGAAAAAGAAAAGGTCGACATCGTCGACCTTTTTTCTTGGAATAAGTTCCCTTAGTGAATTCCTTTTGAAGCCAAATAACGTTCAGCATCTAACGCTGCCATACAGCCCGTTCCAGCCGCTGTTACGGCTTGACGGTAATTTTTGTCTGCTGCATCTCCTGCAACAAAGACCCCTTCAACATTGGTCTTGGAAGATCCTGGAGTGTTAATGATATAGCCGGTTTCATCTGTGTTTATGAATTCTTTGAATACGCCTGTGTTCGGATTGTGTCCGATTGCCACGAAGAATCCAGTAATGTCAACGGTGCGACTTTCACCCGTAGCAGAGTTTTTGAAGATTGCTCCTTCAACGCCGTCTTTTCCTAAAATATCTTCCGTGGTTGAGTTCCAAAGAATTTCAATGTTTGGAGTTTCCAAAACACGATTTTGCATGGCTCTAGAAGCGCGCATTTTATCGCTTCGCACTATCATATATACTTTTTTGCAAAGCTTGGCTAAATATGTTGCTTCTTCAGCAGCGGTATCGCCTGCTCCAACAATAGCTACATCTTGATTGCGGTAGAAAAAACCATCGCACACCGCGCAAGCACTCACTCCTCCGCCTATGTTGCGAAGACGAATTTCGTTGTCAAGACCCAACCACTTGGCTGAAGCACCTGTTGCAATAATTACAGAATCTGCACTTACAATGTGTTTTCCGTTGTCTATTTCAATGATATGTTTGCTTCCTGAAAAATCTACTTTAGTCACCCATCCATTGCGAATGTCTGTTCCAAAACGTTTGGCTTGATTTTCCATATCGGCCATCATTTCTGGGCCACGAACTCCTGATGGGTAACCTGGGAAATTGTCTACTTCAGTGGTGTCCATTAGTTGTCCCCCAGGCTGCTGTCCTTGATAGATAACAGGCTTCATGTCTGCACGTGCAGCGTAGATCGCCGCTGTATATCCTGCTGGTCCACTGCCGAGGATGAGACATTTAATGTGTTCGTTCGCTTCCATTTTATTCTAATTTTTGAGAGCACAAATATAGTGTGAGTGATGCTATACAATATGTGATTTTACGCACATGTTATTCAAAGGCTTGAATCAAGAATGCATCCCAAAGGGGATCTTCCGGTGGTGGCGCCGAGATTACGACAGGAGTCTTTTTTACTGGATGTGTAAATTCAATTTTTCTTGCATGAAGATGAATACTTGCGTTGTCGTTGGTGCGTTTACTTCCATATTTAATGTCACCTTTAATGGGACAGCCCAATTGCGAAAGTGTTGCTCGGATTTGATGGTGTCTTCCCGTTTTCGGATATACTTCCACAAACGTATAATGGTCACCTTTTCCGAGCACTTTGTAGGTGAGTTCAGATTCTTTTCTGTCGGCAGCCGGTTCGTTGTAAAAGAAAGATTTGTTTTGCTTTTCATCTTTCCACAAGTAATTAATTACATGGCCCTCCATCTTTGGCGGAGCATCTTGTACAACAGCCCAATAGGTTTTGAAGACATCGCGAGTTTTAAAGTCAACAGTTAGTCTCGAAAGAGCCTTACTTGTTTTAGCGAACACCACAACGCCGCTTACCGGTCGATCTATGCGATGAACGGTTCCGCAAAAAACTTCTCCGGGCTTGTTGTAGGTTGCCTTAAGGTATTGTTTAATGATGTCGCTTAGAACCACATCTCCTGTTTTATCGCCTTGTACAATATCGGAATTACGTTTGTTAACGGCAATGATGTGATTGTCTTCGTATAGAATGCGAAGGTTTTCGAGTGTTGTTACTTCAAGCGGTTTTTTTGGTGCTCGGTCCCAAACTTTGGGCGCGTGTTTTTTCATTAATACTGCTCTTTGTTGTTCGGGAAATCTGCGCTTCTTACATCGCTCACATATTGTTCTAACGCACCGCGCATTTGTTCTCCCATGTTTAAGTACTTTCTTAAAAAACGCGGAGTGAATCCTTCGGTAATTCCCAACATATCGTGCAATACCAATACTTGTCCATCTACATCGCCACCAGCGCCAATTCCAATAATTGGAACATGCACTTCTTGAGCAACGCGCTTCGCAAGTGCTGCTGGAATTTTTTCTAAGACAATAGCAAAACAACCACTCTCGGCTAAAAGTTTCGCATCGTGAATCAAACGATCGGCCTCAACTTCTTCCTTCGCGCGGACTTGGTACGTTCCGAATTTATAAATACTCTGAGGAGTTAACCCAAGGTGTCCCATTACAGGAATACCCGCGGTTAAAATTCGTTTTACACTTTCAACAATTTCTTCTCCGCCTTCAAGCTTTACTGCATGTCCACCTGTTTCCTTCATTATTCGAATGGCAGAGTTCAAAGCCTCTTTCGAATTCCCTTGGTAAGATCCAAAGGGCATGTCAACAACAACAAGTGAGCGATTGCAAGCGCGAACCACACTGGCCGCGTGATAGATCATTTGGTCCAATGTAATAGGCAGTGTGGTTTCATGTCCCGCCATTACATTCGAAGCCGAATCACCCACAAGAATGACATCAATTCCAGACTGGTCTACAATGAGAGCCATAGAATAGTCATATGCGGTTAGCATAGCAATCTTCTCGCCCTTGGTCTTCATTTCTTGAAGGGTATGGGTGGTGACTCTGCGAATTACTTTGTTTACTGACATGGTTTATTTATTAGAGCGGCAAAAGTGCGGATTATTCCTTTACAAATATTTTTTTCGCGACAATTCCTTTCAGGCTGTCTGAAATTTGAATGGCATACATGCCTGTGCTGAATTGCGAAACATCAATTCGAGTAGAACCTTGGTTTTGCATATTTCCAATGTGTATTAATTTTCCTTGAATGTCGAAGATAGAATAGGAAAGTCCTCGGAATTGATTTTCAGCAACAACCTGAATGTAGTCTTGAGCAGGCGAAGGATAAATGCGGAAGACAGACTCCTCTTGTTCCGTAACGTTCACATTCGATTGGAAATGCGCTGTGAATTGTGCTGTGTTTAATGAGATATTACCTTCCCAAACAGAATCTAAAATATCATTGATCAAACTGCTGTTATCCCAATAAGCGAATTCATAGCCCGGATTCGCAATGGCTTCTATTTTCACAGGAACTCCGTCGAAGTAAACTCCTGTCCATGGGTACTCCGTTGGTTGAATGGTGCTGATGTGAATTTTACCAGACCCAGCCGGCAAAACGTCTAACGTTACATCTACTTGTTGTGGTAATACAAATCTGTTTTGAATGTGATCGCGAACCTGCTCTGTTCTGCACAACAATTCAGATTGGAAGGTCAAATGGTTGTTGTAGAAATAATCCATTTGTCCGGGTACATTCCCTGCGTCTCCCCAGCGTTGATATTCATTCGGCATTTCGGGTGCAGTTAAATTGAAGTAACGATTCTCTACAGCAATGAGTCTTTCTGGACGGTAGTTCGTGTTCATTAAGTCGGCGAATCGATTAATGAAATAGTGTTTGTATTGCGTGTTTTGAATGCTTTGCAACCAAATGTTGATATACGGATTGTCTGTGCTTTGTCCAGACATATAGTCGATGTGGTTGAAATAGCAATCGGTCCAAGCATTCGGATTCAGAGCCAATTCCAAATCAATGGTTGCGAATCGCCACCTGTTATTTGTCACATTTGAACGGTAGATTTTTATGTTGTTCCCCGGCCAATCTACGTTACCCATCCACGATTCTGAGATAATATAATCGGTATAGTAGGTCATGTCAATATGTTGATCCGCGTCGTTCCAATAGTTCGGACTGCCTTCGTTCAACGCATTGAAGGCGTTGTAGGAATTCCAAAAATTATCTGTAGAGCCTTCCACCGCCCGAAGCATTCCGCCGTACCAATAACTCAATGACATTATTTCAACAGAGTCTTTGTTCGCGCCTTCGTTTTCCTTGAACATTTCTGCGTTGTATTTTTCGCGTAGCTCGTAAAGTCCGAAGTATTGTCCGTTTATATAGACTGTTGCTGGTCTATATGCGCTGTAGTATGCATTTGCGCCACGACACATAAGTTCAGCTTGACAAGCTTCTTTGTATGGAAGAGCCAAATATTGATTACTTCCATTCCGAAGATAAAATTCAGAGTACTTATTTCTATTTGGTCTTCCTGGAATAATAACTTGATTTACTGAATTTTCACCAAGAACGCTGTGCGCTAGTTCCAGTCGGAAAGAGTGCTGGGGTTGAGAGCGACTTCCGCCTGCACCACCGTCTATTTGCATTCCCGTATTTTGGGTAAATACCAACGGGTGTCCGGGAATAGAATCGAAATAATCGATGTGAGCATTTCGCAACCAGTCTTGGTCCCAGTGATCAAAAATCCCTTGGTCTCCATACAAATTAGCATTGTCAGTTGTAATTGAAAGTATAGGTGTGGAGTGACTAATATTGAATAGGAAAGAAGCCGATGTTACATTGCTAGGAATATGGTTTGGCTTGAAAGAACGTGCAAGTAATATCTTCGATTGGAAGAAAAAGATAGGAGTTCCGTCGTAAATAGGTGAGTTAAAATCGGGATCGCTTCCATCTGTTGTATAACGAATGGTTGAAGGTGCCGTGTTTAAGTCTAGAATAGAAACACTGAAGGGAGTTGTGTATACACCTGGGTTATGGTCGAACAAAGGGGCAATCGCATAACCTAAGGCAGGCGCTCCGCTATTGCTTGCATGCGGAGTGGGTGTTGCGAAAATTGAATTTGAATTCGATCCGTTCGGATAACGTCCAACGCTTATATCCACTGCTTGGCATTTGACAATTAAACTATTTTCCAAAACTTGAGATGGATTGAAAAGGAACAGCGTGTCACCACCTCCAGAAATTTTAAAAGTCGTGTGAAATTGTGTTCCCGAATTTGGAAGGAACTCGTTAGTCATTGAAGCCTGAGGAGTATTCTTCATGGCAATTTCGATGTACGTATAATTCACAGGATCCGTGGCAGCTATATTGAATCCAAGTGAATTAACAGGTCCTGCTGAAAGTCCTGCTGCTGTGAGTTCTGCTGCGGGTATGAGCATTTGATTGCGGGCACTCCAATACCAGTTTCCATAGGGAGCTGGGTAATCGGTATTACCATTTTGAATATTCCCAGTTCCAATTGTTTCACCATTCAATTTCATGTTGGGACGCTGGTTCACCACAGTTCCTAGGTTTGTGGAGCAGGAGGCCTCGCTTCCATCGTTAAATGCATAAGTTGTTGATCCGTATGATGTAGCAGACTGTCTGAAAATGGAATTGGTAATGTATCCCGTGTTGCTATAAGAGCATACGTTTACTGCGATGCTCGAAACACCGTCCCATTGAAAAGGCGTCGTAAAGTTGTGGGTGTTCCAACCGACAACTGGGGTGAACGAACCGGTATTGATGGTTGTGGTAAAGGGATTGGTTGCAAACCTGTTTTTTTCACTGCAAAAAACAACAAGGAATTCTCCGGGATTAATTGTGTAATGAGGGAAAGTCCATTCTGTTGGGGTGGTTGAATTATCTGTTAGGGAATATCCGAACAAATCAACTGCTGTTGTTCCGGCGTTATACAATTCAATCCAATCTTCGTATTCACCGTCCTCATCGGCAATGGTTTGATAGTTTTTGTTGCTGCCTTCATTGATGACTATCTGCGACCAAGTTAAATTCGAAATCAAGAATGCAGTGAAAAGTAAAACTAATTTTTTCATTTTATAAAGATACTAATTCTCGTTGCTTTTAATTTTTTGCAGTTCTAAGGCAATGGCTTTTTCTACGAGGGGCTCCATTATGAGGTACCCATCAACATTGGGGTGAACACCGTCTTCACCGAATTCCAATCGCAATCCGTTCCGCTCGTCTTTCATAAGGGTATGGAAATCTACGAAAGGAATCCCATGTGTTTCTGCATAGAAACGAAGCGCTTCGTTCAACTCAATAATTTTTTCAGCGGGTTCTTTTCCTGGGCTCCACGGGTAATCGAAAACAGGAAGTACAGAGCACAAGACAACTGAAATGCCATTCGACGTGGCCAATTCAATCATGGAAAAGATGTTGTCTTCAATCATGTCGAGTGACACATCGCCCGTATTTCCGGCAATATCGTTGGTGCCACCAAGAAATACAACAACTTTCGGGTGAAGGTTCACCACATCGGCACGGAAACGAAGAAGCATTTGAGAAGTGGTCTGTCCACCGATGCCTCTATTGACGTAGGTTTTTCCAACAAAAAATTCGGGGTGCACATCTTTCCAAAACTCAGTAATGGAATTCCCCATGAACACCACGCGATCTTCATTTTCTGCGGGGTTTTCAAGCAATGTATTGGCATTTCTATAATAGTTCAGATTGGCCCAGTCTTGAGCGTTAGTCTGTTGATGAAGGGCCATCAGCATGTAAATGGCGAAAATTCGTCTAATCATAAGTCATTTCAAAAATAGACCACACTTTGCGTAATCCATTGTCCTACGTTGATAATTTTGAATTTCTGAGTTCGGGACAAGGAAGTTTCGCATTTTCTTCGAAGAAAATTAAGAGATATGTCGGCTTTTGAAATTGTTGGGGGCAATGCCCTAAAAGGAACGGTCATTCCGCAAGGCGCGAAGAACGAGGCTTTACAGATAATATCTGCTGTTCTGCTTACTGCGGAGCCCATTATTATTCGCAACATCCCTGAGATTATTGATGTGTTGAAGTTGATTGACTTGCTTCAAGACATTGGAGTTAAAGTAGAGAAGTTAGCTAAGGGAGAATACAAGTTCATTGCTGATGATGTAAATCTGGAGTATCTGAAAACAGAGGATTACAAGAAAAAGGCAGCTGCTTTGCGCGGATCGATCATGTTAGTAGGTCCTATGCTTGGAAGATTTGGGCAAGGCTATATACCGAAACCAGGTGGAGATAAAATTGGAAGACGTCGCTTAGATACGCACTTTACAGGATTCCAGAATTTGGGCGCCACTTTCAATTATGATGCGGTGAATCACTTTTACAGTGTGACCTCAAACAGATTAAAGGGTGCATATATGCTGCTCGATGAAGCTTCAGTAACAGGAACTGCGAACATTGTTATGGCTGCGGCGCTTGCTGAAGGAACAACTTCTATTTACAACGCCGCCTGCGAACCTTATTTGCAGCAGTTGTGCAAGATGATCAATCGCATGGGAGGAAAAATTTCGGGCATTGGTTCGAATTTACTCATTATTGAAGGGGTTGAAAAATTAGGTGGAACCGAGCACAAGTGTCTTCCAGATATGATTGAAATTGGTTCTTTCATTGGAATGGCTGCCATGACGAAGGGAGATATTTTGATTAAAGACGTTTCATACAACGATTTGGGAATTATACCTGAAATGTTTCGTCGCATGGGAATTCAAGTTGATCTGGTGAATGGAGATGATCTTCATATTCCAGCCCAAGACTCTTATGAAATTGATACGTTCATCGATGGTTCAATTATGACCATTAGCGATGCGCCATGGCCTGGATTCACTCCTGATTTGATATCTATAGCTCTGGTAACAGCTACTCAGGCAAGAGGTTCGGTCCTTGTTCATCAGAAAATGTTTGAAAGCCGCTTGTTCTTCGTGGACAAGTTGATAGATATGGGGGCGCAGATTATTTTGTGCGATCCCCACAGAGCTACTGTTATTGGTTTAGACCGCAAGTCGTCATTGAAAGGCGTAACCATGTCCTCTCCAGATATTCGTGCCGGGGTTTCCTTGTTAATAGCAGCGTTGAGTGCGAAAGGAAAATCTACTATTCAGAATATTGAGCAGATCGATCGCGGTTATCAAGACATTGAAGCGCGCTTGCAAGCCTTGGGAGCCGACATCAGAAGAGTGTAAAAAACTCTTTGGCAAGAACTTTGGCTAGGTGTGACATACTGTTTTATATTTGAAATGAATTAATAACTATGAAAAAAAATCTTATCCCATTCACTTTGCTTCTAGTTGTAGCAGTGATGTTCAGTTTTACTTCGGTAAGTGATAAAAATGCAGTTCCAACAACTGCGAAAATCGGCTTGGAAATCGGCGACGAAGCGCCAAACATTGTAATGAAAGGTGTCGATGGAAAAGACTTAAAGCTTTCATCTCTAAGAGGAAAATTGGTTTTAATTGATTTCTGGGCTTCCTGGTGTGGACCTTGCCGCAGAGAAAATCCGAATGTTGTCGCTGCCTACAACAAATACAGCAAGGCAAAATTCAAAACAGCAAAAGGATTTGAAATCTTCTCTGTAAGCTTCGATCAAAATAAGAAAGCTTGGGAAGAGGCTATTGCAAAAGACGGGTTGTTGTGGAAGAATCACGTATGTGATATGAAAGGTTGGGCGAATGCTGCCGGACAGCTTTATGGAATCTCGAGTATTCCATCAAGTGTATTGATTGATGAAAATGGAATTATTGTCGCGAAAAACCTTCGCGGACCAGCTTTAGACATGGAATTGGACAAGTACGTTTCTTCGTTCAATTGATCTAACGATATAAGTTATCTTTGCGGGCCGAATCACATTCGGCCCGTTTTGTTTTCTGACAGCCTGTCGCTCTTTTTGGCTTGGCTCAACGATTGTCAAATGGGTTTTATATTAAATTTTGAGATATGACAGAAGAATTGAATGACAATCAGTCACAAGAATTGGAAAATAACGAAGTGAACGAGACTCCTTTTGAGGAGACTGCGGCAGAGGCAACCCCGGAGAGTCCGGCTGAACCAACAGCAGAGCAAGTAACGGCAGAATGGAAAGACAAATACCTGCGCCTAACTGCTGATTTTGATAATTTCAGAAAACAGAAGAATCGTGAACGAATTGAATTGTTAAGCAATGCTTCACGCGATGTGATCAGCGGCTTGCTTCCGGTTTTAGATGTGTTCGAATTGGCCATGAAGGCGAATGAGACGAGCGAGGATATGACTGCAGTTAAGGAAGGTTTTGCATTAATCTACGGAAAGCTTGTTGGTGAATTGGAGAAGAAAGGATTGAAGCCAATGGAAAGCAATGGTCTTCCTTTCAACGTAGATTTTCATGAGGCAATTACAGAGTTTCCTGCTCCTACAGAAGAGCAAAAGAACACAGTAATAGACACCATGGAAAAGGGCTATTTGTTAAACGATAATGTAATACGCTACGCCAAAGTAGTGGTAGGAAAATAATTATGGCTAAGAGAGATTATTACGACGTATTGGGTATTGCACGAAGTGCGAACGAGGCCGATATTAAAAAGGCCTATCGCAAATTGGCTATTCAGTTCCACCCCGATAAAAACCCTGACGACAGTTCGGCTGAAGAGAAATTCAAGGAAGCTGCAGAGGCATACGAGGTGTTGAGTGATAATCAAAAACGTCAGCGCTATGATCAATTCGGTCACGCCGGAATGGGCGGTGGCGGCGGTGGGCAAGGCTATGGCAGTGGAATGAATATGGACGATATCTTCTCTCAATTTGGAGATATTTTTGGAGGATTTGGCGGAGGAGGAGGAAGTAGATCAAGTTCAAGAAGAGTGAAGGGCAGTAATCTTCGCATTCGTGTGAAATTGAATTTGGAAGAAATTGCTTTTGGAACCACCAAGAAAATTAAGGTTTTCAAAATGGCAAACGCCGATGGCGTTACCTACGATACGTGTTCTACTTGCGGAGGATCTGGTCAGATTCGTCGTGTGCAACAAACCATTTTGGGTGCTATGCAAACGGCCAGTACTTGTCATGTTTGTAACGGTGCAGGGAAGTCTGTTAAGGACAGGCCGAAGGATGCCGATGCATATGGACAGGTTCGCAAGGAAGAAACGGTGGAGATTAAAATTCCAGCGGGTGTGGGTGAAGGAATGACGTTGAATGTCTCAGGAAAAGGAAATGCGGGTCCGTTTGGAGGAGTGCCGGGAGATTTACTTGTTCAAATTGAAGAAGAAGAACACACTGAGTTGAAGCGCGATGGCGTTCACTTGTATTACGATTTGTATTTGAATTTCGTTGACGCCGCTATGGGTGCAAGCATTGAAATTCCTCTGGTGAAGGGCAAGGCTCAAATAAAAATAGAACCGGGAACTCAAGCTGGAAAAATACTACGTTTGAAAGGAAAAGGAATACCAGATGTAAACGGATACGGTTCTGGGGATTTGATGGTCAACATCAATGTGTGGACACCCCAGAAACTTTCAACGGAAGAAAAGGAAATCTTGATGAAACTTCGCGAGTCTGAAAATTTCAAACCGAATCCTTCAGCTAAAGACAAGAGCTTTTTCCAACGTGTAAAAGAAATGTTTCAGTAATTAGGCAATGGAGCAGGAAGAAGAAAAGACAGAATTTGCGCGCTACTTCCTGCAAATAGCCTACGATGGAACGAACTATCACGGTTGGCAACGTCAACCGAATGCTCATTCGGTTCAAGAAGAATTAGAAAAAGCGTTATGCAAAATATTGCGTTTGCCGAAGGTGGTTACGCTCGGATGCGGCCGCACAGATACGGGAGTGCATGCGAGCGATTTTTATCTTCATTTCGTTCCGGAAGTTCAAGATTTGAATGAAGAGGAAACGCTGTTTCGATTGCAGCAAGTTTTGCCAAAGGACATTGCAGCCTATAGACTTTTCAAGGTAAACAATCGGGCACATGCTCGCTTCGATGCGAATGAACGCTCTTACGAATATCGCATTGCGAAAAAGAAAGATCCCTTCCAACGCAATTACACTTATTTCTATGGAAAGGAATTAAACGTTGAGAGCATGAACAACGCCGCGCGTTTAATGTTAGGTAGTCATGATTTCGCTTGTTTCTGTAAGTCGGGCGGAGGTCAGATGACCACCGTGTGCGATGTGCGTGACGCAAGATGGGAAGAGAAGGAAGATCTTTTGATTTTTCACATTACAGCGGATCGATTTCTTCGAAACATGGTTCGGGCAGTGGTGGGAACACTTTTACAAGTGGGAAGAGGGGAAATGAATTTGGAAGAATTTCAAGAAGTGTTGAATAGCAAATCAAGAAACGAGGCAGGTGAAAGTGTTCGTCCAAATGGACTGTTTTTAACTCGAGTTATTTATCCGGAATCTACCTTCCGTACAAATTAGAATATGGCATCAGGGAAGGCGTTTGATTGGAAAATATTTGCAAGACTGTATCAATACAGCAAACCCTATCGTGGGGGCTTCGCTGTTACACTGATTTTGGTTCTGGTGCTTTCAGGTCTTACAGTGGTGCGTCCTGAACAAATGCGGAACATGTTAGATGTAGCGGTTCCAGGTGGAGATTCCATGCAAATCTTGAATGTGGCCATTTGGTTTTTTGTTGTCCTGGCTATTGAAATTGCGCTTCAATACATTCAAACACTTGCTGCGAATAGCGTGGCGCAAAGCATTACGCTTGACATGCGCGAGAAGGTTTATGCCCAAGTGATTCGCTACAAATTGAATTACTTCGATAAGACTCCTGTCGGACAATTGGTAACGCGTCACATTGGAGACATTGATGGTATTGCGGAAGTGTTCAGTGTCGGATTGTTAGATATTATTCGCGATACGCTGAAGTTGTTGGTGATCGTGGGTTTCATGTTTTTTCTAGATTGGAAGTTGACGTTGATTGTGATGCTTCCAATTCCTATTTTACTTTGGGCGACACGCTTGTTTCAACAAGCCGTGAAGAAGTCGTTTCAAGATGTTCGAAACGAAGTAGCGCGCATGAATGTCTTCGTGCAAGAGCATGTCACGGGAATGAACATTGTTCAATTCTTCAACCGTCAGAAAATTGAAAACGAGAAGTTTGTAGAGATCAATGCACAACAGCGAGATGCGCACATTCGAGGTATCTGGGCGTATTCAGTGTTCTTTCCTGTTGTTGAAATCCTTTCCGCACTCTCTGTCTCCTTGCTGCTTTGGTGGGGCGTGAAGTCGAGTTTGAATTTGGAAATGTCTCCAGGATTAATTCTTGAATTCAGCACGTTCATTGCCATGATGTACAGACCTATTCGTCAAATGGCAGACAACTTCAACGTGCTTCAAATGGGGGTGGTGAATGCCGAACGTGTGTTCAAATTAATGGACGAAGATCATTCTGAAGAAGATGCCCTTCATCAGGAGATGCACAGTGTTAATGGAAGAATTGAATTCCGCGATGTGAGTTTTCAGTATGTGGAAAATCAACCGGTACTAACCCATTTCAACATGACGATTGAAGCGGGAAAGAACGCGGCTATTGTAGGTTCTACGGGTTCCGGAAAATCGACTTTGATTTCTTTGTTGAATCGGTTCTACGAAATAAGCGGCGGTGAAATTTTTATTGACGATGTAGAGCTATCGAAGCTACCCTTGATTACCCTTCGGAAAACAATTGGAGTTGTTCTTCAAGATGTTTTTCTTTTCAGTGATTCCATTCGAAACAATCTAACCTTATACAATACGGAAATTTCAGATGAGCGAATGATTGCTGCAGCCAAGATGGTGGGTGCGCACGAATTCATTGTAGCACTTCCGGGCGGATATGATTTCGATGTGAAGGAAAGAGGAACATTGTTGAGCACAGGACAACGTCAGCTTTTGGCCTTCGTTCGCGTCTTCCTTCAAGATCCGAAAATTGTTATTCTCGACGAAGCGACTTCGAGCATCGACACCGAATCTGAATTACTGATTCAGCGAGCTACTGAGCTTCTCACAAAGGATAGAACATCGATTGTTATTGCACATAGACTTTCAACCATTCAACAGGCAGACGTGATTTTTGTATTAGAAAAAGGAGAGATCATTGAACAAGGAAGTCATTCAGATTTGATGACATTGAGCGGCCATTACCGTAACTTAGTGGAACTTCAATACAAGAAATAATGACCACTGCAGAAAAGATTGTAGATCTGATGTTCACCAACGATGCGTTTAGCCAATGGTTAGGCATTGAGCGTTTGCGCGTTGCTCCCGGAATTTGCGATCTGCGTATGACAGTTCGAAGTGAAATGTTAAATGGATTCGCAATTGCTCACGGTGGAATTTCGTATTCACTTGCCGACACGGCTTTGGCCTTTGCAAGCAATGCGCACGGATTGAAATGTTATTCGGTGGAGACTTCTATTTCTCATGTGAAGATGGTTGCGCAAGAAGATGTGCTAACAACTGTTGTTGAAGAGAAGAGTTTGTCGAACCGAATTGGTGTTTATCACATAACGGTATTCAATCAAAACAACGAAGCTGTGGCCTTTTTCAAGGGCACCGTTCACAGGTCTGAAAAATCTTGGGAAATCGCATAATTTTCAAGGACTTTCTTTCTTAAATCGTAAATTTGCACCATGCAAGAAAATACGCGCGTGGGCAAGGTTTCCCACCTGTTAGAAAAACTGACTGAATCTGCAACGTTGGCCATGTCTCGTATGAGTCGTGAATTGGCTGCAGAGGGGAAGCCTGTAGTGAACCTTTCTATTGGTGAACCCGACTTCAATACACCTGATTTTATTAAGGAAGCTGCTATTGCAGCTATTCACGCGAACGTAACGCATTACCCGCCTGTAAACGGATTCCTAGAATTGCGTCAAGCTATTTCAAACAAATTCAAACGCGATAACGGACTTACCTATTCACCAGAACAAGTAGTGGTGAGCACCGGAGCAAAGCAGAGTTTAGCAAATGCCATTTTAGCATTAGTGAATCCAGGCGACGAGGTAATTATGCCAAGTCCATATTGGGTAAGCTATTCTGAAATGGTAAAGATGGCAGGTGGAACTGTTGTTGAACTTCACGCCGGTATTGAAAGTAATTTCAAGATTACTCCAGAAGAATTAAGTAACGCAATTAACGATAAAACAAAGTTGATTATTTACAGTTCTCCGTGTAACCCAACGGGTTCAGTATACAGCAAAGAAGAATTGGAAGCATTGAGTAAAGTGATCCTTCAGCATGAAGGTGTTTATGTGATCAGCGATGAAATTTATGAGCTTATTAATTTTGTTGGAAAGACCCATTCCATTGGTGCTTGCGAAGGCATGTTAGACCGCACCATTACGGTTAACGGTGTATCGAAAGCATTCGCTATGACCGGATGGAGATTGGGATACATTGGCGCTCCAATTTGGATTGCGCAGGCTTGCAATAAAATGCAAGGACAAATTACTAGCGGTGCGAACACCATAGCGCAAATGGCTGCGAAAGCGGCGTTGGAAGCAGATCCGTCAGTTGTGAACGAAATGATCGCCGTATTCAAAACGCGCAGAGACCGAGTTTTTGAGGGGCTTTCTAAAATCCCTGGATTGAAAATTAATTTACCGGAAGCAGCGTTTTATTTTTACATAGACGTGACTGCCTTTTTCAATACAACCGACGGTGAAACCGTTGTGAAGAGTTCTGAAGACATGGCCATGTATTTGTTGCGCAAGGTTTATGTTGCAACTGTTGCCGGAGATGCTTTTGGCGATTCGAATTGCATTCGAATTTCATACGCGACTTCCGAAGAGAATTTAGATCAAGCCGTTTCCAGAATGGCCCAAGCTTTATCAGAATTAAAACCGATATAAATTGAATAAAGAATCCGTACAGTCGTTCTTCAACTCATTGTCCGATAAAACCATTTTGGTGGTCGGAGATGTTATGATAGACGCCTATTTGTGGGGGAAAGTTGAACGCATTTCTCCAGAAGCTCCCGTTCCTATTGTTCACATTCAGAAAAAAGAAAATCGTTTAGGCGGCGCCGCAAACGTGGCATTGAATGTAAATAGTTTGGGTGCGAAAGCCATTATGTGTTCTGTGGTTGGAGACGGATCGAAGGGAGATATATTCCGAAAGACAGCGAAGGACTTAGGTTTTAGTACCGAAGGAATTATTGATTCTACCGAACGAATGACAACCGTGAAAACGCGTGTCATTTCTGGCGGACATCATATTGTCCGTATCGACGATGAAATTACTTGGCCGCTTTCGGCAACGGATGAAAGGAATTTACTCGATTGCATAGATCAAATTTTAAGCAAACAAAAAGTAGATGCAATTGTCTTTGAAGACTACGACAAAGGAGTTTTGACTGAAAAAGTAATTGCCCAGGTCATAGAGAAAGCGAAGGCTTTGAATATTCCAGTGAGCGTAGATCCAAAATTGAAAAATTTCAAGAACTACATTGGCTGTTCACTTTTCAAACCGAATTTTAAAGAATTGAAGGAAGGGATGAAGGTTGAATTCATGGCAGACAATACAACTGCAATTGAACAATCGTTAGTGAATTTGCGAAATGAACTGAATGCCGAAGGTGTTATGGTTACACGTTCGGAGCACGGAGTAACCTCTTTCGATGGAGAGAATTTCTCTACTCACTCAGCGCACAAACGTGAAATTGTTGATGTGTCAGGAGCAGGAGATACGGTGATTGCTGTTGCAACCTTGGCATTAGCTTCCAATTGGAATTTGTCTGACATAGCCGAGATTGCAAATCTTGCCGGTGGACTGGTGTGTGAGAAAGTGGGTGTAGTTCCAATCGATAAAGAATTATTAAAGTTGGAAGCAGAGCGAATCGCTGTTTCAGTTTGAACAAAATCGATGTAAATCGAATTCATGTAAGTATGGAAACAGTTAAGCCGTATAATCAAGGTGGAAAGAAGGAAGAGGTTGAGCAAATGTTCGATCAAATTGCGCACAGCTATGATTTTTTGAATCATTTCTTTTCGTTGGGAATTGATATCATCTGGCGCAAGCGTGCCATTCGCATTCTAAAAAAATATCATCCGAAGAAAGTACTCGATGTGGCGACAGGCACGGCTGATTTCGCGCTTCAGGCGGTGAAATCGAAACTGAATGCCTCTTCAATCGTTGGAGTAGATATTTCTGAAGGCATGTTGGAAGTGGGAAGAAAGAAAGTAAAGGAAAGAGGCTTCGAACAAATTATTGAATTGCGAAGAGGAGATTCAGAAAACCTTCCTTTTGAAGATCACTGTTTCGATGCCTATACCGTTGCTTTTGGTGTAAGAAATTTCGAAAATTTGGAACAAGGGATGCGCGAAATGTTGCGTGTATTGCGTCCGAATGGTGTAGGCGTGGTTTTAGAATTCTCTCAGCCAAAACATTTTCCGATAAAACAATTATTCGGATTTTATTTCAAATTCATTATGCCAACATTGGGTAAATGGGTTTCGAAAGACAGTCGGGCTTATGCTTATCTTCCAGAGTCAGTCGCTCAATTTCCTTCCGGAAAAGATTTCTTGTCCGTTATGGAGAAAGTAGGATACAAACGTGTGCGCTGCATTCCATTAAGTGGGGGTATTGCAAGTATTTACATTGGTGAAAAGTGAAAATAGAAATTCTTCCGTCGGAAATTAGTGGAACCGTTTCGGCTCCTGCCTCGAAGAGCATTGCGCAACGTTACGTAGCCGCTGCTTTACTTGCAGCCGGGGAAACAACTATTCGTCATTATCCTAATTCCGAAGATCCCTTTCATGCGCGTAAATTGGCTGAGTCGCTCGGTGCAATTGTTCAACTTTCAAAAAACACATTAACAATAAAAAAAGGCGGATTTCCGGCCAATGAAATTCATGGAATTCGTTCCCCACAAAAAAATCTTTTTGCTGGAGAGTCCGGATTCGCTTCACGATTGTTCGTTCCTATTGCAGCCCTTCACAACAGTGAAAAAGTTTTGAATGGAACAGGCACTTTACTAAATAGACCCTTCCTCGATTTTGAGCCTTATCTGAATCCATTTGGTGTTCATGTTGCTACTAATGAAGGAAAACTTCCACTTACCTTTTCTGGACAATTAACATCAGGAAAGGCGGAGTTGTCTGCGGCAAATTCATCTCAGTTTCTTTCCGGAGTGCTTATGGCTTTGCCACGCTGCACAGGCGATTCAGAGGTAGTCGTTACAGAATTGAATAGCAAGCCCTACATTGATCTCACCTTAGCGGTAATGAAAATGTTTGGTGTTACTGTGAAAGAAGAAGTCGGAACTTATTTTATAAAAGGTTCACAAAAGTACAAGCCGCAAGATGTCTCTGTAGATGGTGATTGGAGTGGAGCTGTTCCGCTTTTAATAGCAGGTGCTTTAACGGCCACAGAAGGTTTGTTGGTGAAGAATTTAAATACACGTTTGCCGCAAGCAGATCAAGCCATTTTGGAAGTGTTCGATTTAGCGAAAGTGAAGTATACGCAAAACGAAAACAGTGTAAAAGTTTTCGCGAGCACCATTCAAGCATTTGATTTCGATGCCACGCATTGTCCAGATTTGTTTCCTTGTCTTGCCGTATTGGCTTCATTCGGTAATGGTGTCACAACGTTGAAAGGAGCAAAGCGTCTGCACGTAAAAGAAAGTAACCGAGCAACGGCCATTGTTGAAGAATTTGCGAAATCTGGAATTCGTGTTATTGTACGAGGAGACGAAATGATGATCTACCCGGGACATGCGCGTCCTGCTGTTTGGAATGTTCACAGAGATCACCGTATGGTCATGGCTGGTGCGCTTTTCGGTATTGCTGGTGCGAAGACAGTTCTTCAAAATCCAGAGGTGATTTCGAAGTCATATCCCGACTTTTTCAAAGACATTCAATCGATTGGTGCGAAGATGAAATAAGTCTTTGCCAAATGAGAAGTATATTCGCATTCAAATCTATTTCGTATGAAATTTACGGCAGAGCAAATAGCCGGTATGTTGGAAGGAACGGTTGAAGGTAATTCTTCAGCAGAAGTTTCAGGGCTTTCTAAAATTGAAGAAGGCAAAGCTGGAACACTTACGTTTCTGGCCAATCCGAAATACATTTCTCATATTTATTCTACAGGCGCAAGTATTGCTATTGTCTCCAACGATTTCGTTGCCGAGCAAGCCTTACCTGAAACGCTTACTCTTATTCGTGTTGCAGATGCTTATGGAAGTTTCGCAAAATTATTAGAGGCGTATAGCCAATTTAAAAGACCGCGTCCGGGTATTCACCCTTCTGCTGTTATAGATTCAACGGTGGTTATTGGAGAGAACGTTCACATAGGCGCTGGAGTGGTTCTCGAACCGGGTGTTTCCATTGGAAACAACGCTGTAATTATGGCTCAGTCTTATTTAGGCGAGCATGTGAAGATTGGAGATTTTACAACTATTCATCCTGGGGTAAAGGTGTATAGTGAATGTGTCATCGGTGCGAATTGTACGTTGCACGCGGGAGTAATCATTGGTGCGGATGGATTTGGTTTTGCACCACAAGCAGATAATCGTTACGCGAAGGTTCCTCAGATTGGAAATGTCGTAATTGAAGATCGTGTTGAAATAGGCGCGAATACGGCCATTGACAGAGCAACTTTGGGATCAACAATTATTCGTGAAGGTGTGAAGCTCGATAACCTCATTCAGATTGCGCACAACGTTGAAATTGGAAAGAACACAGTTATTGCTGCGCTAACTGGAATTGCTGGCAGCACGAAGATTGGTGAGAATGTTATGATAGGCGGACAAGTAGGAATTGCAGGACACCTGACCATTGCCAACGGAGTGAAGATTGCAGCTCAAACGGGTATCAGCGCTTCTGTGCTGAAAGAAGATGTTGTTATGCAAGGTACACCGGCTGTTAGCACGATGGACTTCAAAAAATCGTATATCATTCACCGCCGCTTACCGCAATTGCTCGAGCGCATAGAGCGACTTGAAAAAGGACAGAAGTAATGTTATTGCTTCCTTATCTCAAACATTTATTTTTCGCTAAAGGACCTCACGGGGTTCATTCACCGTTTGTTTTCAAACTCATTACCGATGTGCTGAAACAGCAACGAGTGGAGGCTTGGAAACCGATTGAAGACGCTCGTGGAAAATTGCTTTCGAACGATACAGCTTATGTGGTGAAGGACTTCGGAGCGGGAAGTAAGGGCCTTCAGACTACTCGGACTTATGCGCGATCTGTGGCTTCTAGCGCCATGCCGAAGAAAAAGGGAGAAGCTCTTCATTTGTTGGTGGAACATTTGCAGCCTTCCGGGCTTTTGGAAATAGGGACTCATTTCGGAATAGGCACACTCTATTTATCAGAGGCCCTTCATTCCTCAAAAAAAATAATTACCCTTGAGGGAGATCCCACGCATGCGTCCCAAGCGCGAACTCTTTTTCATTCCTTCCAAAAAAAAAATATAGAGGTGGTTGAAGGAAATTTCAACGACACTCTTCCAACTACATTAAATGCATTTCCTGAAATGGAATTTGTTTATTTAGATGGAAATCATACGGAAGAGGCAACGCTTCGCTATTTCGAAATTCTACTTCAATATAAAAATATCACGTGCATTGTCTTCGACGATATCTATTGGAGCAAAGGAATGATGAGCGCTTGGAAAAAAATCTGCGCCGATGCACGCATAGAATTGAGCCTCGATTTCTATTGGTTCGGCGTCATTTTTCTGAATGGAAGAATGCGGAAGGAACACTTCAGTTTGTACCTACCACGCTGAATTGTCGGGCGGTTCAAGAGACGTGTCAGAAAATGCTGACAGTTCTGTCATATTTCGTCCCGAATTTCTCAATGGCATATTGGTTGAAATGCGGGGTGAAACAAATTGAAAATTTAAGAACATGAGTAAAATAATAGGCATTGACCTCGGTACCACGAATTCGTGTGTATCTGTGATGGAAGGAAACGAGCCCGTGGTAATCGCGAACAGCGAAGGAAAGCGCACCACGCCTTCTATTGTTGCTTTCATTGAAGGTGGTGAGCGTAAGGTAGGAGATCCTGCAAAGCGTCAAGCCATTACGAATCCAACAAAAACCATTTCAAGTATCAAACGTTTCATGGGATCATCATTCGCAGAAACGGAGAAAGAAGCAACCCGCATGCCTTACACGGTAGTGAAGGGCGACAACAACACGCCTCGCGTGAAAATCGACGATCGTACGTATACCCCACAAGAAATTTCAGCAATGATTCTTCAAAAGATGAAGAAGACGGCTGAAGATTATTTGGGTCAAGAGGTAACTGAGGCGGTTATTACCGTTCCTGCATACTTTAACGATGCGCAGCGTCAGGCAACGAAAGAAGCCGGTGAAATCGCTGGACTAACCGTGAAGCGTATCATTAATGAGCCAACTGCAGCGGCATTGGCTTATGGTCTTGACAAGAAGTCTCAAGAAATGAAGATTGTCGTGTTCGACTGTGGTGGTGGAACGCATGACGTGTCTTGTCTTGAGTTAGGTGACGGCGTATTTGAAGTATTGTCTACCGACGGAGACACGCACTTGGGTGGAGATGACTTCGACCAAGTAATCATTGATTGGTTGGTTCAAGAATTCAAAAAT
This sequence comes from uncultured Bacteroidota bacterium, assembly GCA_903932685.1. Lineage (GTDB taxonomy): Bacteria > Bacteroidota > Bacteroidia > Flavobacteriales_D > Sanyastnellaceae > CAIZGX01. The sequence goes on along the minus strand of CAIZGX010000084.1, from coordinate 29,864 downwards.
GAAAATGGAAATTTAGATCTTTCTAAAGATCCAATGGCTCTTCAACGTTTGAAGGAAGGGGCAGAGAAAGCGAAGATTGAATTGTCTAGTTCTACAACAACTGAAATTAACTTGCCTTACATCATGCCTGTTGACGGAATACCAAAACACTTGGTGAAGTCGTTAACACGTGCGAAGTTCGAGCAGTTAGCAGATTCGTTGATTCGCAGAACCATTGCTCCTTGCGAAAGCGCATTGAAGAACGCTGGATTGTCAGTAAACGATATCGATGAAATTATTTTGGTAGGTGGTTCAACACGTATTCCTGCGATTCAAGACGCGGTGAAGAAGTTCTTCGGAAAAGATCCAAGCAAAGGAGTGAATCCTGACGAAGTAGTCGCTATCGGAGCAGCCATTCAAGGCGGTGTATTAACCGGAGAAGTGAAAGATGTGTTGTTGTTAGACGTTACGCCTCTTTCATTGGGAATTGAAACCATGGGTGGTGTATTCACGAAGTTGATTGATGCGAACACTACGATTCCAACAAAGAAGTCTGAAGTGTTTTCAACGGCCAGCGATAACCAACCAAGCGTAGAGATTCACGTGTTACAAGGTGAGCGTGCCATGGCGAAGGACAACCGTACCATTGGAAGATTCCACTTAGATGGTTTGCCACCAGCACCAAGAGGGGTTCCACAAGTAGAAGTTATCTTCGACATTGATGCGAACGGTATCATTAACGTATCTGCACTTGACAAAGCAACCAACAAATTGCAAAGCATCAGAATCGAAGCTTCTAGCGGATTAAGCAAAGAAGACATTGAGAAGATGAAGAAGGAAGCAGAGTTGAATGCAGACTCAGATCGCAAGGCGAAAGAAGAAGCAGACGTTGTGAACCAAGCCGATTCATTGATTTTCCAAGTGGAGAAGCAATTGAAAGAGTTCGGAGATAAACTGCCTGCAGATAAGAAAGCAGAGATTGAAGCGTCTTTGGAAGAGTTGAAGAAGGCTCACGCTGAAAAGAACCTAGACACCATTAAAGCGTCTATGGATAAATTGAATGCAGTGTTCCAAGCGGCAAGTGCTGAAATGTACAATAACGCTGGCGGAGCTGCAGATGCAGGTGCTGGAGAGCAACAAGCAGGAAGCAACGACGGTGAAGTAACCGATGTTGACTTTGAAGAAGTAAAAGACGAGAAGAAGTAATTCTGAATCGAAGAAAATAAAAAGGGCCTTGAATTTCAAGGCCCTTTTTTATGCGTTGCGTTTGCCTAACCAATAATCGAAGAGTGCATTGCTCTGGGGAAATGCAATGTGCGATTGCTGAATTAAAGGTAACTCAGGTTTCGAATGAAGGGTTAGTTCAAACTGCACACCATTTCGAAGAATAAGCAATTGTGTTGTTGTTGTAGCTTCTATGAGAAAATTTACGTTTTTGTCAACGGTGATGCCGTCTACTTCTAAAATTTCATCGCCATACCACAGACCACCCATATCTGCTGCAGAATTCATGCATACCGAGGTTACTTTCGACTTTCCCATTTGAATGTCTACACTGAAACCGAACAAACGTTCGGTAGCAATGGCTGAGGGCGACCAAATGAGTTCAACTCCCATTTTATTGAAAGCATTTTGCAGATATTCTGAATAATCAACAGCCTTTTCAGCAATGTTCTTTCTAAATTCTTGTGCGTTTGGAAGGCCTTTTTCTTCAAGGGTTTTCCAATAGTCGTTAACGGAGTATCCAATCTTGTTTTTCGCGAATTGCTGGTACATCTGATGCATGACATCGTCCATGGATTTTTGTCCATTTGTTGCCGCAATCAATTCAATATCGAGAATCATAGAGAGTAGAGCGCCTTCGTTGTAGATGGAAACTTTTCTCCATGGAACACCTGGGGTATATCCATCTAACCAAGTGTCTATGCTGCTATCTGCAACACTGTATGAGAATCTTCCGTAGTTTCTGTGGTGGGTATTCAGCCATTTTTCCAATGATGTTTTCCAAAGGTCGTTGTTCCAGATGCCGCTACGGCGTAAGCATAGATCACCGTAATAGGTAGTCACTCCTTCATCAACATATCCGAGTTGCGTGTAATTTTCTTTCGTGAAATCGTAGGGCATCATTTCAACAGGACGCAAGGTTTTGACGTTCCACGTGTGAAAGAGTTCGTGGCTGCAGATAGCTAGCATTTCGTTGTATTTGTCTTCACGGTCGAAGTTTTCTCCGTCACCCATGACTATGACAGTGCTAGTATTGTGCTCTACTCCGTGATGCATGAAATACGGTGTGAAGTGCAGCAAGTAGCGGTATTTTGAAACAGGAAACTCTCCGAAAATATTCAGTTGAAGTTGCGTGTAAATGCGCACATCGTTCCAGAATCGTTCGAAATTCAAATTGGTAATTCCGAAGATATTTGCCAAGAAGGTCACTCCGTTTACCTCCTGAGATAAGACTTCAATGTTTCGTGAGGCTACAAACGGGGAATCTGCTAATTCGTCGAAATTCTGCGCAAATAGTTTATTTCCTTCGTGCGGAAGTCCGCAGGAAAGATGTGCGTATGAATCGAGAATTTCAACGGTGTATTTTTCATCTGTTCTTCCCGGTAAAAAAGGAATGCAATTGACCGGATTCACATAAAGCATTTGGCTGTTCACGTAGGTGCTTCCTGCGTTAAGCTCTGCTGCGCAATAGAAGTATTCAAAGGTTATTTGCTCATTGGAATTGCAAGCGATGCGCCATTTGTCTTTTTCAATCTTTCTTAACTCAATGTTCTCATTCGATGAATCGAAAGCCTGTACGTGTGAAATGTTTTTCGCGAAGTTTCCCATCTCATATCGTCCCGGTCTCCACGAGGAGAGTTGAACGATTTGATTTTCTTCAGAGTGGCTGAATGACACGCGCACCTTCACCATTTTTCGGTGTATGTGCGGTGTGCTTAATGAAATATGAATCATTTTTTGGCAGGTCTGAGGAAGCTAATGATTGGGTTTCCGGTGCATGCATTAGGGAACCCAATACGCAAATAACTGCATACTGTTGGAGCAATGTCGGTAATGGAATGTGCTGCGTAATTGGTAGAAGCCGGAACATTCTTTCCGTATAAAATGAAAGGAACTTGAGAGTCGTAGGTGTACGGCGAGCCATGCGTGGTGCCTTGTCTCGAGTATTCCATGAATCCGGGTTCAAGCACATAGATTACGTCTCCAGAAAGTGCAGGAAGAAATCCAAGTTGTACTTTTTGTCCCAATTCTGAAGTGTAATTTTCTGCGGTCAGGTCGCAGCTAGCAAAAGCTTTAGTAACGTGCTCTTGTTCTTCAGCCCATTTTGAAAGGGTGCGTTGCATGTCGTCTAACTTCATATTCTTCTCCCGAACGAGCGTTCGGTTAATGAATAAATTCAAGTTGCTCTCATTTAGAATCCAGTTGCCTTGTCCGTATTTTGAATTCATGAAAAGCTCTGCTTGCTCTTCGAAATTATCGGACGACCAATATCCGGCAGCGGCATTTGACTTTTGCACAAGGCTCGGAGTCGGCGCGCCGCCGTGATCTGAGCTTAAGAAGATGAGATAGTTGTCTTTTCCGAAACGTTTATCTAGATCATTTAGAAGTCTTTCCAATTCACGATCGAGACGAATGTAGGCGTCTTGCAATTCTTTTGAATGAATTCCGAATTGATGTCCAACGTAATCGGTAGAAGAAAAACTCAGGCACAACATGTCGGTTGTGTTATTCTTTCCGAGTTGTTCTCCGTCTATTGCAGCAAGAGCGAAATCGAGTGTAAGCGAATTTCCCACAGGCACTCCTTTTAGAATTTCATATCCACCGTTGTATTTCTTTAGCGTGTCTATGTTGTAAGGGAAAACTGGACGAAGTAGCGGTTTGAAAGGCATTTCATAAGCGTTGTTGTCTTCCATGCTTTCGGTGTAATTCTCTTCAGGAAGAAGTAAGTTCCACGTTGAAGCGGCGTATTCCTTTGCCTTTCCGTTAGCGTTGAAGTCTTGCACCCACTTTGGAAGTTCGCGCATGTACCATGAGCTTGAGGCCCACACGCCTTCTTCTCCACCTACGAACCAATACGCAGCATTAGCGGTTCTTCCAGCGGGAAGAATAGCCCCTCGGTCTTTAAGAGAGATGCCAATGACTTTCGATTTTCCTGCGGTGAAGATTTTTAGTTCGTCGCCAATGGTGCTAGACTTTAGGTAGTGTGGCGACATCTTTCCAGCAGCTGAAGAGGTACCTACGCTATTTACCATTGAATCTGCCGAGCAGTAGGTCATTCGGTTGTATTTTCTTTCGAACCAATCGTTCGCCACAATGCCGTTGTGTGCTGGCGTTGTGCCTGTGAAAATTGCAGCGTGTCCAGGACCTGTGTACGTTGGCATGTAGTTGTATTGCAGGTTACGTGCGTAGGATCCATTGCGCACTAAGCGTTTGAATCCGCCTTCGCTGTAGTCGTTCCAGAAGCGATCGATGTAGTCGTTGCGCATTTGATCAACGGTAATTCCAATTACGATAGGTGGAAGCGGTTGGTCGGAAGGAGAAGTTATTTTTTTCTGTCCGAAAGCTGAGAAGCTAATGAGTACGAGTAATAATGAAGTAAATCTGCTCATGGTACAAATGTACCTCTGAATTAATTTACTTTTACGGGACACAACACGTTGTGATGACCACTTTGTGGATGACGCTTCGCGATGACCGCGGCGCGGATGGGGATGAGAAATATGAGATAAGTATGGAGAGACACATTTTATTAGTAGGAATGCCCGGAAGTGGGAAGACGACGATGGCAAGGCAGTTGGCTGTGGAGCGTGGTGTGTCGTGTTATGAAGTAGATGAAATGTTAGAATTGAAATGGGGAAGGAGTATTGCTGAATTTGTGGAAGAGCAAGGGTGGGAGAAATTTCGCGAGGAAGAATTTTCCATGGTGAAATCGATTGTGAACGAACCGGTGGGAATCATTTCTGCGGGAGCAGGGTTTTTCACCACTGAGGAGAAGGTTGAATTTTCATTGAATCATTTTGAAGTGTGGTATTTGGAAGTGTCTATTGACGAGTTGTTCAATAGACTTAATACACCAGCCGAACGTGCGAAGCGTCCGCTTTTGAGTGAAGGGGATTTGCTTTTTAAATTGAAGGTGCTTTTAGCGGAAAGGGAAAGGTTTTACTCCTTCGGATCAATCACGAAGTGATCAATCTGATTCTGTCAGATCAATTGCTACGCAATCAATCACTACGTGATCAATCTGAAAGATTTCACCGAAGGTTTGATCGCCAAGCGATTGATCTGAAAGATTGATTCGAAGAATTGATCACCGCAGGTGAGTAATGTGACTCTCCTCACAACACCTTTCAATTTCCTATTCTACCTTCGCTAAAAATTCAAAACAATGGATGTATTAGCAGCTTTAAAAAATGGAACGGCAACAATCGTTGATGTTCGTTCAAGAGAAGAATTTCAAAGTGGACATGTGGCGGGTTCAATAAATATTCCGTTACAAGAAGTGCCTACGAAAGTGGAAGAATTCAAGAACATGCCGAAGCCATTGGTGCTGTGCTGCCTTTCAGGCGGAAGAAGCGGTCAAGCGACCGGATACCTTCAACAACAAGGTGTAGAAGAGGTTTATAACGGCGGTGGTTGGATGGAAGTAAACGCACTGGTATAATGGGACTATTTTCATTCTTAAAAGGAAAACCAAAGACCGATTTGGTGCAGCTGATGCGCGAGGGTGCAAAGCTGGTTGACGTGAGAACCAAAGGCGAATATTCTGAAGGACACGCGAAAGGAACAAGCAATGTTCCACTTCCAGAAATACCTTCGAAAGCAAAAGCTTGGAAAAAGGACGAAGCCATTATTCTCTGCTGCAGAAGCGGTATGAGAAGCGGTGCGGCCGTTTCACAATTGAAGCAAATGGGATTCACCAATGTTCACAATGCTGGTAGCTGGAATAAAATGCAATCGCTAATTCAACAAAAATGAAAGGAAGTTTCAACGACATTATACAAGGCGATAAGCCCGTGTTAGTAGACTTCTTCGCAACATGGTGTGGCCCTTGCAAATACCAGGGTCCAATCCTAGAAGAATTGGCAACTGCCATTGGCGATGAGGCCCGCATTATTAAAATCGACATCGATCGAAATCAAGCTGTGGCTGCGAAATACAACGTGCGCTCTGTTCCAACTTTAATGATTTTCAAAAACGGAGAAGTGTTGTGGAAAGAGGCAGGGGTGAAAGAAAAAGCTGATCTAGTAGCACTATTGGGAAAATATAAATAGTGGTTATATTGCAGTATGAAAATACTTCAAACTGCAATCTTATTATTTGCTTTTGTTTTTTCAGCCAATGCTCAGAACAAGTGGGAAAGGAAATATGAGCGAGAGCGAGTGTTTGTCGAAAATAAAGGTCAGTTTTCCAAAGAGGAAAAAGTAATCGGAGAAAAAATTCTTTATGCCGCAGACTGGGGCAGTACCCGAATCTTCTTTACGCCTCATGGATGGGTTTATTCGTTTTTAGAGGTTGAAAAAAACGAGAAGCATTCCGAGAAAAAATCCATTCAAACCATTTCGGAATACAAAGAATCGGAAAGAGAAGATGCAAAGTTTTCTTTTCGAAATGATTTTGTAATTGTAGATATTGGAGAAGGAAATTGCAACTATGTGCCGTCCGAATTATGTACCTTTTACGGCAATTATTCTGTCGAATCAGAAGGTGTTTGCAAAGGCATTCAGGGTGCAAAGTGTTACGAAAAACTTCGAATTGAAAACGCTTGGCCGGGTGTTGATGTAGTGTTCACTGTTCATCCGGAAAGCGGCATCAAATACGCTTTCGAGTTGCGCAATGGAAGTAAGTCTGAACGAATAGAAATGACGTACTCGAATGATGTGAATCTAATCGACGGAGCTGTTCATATTCCAACCGAATTTGGAGACATCATTGATCATGAGCCGTATTCCTTCGAAACACAATCGAAGAAATTTATTTCTTCACGCTTTATTCAGAAATCTTCGAATAAAATTGGATTTCAAATTTCAAACTACAATGAAAAGGTTCCAATAACCATAGACCCGTGGGTTCAAACTCCCACCTTTGCTTCGAATTGGGACTGTGTGTGGGAATGCGAAACCGATGCAGCTGGAAATGTGTATGCCATTGGCGGCGTAATGCCCATGCAATTGCTGAAGTACAGCAATGCTGGAGTTTTGCAATGGACCTACAACACGCCTTACGATACTTCTAACGTTTGGCTTGGAACTTTCGCAACAGACAATCTTGGAAATTCTTATATTACAGCTGGTTCAACAGCGGCTATTCAAAAAGTAAATACTTCTGGAGGTTTAGTTTGGAACAATCCCAATCCGGGTGGGTTATTTTCAAGCGATGAATTTTGGAACATCAGTTTCAATTGCGATCAATCGAAATTGGTTTTAGGCGGAACAACCGGATTTGCAACAAATCTCTTAGCAGCTATTTTCGAAATAGATGTGACAACTGGAAACGTTTTGAATACACAAACTGTTGCAAGCGGAAACGCCTTCAGCTTTCCGCCTACCATTCAAGAAGTGCGCTCAATAACCGCCAATCCGAATGGGAAATATTTCTGGCTAACTCAAGACACATTAGGTGTCATTCATCAGAATTTCGATTTGTGTGGAAATAACAACAGCCTATTGTACAAGGTGTCTTCGGGATATAATCTCGGCTATAAGTGTGAAGATTTTCGTGTGAACAACACCGGAATCATGGCCATTCGAGCTACCGATAGCTTTGTTTACACGCAGAATGGAACGCAAGTTCAAAAAAGAAGTTTGACATCTGGAGCAGTCTTGAATACCGCGAATATTCCCGCAGGAAATGCTACCACAGCTTTCGGTGATTTTGTCGTAAGTAACAGTGGACTGGCTATAGATGATTGCGGAAATGTATACGTGGGTTCAACCAACGCGGTTGTGAAATTCGATGCGAATTTGAATCAGCTAGCATCCTATCCAACAACTTTCAAAGTATACGACGTGCACATTGGTTTGAACGGAGATATTGTTGCATGCGGAAGCACTGGAACTTATAACAGCACTTCGCGTTCGGGCAGTGTTCAAGTCATTTCTGCCGGAGCTTGCGCTGCCATTCCTGTTGCGTGTTGTGATGCCTCCATTTGTCATCCGGCTGATTTTTGTATTACCGATAGCGCTGTAACCCTTACCGCAGCAACTGCCGGAGGAACATGGTCGGGACCTGGTGTTTCTTCAACAGGTGTGTTTACACCGTCTGCTGCAGGACCCGGCACATTCACAATAATCTACGCGTTGGCCTGTGGTTCGGAATCGGTGCAGGTAAATGTTTCGCCTTGCTCAGGACTTGATGTGTGTATAGACGAAAATGGAAATTGGCAGGCCTCTGGCGGTGTAGCACCGTACAATTGGCAATCGCAAATTACAACGCAAGATTGCAGTGCATGTTTCCCGGGGTTCCCGCCATTCGTAGAACCTTGTTCTATACCTCCAGGGTGCGCGGTGAATATTACTTCGTGGAGCACGTTTTCTTCAAATGCATCTATTTCAGCACCTGTTGCTTTTCCCGTGCAAGTGGTTGATGCAACTGGACAATCCTTTTTGATTTCAAGTGCAGCTCAGCTGACTGATTGTGTCATTGTTCTTCCTTGTCCAGAAATAATAACGGTGGTTACCACCTCAACGCCTATTGCGTGTTACGGAGAATCATCGGGAAGTCTTTCGGTGCAATCTTCTGGCGGACAAGATCCGTATGTATACAATTGGCAGCAAGGGCAACATGTTGGAGATACCTGGAGCAATATTCCTTCGGGAAATTACACTGTAATAAGCACCGATGCCAATGGGTGCACAGACACCTTAGCGGTTACCTTAGATTCACCACCTATGTTTGAACTTTTATTGGTGAGCAGTGTGCCCGCTGGTTGCAGCAGCAGCAGCGGAAGTGCTACAGTTTCTGTTACGGGTGGAAGTGGAACTCCTACGATCTCTTGGTCTCCCATTGGTGGCAATGCGCTTACCGCAACTGGATTAGTAGGTGGAAGCTATGTGGTTTCCGCGTTAGATGCAAACAACTGTGAAGCGAGTTTAAACGTAGTCATATCCGAACCCTCTGTCTCCATAACAGGCGATACGCTGTTATGTCCGGGAGAGTCAACGCAATTACTTGCTTCTTCATTGAATTTAATAGACCCAATCACCTACGTTTGGTCAAACGGTTCTGTAGGAACTTCCATTACTGAAAGTCCCGCCGTTAGCACAACATATACTGTTGTTGCTACAGACATTAACGGATGCTCAGTGAGTTCCAGTATAGATGTAGTGGTTGAAAATTTGAATTGGAATATTTCTGCAAATCCTCTGCAAGGCTTTATACCGTTTCAAGTGAATTTTGTAAATCAGTCAAACCCTACTTTCAACTACACATGGGATTTTGGAAATGGACTCAATGCCACAAGCGCAGGGAACGAGTCTACTTCAAGTCTTTATTCAAATGCAGGAGTGTACACGGTCACGGTGAACTCAAACGGAAATTGTCCGGATGCGTTTACCCTTTTAATTACAGCCCTTACTTCGCAGCCTTTGAATGTGTTAGTTCCAACTATTTTCACGTTCGGTACTGACGGCTTGAACGATGCCTTTACCATCTTCTCTGAAAATGCAGTAACCCAAGAAGCGCAGATATTCAATCGATGGGGAGAAGTAGTTGCTGAATTGAATGCGCCGAATTCGGTGTGGGATGGGTTTGTAAATGGAAACGAAGCTGCCGATGGAACCTATTACATCATTTACAATGTTCAGGGCGATAACAATCAGCAGATCGAAGGATCTGGATATTTTCAGAAAATTTCTAAATGATAATTAAGAATTAAGCTGCACTCTGTGCGGCTTTTTCTTTTTGCTTTTCAGCATACGCAACGGCCGCTTCACGCACCCAGGCGCCTTCGCTCCATGCTTTCTGCTTCGCAGCAATACGCTCTTTGTTACACGGTCCATTTCCTTTCACCACTTCGTTGAATTCAGTCCAATCGATTTCACCGAATTCGTAATGCCCCGTTTCTTCATTCCATTTTAAATCTGGATCAGGTAGGGTAAGACCTAAGTATTCAGCTTGAGCAACCGTCATATCTACAAACTTCTGACGCATGTCGTCGTTCGAATGACGCTTGATTTTCCAAATCATATTCTGACTGCTGTGCGCAGAGTCTTTGTCAGACGGACCAAACATCATTAACGCCGGCCACCAGAAACGATTGAAGGCATCTTGCAACATTTTCTTTTGCTCTGCAGTTCCTTTCGAAAGTGCAATGCAAATTTCATATCCTTGACGTTGATGAAAACTTTCTTCTTTGCAAATGCGAATGAGCGCTCTGCTGTAAGGTCCGTAACTCGTGCGTTGCAGAGATACTTGATTCACAATAGCAGCACCGTCTACCAACCATCCAATAGCGCCAATGTCGGCCCATGAAGTAGTTGGGTAATTGAAAATGGAAGAGTACTTCGCTTTGCCTGAAAGCATTTCTTCCGTCATGGTATCTCTATCAACCCCCATGGTTTCTGCAGCGCAATACAAGTATAAACCGTGACCGGCTTCGTCTTGAACTTTCGCTAACAAAATGGCTTTACGACGAAGCGATGGGGCGCGGGTAATCCAATTTCCTTCAGGAAGCATCCCAATGATTTCGCTGTGCGCGTGCTGCCCAATCTGACGAATAAGCGTCTTGCGGTAGCCTTCGGGCATCCAATCTTTTGCTTCGATTTTATTTTCAGCATCTATGTATTGCTGAAATTTTTGAAGAGCGATTTCCATTTCCATAAGAACAAATTTAGTTCATTCACCTTAAACAAAATCATTGCAAATATCAGCTGTGAAAAATTCTTATTCAGAACAGCGTTGGCGTATTTTTGCCTTTTCAAACTTATGAGACCAACCTTTTCCGCATTAACCGTTTCCGATGTTCGTCAGGAAACCGCCGATAGTGTTTCTATTGCGTTTAACGTTCCTTCAGATTTGATGGAGCGCTATGCCTTCAAACCGGGGCAATACCTGACACTTCGGGCGAGTGTAAACGGAGAGGATATTCGCAGATCGTATTCGATTTGCAGCGGAACAAACGACGGTGAATTGCGCGTGGCAATTAAACGCGTAGATGGCGGAGTATTTTCCACATGGGCAACCTCTGAGGTGAAGGCAGGAATGGAAATGCAGGTGATGAACCCTATGGGTCACTTCACCCCGAATAATATAGACGGAAAGACGCACGTGGTGCTGTATGCAGCTGGAAGTGGAATTACCCCTATGCTTTCGATTGCGCGCACGTTGCTTCAAAATAACGCTGAGGCGGAAGTGAGTTTGATCTATGGGAACAGACACTTCAGTGGAATTATCTTCCGCGATTTAATTGAAGACATGAAAGACATATTCCTCGGACGTTTCCGTGTTTTTCATGTGTTAAGTGGCGAGCCGAATGACATTGCTCTTTTTCATGGAAGAATAGATGCGGAAAAGATTGAAGGTTATACCCAACGCTTCATTCCCATAGATACTGTTTCAGAAGTTTTTGTTTGCGGACCAGAACCCATGATTCGCGCGGTGAAAGATTTTTATTTGTCGAATGGAATGGCGGAAGAGAATGTTCATTTCGAATTGTTCGCCTCTCCAGGACAAGCGAAACAAGCGGCCCCTGTTGTGAAGAAGGAAGTTGTGTTGGAAGGGCAAGCCGATGTGACCGTTATTTTCGATGGAAATTACACGCAATTCAAAATGCCGAAGACGGGTGAAATGATACTCGATGCTGCGCAGCGCGCGGGATTGGATATTCCTTTCTCATGCAAAGGCGGTATGTGCTGCACATGTCGTGCTCACGTGAAAGAAGGAGAGGTAGATATGAAACTCAACTACGCATTAGAACCCGGAGAGGTGAATGCCGGATTCGTGTTGACTTGTCAATGTGAACCTGTTTCAGATACAGTCGTAATCGACTTCGATAAAGTATAAATTTTAATGCCCGTCCTCGCAAGCACAGGGCATAGAGAAGTACACTTTGGTTTTCTTCGGGTCAATCATTTGAAGAATACGATCTTGTGTTCCATAACTCATTTGGTTGTGCAGAAAATCGAGATGCGTTAAGTTCTTCAAAGAGCCTATTGAATTCGGATAATAGTCAATAGGGTTGTCCCAAAGCGCCAAAATACGTAGCTCTTGCAGTTTTTCTATTTCGTCTGGAAGGGTGCTGATGTAGTTGTCGCCCAACTCCAGAACACGTAAATTTTTCAAATTGAAAAGTGAAGGCGGCATAGAGTCAATGACATTTTCATTGATGCTTAATCGCTGTAAAAAAGGAAGCTCGTTAATTTTTGTTGGAAGGGTTTTTATCTTGTTGCGATCGAGTTGAAGATCATTCAAGTTTGAAAGCAAGAATATTTCTTGCGGAATCTCGGTATATTTTTTTCTGTTGAGGTGAAGGCGATAAACTTTGCCCGGTTCTTTCAAAGCGAGGTTGAGGTCGGTGTAAATTTTACACGTGTCTATTTTGTCCCACGACACCAATTGCGCATTTAGATCAACCACGAAGTTGAATGAAAAAAGAAGAATGAAAAGCGTTGTTTTAGCGAATGGCATTGGCAATGTCTTTTGCAAGTTGTTCTTTCAACGCATCAATTGAACCAAAATTTTGTTCGTCGCGAAGCTTCCGAATAAATTCTACTTGCAAGGGCTGTTCATAGAGGCTGTTATGAAACCCTATTACATGCACTTCCAGGGAGCGGCTTCCGTTTAATTCGAATGTAGGTCGTGTTCCAATGTTCATGGCTCCGCGGTAGTTTATTCCGTTGATGTTCGTTTCTACTACATAGACTCCATTTGCGGGAATAAGTTTCAGCGGATCGGAAATTTTTATGTTTGCGGTTGGAAAACCGATTTTCTTTCCGTTCCCTTTTCCGTGCACAACAGTTCCAGAAAGCACGTAGTTTCTTCCAGTTGCTTCCTTCGCGAATTCTACCTTTCCAACTGAAATCGCATTCCGAATTTTCGTTGAACTCACTTCGCTTTCGTTCACGAGTTGCGCGGGAATTTCTTCAACATGAAATTGAAACATATCTGCATACTCCAACAATTTCTGAAAGTCCCCTTCACGGTTTCTTCCAAAGCGATGGTCGTATCCAACGATTGCGGTGTGCACATTCATTCCAACAACCAATAAATCGCGCACATATTCGAAAGAAGATTTTTTCGCGAATTCCATGGTGAATGGAAATTCAACCAGATGATTTACCCCGCAATCGGAGAGGAATTGTCTTTTTTCGTTGGCGTCTGAAAGCAATTGAATGCCGTGATCTTCCGGGAAGAGAACAGTTCGTGGGTGAGGCGAGAATGTAAGCACAACGGTTTCTCCGTTTACTTCAAGAGCCAGCTCTTTCATTCGCGAAAGCAAAGCCTGATGACCCAAGTGAACACCATCGAACGTGCCGATAGTTAATACAGGATTTTTAACTTCCTTGAATGAAGAAAAGTCGTGATGAATCTTCACCTTGAATTATTTTGAAAACGAAGGAGAAACGGTTGTTTCTTTTGTTTCTCTATTCAAAATATAAAATCCTTCTCCAGATTTATCGCCCAATTTTTTTGCCGCAACCATGTTCACCAAAAGCGGACATGGCGCGTATTTCGGATTGCCGAATCCTTCATGCATCACACGAAGAATAGCCAAGCAAACGTCTAAACCAATAAAGTCGGCTAAACGAAGTGGACCCATTGGATGTCCCATTCCCAGTTTCATAACTGTATCAATTTCTTCAACCCCAGCTACACCCTCGTAAAGTGTGTAGATGGCCTCGTTGATCATGGGCATAAGAATGCGGTTGGCTACGAAGCCAGGGTAATCGTTTACTTCAACCGGAACTTTTCCTAATTGCTTTGAAATCTCAAAAACCTTTTCGTTCACTTCGTTCGAAGTGCTGTAGCCGCGAATCACTTCAACCAGCTTCATAACAGGAACTGGATTCATGAAGTGCATACCTATTACTTGAGAAGGACGATTGGTCACTGAAGCAATTTTGGTAATGCTAATTGAAGAAGTATTGGAAGCCAAGATGCAGTTTGCAGGAGCGTTCGCATCGAGGGTTTGAAATATCTTAAGTTTTAAATCAACGTTTTCAGTTGCAGCTTCAACAACAAGCTCCGCGTTTGCAACGCCTGTTTCAATGGAGTTTGAAGTGGAAAGATTCGCGAGGGTTTGGGCCTTTTGTTCCTCGGTTAAAGAACCTTTTGCAACCTGACGATCTAAGTTCTTGGAAATCGTAGCAACAGCCTTTTCTAACTGAGCTTCATTCAAATCGATCAATTGAACGTTAAACCCGTTCTGAGCGAACACGTGCGCGATTCCATTTCCCATGGTGCCAGCACCAATAACTGCAATGTTTTTCATTGAAACAAATTTTTGCAAATATAGTATTTAGCTATTGCACTTCGCCCTTTAAAGCGCGATAACGTTTACGAGCGTCTATGACGAACAAACTTCCTGGGAAGTCATTCAGCAGTCGCTCGTAGTGTGTTTGAGCCTTTGCTAAATCTTTGAAATGCTTTTCTTCAATTTCGGCTAAAGCGAAAAGAGCGTCGTCTGCGTAAATACCTTCGAAGTGAATGTTCACCAATTCGGTAAATAACAGAACTGCCTTTTCGAAATCTCCTTGCTTCCTATAAATATTCGCTTTAGTGAAAAGAATTTCGTCGGTAAGAGAATGTCCAGGAAAGGCCGTCGTAATGCTGTCGAGTGTTTGGAAAGCAAGCGCAAACTGATTTTGATAGGCGAGTAGTTCAGCGCGTGCGTATTGCATCATAGGCAATGGAATCGTATCCATATTGAAATTATCCGTAATAAGCAAAGAGAGCTGCAATGCGTTGTTGGAAATAAGTTTTGAAGTAGAGGCTTTCAATACGTCGAGTTGTCCTTGTGCCCATTCAAAGTCGCCGGTATAAAATGAAATTTTAGCGTTTCGAAATTTCGCTTCGTGTCCAAGCACATCGTCTTTAAAGTCCAACTCAATTTGTGAAAATAGGAGGGAAGCTTCCCAAATTTTATTCTGAAACAAAAGCACATCTCCCAATTCGAGTTTGATTTCAGCGATGGCCATTCCGTTCACACCTCCCAAGTCTAACGCTTCTTTCAGCAGAACTTCCGCATCTTTTGAATTATTTAAGAAAAACGTCTTTAAGTGCGCCCAATCTTTTTTCAAAATGGCCAATTCGTTCGCTAGAACAATTTCGTTTTGAATGGTCGCGTATTCGGTATCTAACGCCAAGAATTCTTCGTTCGTTGCGAATTCATTTTGCTTCAGAAGAAGACTTAATGTTTGAAGTTTTTTCACGCTTGCTTGTTGGAAGAAAATGGACGATTTGCCTTTTGCAATCACAGCGCTGTAACACTTGTTCGCAACACTGTACTCTTCGTTGTTTCCAGCCTGAATGGCCAGATTCATTAGGCGGTTTCCGTTTTCGTTGTTCCGTTTGTCGAGTGCATTCAATTGTATAAAAGCTCCGTTGAAATCCCGACGTTGCATGAGGAACCAGGCTAAAAATTCAGAATAAATTGTGGTGCTTGGTTCAATTTGAATGCGCTTCAAAACAAGTGCTTTCAAATCGTTACAACGCTCATCATCGTCTTGAAAATCTACGAGTTGCATGAGCGATGTTTCCACTTGTCCGATATACGAGGGCTGCTCCTTTAAAATGTCCATATAAGCTTCGCACATCCCTTGAAAATTACCCAATGATCCCTGCACGCCTGCTATTTCAAAGGAATAGGTTTGGCCGTCTTTGCCTAGTGTTTTCCCTTTTTCATAGGTTTTCAAGGCCCAAGCATACAGATTAACGGCTAAAAATTTCTGTCCCAATTCAAGAATAGGCATGCGGCTAGCGGCTGTTTTATCGAGGGCCGTTTGGTAAGCTTCAGTTGCGCTTTTATCGTCTTTGAAATGAGCATATAAATTTCCCAAATCAACGTATAACGTGTAGTCTTTAGTTTGCTTAAGCTTACGTTTGATAAGCGTTTCAGCCTCTTTTTCTAAATCGAGTTGAATGAGGGTTGACTTGTAATTTTCGAAAATTTCATTCTCGAATCCTTCTTTGTTCAGTTTCTCATAATACATTTTCGCTTCTGTGAACTGTCCGTTGCGAAAGTACTGCTCTGCAATTTCATAATCCTGCTGCCCGAACGAACATTCGGTAGCCAGTATTAAAAGTGCTATGAGCCAGAGTTTTTTCATATTTTATTTTGAAGAAGCTTCAATGCTGTCACACCAGAATTTTGCTTGATTATAATGGCGAGCAAATCGATTTTCAATGGAATCCGATTTTTGTACAATGAATTCAATTTCTTTCACCAATGAAGCATTGATGGTTTTTTCTTGTTGGATTTGTTTTTTTAAATACTCGTCATTGATTTCATTTCCAACAGCATCGTGAGTGGCATTTTCGCTCAATGCTTTTTTTAAGGAGGCAAGTTGTTCTCTGGAAACTGTTAATCCGCTCGCAATAGTCTCACGGCGTTTTCCGAATTCAGGTATGATTTTACGAATGCTACGGTAAGTTCCCAATTCAAACGCAATGCTCTTCTTCATGTCGCCTTTGTAGTTGTCCTGAATGAAATCGAGGTGTTTGTTTACCGTGTCTACTTTAGCTTGAAGCTCATCGAGATTGAGCTTTTCGTATGGCCCTGCTGCATTCTCTAATACGTTCGAAATGGAATCGATTTGTTTTACATAGTCTGTTCTATCCGGAGGGGTGCACGAATGCAAGGAAAGCAGAAGTGCAGATGCCATGAAGAAATAAAGTATGCGCATACTCAAAAATTAAATTCGTTCAAATCCGCAGTAAGGTACAAGAGCTTGGGGTATTCTCACGCCATTTTCATCTTGATGATTTTCTAACAATGCAGCCACTATGCGAGGTAACGCAAGCGCACTGCCGTTTAGTGTGTGCACAAGCTGTGTTTTGCCGTCTGCGCCTTTGTAACGACATTTCAAACGATTAGCTTGAAACGTTTCAAAGTTGGAAGTAGAGCTTACTTCTAACCAACGCTCTTGCGCCGCAGAGTATACTTCAAAGTCGAAAGTAAGCGAAGAAGTGAAACCCATATCTCCACCACAAAGACGAAGAATACGGAAAGGCAATTCCAATTTATTCAACAGTCCTTTTACATGGTTCACCATGTCTTCCAACAAAGTGTAACTGTCTTCTTGTTTCGATAATTGCACGATCTCTACTTTGTCGAATTGGTGCAAGCGGTTCAAACCGCGAACATCTTTTCCGTAGCTGCCGGCCTCTCTGCGGAAGCAAGGCGTATATCCGGTTAGCTTAATTGGAAGTTGTTCTTCCTTCAACAAAACATCTCTGTACAAATTCGTAAGTGGAACTTCAGCCGTTGGAATCAAATACAAGTCATCCACACCCACATGATACATTTGTCCTTCTTTGTCTGGAAGCTGCCCTGTGCCGTATCCGCTGGCTTCGTTAACCAGATGAGGAACCTGATGCTCGGTGTAACCAGCCTTCATGGCTTCTTCCAAAAAGAAATTAATTAATGCTCTTTGCAGACGTGCTCCTTTTCCGATGTATACCGGGAAACCAGCGCCTGTGATTTTAACGCCTAATTCGAAGTCGATGAGCTTGTGTTTTTCGCACAATTCCCAGTGAGGTAATTTGCTTTCTCCCAACGCTGTGATATCTCCAGAAGAGTACACCACTTCGTTTTCTTCAGCACCTTTTCCAAAGACTACACTTTCGTGGGGAACGTTTGGAACGAGGTAGAGCAGTTGCTTCAACTCTTCTTCCAATTGAGAAAGGTTCGTTTCAATGCCTTTGCATTCTTCTTTAATCTCAGTGGTGCGCACCTTCATGCCATCGGCTTCTTCTCTTTTTCCTTCTTTGAAAAGGTCACCAATGATCTTCGAAATCTTGTTCGACTCGGCCAAAAGATTGTCGAGTTCGTTTTGAAGTTTGCGACGCGATTCGTCTACTGAAATAATAGATTCAACGGTTGCTGAAAAATCTTTGTTGCGCTTGGCTAAACCGCTAAGCGCTTTCTCTGTATTCTCTCTTAAATAGGGTACTTGAAGCATGTGACGAAGTTACTTGATGTTGGATAAAATAAAAAACTCCCGACCAAAAGATCGAGAGTTTTTGAAAATTGTTGAGACGAACTCTCGATTACGCCTGTGCAGGAACAACCGAAACGAACGACTTATTGTCTTTCTTCTTGCGGAATTCTACAACTCCGTCAGTTAATGCATATAAAGTGTGGTCTTTTCCAACCCCAACGTTTAAACCTGCATTGTGACGAGTACCACGCTGACGAATGATAATATTACCAGCAACACATACTTGTCCGCCAAATAATTTTACACCTAAGCGTTTACTTTCTGAATCACGGCCGTTTTTCGACGAACCGACACCTTTCTTGTGAGCCATTGTCTTTTAGGATTAGGGATTAACCAATGTTTTCAATTACAATTTCTGTCAAATAAGCACGGAAACCGTTCTTCTTTTGATAGCCTTTACGGCGTTTCTTTTTGAAGATAATTACTTTATCTCCTTTAAGGTGATTCACTACGCGTGCGGTGACCTTAACACCTTCTACAGCTGGGGCGCCAACAGTGATCGAACCGTTATCATCAGTCAAAAGAACGTGGTTGAATTCAACCTGTGTTCCTTCTTCGTTTTGAAGACGATTAACGAAGATCTGCTGATCTTTTTGTACTTTGTACTGATGCCCTGCTATTTCAACAATTGCGTACATAACGTTAATTTTTAATTAGTTTTTCCCGATTAAGGGGTGCAAATATACACATTCTTTGTTTGAAAACAATAACTTTTTTTAGTTTCCCTTCGGGATGTATCCGCTTTGCGGACTAATCCACTTCGTGGACTTATCCCTTCGGGATGTATCCGCTTTGCGGACTTATCCCGTAGGGATTAAGCCTTCGGCTGCTTATTCACCAAATAAATCCCTGTAAGAATAATCCCCGCGAAGGCACCGTGAAGCCAAGTGAACGGCTCTCCGTCATAAACTCCCCACATGATAGCAACTATTGGAATGAGGTAAGTAATGGAAGAGGCGGCAAGGGCTCCGACCTTTTGGGTAAATCGAAAGAATAGAATATTTCCTAGAGCGGTGCCCAAAATGGCCAAGGTGGATATGAATCCAAGGCTGCGCCAACCGTACGTGTTGTTTTGTAGAATTTCCAATGTGCCGTCAGTCGCAATTAATATCCAACATGGAATTCCCGCAACCAATAACGAAAAGGCAGAAATAGCAAATGATGGCACGCCGTGAAGTTTGCTGTGAATGGTGTTCACGCTGAAGCCATAGCTTATGGTGGCAAGCACAATAAGCATGCTGTAGGCCATGTTCTTCGAATCGCCCAATCCGCGGAGGCTAATTAGGCAAACCGCGCCAACAAGTCCGAGGGTGACTCCCACAATTTGTATTTTCCGAACCGATTTCTTGAAGACGAAGTATCCGACAATGAGCGTGAAGAGCGGTGTGAGCGCATTCAAGATGCCCGACATACTCGAATGCAAGAACATCTGCGAATTCGTGAAAAGGAAAGCAGGAATGCCGCTTCCCAATAGTCCAACTACAACATACCACCAGATTAATTCACGCTTCAGCCAACTTTTAAAAATAAATGCAAATGGAAGCATGACCAATGATGCTATGCCTAATCGTAAAGCCGCAACTTGATTTGGAGAAAATACAGGAACCTGAATGCCGTTGGCGTCGAAGGCAAACATGCCTCGCTTCATTAAGATGAAAGAACTTCCCCAGATTATTGCCAAAATGACAATAACTGGAAGGCTACGCCAATTGCCTTTCATTTTTAATTTTTAAGGAAAGAAGTGCTCGTTCCGTTCGCGCGAAGAATGTAATATCCGGTTGATAGGTTTTCGGTTTGAATGGAATTTCTTCCCGAAGTTAACGTTTCAATTTGAATCACTTTTCCTTCTGCGGAAAGGATTTGAGCAACAACGGTTTCTTGTGTTGGATTGAATACATTCAGCAAACCGCTGGTTGGATTCGGATACACATCGAAAGTAGCAAGGCTATTTTCTTCAACGCCAACGAAGGTCGGCGCAAAGCGGTAAACAGTGCCTTCAGCAGGTTCGCCATTCAAAAGTGCATTGGAAGGAAGTCCTTCCGACATTAATATTTCGTTTGGAGTGAAATTCAAAATTGTAGGGTCAGCAGGATTTCCGCTTATGCTGTAGAAGCCATCCCAATTAAATCCACTGTTCTGATTGAGATTCTCAATAAATACCATGGCAGGTCCGCCGAATGCATGCACAATTTCTGGATTTGGAATATTGCTAGGCCCGCAGTGGTATTCGAAAATGTTTGAATTTTCATACAACCACAATTGGAAGGACGTTGTATTGGTGTAGGTTCCATTGGCTGCCCAATCTTCATAGAATCCGACATTCAGCCATTCAATCTTGCAGATTTGAAATCCAGGAGGACCTTCTATCACATAGCTCACCGGACTTACCAAGGTGTCATTGTCAGCGTTTGCAATGTCGTCTACAGACGGCAGGAACATGTCAGTGAGCGAATCATCTTGCAGTCCATAGACGGTCGGTCCTAGCTCACCAACATATAGGGTAGTAATCGTATCGTTAGCCGTATAGAACGTGAATCCAAGCGGAACAGTCCATGTTGGATCATCCCAAATCATTCCTCCATCCAAAGAAACACCTTCTTCAAGTGGAGTGAATGTACTTGAATACGTTGTAAATAAATAATGAGGCCCAACGGGTTGTTGAGCAAAAACCCCAGCCGAAGCCAGGGTTAAAAAGAATGCGAGTATTTTACTTTTCATTTTAAAGGATGTTTTCATTGAGACGAGTAAGCTTAACAAAAGTTACCCAAGTCCCTATGAATTATTTGAACGCGTCGAATCCAGTAACGTCCATTCCTGTAATTAACAAGTGAATGTCGTGTGTTCCTTCGTAAGTAATTACAGATTCAAGGTTCATCATGTGACGCATAATTGGGTACTCTCCAGTAATGCCCATTCCACCAAGCATTTGACGAGCGTTGCTTGCAACTGTTTTCGCCATATCAACGTTGTTACGTTTTGCCATAGAGATCATAGAGCTGGTAGCACGTCCTTCGTTGCGAAGCTGTCCTAGACGAAGGGTAAGCAATTGCGCTTTCGTGATTTCAGTAATCATTTCAGCCAATTTCTTTTGTTGAAGTTGGAATGCACCGATTGGCTTATTGAACTGCATACGTTCTTGAGAATAACGAAGCGCAACATCGTAGCAATCTAATGCTGCACCAATGGCACCCCAAGCAATTCCGTAACGGGCGCTATCTAAACAAGAAAGTGGTCCGCCTAATCCAGAACGTCCTGGTAACAAGTTTTCTTTCGGAACTTTTACGTTATCGAAAATCAACTCACCGGTATCACTTGCGCGAAGGCTCCACTTGCCGTGCATGGTCGGAGTTGTAAATCCTTCCATTCCTCTTTCTACAATAATTCCGTGAATACGTCCTTCTTCGTTCTTTGCCCAAACAACCGCTACTTGGGCGAATGGCGCGTTAGAGATCCACATTTTCGCACCGTTCAACAAATAGTGGTCGCCCATGTCTTTGAAGTTGGTGGTCATTCCACCCGGGTTTGAACCGTGGTCTGGTTCAGTTAATCCGAAGCAACCGATCCATTCGCCCGAAGCCAATTTCGGTAAGAACTTCATGCGTTGTTCTTCAGAACCGTATTTCCAAATCGGATACATCACCAAAGAAGATTGAACCGATGCCGTAGAGCGAAGTCCGCTATCGCAGCGCTCCAACTCTTGCATAATTAATCCGTAAGCAATCTGATCCAATCCGGCTCCGCCGTATTCTTCAGGAATATAGGGTCCGAAAGCACCAATGCTGGCTAAGCCTGGTATAAGGTGTTGAGGAAATTTACAGTTTTCTGCAGCCTCTTCAATAATTGGAGAAACTTCTTTTTTTACCCACTCACGTGCTGCATCGCGAATCAATTTGTGCTCGTCGGTAAGCAGCTCATCCATTAAATAATAATCGTGTCCTTGGTATTGGTCTGTGCGCATGGTTTCAAAAGTTTGGGCAAATATAGTAGTGATTAGCTAAAACAATTAATTATCTGAAGCATTCCGCTCATACCAATCATCGGCAGGAAGATTTCTTCCCGAACTTGCTGCTACAGCCAATTCATCGCAAATCTCATTGTATTTATTTCCAGCGTGTCCCTTCACCCAAACGAATTTCACGTTGTGCTTGGAAGCCACAGCCATGTAGCGTTTCCATAGATCTGGATTCTTAACATTTTTCCATCCGCGCTTTACCCATCCGGCAATCCATTTCTTTTCTACGGAGTCTACAACATATTTCGAATCGCTGTAAATGGTAACCGGACTGTTATCGAATTTCAATAATTCCAACGCAGCACAAACGGCCATGAGCTCCATGCGGTTGTTGGTGGTGAGGCGAAAGCCTTCAGAAATTTCTTTGTGAAATTTCCCTGCCATAAGAACGGCTCCATATCCGCCTGGACCCGGATTGCCTTTCGCAGCGCCGTCTGTGTAAATCGTAATCTCCATTAGTAGCCGAGGAGTTTTACCAAGCGATCAATCTCACTTTCAATGGGCTTGGTGCTGTCAATAATTAAATCGCAGCGATCGATGAAGGGTTCGAGATATTGAATTTCCGCCGGACGAACATGGTTGTCCCACTGATAACGAACCTCGTGTTCGGGATAACCGCGTTGCCCTAGGTCTCGACTGATGCGTCTTTCCAAACGCAAATCAACGGGAGCATCGAGGTAAATTTTATGATGAAGTATTTCGAAAATTTCGCTGTAATGAAAAACAAACAATCCCTCCATCACAACAATAGGTGCAGGCTGAATGATCATCTTCTGTGGCTCCCAGGCTGGATTGTTGAAGTTGTATTCCAAAAACTCAATTGCATTTCCATTCAACAATTGATTCATGTCGTGCACGAGCCTTTCTTTTTCAATTCCTGTTGGAAGATCATAGTTCACCCATCCGTTCTCGTCTCTGTGCTGCTCTATTTGCGGCTTGTAGTAGTTGTCCTGAGAGACAAGGGCGAGGTGTTCAGCGGGAATTCGTTCCTTCAGACCACTTAAAAAAGTAGTCTTGCCCGATCCACTTCCACCCGAAATTCCTATAATTTTTACTTGACTCATTTCTTCGATTGCTGCTTTATTAGTTCGAAAATTTTAGACTGAGCATCTTCTGCATTTTCAATGCAGAGAAAAGACCCCTCCCCAAATTGAGAAATCTTTTCCAAATTTTCTTTCGCGAATTTACTTCCTTTCACCACAATTACTGTCGTGTGTATTTTACGTTTATTCGCAAGTCGAACCAATTTCTCAATTTGCTTTTCATCTTCGGGTTTGAAGGCACCGTCTGTAATGACATAGAGCTGATTGTTTCCCGCTTCAATTTTCGATTTGCGCAACATGCGGAATGCAGCATTGAATCCCGCTGTTCCGCTGGTCTGTCCGTTCGGCTTCTTTCCTTCTAGCAACAAACCAAGATCACTTACTTCATTTCCGTTTGTTGTATTCAAAAGCACTTTTGCTTTTTCGGAATACGTGATAACAGACAATTGATCTGTTGCACGCATAACTCCAGATAAAGATGAAAGCGCTTGTTTTGTTATTGGCCATTTTTCTCCTTGCGCCATAGACCCTGAAATGTCTATCAAGAAAGAAATGTTATTCGGAACGTATTCTTTTTCGTCGAACGTTTTATTCGGAATGGGTGCCGTTACAACTGCGGAAGGAAGGGAATCAATTGGAACAGTTACTACGGGTGGAAGAGGAGTTTCTTTTTTCTCTAGTTCGAAAACAAATCGGTGGTTGTGAAGATTCACTTGCGTAGTGATTGATTTTCCAGCGTAACCTTCTTTTCCTGCATACAGGGTGTAATAGCCAATGGGGATTTCAGCATTCACTTCACCGTCTTTGTTTGTTTTTTTTGAGAGTTGAAGAATGCGTTCTTCTATCACTTCAACATCGGCATCGCGAATGGGTTTTTTAGTGGCTTTGTCAAGAACTAAAATATCGAGCGAAAATTCGCCGCAGCACTGTGTGGGTTTTTCGTTGAAGTGCGGACAAGGAAGGTCTTCTGTTAAGTTCACGTAAGTAACTTCAGCGCTTATCTTCAGCGGAATTGAAGCGCTTTGTGAAGCGAAAAAGACCGGAACTACTTCTTTGAATTTTCCTGTTTTTCTCGGATTGAATTTAATTCGAATGACCAAGCTGTCTCCAGGCTGCAAGTCTTTCGTAGAATACAATACTTGAAAATTCGGAGAGAAGTCGGCGCGAAGTAAATGGTCTGTTTTTGCACCTTCATTCCAAACAACAATGTCTGTTACGCGCTCGGTGTATTTCGTGAATACGCCGTAGTTCACGCTTTGTTCACTCCAACGCAATTGCCCACTCGCTTCGAAGCAAAGGAATGTTGCAAGAATAAAAATTATTTTATTTATGTTGAAGTAATGCATCGGCCAATTTTCGATCGTTCGCGAGTCGTGGAATTTTATTCTGACCTCCTAGTTTTCCTTCCGATTTCATATAGGCATTGAATGCTCCGTTTTTCACTGGAGTAATTTTCAGCTTCTGCAAAACGCTTCCCACAATGAGGTCTTTGTAGTAAACATTTTGTTCTTGCATTTTATTGTCCAGCAATTCTTGAAGAGCATTCAATTCAGGAATCTCTCCGTTGAACTCGATGATCCATTCGTGGTAGGGAAGGCCTTCTGAAGGCTGTACCTGCGGAGCGACATGAAACTCGTTCACCGAGAAGTTCAGTTGCGATAGCGCGTGTGTCATGGCGCGATCAACCTCTTCGCCAATCACATGTTCACCAAAGGCGCTGGTGAAATGCTTAATTCTTCCAGTGACTAAAATGCGATAAGGATTGAGCGAAACAAACTTCACAGTATCTCCAATGCTATACCCCCAAAGTCCTGCATTGTTGCTCAGAATGAGCGCGTAGTTCACGCCCAATTCAACTTCATGTAAGGCATAGCGCTTCGGATTTTCAGAGAAGTATTCATCGGCTTTGATGAATTCGAAATAGATGCCGCTGTTGATGTTTAAACGAAGTCCTTCCGCCTCTTGACTGTCCTGGTAAGCAAGGAATCCTTCGCTTGCCGGATATAATTCTATGGTTGGAATTTCCTCTCCAATGAGTTCTGCAAATCGCGATTTATATGGAGCGAAATTCACTCCTCCGAAAACGAACAATTCGAAATTCGGGAAAATTTCTTTGATGGTTTGCTTACCTGTTTTTTCAAGCAGCAATTCGAAGTACATCTGCACCCAACTTGGAATTCCAGAGATGAGACGCATGTCTTGCTTGCAGGTTTCTTCAACAATTCTATTGATCTTCGTTTCCCAATCTTCAATGCAATTGGTGGCGTATGAGGGCATGCGATTCTTTTGCAAATAGGCAGGAACGTGATTGGCTACAATGCCTGAAAGTCTTCCATATGGAATACCTGAATCGAGTCTGCTTAATTCAGGGCTTCCTTGAAGGAAGATCATTTTTCCATCTACAAATTTCGCATTGCCTGTTTCACCAATGTAGTTCAACAGTGCATTCCGCGCCGAACCGATGTGGTTTGGCAGGGAAGCTTGTGTAAGCGGAATAAATTTCGTTCCGCTCGTAGTGCCCGAAGTCTTACAGAAATATTTCGGCATGCCCGGCCATAAAACGGAAAGCTCACCTGCCTTTGCGCGTTCCATATACGGAACCAACTCTTCGTAATCGCGCACAGGAACAGCGTCGGTCCATTCAGCATGATTCGAAACAGAGTTGAATTTATGATCAGCTCCGAAAGCTGTATTGCTGGAGGTATGCAGAAGGTTTTTCAGCACTTCGTTTTGCAACGCTTGCGCCTGATCGTTTTCATTCAACAATGATTTACGAATGCGTTTTCCGAGCCAAAGACTGGCGCTAGACTTGATTGACATACCTTATTCTTTGATGAAAATTTGCGACGAAGAGTGATTCGCTTGAATTACTTTAACAGTGTAGATTCCAGCAGAAAATTCGGAAACATTCATTTCAATATTTAATACTTCAGTGCTGCTTTTTTGAGAATGTACGCGTCTTCCTGTTTGGTCGAAAATTTCAATTAGCGCTGATTCTTTTTCATTTAAAAGTATGGAGAGTGATTCGTTAGCGGGATTAGGATAAATCTGAAACACTTGACCGAATGATTGTTCGGTTATGTTTGAAACTGGACCGAAATTCATGCGAATCATGGGTGTTCTTGTGAGGTAGAATAGTTCAGTGTTGGAATTGTTGAAGCGCACCCATGCACTCAAGTCTTCCGATTTTCCAGACAATCCAATTACCGCTTCGAACGCGCTGTTCGGAGATCCCACGGCAACAAGATAGAGTCCTTGTGATAGATTAACCGGCGTGTCGAAGGAAAGAACTTTCATGCTTGCGCCACCAAAAGGATTAATGTCTGCCTCAGTAATTGCGAAGTCGGGCGTGGTTGCAAGGGCAGCTCCAATTCCCGATGAAAGCGAGAAAGTGAAAACAGTGGCATATACAGAAGATGGAAGTGTTGTGCCTTCACCAATAGCAACACTTACGCTGTGCAGTTGTTGTCCGGATGATGGAAGTAAATATACCGCCCCCATTTCGAAAGGTGCATCGGCGTATGCTTCGGAAGGCAGAAACATAGATCCTAAGTTGTTTTCGTCACGAGCATAGGTCACAGGAGTTACATCGAACTGAAGCCATTCGATTTGATTGAAAATATTCTCGTCAGTTTCTGTTTGAAGACTGTTGAAATAGGCGCTATAGTGCGAAACCGTAGGGTCAATTTGAAATTCTCCTGCAACAAGAACGGAGTCGGCGCCTGGAGCCAAATCGGCTAGAATTGGCGAATTACTTTCGAAGATCAATGCCCCAGAATTATCATTGATCAAGCGCCCGTTCAAAGCTACGTTGGTTTGAATATTCGTCCCTAAATTGAACACGTTGCTTTCCAAATGCACGAGAGGGGCAAATGCACTGGGGTATTGCGTGTACTCCATCATTTCGAATCCGGTGTTGTGGTTGGGATTGTTTAAATCGAAATCGCCATAGGATGAATTTTCAATAATCAGGTCGTTTTCAAACCCTTGAAGAATGCGAACGTCATCTATTTGCCAGAAGTAGTAAAGGCCGTCGTAGACAAATCGCAATTTCACATTGCTTTGATTTCCTGCAGTCGCAGGTAAAGGCATGCGAATTGTTTGTGTATTTTGTGTGGTGATTCCTTGATCGAGAACGTTGGTGTAAAGAACTTCCCACGGTCCGTTGGCTATGGAAATTTCAACACGTGTATTTCCTAAATAATAGCGAATGTATTGTTCGAATTCCAATACGGCACTCGGAAATCCGGTTAGGTCAATGGAAGGGGTGGTTAAGTATGAGAGGTGCGGACCAGGGGCTTGACCTGTTCCGAAATTATCTACGGTGCATGGGTTTAAATTGTTGTCCCAATAATTCGAATCGAAAATCACAAATCCGTTTGAGGCTGTGCTGCTGGTGATTGCTTCACCCACATTTCCATTGGGAAGACAAGAACCTCGCGAGCCGACTAATTCGTTTGGATTTGTTGAAGGACCGCGGTATTCCCAAATTGCAAGTGAAGGGGCTCCGGAATTGCTCCATGTTGCAGGAATGCCGTTGGCGAAATCTTCCGACCAAATCACGGTCTCTCTATCTGAAGTATTTGAAGCGTTGCGCGCATGAATGTATGTTCCTGGAGCCGACAGGAATTGTCCTTCAACATAAATAGAAAAAAGAAACAGCGTAAAGGTTAGAAAGTTTCTCATGTTACAGCGTGTATACCACAAAGGTATTGTTAAGGTTCATGAGCTTCAAGGTGAAAATACGCGAGCCATGAACACCGTTATAGTTAGCAAGTATTTCTTCCGAATTCCAATTGATGGTGGTTACCGTTATGCTTTCCGCAAAAGGAACATCGGTTCCGAAGTATTTGAAGATGGCTTCTTTGGTGCACCAAATTGCAGTTCGTTCTTCGGTGGATTGAAATTGGTTCAATTCATATTCATTACAGAATTTATTTGCAATGCGGTGAATGCGTTCTTCAACGGTTTGAATGTCGAGCCCAGTTTCTTCCTTTTGAATAATTATTCCAACAAGATTCTTGTCGTGTGAAATGCTAATGAATCGACTGTCGCGCAGAATGGGTTTTCCGAATTCATTGTATTGAAGTTGGTCTTCAAGTTTAGCTTCTTTCAACAACAACAATGTCGCGAAACGCTCGATATCCCTGCGGTTAGGAGGGTTGTTATTGAAAGAGTAAGCGTTTGATTCTGCCAAATTTATCCACGCATCAGTGCTCTCTGTCAAATTCCAGAGGTGCAAGTCTTGGTGAATGTTTTGGGGCCAAAGGGGCATGAATTTTTTTTTGCTAATGTATTCAACCTTTTGTTTAATGTTCTGTTTATACCTTTGCAAACTAATAATTGAAAAAATGAGCCAAACACTCACCAGCACAATGAACTACAAAGTAAAAGATATGTCTCTCGCAGAGTGGGGACGTAAAGAAATTTTATTGGCGGAAGCAGAGATGCCAGGATTGATGTCCTTGCGTGCTGAATTCGGAGCCAGCAAACCTCTACAAGGCGCTCGCGTTGCGGGATGTCTTCACATGACTATTCAAACAGCAGTTTTAATTGAAACGCTTATTGAATTGGGAGCTCAAGTTTCTTGGAGCTCATGTAATATCTTCTCAACGCAAGATCATGCTGCTGCTGCAATTGCTGCTGCGGGTATTCCTGTTTTCGCATGGAAGGGAATGAACGAAGAAGAATTCGATTGGTGCATTGAACAAACGCTTCACGCTTTCGAAGGCGGTGAGCCATTGAATATGATTTTAGATGACGGTGGTGATTTGACGAACATGGTGTTTGATCGCTTCCCAGAATTAGCTGCAGGTATTCGCGGTATCTCTGAAGAGACGACAACAGGAGTTCTTCGTTTGTACGAGCGTGAGAAAAACGGAACCCTTGTTCTTCCTGCAATTAACATCAATGACTCTGTTACGAAGAGTAAGTTCGATAACAAATACGGATGTCGTGAGTCTTTGGTAGATGCAATTCGCAGAGCTACTGACTTAATGATGGCTGGTAAAGTAGCTGTTGTAGCTGGATATGGCGATGTTGGAAAAGGATCTGCTGATTCTTTAAGTAACGCGGGTGTTCGTGTAATCGTAACTGAAATTGATCCGATTTGCGCGCTTCAAGCCGCAATGGAAGGATATGAGGTTAAGCGTATGGATACTGCGATTGGTGAGGCAGACATTATTGTTACAGCAACCGGTAACCACCAGATTATTGTTGGAAAGCACTTCATGGCTATGAAGCACAATGCAGTGGTTTGTAACATTGGACACTTCGACAATGAAATTGATATGGCTTGGTTGAACAGCAACTACGGTGCATCAAAAGATACCATTAAGCCGCAAGTAGACAAGTATACCTTGGAAGGAAAAGATATTATTGTTTTGGCTGAAGGCCGCTTGGTGAACTTAGGTTGTGCAACTGGACATCCTTCTTTTGTAATGAGTGCTTCATTTACCAACCAAGTTTTGGCGCAGTTGGAATTGTGGATGCACCGAGAGAACTACGAGAACAAAGTATATGTTCTACCGAAGAACCTTGATGAGAAAGTGGCTATGTTGCACTTGGCTAAGATTGGTGTTGAGTTAGAATCATTGTCTCAAAGTCAATCAGACTACTTTGGAGTTCAAGTTGCTGGACCATTTAAGAACGACGCTTACAGATATTAAT
>CAIZGX010000083.1 GCA_903932685.1 uncultured Bacteroidota bacterium | reverse complement strand
CCTCCAAAAGGATCTTCAATTTCTTCAGCAATAAGTTCCAAACTTCCCAATACATAAAAAATGAAAATGGAAAACGGAATGACATAGTTTCCAAGCGTAGAACTGAATACCCAAGGAAGTGTAATAATGTAGAACAAGATGAATTTTCTTAAGAAAGAGCTGTAGGAATAGGGAATAGGCGTGTTCTTTATACGCTCACAGGCTCCAGCAATTTCAAGAAAATTTGAGATTTCGGAATTAATAGAAAGCAGTTCACTCTCTGTAATTTTTTCGTCTTTTCGAAGTTTATAGGTTCTGTGGTGAATAATCGATGCCAAATAATTCGGTTTATGTTGGACATCAGCTGGCATCTCGAATTCATCAGTAAAATCTTGATCGAGCTCTGTTCTCGTTTTTTCTAGAAGTAAATGGTAGGACAAAGTTATTGCAAATAAGGGAATGCTTTTGCGATAGAAATTGCGATTCTCGTGATCCGAAAAATGAAGAATAGCATTCATTTTTGAAGCTAAATTTCTACTGCTGTTTGTCAGACTGCCCCATAACTTACGTCCTTCCCACCAACGATCGTAGGCCGTGTTGGTGCGGAACACCAGCAACAAACTCATAACGGTTCCAAGAATGGTGTGTAGTACCGTAAGTTTTGAAATTTCACTGTTTGAATCAATGTGCCAATATTCCCTTTCCACATATCGAACTCCGTAGGCGTATAGCCCAAGCGCAATCATAAGTATGCCGAGCTGTCTAAAGGTGTCTGATTTGTGAAAGCTGAATAAAAAATGCACCCAATCAGAGGGTTTGTAGCTGATCATAGTTTGTTTAGTAAAAGTTCTTTCCACGACGCAATGCTCGCTTTCATGGAATATATATTTTGAAATTTATGTTGAAGGTCAACTGCCCACTTCGCGCGAAGGGTGTCGTCTTTTAAAACATTCATTAGCACTCTGCCAAGATCTTCCGGATTCCTTGCTTGAAAAAGAAAAGTTTCATTCCCTAGTATCTCTGCTGTGCCTGCCGTGTTGCTTCCTATTACAGGAACCCCACTAGCCATGGCTTCAATGGTTACTGTTCCGAATGTTTCCTCCCAACTCGGGACAATGACCAAATCAAAGGCGCCATGAAGATCTTGCATCTTCGGTTGATGCGGAAGAAAGGATACCTTGTCCTGAAGATAATTGAGTTCTATTGTATGCTGCAGTTTCTGAACATAGGCATCGGCTTCATTTTTTGTTTTATCGCCAATGAAAACAACGTGAATGTTTTTCTCATTTTCCTCCAACCGTGAAAGTGCTTGAATCACTTCAAGCTGACCCTTTTTCTCGTCCAACCTTCCAACTACACCAACTAGAAATTTAGAGGCAGGCAAGTTCAAAAGCTTGCGCGCTTCTTCTTTGGAATAAATGGAACTGCTATCAATGTTGGTTCCTAGAGGTATTACATGAAGTTTGTCTTCAGGAAACTTCGTATGCGAAAGCACTTGCTTCTTCATGTAATTCAAGGTGGAAACCCAGGCATCTATTCGGTTGAAACGGAACGTATGCAAGATGTCTTTCTTCGAAACTCCTAACTGCATGGCCTGATGATAAACCAACTTAATTCTTCCGAAAGAGAAAAATTTCACCCAACCTAAAAAATCAAGATCACGATTGTCGCGAAAATGGACAATCTCAATTCCGTCTTTCTGAAAAGTTTTGGCAAGACCTCGCGCATGCTCAAAGTCAAAATATTTTCTATTTCTCGGAACCGCCTGAATCGGCAACCCCAATTCAGTAGCCGATTGGAATAAAGAACTTCCTTCAACACCGTACAATTGAATTTCAAAATTTTCTTGTTGAAAGGCTTGAGCGTAGCGAACACTGTTCATCTCCAATCCGCCCCAACTGATAGAGCTACAGTAAAATCCAATTCTGGGTAGGGAAGGGGTGATACTCATTCGTCGAAAACATCTAAGAGCATCAACGCTTCAGAAAGCTCTCCTTCTGTTTTGAAGTCTTTTTGAATACGTGCTAATTTCTTTCCTTCGAGATAGAGTTCTATCGCGCGCTCATTGTTTCCAACCAATTCTTGTAGTTGCCCAGTTTTATAATAAGTGGGCAAATAGTCAGATTGAGTACGCAATAATTCTTCGAGAATTTCAATGGCCTGAATATATTGTTCCATCTTCTCATATTCCAAAGCAGTGGCGTAGTGAAGGAATGGATCGCTTGGATGCGTCTCTAACATTTTTAGAATTTGATCCAAACGCGTGTTCGACATGCTTATTTCTTTTCGATTTCGGCTGTAATGCTTCTGTCGTGTAGAGCAGTGCACATGCGCTCCATTTCTTTGTATGGACCGGACTTCACCACGGTTTTCCCTGTTGTGTGAATCAACAAAGCGCATTGTTCCGCCTGAATCCATTCATGCTTACAAATGGTCATTAACGATTGAATGACATGATCGAAAGTATTAACGTCGTCGTTAAAGACAACAATCTGGTATTGTTCATCGGTTACAACGTCGAACAATACTTCTTCTTCGGTTTCTGTTTGAGAGAAAATATTCATACGGTACAAAATTAAAGCAGAAATTTCATTTTGAAATAGTGGCTTTTCAACACTTAACAATAAGGTATTGTTTGTTAGTTCTATTGTTTGTTATTTAGCAGAATTACCTCGGGCTTGAACATTATGAACGAAAAGATTGACATGATAATTTCTGAAACTGCGAAAATCCGAGTTCTTATAGTTGAAGACGATGAATTAATTCGTGCATTGCTAGATGTGATCATTACTGATTTGGGGCATACTATTGTCGCTTCTGTAGATAACGCAGTAGATGCTTTAGTTGCTTATTCCGTGCACCGTCCGCATGTTGTTATTTCAGATATCGAAATAAATGGAAACATTGACGGTATTGATTTGGCGAAGAAGCTTATTCAAATAAGGAAATGTCAGATACTTTTTTTAACAGGAAATACGAATGCCGAAACCTTTAACCGAGCAAAGAAGTTAGCTCCTCTTGCATTTATTTCGAAGCCTATTGTTCGGGTTGAATTGGAACGAAGCATAGATTTAGCTGTTGAACATTCCAATGAAACTATCGGGTTTGTTACAGAGAGCATGCCTGTTGAAGGTTGCCTTTACACACGCATAGGGAACAAGCTCAAAAAGATTGCCATTGCAGAGATTGAATACATTGAGGTAGATGGAAAATACAGCAGTATTTCTGTTGGACAACGCTTAGTGAATTGTAAAATTTCTTTGAAAGAATTGCAAGCGAAGCTTCCTCAAAAAGATTTCGTTCAAGTCAACCGCAGTTCTGTCATTAACCTCAATTGCATCGAAGACATTGACATGGCGCGTCAAATGATTAAAATGCCTTCGGCAGAAGTTAGCATTGGACGAAATTTCAAGGAATCTCTTTTAAATCGCCTAAACCTCATTTAGTTCTTTCTTCAGAATCTTTGGCTTCGCCAATCTTCCCCTTTCTTCCCTTCTCTTAACTTTTCTTCCCTATTTTTTTTACCTTTTCTGTTTAAACAATTCGAATTGCGATGGCACATTTCGCGATGGCCAGAAGTTGTTATTCAGCTCTACGTCTGCGGTTTCCAATAAAGGATCTAATGCAATGTTGGTTACTTTCTTTCCAAATCGGAATACCTTACTAGCAGTGGCTTCAGACATCTTCCAGATTTCAGCTGGAATGCGCTCAATCTGCTTGGTTCCATCTTCAAACGTGAATTCGAAGATCATAGGCATAAGCAATCCACCAACGTTTTCCACTGTCAACTCATAGAAGTAATTGGTCTCGTTCAAAAGCTTTTGCTCTTCCGCAGTCAAATTCTTTTTGTATTCTTCGTATTTCTTTTCGTCTTCAGGTGTTACAGCATAGGGATTGTCATCGTTGTATTTGTCGCGAGTAACAGGATTTTGATCCACGATTGGAACAATTCCTTCTTGCTTGTCGCGTGTTAACGAGATGTCAGCCGGCTGCGCATCTGCTTTGGATTTTAATAAAGCTTTTTCAACATTCGGGTCATGACTGTTAATGGTGAACTCGCGAACACTTTTCAAATTCATGTCGCAATGCTCAGTCGTGTAAAACCATCCTCTCCAGAACCAATCCAAATCAACTCCACTCGCATCTTCCATGGTGCGGAAAAAGTCTTCAGGGGTAGGGTGTCTGAATGCCCATCTTCTGCAATACTCTTTAAACGCATAGTCGAACAACTCTCTTCCCATAATGGTTTCACGAAGAATATTTAATCCAGTTGCAGGCTTTCCGTATGCATTGTTTCCAAATTGATAAATGCTCTCAGAGTTAGTCATAATTGGAGACATCTTCGTTTTGTCGCCTTTCATGTAATCTACAATGTTTCTTGCTGGACCACGACGGATAGGGAATTCACGATCCCATTCTTTTTCAGCCAAATACTCACAGAAGGTATTCAATCCTTCGTCCATCCAGGTCCACTGTCGCTCGTCGCTATTGATAATCATGGGGAAGAAATTGTGTCCAACTTCGTGAATGATAACCGACAACATGCCCGTTTTAGTTCCTTCGCTGTATGTTCCGTCTGCCTCTGGTCTTCCGCCGTTGAAACAAATCATCGGGTATTCCATTCCAATCCATTTCGCGTGAACACTAATGGCAACCGGATAAGGATAGTCTATCGTGTGAGCACTATATGATTTCAACGTATGCGCTACAAGACGCGTACTGTATTGTTCCCAAAGAGGATTGCCTTCTTTCGGATAAAAGCTCATAGCCATCGTGTTCTTTCCGTTGATGTCAACCGATTGCGCGTCCCAAATGAATTTTCTTGAAGTAGCAAAAGCGAAGTCGCGGACGTTTTCAGCTTTGAATACCCATGTCTTCATGGCTTTGCTATGACCTTTCTCACGCGCAATGGCTTCGTCTTGGGTGCAAATTATTACAGGTTCTTTGCTTATTTTGGTCTTGCTGTAACGCGCCATTTGTTGAGCTGACAAGACATCTTTCGGGTTTTGTAAAAGACCCGTAGCGGCTACGATGTGGTCTGAAGGAACCGTTAGTGCGACTTCATAATTTCCGAAATCGAGGGTGAATTCACCTGATCCCAAAAACTGTTTGTGCTGCCATCCGCTATAGTCCATGTATGCAACTAAGCGCGGATAATATTGCGCAATGGTATACAAGTAATTCTTGTCTGTATCGAAATATTCATAACCACTTCTTCCGCCTAAGCGCATACGATCGTTGATGTTGTAGTTCCAATTGATTTGGAAAGCATAGGTTTCTCCAGGTTGAATTGGCTTCGGCAAGTCAATGCGCATCATCGTCTGATTCACAATATATGGCAAGTCTTTTCCTGCTACATCTGCTACTTTTTCTAGTTTGAAACCCCCGTCAAACCAAGGATACAAATCAATTAGGTCGTTCGTCTGCATCTGATCGCTAATCTTCATCTGCTCAATCTTCGCGGTATTGTTGTCCTTTGAATAGATGTTCTGATCAAGCTGAATCCACAAGTAATACAATACATCCGGAGAGTTGTTGTGGTACGTAATGGTTTCTTCACCATGAATTTTTTGAATATCGTCGTCTAAACGAATCTTCATTTTGTAGTCGACTTGCTGCTGCCAATAGTCGGTTCCAGGAGCGCCGCTTGCGGTGCGATAAGTATTCGGAGTGGCCATTTCATCGGGACCCAATTGACGGAATTTATCGTTCCATGGATTCACCTGTGGTTGTGCAAAGGCACTGAAAAATGCAACAGACAAAACCGTCGCAGCAAAAAGTTGACGAATATTTAATTTCATAGCGGTGCTAAAATACGAAAGGAGAATGGTTTATTTGGAAAGAAATTTGTTCAATTCTCGAGCTGTCTCTTTGGCTATTTCGTGTGAATATGAAATACCTTGAAACTGCTCAATCGCTTGAATTCCGCGTGTAGCATTGAGAAGCCAAATTTCTTGGGCTTGCTGAAGATTGTATAGCTCGCAAACCTTTTCAGTCCAAAGCTCTCCTTTTTGTTTAACCATTTCCTTCAACGCTTCTTTCATGGTACTCGCAACACATCCGCTGGAAAGTGGAGGAGTGTAGAATTGGTTTTCTTCTATCCACACCAAAGAACTCCAAGTACCTTCGGCAATTTCATTTTGTGTATTTGGGAGCAGACATTCGTTCCATTGTTTTTCTCGCGCTTCCATGGCGGCGAAAACATAAGGTAAAGCGTTTAAAGATTTTATGTGTGAAAACGAATGCGCTTGTAAAACGATCTGATCGGAAATTCCGACTTCATTCAACAAAGAAAAGTAAGAACCGAATGTTTGTTCGGTTACTTCAATCAAAAAATTCATTTCATTTTGAAGCGGAGTGTAGCGACCTTCTCCGGATCTGAAGAATGTCACGCGTGCGATTCCTGATTCAATATTATTTAACTGAAAGGTTTGTCCTATCAGCATTGCAATATTTGAAAATGAAAATATTGAAGTCTCGAACTTAAAAAGATTGCTCGAGGCTTCCATGCGTTGCAAATGATACTTGAAAAGAGGAATGCTGTTGTGTTCGAATCGAATGGTTTCGAAGAAGCCATCGCCGTATCGGAAGGCACGGTTGGTTCGAACATCGAGATGAAGTTCTGATTCTTCAGTGAATATTCCGTTCCAACAAACCTGCATCTTAAAGCGCTTTGACGTATTCCAACAAATCACCGTTCTGCTTCATCTGAATTCCGCGAACGCCGGCAGCGTTGGCACACAACACATCACGATCACGATCACCAATCATAACACTTGCGTCTTTGTCGAATTTATACTTCGCACAAGCGCGTTCTACCCATAGTCCTGCAGGCTTACGTGAGAGTGAGTTGCAGATATCTGGATGGTGAATGGAGTAGAAGAACTCTAGAATTTCAACGTTGTTCTTTTTGCATTCTGATTGGAAGAATGCGTGAATGCGGTCGACCTCTTCTTTGGTGTATAGACCTCGCGAAATTCCAGCTTGATTGGTTACCACCACCAATTCGAATCCTTTGGAAACCGCTAATTGCAAGGCTTCCATTACTGTTGGAAGAATTACGAATTCATCGAGCGAATAGGTGTAATCTCCAGGATCGTGGTTAATAACACCGTCTCTATCGAGGAACAAAGCTTTTCTCATGTTATACTTTTTTCAAGGTTCGAAGGGTAAGCACGAGTGCTACCAAAGTGAAGATTGCTCCGAGCATAAACGCTGCTCCAGGAAAACTCACAACCGCGTGATCACTGGCGAAATAGGCGTAGGTCTGTGTCATAATCAGCGGACCCAAGAAGGCGGTAATGCTTACCATAGAAGAAAGAGCGCCTTGCATTTCGCCTTGCTCATTCAAGGGTACTTGATTGCTCATGTATCCTTGAAGCGAAGGCGTGGAGATGCCTCCAATGCAATAGGGGATTAGAATGATGTACATCATCCATCCGGCATTCGCGAACGAAAACAAGATTAAACCCACTGTTGCGAATGCCATTCCGATCACAATCGATTTCCTTGGTCCCCAAACCTTGCTGGTATAACGAATAAGCCCTCCTTGGACCAACGAGATGAGCACGCCCACCGCACCGAGCGAATATCCAACATCGGCGTTATCCCAATGGAATTGTGCCTTTCCAAAAAACGACCACGTGCTCTGAATGGCAAAGCTGCCAAGATATAAAAAGAAGAAGGCCACAATTAACCCCATAAATCCCTTGTATTGGCCTAATCGTTTCAAGCTGGTAAACGGATTGGTTCTTTTCCAATCGAAACTTCTACGGTTTTCAACCGGATGAGATTCTGGAAGAATGAAAACGCCGTAAATAAAATTCAACAAAGACAAAATAGCCGCGGCGTAGAACGGAATGCGTTCCCCTAAATCTCCCAACAAGCCGCCAATAACTGGCCCGAGAATAAATCCCAATCCGAAAGCTGCTCCCAACATTCCAAAGTTCTGGGCACGCTTCTCGGGCGTCGAAACATCTGCAATGTAAGCTGTCGCCACCGTGAAACTCGCACCCATAATTCCACTTAAAATTCGACCAATAAAAAGAAGCGTAATATTCGGCGCAACGGCCATGAGCAAATAGTCTAGGCCTAGACCCAATAAAGAAATTAAGATAATCGGACGCCTTCCATATGAGTCGCTCAATGCTCCCATCATCGGAGAAAAAAAGAATTGCATGAATGCGTAAACTCCGATTAACCAGCCTCCCCAAGTGGCTGCTTCCGTAATGGTGGAGTGGGTAAGAGAGGCTATCAGATCGGGCAGCACGGGAATAATAATTCCCAATCCAATTACATCAATTAAGATCGTAATAAAAATGAATACCATTCCTGGTTGTCTCGCTTTCAACATATAGGTTGCAAGATTACAACAGAACTATTTCAATCGTGCTGTCTTTAGGTAATTTCCAATGAATGCTTTCTCCGTAAATCCGAAATCGGCTACCGCTAAAAACACCATTTCCTCGTTACTCAAATTCTGCGACTGGTGCATTGCCCAGCGAGGTATATAAACAATACTTCCTGGTTGAACAGGAACTGTAACATCATCAATTAAGACTTGTCCACTTCCTTTGAAGAAAACAAATACCGTCTCGTGTGCATGCTTGTGTAATTCATTGTTCTTATTTGCAGATACTCGAACAATGCGCGGATCAAGGACTTCCAGAGGGAAATCTAAACGCTCAACGAAGAAGTCTACATTCAATTTCTCTACTGTATTTCTGTACAATTCCTTTCCGCTTGCTTTATCTATGTGCTTTTCGAATATAGCGTCTTCTTCATCTGGAGCTAACGATGTCTTCAGTAAGATAGCGTCGGTTAGCGGTTTCAATCGAAGAAATAAAACTTGTTCGTAGGTGAAATCCAATAATTCATGCAAGGACATGTCTACTTCAACCTCATTCTTACCTTTTTCAAACAAGGTATTCACCTTCAACTCGTCGTCAGTCATTAACGCATGAAGGGCCCATTGTTTTTCTGTTGAATTCAATTCAGCAATGAATTCTCGCCACTTGTCGGTATCGCTGCGGATTTTGAAAGAGCGTATGTAAGCACCCAAGCAATCTTGAATAAAATACTTTTCTTCTTCATCAAAAAAATCGCTCTCGTAGGCTTGTACTAAGGGGTGCTTCATTGTAAAATGCGTGTTGTTTCGTTTTCTAAATTCTGCCAAAATTCGGCACGAAGATCAAGCGCAGTTTGCATTCCTTTTTGAACAAGCCTAGCGTTTTCTTCACTCTGCGAAGCTAGTTCATTTGCTATAGCCAACAACACTTTTCCGTGCTCATCGTCAACCTCTGTGTGCAATGGAAAGAATACATAATCTTGAAGCGTTAAAGAAGTGTGCATAGCAAGGGACTCGATAAGCGGACGATAAATATGCTTCACCACACTTTCGGTTCCTAGTCCAATGGCTCCAACAGCTTCCTCCTCGGTGCAATTGTCGAGATAATTCAAAAAAGAAGTACGCCAACTCAAAACGGCTTCATTCATTTCGAAATTGTAATTCTTACAA
Organism: uncultured Bacteroidota bacterium; assembly: GCA_903932685.1. Lineage (GTDB taxonomy): Bacteria > Bacteroidota > Bacteroidia > Flavobacteriales_D > Sanyastnellaceae > CAIZGX01. The sequence goes on along the minus strand of CAIZGX010000083.1, from coordinate 13,956 downwards.
ATGACTTTCTTGAATTGTTGAAACAAAATCGGGTGTGGAATTCCCACTACCCAAGAATCCTCTATTCCTAAAGCGCGAATGGCTTTCAAATCATCTTCTCCCAATTGTCCTTTTTCCTCTGCGAGGTTTTCAAGCAAATGTGATTTGTGACTTGGGTTCGAGAGTTTATCTATGACTGCCTGAAGGTATTTGGGAAACCAAACACTGTAGCCTTCGTATTGTGAAGCGAAATAGGCGAGTGCCTTTTCCATGTTTGAGAACTCGCCTTGTGACAGTTTCTGCAAATAAGAATGATGAACAGCGTCGTGCTGCAATGCTATGTCTTCCATACTTTTGTTTGAGGTTGCAAATTAATTGCACGTTTCTTAAACATTCTAATTCTTATCTTGTTTAAACATTATGAAAACAATTTATATCGTCGGATTACTAGTGTTGGCGCTTTCTTCAGCTGCGGCATTATCTATGCGCAGCAGATGGCAGAAACCTTCAAAACCAATAGGAACAAACAAAATGAGCTTTTACGATTTAACAGTTAACGCCATAGATGGCAAGGTTATGAACATGGCCGATTACAAAGGAAAATATGTGTTGTGTGTGAATGTCGCTTCGAAATGCGGATACACTCCTCAATACGAAGACCTTGAAAAACTATACGAACAGTTCCAAGGTAAATTGGTAATCATCGGATTTCCTTGCAACCAATTTCTTGGACAAGAGCCAGGAACCAGCGAAGAGATTGTTTCATTCTGTCAGAAAAATTACGGAGTAACTTTCCCATTAACCGAGAAAATCGATGTTAAAGGAAAGAATCAACATGGCGTATACCAATGGTTGACACAACAGTCTTTAAACGGTGTTGCAGATGGAACGGTGAAATGGAATTTCCACAAATTCTTAATCTCACCAGAAGGCGAGTGGTTGGCTGAGTTTCCATCAGGAGTGAAGCCATTAGATACTGAATTGACTTCGTTGATAAAATAATTCAACTATGAATTGGAATCAATTGAACTCGGTAGAGCAATGGAATGCCATGCTCGAATCTGAAGAAAAGTTTATTGTCTTTAAGCACAGCACACGCTGCAGCATTAGCACCACGGCGCTTTCCCGTTTTGAACGCGATTGGGATGTGACTTCTACAGTGAAGCCTTATTACTTGGATCTTTTAGAGCATCGCAATATTTCAAATGCCATAGCGCAAGACACAGGAATAGAGCACGAATCACCTCAAGCTATTCTGATTGAAAACGGAAAGGTCTTGAAGTCTGCTACTCACTTATCTATTTACGTTACCGATTTTTTAGAGGCTTAGTTCATGTCATACGTGCTAACCTACATTTCTGAAGGCGAGCATTTGAAGCAAGACTTTAAAATGCGTATCGACGATGCGCAGAAAATTGCCCGTTCGTTAGTGGCTTTCGCCAATACTTCTGGTGGAAGATTGCTCATTGGCGTGAAAGACAATGGCAATGTTTGCGGTGTTCGTCCGGAAGAAGAATTACACATGATCATTCGTAGCGCTGAAGAATTCTGTCAGCCTCCTGTTCACTTCTCCCATTCCGTTTGGAAGGTGGAAGGAAAGGCGGTGTTGGAAATTTACATTGAAGAATCTTCGGCAAAACCTCATTTAGCAAAAATTGAAGAGGGGTGGAAAGCATTCGTGCGCGAGCACGATGTTACGCTGCCGGCCTCGAATGTGTGGATTGCCATGCAAGAAGTTTCTTCCCAGCAAGAATCAAATGAACTCTTTCAAATGTCGGAAAGAGAAGAGCAACTTTTTTCTTTGTTAAAACAACAGCCCTTTACCTTGAATCAATTGGCTAGAAAGGCCGGCACACCTCGCCCCATCTTAATACGAAAGCTAGCGAAGCTCATGAAATGGGGAATTGTGATTGAACAGGTTGAGCAAGGGAAGGCTTTATATTCTCTAAAATAAAGAAGAGCGGGAAATTCCCGCTCTTCTCACCTTAACTGCAATCTAAATCCCCTACTGGAAGAGACTAGTTCTTAATGAAATTGAAGTGGCTTCCGCTTTCTGTAACTACAGAGTACATTCCTGAAGTGAAAGCGTTTGTTGAAATGGTATTTAAATTGTTATTTAAAAGACCACTTGCAACCAATTGTCCTGAAACATTATAGATTGAATAGCTCTCAGCAGATGCTGATTTTCTCTCAATAGTTAATACGTCAGTACAAGGATTAGGATAAGCCTGAACCGAAGAGTTCAAAATATCGTTTATTGAAGCTGGCGGCAAAAGAACTGCGTCAATTACGTGAACAATTCCATTCCAAGTTCTCAAATCAGCCGCAACAATGTTTGCATTGTTAATCATTGCACCACCCATTCCTAGAGTAATCGTGGTATTGTCACCTTGCAACATTGTAACGTCTTGACCGTCTGAAAGATCAGTTGATGCTACTACAGAGCCTACAACATGATAAAGCAAAACATCTGTCAAAGCTGTTGGATTAGCAATCAACGACTCAATTGTTCCAGCAGGTAAAGCACCGAATGCTGCGTCGGTTGGAGCAAACACAGTATAGAAATAATCGTTTTGCAATGTTCCATCTAAGCCCGCAGCCAAAACACCAGTCTCAAGAATGGTATGAACAGGAGAACCTTGAATTATATCCCAAACATTATTAGCAATAATACCAGGTGCAATCACAGCATCTAAAACGTGCACTACGCCGTTGTCGGTTACAATGTCAGCAACGATTACTTGCGCTTGATTGATAAATACATCTCCATTTACAATAGAAACAGTGATATCAACGCCAGAAAGCGTTGTAATAAATTGACCGTCTGATAGATTTGTAGAAAGCGCTACAGATGGAACTACGTGGTAAGTTAATACGTAAGTCAATGCGCCATTCGGATCTGCTAAAAGGGCATCAATAATCGGCTGTGGCACCAATGCGAAAGCCGCGTCGGTTGGAGCGAATACAGTCAAGGCACCTGGACCATCCAATGCACCATCCAATCCAGCAAGACCAACAACTGCCTCTAAAGTAGAGTGGTCAGGTGAGTTTTGAATCACATCCCAAATGGTATATTGTAAAGTTGGTGCTTCAATTAGTACTTCGTTCACAACATGAATAACTCCGTTAGACGCTGCGATGTCCGCAACAATAACTTGGCTTGTTCCATTGATGAAAACACCATTGTTGATGGTCACAGTAATGTCCGAACCATTATACATGGTGACTGTTTGTCCATCAAAAAGATCGGTCGACAATACAGCAGCTCCACTAAAGACATGGTACAACAAGATGTCTGTCAAAGCAGGAATGTCATTCAATAAAGCAGTAACAGTCCCAGCTGGAAGAGCGTTGAAAGCATCGTCGGTTGGAGCGAAAACGGTAATAGGATCAAGCGTGTTAAGAGCTCCGTCTAGGCCGGCAGCAAGAACTGCAGCTTCGAGCGTGTTGTGGTTTGGCGAGTTTTGAATGATTTCAAATGCCGTTTGTGCTTGCGATACTGCGAAGCTCAAGGCTAATGAGAGAGAGAGTAATACTTTTTTCATTTTGTTTAATGTTACTTTTAAATGATTAAACAAAGGCAGGTCGATTGTGTTCATTGAAAATATACTTTTTTTTCAATTATCCCATAAAATAGCCTTTCAAGTCAATGTTTAAGAGATAATTATTAAGTTTAATTCGACGGATAGTAACAAATAATAACTGACTTTTGTCAGTACATAATCTGACGCATGCAATTCTCTCTCTGCTGCGACAACAATAGATTTGTACAGCATATATGGAAAATAGATTTGCCTCAATATGGAATCATGTAAATGAAGGAATTTTAATCTCCGATAAATCGGGGAAAATAGTTCTTGTGAATCCTCGCTGCGCTTCGCTTTTCGGCTATTCGGAAGATGAAATGTTAGCCATTGGTATAGATGCACTTATTCCAGATGCAGCTCGATCTCGACACAAAAGTCACAGAGAAAACTACAACGAACGTCCAACCAATCGCTCCATGGGTCAGAACATGACTTTGTATGGGTTGAAAAAGGACAGTTCGGTATTTCCTCTTGAAATTTCGTTAAGTCATTACAATTCGCAAGGAGAAATGTTTGTGATTGCCTTCATCATAGACGTTACCGAGCGCCTGAAGTTTCAGGAAGATTTACAGGTCGTGAATAAGCAATTACTCACTTTGAATGAAAATCTAGAACGCAAGGTTAAGGAACGTACGTTGGTTTTGCAAGAAGCACTCAACGATTTGGAGAAGAGTCAAACTGAATTGAAAGAAGGACTTTTGAAGGAAAAAGAACTTCACGAAATGAAGTCGCGCTTTGTTACCATGGCTTCACATGAATTCAGAACGCCTTTAACGACTATTCTTTCAAGCGTCTCACTTATTGCGAAATACGTGCAGGAAGAGGAACAGGGTCAACGCGACAAGCATATTCAGCGTATTAAGAACTCTGTTTTTTCTTTAACGGAAATCTTAAACGATGTACTTTCATTGGGTAAACTCGACGAAGGAAAAGTATCGGCTCAATTGGAAGAGATTAATTTGTGTGAAATACTTCAAGTAGTAGTCAATGACATGGATTTAATTCTAAAGCCGAATCAGAAAATTGAAGTGAATTGCCCGAAGAATATAAAAGTGAAAGCTGACATAATCTTGTTGCAACGAGTTCTTGTAAATCTACTTTCTAACGCCATTAAGTTCTCTTTCGATGAAACCAATATATTGGTTGAGGTATTAAGTAAGAGCGAATCGAATGAAGTTCAAGTCACTATTTCAAATCAAGGAATTGGCATTCCAGAATCGGAACAGGGTAAATTGTTCGATCGTTTTTATCGCGCGCACAACGCTTCGAATGTTCAAGGAACCGGATTGGGTTTGAGCATTGTTAAACGTTGCCTCGAACTTATGAACGCCACGGTTTCCTTCACCAGCATAGAAAATTCAACAACAACATTCATCATTCTTTTACCTCTTTAATTATGAGCGAAAAAATATTAGTTATTGAAGACAACACTGAAATGCGCGAGAACATCTGCGAAATCTTAGGAATGTCTGGCTACACCGTTTTCGATGCCGAAAATGGAAAGGTGGGAGTGGAACTCGCTTTATCGGAACTTCCTAACCTTATTCTTTGCGACATTATGATGCCGCAACTCGATGGCTACAGCGTGTTGAACCGTTTGTCGAAGGAAGAGTCCACGGCGGCCATACCATTTATTTTTCTCACCGCAAAGGCGGATCGTTCGGACATGCGCAAAGCCATGGATTTGGGTGCCGACGATTACATAACTAAACCCTTTGACGACTTAGATTTGATTAGCGCTGTGAAAAGTCGCTTAGACAAAGCGAGACGCGTCAGTGCTGCATCTGCAAAAGAACCGCTGCACGGAATGGAGTATCTCTTGAACGAAGTGAAAGGACTTTCAGACATCACGAAAGTGAGCGATAGCGCCATTACAAAGAAATACAAAAAGAAGGAGCTCATCTTCGCTGAAGGCGACGACGCCATGGGTGTTTATTTCTTGAAGTCTGGAAAGGTAAAAATATACATGAGCCATGAAATTGGCAAGGACCTAATTATTCAACTCGTTCATGAGAATGAATTCTTCGGATTTCTTCCATTGCTTCAACATGGAAAGCACAGCGCTTCAGCAGAGGTATTGGAAGATGCAGAAATTGTATTCTATCCGAAAGCTGATTTCTACAAGCTCATGGATGGTAGTTATGATGTGTTGAAGGAAGTCGTTTCTCTGTTGAGCAACAAAGTAAAAGAAGAGCAAGAGCGCTTAATGAAATTGGCGTACTCCAGCGTTCGCAAGCGCACGGCTGAAGCCTTACTTCACTTAAAAGAACGCTACGAAAAAGACCTCAATAAACCGTTCACCATGGCCATTGCTCGCGACGATCTTGCTCGCATGGTAGGAACAGCTACGGAATCACTCATTCGCACACTCAGCGACTTCAAACAAGAGGGTCTAATCACCATCGATGGCTCTCGTATTACGATTGTAGAGGAGTTGAAACTTTTGAATTTGAGAGGTTAAAAAGAAAGCGTCATCCTCAGATTAATCCTTCTTCCAGTCAAATAAGTCGGAATGCCGTATTGTCTGCCATTCACATCTTCAATCCATTGGTGATTAATGATGTTGTTCACGCCCATAAGGTTGAAGATTTCGAGGGCTATATTTCCAGAATCGAAGAACTTGTTTTTGTGCTTCACGAACATATCGCGCGACAGTCCAAGGTCTGCACGCAAATAAGAACGTGTGCGGAAAATGTCGTTGTAACGCTGCTGATCAGGAATTCCGTAAGGCAATCCCGTAGCGAAGTAAAAATTCAACATAACCTTATACTCTTCGTGATTCGGCATTTCATCTAAGAACAGAAGGGAAACACTTATGCGCTGGTCGGTTGGACGAGGAACGTATCCGGGGTATTGCGTAATGGAATCAACCGCAACAGTGTTCAAGGTATACCCGTTGTAAATGGTATCGCCGTCACTGTTCAAATAAATGTTGTACGAGTCGTTGTTAATGTCTTCCATGGTCTTGAGGTAAGACATTCGGAACCACGACTGCACGCCTTGAATGAATTCACCATTCACCATGACGTCGGTTCCATAAGCATAACCCTTGGCGCTGTTCACTGCGAAGTAACGCTGACGAACATTCTCCAATTCGTATGGAATAATGTTGTCCATCTTTTTGAAATACAATTCAGTTACCAACTTAAACGGACGTCCCCATGAATTGAAAACATAGTCAGCACCAAGAACATAGTGTATGCTTTTCTGCGCGCGAATATTTGGATTGACTTTTCCGTCGAATCCACGCATCTCGCGATAGAAGGGAGGCTGATAGTAGTATCCTGCTGATCCCCGAATAATGATATCTTTTCTTAATGAATCCAATTTCCCATTTTCATTCAATCGCTCCTTAATCCAAGTAGGGTTGTATGCAAAGTTCACTCTTGGACTAATAACAGTTTGGTCGCTGAATGTCCAGTGATTGGCACGAAGACCTGCCGTTGCAGTAAACGTTGCTCCGTTTTTCAGAGCGTGTCTCCACGTGTCTTGCACAAATCCATTCACGCGATTACTGGTAATCTGATTGTTCGCTTTAACGCGATCTTGAATGGGGATAAACTGATTCCCTTGCGCATTAGGATTGGTATAAGCAATCGAGTCTCTTGGGTGCTGCGTCGCATAGCCGGAAGAATCAATCAAAGTCCACTCACTCAACACATCATTAATGTGTTCAATGTTCGCGTCCAATCCCCATTCCAAAAGATGGTGCTGCTTCACGTAGTCCACAAATCCTTTGTGAGCAACCTGATAAACTTGCGCATTCAAGTTATTCCTTGCGTGTTCAAGAAAAGCGCCAACACCGCGATTGGTTAACACACTTCCGAACTTGTCGGATCCAAGATCACGATCCAATTCATCTAAGCGATAAGCTCCTAAGACATCAAATTTCTCGCTTTCATCTGTATTGAAAGCGCTGAACGTCAAACGCAATTGTGAATGTTCATTCGGATTATATCTAGTTGAAAACGCACCGAAGTAGGTATCGTACTTCGAAATTTCTTGTCCTTCAAAATATACGGTCAAACGCAAGGCTTCGTTAATACTTCCCACATCGGTTTGTCTCGTTTGTGGAATGAAGTTGTAACGGTTGCTGGAATAGTTTCCCAAAAAGCTGAATTCCCAAGGGCCGTATTTCGTCTTCGGACGAAAGGTCAAATAGGTTTGAAAGTCATTGAACCGAGGTTTGTAATCACCCGCAACATCTAATGAATTCAGGACATATGCGTAGTTCTTGTATCGAAATCCAGAATTATGCGTGAAGGTTCCCTTCTTATTACAGCCGCCTAATTGCAGTTGTGTTCCCAATAAACCCGCTTGAAAATTTCCACCTAAACTATCTGGACGTGCATACTGAATGTCTAAGACAGACGACATTTTATCGCCATATTTCGCTTGGAATCCACCAGCTGAGAAGTTGATGGAACTCACCATATCTGGATTCGGAAAACTCATTCCTTCTTGTTGCCCGCTTCGAACCAAGAAAGGACGATACACCTGAATGTCGTTCACATAAATTAAGTTCTCATCGAAACTTCCTCCGCGAACGCTGTAGCTCGAGCTCAATTCCGAGGGCATATTCACAGCTGCTTGAATAAGGTATCCTTCAATACCCTGATTCATTACAGGAAGTTTGGTTGGAAGTTTTAATTCAATTTCACGGAAGCCACCTTCACGCTTCCCTTTGTCGAAAATTTCAAACGTAGTGGTTGTCAATGAATTATCTAGAAGTACTTCAATCTCTTTTACATCGCCGTTATTCAAGTAAAATATATTCTGAACAGGCGCGTCGCCCAAGCCTTTGAAAAGTATGGTTAAGGTGGTTTCTGATTTTACTACCAAAGAGAAATTTCCTCTATTGTCTGAAGATGTTCCCACTAAGGGAAATTCTTTGCAAGTAATAATAACGCCGGGAACTGATTCGCCGCTACTGTTTTTAATGGTCCCTTTTAAAGTGGCCGATTGTGAAAAGACGTATGAAGAAATTGCAGTAAGAAAAAATAACAAAATCCCTTTCCGCATATCTCTTACTGTTGTGAGTCAAGATCACCGCTTTTCATGGAACGCATAAAATTGCCCCAAGCGTCTTTGCTCAATAAATTTCCACCTGAATAAAATCCGTTGGTATATCTGTTTTGAATTTGTGAAGACGCAGAGCGATATGATTGCGCACTGAAATCTAACATTCCATCATAGTTCACAATGTCATTTCCTTCACGATGAAATGAAACGTATTCGTCACCGGGTAAATCGAGAGAAAGAATTTCAGCTCTTAATCTTGTTCGAGAAGGATAGGGCAGAATGTAGGCTGTTGGGAGCATATAGCTTTCCATGTTCATGACCTGAACCATGGAAAGTTGGTACTCTTTTGTGTCGGTCGGAATAACAAAATAAGAATCCTTTAATCCCGTACATGAAAAGAAAAGAGTGTCGCCAACCATTACGGGCAAAGTGAAATAACCGTCGCGACCTGAGTAAGTTCCTCTTCGGTCTTTCGCTCTGTAGATGGCCACGAATCCCGCAGGAAAAAGAGAGTCGCTGATCAATACAACACCCGAAACCTGAACAACCTTCGGTGGCAGTTGAGCATAAGCAGAACTCAGGCCTAGAAAAAGCAGGGATATTGTAACGAGAAAAAGTCTTCCTTTCATTCCAACAAAGATAGTCAGTAGTATTTCGACATTCCGAACTCTTATTAAAGAAAATTATTGCCCAACGGCTTTCAAGTCTTTACTTTGCATTCTGAATTATGAGCACACCCATTGGAATACCGAAAGGAACCCGCGACTTTGCGCCAGATGTTATGCGCAAACGCAATTATTTATTTGGTGTAATACGCACCGCATTTGAGAAGTACGGATTCCAGCCGTTGGAGACTCCTTCTATGGAGAACCTTTCAACCTTGACAGGTAAGTATGGTGAAGAGGGTGACCAGCTTATTTTCAAAATATTGAATAATGGAGATTTCTTGAAGGATGTCGCTTCCGAGAAACTTTCAGACTCGCGAAAACTATCTTTTGAAATTTGTGATAGAGCGCTACGATACGACTTAACAGTTCCATTCGCGCGGTTCGTGGCCATGAACAGAAATACCGTTGTTCTTCCTTTTCGAAGATATCAGATTCAACCTGTGTGGCGCGCAGACCGTCCGCAACGCGGCAGATTCCGAGAGTTCTATCAGTGCGATGCAGATGTTGTAGGCACAGATAGTCTATGGGTGGAAGTGGAATTGGTTCAGCTCTTCGACGAAGTTCTTTCGAATTTAAATCTCCCTGGATTTTCAATTGTGATTAACAATCGAAAGATTCTTGCTGGAATTGCAGAAGCAACCGGCGTGGCTGACAAGTTTATGGGGTTAACTGTTGTTCTAGACAAGTGGGACAAGATAGGAGAGGAAGCGGTTCAGAAGGAATTGAATGAAATGGGGATTCCCGATGAGACCTTTCAAACATTCAAATCATTGAATGGACTTTCAGACTTCAACGATAAAATGAATTTCTTGAAATCTGTTTTAGGAAATTCTGAAACAGGATTAAAAGGAATTGAAGAGTTAACCTTCGTGTGGAATGAAGTTCAGAATTCGGGCATGAACAAAGGTGAACTCATTTTCGATGTGTCACTTGCTCGTGGATTGAATTATTACACCGGAGCCATCTTCGAAGTGAAGGCAAAGGGAATTCAGATGGGAAGTATATGCGGTGGCGGACGATACGATGATTTAACGGGAAACTTCGGATGGAAGGGCGTTTCAGGCGTTGGAATTTCCTTCGGAGCCGATCGTATTTTCGAAGTGCTTTCCGAATTAAATCTTTTCCCAGAGTCTGCTAATTCGGGTACGCAAGTCTTGTTGGTTCAGTTCGGTGGTGAAACCACATCGGCTGCGTTTCATTTGCTGAAGCAAATTCGCTACGCAGGTATTCCATGTGAGATGTATCCGGAAGAAGCGAAGTTGAAGAAGCAATTCAAATATGCCGACGATAACAAAATTCCTTTTGTGGTTGTTGTTGGTGAAGATGAAGTGAAATCGGGTATGTGGCAAATGCGCAACATGACAACCGGCGATCAACAAGCAGTAACAACAGATCAACTGATTGGGTCGTTGTCTTCGTGAGGTTCAACGTGCGTGAGCACATCGTATACCTGAGGGAATTTTTCTTTTATTCTATCCACGACCGCATGGGCAATGGCGTGTCCTTCATAAACACTTTGGTTTCCGTCTAGACCAATGTGAATGTCTACGAACCATTCGAATCCCATCTTCCTTACAAAGCAAGCATTAATGCGAATTACCCCATCTACCTGCATAGCGGTATTTCGAATTTCATTTACAATCTCCTCCGGCTGTGCCTCGTCCATTAATTCAGAGATAGCTGTTTTCCCAACTTTAAACGATTGTTGTAATATAAAGTAAGCCGCAAGAAGAGAAGCCCAATCGTCTGCTGCTGCATAGCCTTCTCCAGCAACCAACGAGATCACAATACCTACCAACGCCGCAAGCGAAGTAATGGAGTCTGTGCGTTGATGAGTGGCCTCGGCTGCTAGGGCATTGCTCTTGAATTTCTTCGCGTTCAATTTCATGAAGCGGTATAAAATTTCTTTGGTTATCAGCACCCCAATAACAACAATGATGGTCCATGAATGCGGAGATTCATGCGGAGTTATAATGTGCTGAACGGCCTCGTAAACAATGAAGCATGCCACGCTGAACATAAGCACTGCCACGAACATGGCAGAGAGCGGTTCGGCCTTTCCATGTCCATACGGATGATTTTTATCAGGTGGAAGCGCAGCTGTCCTTAATCCAAGCCAAACCAAAAAAGAAGAAGCAAAATCGACCCAACTTTCAGCCGCATCTGCAATTAAAGCGAAGCTATTTCCAAGAATACCTGCTGCGAATTTCACAACAGACAAAATCAAATTCACCGCAATACTGTACCGAATGGCGCTTTGGGCTTGGGTTGCGAGTTGACTGCTGTGATTCATGCTGCGCAAAGATAGACTTGAAGTCAGATAATTGTTTTATGCAATCGAATCAACATATGATACAGATTGCAGGGATTTCTTTATTTGAACTACTTTCATTTTTTTATGGAATATAGAGTTCCCGAGACCAACATTGCCCATTGATTCAAGAAGTGAAAGGAGTGAAGATTGCCTTATTAAATTGCACTTACGGTGCTACCAGATTGGGAGCTTCATCCAAAGAAATACGATTTGAGTTCAGAGGAAAAAGCTAAAATTTCCACGTTCGTGGAGGACACGCGTGAGCTATTGAAAGATATTCAGGAAATTACGGTCAAATAGGGCTGTAAATTAGTTTTTGCAACAAAGACAAAAACACCTATTTTTGCACCCGTTTAACAGTAAAAAATAAATTATGGGAAACTTACAATGGGGCGATATTGTGCTCTATTCAATTCCAGCGTTAGGTCTGCTTGGAATTTTATTTATGGCTATTAAGTCAGCTTGGGTAACCAAGCAAGATGCTGGTGATGAGAACATGCAAGAACTTGCAGGTTACATTGCAAAGGGTGCTATGGCATTCTTAAAAGCAGAGTGGAAAGTGTTGGCTTACTTCGTGGTTATCGCAGGAGCGCTTTTGGCGTGGTCTGGAACCCTAGTAGAAACATCTTCTCCAATTATTGCAATTTCATTTATTATTGGAGCTGTGCTTTCTGCATTGGCAGGATATATTGGTATGAACATCGCTACTAAAGCAAACGTTCGTACTACTCAAGCTGCACGCACAAGTTTATCACAAGCGTTGAAAGTTAGTTTCACCGGAGGATCTGTTATGGGTCTTGGTGTTGCTGGTTTAGCTGTAATAGGCTTGGGTTCATTGTTCATTTTATTATACACAATCTACGTTAAGTCTGTTGGTGCAAGTGTAAACGGAGTGGAAATGGAAAAAGCATTGGAGGTTCTTGCGGGATTCTCTTTGGGTGCTGAATCGATTGCATTGTTCGCACGTGTTGGTGGAGGTATTTATACCAAAGCTGCTGACGTTGGAGCTGACTTGGTTGGAAAGGTTGAAGCAGGTATCCCTGAGGATGACGTGCGTAACCCAGCAACTATTGCAGATAACGTGGGTGACAACGTAGGTGACGTTGCGGGTATGGGAGCTGACTTGTTCGGTTCTTATGTTGCAACCATCTTAGCAACTATGGTATTGGGAAGAGAGTTGATTTCGAAAGATGATTTCGGTGGAATTGCTCCAATCTTATTGCCAATGTTGATCGCTGGATTAGGAATTGTTTTCTCTATCATCGGTATGATGTTCGTTCGTGTGAAAGACGAAATGGGTAACGTTCAAAACGCATTAAACTTAGGTAACTGGTCAAGTATCGTTCTTACTGCGGTTGCTTCATTCTTTATTGTTAATTGGATGCTTCCAGAGACAATGTCTTGGACAGATTCAGCTCGTGGTATTGAAGTAACTAGAATGGGTGTATTCTGGGCAATCATGGTAGGTCTTGTGGTTGGTGCTTTAATGAGCATCATTACTGAGTACTATACTGCTATGGGAAAACGTCCTGTAATGTCTATCATTAAGCAATCTGCTACTGGACACGCAACAAACATCATTGGAGGTTTGTCTGTGGGTATGGAATCTACAGTTCTTCCAATCTTAGTATTGGCTGCTGGTATTTATGGTTCTTATGAGTTCGCTGGTTTATACGGTGTGGCTATTGCAGCTGCAGGTATGATGGCTACAACTGCCATGCAATTGGCTATTGATGCATTCGGACCAATCGCAGATAACGCAGGTGGTATTGCTGAAATGAGCCAACTTCCAGAAGAAGTTCGTCACCGTACAGATAACTTAGATGCCGTAGGTAACACTACTGCAGCAACTGGAAAAGGATTCGCTATTGCATCTGCAGCATTGACTTCATTGGCGTTGTTCGCAGCGTTCGTAGGAATTGCAGGTATTGATGCGATTGACATTTACAAAGCACCTGTATTGGCTGGATTGTTTGTAGGTGGAATGATTCCATTCATCTTCTCGTCTTTGGCTATTGCAGCTGTTGGACGTGCGGCTATGGATATGGTGAACGAAGTTCGTCGTCAGTTCCGTGAGATTCCAGGAATTATGGAATACAAAGCGAAACCAGAATACGAAAAGTGTGTAGCTATTTCTACTGAAGCATCTATTCGTGAAATGATTGCTCCAGGAGCTATTGCATTGATTACTCCGGTAATTGTTGGATTCATTTTCGGTCCAGAAGTATTGGGTGGATTGTTAGCAGGTGTAACTGTATCAGGTGTATTGATGGGTATGTTCCAATCGAACGCAGGTGGTGCATGGGACAACGCGAAGAAGTCATTCGAGAAAGGAGTTGAGATTGATGGTGAGATGTTCTACAAAAAATCTGAGCCGCACAAAGCT
>CAIZGX010000082.1 GCA_903932685.1 uncultured Bacteroidota bacterium | reverse complement strand
AGACCGCTTTTCGCTGGTTAAGTATTCAAAGAATGGAGTAGTGTTCACTTCGTGAAAATAAAAAAGGTCTTGGGATAACCCAAGACCTTTCATAAATATTGTTCAATTCAATTAAGAATTCTCTTCACGCTTCATTGCAGCAATGTAAACAGCATGTTTGATTTCGTCTCTACGACGAACACTTTTCTTAGTGAATTGTTGACGAGCACGCAATTCTTTTACAACACCTGTTCTTTCAAATTTCTTTTTGAACTTCTTAAGTGCCTTGTCTATGCTTTCGCCTTCTTTTACTGGAATAATTAACATGTCTTTTCTGTTTCTTTAATTGGGCGACAAAAGTAATGAACTTTTTCGATTCTCCAAATCTTATTTAAGAATTTCTCGAGAAATTACTATTTTTTGGATTTCCGAGGTGCCTTCACCAATGGTGCAAAGCTTGGAATCGCGGTAAAACTTCTCTACTGGGAAGTCTTTTGTGTAGCCATACCCACCAAAAATCTGAACGGCTTCGGTTGACACTCTTACAGCGACTTCAGAGGCATAATATTTTGCCATTGCCGATTCCTTAGTAAGTTTCCTTTTACTATTTTTCAAATGAGCAGCCTGCAGTAAAAGCAATTCCGCAGCCTCAATGTCAGTTCGCATATCCGCAATTTTAAATGCGATGGCCTGGAATTGTGAAATAGGTTTGCCAAATTGCTCTCTTTCTTTTGAATACTGAACGGCCGCTTCGTAAGCACCTTTAGCAATTCCTAAAGAAAGGGCTCCAATGCTAATTCTCCCACCATCTAGAATCTTCATAGCTTGACTGAATCCTTCGCCAACCTTTCCCAACATTTGACTTTCGTGAATTCGGCAATCTTCAAAAATTAGTTCTGCTGTTTCTGAGGCACGCATTCCTAATTTATTTTCCTTTTTTCCTCCACTGAATCCCGGTGTATTTCTTTCAACAATAAATGCTGTTATCCCATGAGAATCGAGCAGATCACCTGTTCTTACAAGCACAACAGCTACTTCTCCGCTAATGCCGTGGGTAATCCAGTTTTTAGCACCGTTAATGACCCAGTATTCTCCGTCTTTAACAGCAGTGCACTTCATGCGCATAGCGTCAGATCCCGTATTCGCTTCGGTTAATCCCCACGCGCCTATCCATTCCCCTGAAGCTAATTTTGGAAGATACTTTTGCTTTTGTTCCTCGTTTCCGAATTCTAAAATATGATTGGTGCAAAGCGAATTGTGCGCAGCAACACTTAAGCCAATAGATCCGCAAACTTTTGATATTTCAACGAGACATGAGATGTATTCATAGTAGCCTAACCCTGCGCCGCCGTAAGCAGATGGTACAAGCACGCCCATAAGACCGAGCTCTCCCATTGCACGAAACAATTCTTTAGGGAAAATTTGTTCTTCGTCCCAGTGCATGACATGCGGTCTGATTTCTTTTTCAGCGAAGTCACGCACCATTTGCGAGATCATTGCTTCGCTTTCTTCTTGTTTGAAGTTCATGGTTCAGTTTCTGTTTTTTTAATACGTTGCAAAAGTATGTATGGCAGCGTTATTCAATCCAACGATTTCCCTTCCTTTTAGAAAATTTAATTCCATTAGAAATGAAAAGGCTACTAATTCGGCGCCTGTGCTTTTTATTAGCTGTGCTGCTGCATGGGCCGTCCCACCGGTTGCAAGAACGTCGTCATGAAGCACAACGCGATCGTTTGATGTTAATGCTGTTTTCTGAATTTCAATCTCAGCATTTCCGTATTCTAACGAATACGAAATGCCTGAAACAGCTCCTGGAAGTTTGCCTTTTTTTCTAATGCAAACAAAGGGCACTCCAAGCTCTAATGCAAGTGGCATTCCCAATAAAAAGCCTCTGCTTTCCATTGCCACCAGAGCTGTTGGATGATACACCCGGAGTTCATTGGCCATTTCCAAAACCAACTCTTTAACGAGATTCGTATTTCGGAAAAGAGGTAAAATGTCTTTGAAAATTATCCCTTCGATTGGGAAATTGGGGGTGTCTATAATGAGTTCACGGACTCTTTCCTGAAGTGTTTGCATACGATTGAAAATCCTTCGCAAGATAAGGTTTTAATCGGTCTTTCGTTTCCTCAGGCAGTGCAATAATTTTGTTGAAATCATCTTGGTTCTTAAAGTTTCCGTTATTCTTGCGGAAAAGCACAATGACTTTTGCTTCTTTGAAACTCAAATAGGGGTGAAGCGCAAGCTCTTCCTCTGATTTGGTGTTAATGCCAAGGGGTAGAATTAGTGAAGTGTCTACTTGAAGTATTGGGTGAATTCGTTCAAAAACATACTCGGGAAAGTGATAGATTTCTAAGAGTTGAAAACTACTTGAATATCCACCAAGCTGCTCACGATAAACGAGAATTTTCGAGATTAAATATCCGGGGATCTTTAGTTTCATAAGATCTGCAGAGTCGGCACTGTTAATTTCAAGCGAGACGATTTGTTCTTTTTGAAAATTTGTGTTATTCTGAAACTGAGCAGTATCAATGATTTCGGATACAAGAGAATCGTATTGAATAATTATAGTGCTTGTTGGATAATAGAAAGCAGCGATTTCTTTATAGGTTAAGTAAAAAACAGCGAGTGAAATCCAAATGAGAATGCTGACTCTTTGATCACGAGAAAGAAAAGAATTTTTCATGCGCCTTTTTATTTTCAAAGTTCATTTTTGAATTAAAGATGCGCAAATAGTATGTATGTGATTTTCTTATAAATTCAATCTGAAATTGAATCCAAACTTTTGTTTTTTCGAATGTTGATATAGGTTTGAAAGCAGAAGGTGTTATGCAGAAATTTCCTATAACAAAACTGGAATTATCTTGTTAGCACAATGTGCCCATAAATAATCTCGTCATCACCGAACTGAGACCTATAGAGAATCTT
>CAIZGX010000081.1 GCA_903932685.1 uncultured Bacteroidota bacterium | reverse complement strand
ATGTGATTGGCATTTAGAAAATGAAATGTCAAGTTTTAAATTGAAGTTGAACGGTGATGTTCGTTTGGATTCAGAGCGTATAACTTATATACTTAATAATAATTCTCAAGCTGAAATTCGCGTCGATGCAAATAACATGTGGAACAATGTTGAAGAGAGCATTGCTTATTTGAATGAACTTCCCCTTGTCTTGAATGGGGTGGAGGAGCCTTTGAAATTTCCCGATTGGAATGGCATTAACCAGATGAGTCATTTATTGGCTTACCCTATTATCCTTGATGAGCATGTCTGTCAATATTCCGATTTGTTGAAAATAGAAAGTCCACAGAATGTGATTGTGAATCTCCGTGTATCGAAGTGCGGAGGACTAATCAACAGTATAGCCATGGGTAAGAAGGCATTGGAGTTGGGAATGAAAGTCATCGTTGGTGCGCAAGTGGGCGAAACAAGCGCATTAACAAGAGCTGGCTTTCTGATGAGCTCAGCGTTATCTCACCAAGTTTGGGCGCATGAAGGTGCATATGGAAAATTATTGCTGGAAGAAGATCCTTTCAGGGAGTACTACCAATTGGGTAAAGAAGGCAAAGTCTTTTTTAAGTGAATTATTTGCGCATCGCTTCGGTCCGATAATGGGCGTCCATTTTCTCAATAGCATAGCGAAGAGCGGTTCGAGGCATTCTTGCTTTATATGTTTGAACGAAATCAAACACCTCTTGTTGTCTAACTTGACTGAGCACTTTTAGCATCCAGCCATATCCTTTTTGAACCATATCCTCATGATCTTCGAGGAGCATCAAAGCAATTTCAAATTGCTCATTGGAATAAGTGTTCTTCTTTCCTGGGTATATAAAGCTCACTGCGCTTGCTCTTCGAGCCCAGAGATTTGGTGAAAGGCTCCATTTTTTTACTTCCGAAACAAGAGAGGGGAACTTAAATAGCATTTCACCAATGACCTTGTTGCAGAAGGTGTCGCATTCGGCCCAATTATTAATGTAAAGCAAAACCCAACGTTCGAATATCTTGAAATCGGCTAACTCATATTGTTTTTTTTGAGAAAAAGAAATCTGACAAGCGAGTAAACTTTCTTCCAAGAATTCATCTTGAAATAGTTTTTCGCAGAGTCCCCAGACCAATTCTTTTTTCTCGGTTTTCAGAATTGCGATATATTTCTTTCCAATTTTTTGAGAATCGGGATTTCTTACTCCATGACATTTAAGTTCGTGTTTGAAAAAGCTACACGTAGAAAGTTTTCTTTTTTCGGAAGCTATTGCAATTAAGTCGGATCTTATTTCTTGGTGTAATTCTGTTATTGAGGATTTGGAGTTATTCATTTTAATATTTTTCTCTAAGCATTTTCAAAGGTAGTAGAGATCAGGCGCATGTTTTTTTTGTTATTGAAATGGAGTGAAGCTTTTAAAGATCAGCGTTCGTATTGAATAAAATAGTTTTCATTTGTTTTTTTTAGGTTGAAAGATGTTGCATTTGAGTGGTTTAAGGGGCAGTTGTTTTTTTTATTGTGTTTTTTTGTTGTGTATGTGAAAAACAGTAGTACATTTGCACCCGCTTTGAAGGAAACATTAAAGAATGTTGTGAAAAAGATTTGAAAAAAGTGATTCGGTTCACAAAATTAATAAAGATGAAAATCTTTGAGAAAAGTTTGTGTGGACCAAAAAGTAGTTGTATGTTTGCCGCCCGTTTCGACAGAGGTCGAAAGTAGGGAGTGAAATAATAGAAAAAGTTCTTTGATATAATGCAGCAGATAACAGGTTAAATTATTGAGCCACAAGATTGAACAATTTACAATGGAGAGTTTGATCCTGGCTCAGGAT
>CAIZGX010000080.1 GCA_903932685.1 uncultured Bacteroidota bacterium | reverse complement strand
TGGGGTGCAACTAAAGCTGGTTATATCTTTATTAAGAAATAAATTACACGAAAAAGAATATTAGAACATTACAACTTAAAGCAGCGTGGAACATCGGTTTGGCAATATGGCGGCTGAAGTGCTTCTATGAAACATTTGCGCAATGTTCATTGGCAGTAATTCTATTGAAACTTTTGTACTAAAAATCCGCCACATAGCCATGCCTGAAACCGTTATGTGTACCCCTATCGAAGAATCAAGAATTTAACGCAATTTCGAAAGAGATAAAAACTCTCATAACCTTTATTATGCCGACACTTACAAAATCCAGAATCGAATCTATTGACCTATTAAAAGGTTTGGTTATGGTAATTATGGCACTGGATCACACCAGAGATTATTTTCATTATTCCGCTTTCTTTTTTGACCCTGCAGACCCAACACAAAGTACCTTACCAATATTTTTTACTAGGTTTGTCACGCATTTTTGCGCGCCAATTTTCTGTTTTCTTGCAGGAACTTCTGCCTTTATGGTTGGAAAAAGAAAAGCTAAAAGTGAATTGTCAAGTTTTCTTTTAAAACGTGGGATTTGGTTGGTTTTTATCGAAATGACCATTGTTAATTTTGGATGGTATTTCGACCTTTCTTTTAAAAGTCCAGGGCTATCTGTTATTTGGTCTTTAGGAATTAGTATGATTGTATTAGCTGCATTAGTCCATCTGCCACGTAAATTTATTTTGGTTTTTAGCTTACTCCTTATTGTTGGACATAACCTATTCGATAGTGTGCACTATAATGGCAATCTGTTTTGGGCAATACTTCACGAATGTAATATTTTCAAAATAACAGATGGCGTTGAATTTATTGTTGATTATCCAATAATACCATGGGTTGCCGTAATGGCCTTGGGATATTATGTTGGTGCTTTTTATGATAAATCGTATGCCGCTGAAAAAAGAAAGAAGCTGTTTAATACTATTGGAATTTTAGCCTTACTCGCATTTTTAATTTTAAGATTTACTAATTTATACGGCGACCCACTAGATTATAAAGATTACGGCGTTTGGTCTAAAAACTTGATTTCGTTTTTAAATCCTAGCAAATATCCTCCATCTCTAAACTACCTATTAATGACATTGGGAGTGGCATTTCTTTTCTTGGCAAATTCAGAAAAATTGAAAGGCAAAGTGGTTCAATTTTTTAGCACTTTTGGAAGAGTCCCTTTTTTCTACTACATCGTGCATTTGTATTTAGTACATCTAATTGCTCTTGTTTTTGCCCAATTATCAGGGTTTGGATGGAAAATAATGATATTAGAAGATTGGTTAACTGAATTACCTGAATTAAAAGGATATGGTTTTCCACTTTGGGTGATCTATGCTGTTTGGATTTTTGTTATTGCTTTGCTTTATCCAGTATGCAAAAAATTTGACGCGTATAAACAAGCTCACAAAGGAAAATGGTGGTTAAGTTATTTGTAAATGTCAAGCAAAAATCGTCGACAGACAGA
Organism: uncultured Bacteroidota bacterium; assembly: GCA_903932685.1. Classification (GTDB taxonomy): domain Bacteria; phylum Bacteroidota; class Bacteroidia; order Flavobacteriales_D; family Sanyastnellaceae; genus CAIZGX01. The sequence goes on along the minus strand of CAIZGX010000080.1, from coordinate 2,456 downwards.
AGAGCAGGCGATGAATAAATAGAAGGTATTTGTTACTTCGTCATTGGAACTGCGTTATTTGAACTTCGCTATTCCTGCCGATGGCTATCAGAATTCGTAATTGGAAATATAAAAAGGTTAATTATATTGCACGTGAAAGTTGAAGTGAACAAGACTAACTTAGAAAAAAAAATAAATTTATGAATACATACGAATGCAACAAGTGCGGCATGTCCGTAAAAGCAAGTTGTGGAAAGTGCGACCTACCACTGCAGAATGATCATTTGACCTTAGACAATGGAACAGTCGTTCAGATTTCAAAATGTCCATCTTGTGAGGGGAAAATAAAGTCACCCTTATGCTGTGGTCAAGACATGAGTTGCAACATATAAGAGAAATTCAGCCTTATAAAGCGAGGATATTTTCTTTATAATGATGGAAGGACTCTAAAGTAAAGGGGCATTTCCAACGTCCGAGGATGTAAAAACGCCAACGCAATGTGTTAAGTAAACAGGAAATCAAAAGACATTCGTTGCTCCGCAACCCTAGTCCACCGGACCCTCGCGAAGCATTCGTTGAAAACATTCGCCTGAAAGGCATTCGTCGAAGACATTAGCCCTTCGGGCATTCGTTACTTCGTAACATTCGTCGCAGACATTCGCGCTCTGCGCATTCTTGCTCTAATAGAGCAAATAATCCTCTCCCAAATTCCCGCGTTTCTGCAATTTCAGATCTTGCAGCAAAGGAGATTTAATATTCAGCTGAATGTAATAACTCTGACGAAGTCCGAACGGTACCACGTTCGCACTTAACTCCCAACAGTGAAGATCTACGTGAAGTCCAATCGTGGTCGTAGTCATTTCCTTCGCGTTGAAATCGTATCCGCCGTTGAAGCTCAACGCCAAGCGTTTCGCGAAAGCAACATCGCCCATGAAAGTCACCGCCTGCGTATAGATAGAGCTGTCGCGCTGTTGATCAACCAACCACTTCTTACTCATACGCAAATTGTAATTCACACTTAAATTCCAAGGCACATTAAAGTCTATAAGCGACGCCTCGTTGGTAGAAAGAATCTCTTGTTGCTGAGGCGTAACCGCCGGATTAGCCGCTGTCTGATTCGTACTGGGCTTCGCCTGCTTGCTGCGCACAACAATTCCCAATGCTAAATTGGTGCCTTCCATGCGCGCAATTCCTTTTCGCGATTCATTCAAAAATGTATCAATCTTCCGTCCCAACGAATCGCGATCGTACATGCTGTAAGAAGAAGAATAGTTCATGGTTAAGAATTTCCCAACCGATGTAAAGGCCGAGAAATTCACGTTGCTCCACTGCAACGAATCGGCCATGAAGTTGCGCGAGGCGCTCGTTCTAAAACTATCAATGATCTTCACCTTCTTGTATGAAACCTTCGCTGAAGATTCATCGCGAACCTTCGCTTCAATATTCTGATTAATAGAAAAATTCATGTTCGCGGTCTGAGAAGAACTCGTTGGTGCAAACCTTGCCGCATCGAACGCCGAATAACCCAAGAACTCGCCGTTCACTCCGTAATATCCAAACTGCTGAAAATTCTGATAAGGCGTGTACGAGAACCCCACGTTCGGCTGAATCATGTGTCGAACCGCTTTCAACTTCTTCGCGCCCTTCCTCACAAACGTTCCGTAAATACGGGTATTCGCTGAAATCTGAGTAGACCAATTCCCCGCTGCTTTGAATCCTGCAACCGTATCCAATTGCGCGTCGTTAATCGGAGAAACCACTTTCCAGGTTCCATAACCCGTAAAAGTTGCAGACGGATTCAAGGTTAAAAACTGTCCCAACTTCCAAGAGGTACTCGCGGTGGTATTCATACGAACCCCACTGGTTGCTTTGTTCAACAATTCACTCATGGTCAACTGTCCGAACTGTTGCTCATAGGCCGACAACTGCTGCTCGGTATTCAATGATGCGTTAATTCCAATGGGAGATTTCGGAAAGACCTTCTTCAACAAATTAATACGCGACACGTTGAACGCTGCAGACGGCAGAGTAATCTGCACCAATCGCGATTGCGTGTTCTGCGTGTGATTCGCAGAGAGCGCCAACGAAAAAGGTTTTCCCGGAAACGACTTCGACCATTGCACCGCAGAGTTGAAGGTGCTCGTTAAGAAGTCTTGTTGCGTAGCGTTCAAGTTATTTCTGAAATTCTGAGAACTTCCCAAATTCACATTCGCGTTGAACGATTCGTTCGGACGTGCCTTCGGATCTTGCGAGTGATTCCAACGAATATTGAAAGTCGACTGCTGTAAATAGTTCGGCAACTCGCGGAAACCAGTCTTGTTAACGGTTCTGGAAATATTGAAAGACCCTTGGTACTTGTAGCGCGTTTTGTAGTTTGTTATATTCTTCACACTCCAAGACCCCCCTGTATAGACATCAAACAACATCCTCGTATCTATGTGATCGTTAATGGGGAAATAGTGTCCCAAGTTCTGAAC
>CAIZGX010000079.1 GCA_903932685.1 uncultured Bacteroidota bacterium | reverse complement strand
ATCATTTTTCTCATTTTCTGGCTCTTCTTCTTGATTGCCTCCTTGAAACATAAAACTCTTCTCGACAAGTAAATCCTCATCAATGTTGCGTTGTTGGTTCAGAATCTCACGCATCACGAGAAACCCGTTATGTGATTACGCTTTCTTCTCTTCCTTATAAACCATAAATCCGGCAAGGCCAAGCAATGCAAAAAGTAATGCTGAACCTGCGTAAGAAATGGTAGTTCCTTTCTCCCAAACCTTCGGTTCGAAAGACCATTCAACGGTGTGTGTTCCGGCAGGAACCATGGCTCCGCGCAGGACATAGTTCACACGTGCTGCATCTACCTCGTTTCCATCTATTCTGCAAATCCAACCTTCTGGATAGTAAATTTCACTGAACACAACAGGCTGTGCTTCGGCTGAAGTGTTGTTCACTTCGTAACGCAATACTTTGGTTTCGTATGCCAACATGCGAACTGAAGCAGTGCTATCAACTGCGCTTTGCGCCGCATGAAATTGTGTCGTGAAAGTAGTTTGTGTAGTGGCTTCCAACTTCGCGTCTATTTCACCCAACGCAACGATTTCTTCGTCGCTGTTGTTGGTAGTTTTTACTTGAGAAACGAACCACGCATTACCCATGGCGAATTTGTTTGGAATGGCTGGTTGCTCAGGGTTGCCAATGTAATACTTGGTGTTCAGCATGTTCAATATGGAAAGACTTCCACCCAATGAATCGTATGTTCCGGCTTGCAAATAAGCAAGGGCGCTGTCTAACTCTTCAGCTAAATGAAAATCGATAACTTCTTGAATGCGCTTCAGCTTAGCACCGTGGTAACCACCAATGCTCTTGTGGAAGAACGAAGTCTCGGCATCGTTGAATGGATTGCCTAAACGAGCCACACGGAAATCAGAGTTCAATTGAAGCGTGCCGAAATTAGCAACTTCCTTCAATGCTCCTTTTGTCTTAATATGATCATAAATACCCGAATTCGTTAAAGCTTGTTCCAATTCATTCGATTTATTATCGAAATCTGCAACAGCAGGTTTTTCCAAATCGAGAATCGAAAAATCAGCAGCACTTGGTTTAACAGGAATTTCTTTTTCTTCTAGCGTGACAAACTTCTTGTACGCTCCTTTTTCTTTTTCCAAATTCAAATAACGTCTTGAAACGCTGAATCCATCGAACAAAACTATTACTCCCACAATCGGAAGAATAGCCAATTTCAATTTGTCTTTTTTCACGTATAAAAGCGCCAGCACTCCGCCCGAAATCAGGATTACCAAGAACAACGAACGCTTAGCATCTGCCTTAAAAATTTCAGCGCGAACATCTTGCAAGGCAACGCTATAGTCTTCAACCATGGCTGCTTGTTCTTTCGGTCCACTTTTCGCCATCTGATCGAATTGCTCTTGTTCTTGCGGACTAATCATAGTTCCCGTTGAACTCGGGCTTACATATAAAAACATGATTACTATTGCGAATAAGGCTACTGCTCCTGTCAAAATTTTCTTTCCTTTTTCGCCCCAGGCAATCTCACCTTCTACCAATTTCTTCAAGAACATCATTCCCATAGCGGCTGCCATGACTTGAATGAGCACCAAGATCATTTTCGAATCGCGGAATTTGTTGTACATCGGAATTTTTTCAATGAACATCGAATTCAATCCAGTCATTTCTTTCAAACATAATCCCAATGCCAATAAAGTAATCACAAGGAACGGCCATTTGATTCCGTCTTTCAATCCAACAAAAGCCAAGATGAACAAAGTCATAATTGCCGCACCGAAATAGAACGCACCTCCTGTGAAGCGTTGCGCCCCCCAATAAGAGTTCGTGCCCTTTAAATCATCTTTGAATTTATTCACGTTCTTGTTTCCTTTCGCAGCATTCGGAATGGCGTCTTTGTTTTTGTCACCAATTGCAGAAGACGCGCCTCCCTTGGCGTTCGGGATTAACAATGACCATTGTTCTCCAGAGGCGAAGTTGTAGTCGAGAATGTACGAACCGCTCAGACCTTCTTGTTCAATGTTCGAACTCTCTTTCGGCTTAAGTGTTAAGTCTGAACTACCACGTGTGGTGTATTTGCTGTACTCGAAGGTGGTCATGAGGTTGCTGGCACTTGGGAGAACAGCAACAACACTGGCAACCGCCAACACGGCCAATGACATACCTAATGCTTTAAATTGTTTTGCAAGAACTAAACGGATTGATTCTCCAACAGCAACAGCCACTAGCAAGAATGCCAAATAGTAAGTCATTTGCAGGTGATTCGCAGCAATGTTCAACCCAAGGAAAAGCATAAAGATGGCACCTCCCAAATAGGCTCTGCCTCGAAAAGCAAGAATGAATCCACCGAGGGTCGGTGCTAGAAATGCGATAGAGGTAACTTTTCCCGTATGTCCTGCGCCGAGATACAAAATGGTAATGGTTGCGAATCCGAAAGCTATCGCGCCAACGAGACTATACCAAGGACCCAGGCGAAGGCACAATCCCAGTATGTAATACCCCAAGAAGCACAAGAATAAAGTTCCAATTGCACCCGGTAAACCTAAACGAAGAACCAGTAAAATCGGGCGAAGCAAGTTGGCGTTGTGTTCTGTTGAAACTTGATACGCGGGCATTCCTCCGAACATGGAGTTCGACCACAAGGCTTCTTCGTTGTGAAGTTCACGATAATTTGAAAGCTCTTGAGACATACCTCTCCATTGTACAATATCGTTTTGATCGAGGTCGTAACCTTGCCAAAGTGGCGAAAAATAAACACTCGACAAAATCACGAGTGAAAGAATTGCCACTGCATGTGGCCAAGACAATTTCAAAAATTTATTCATGTTATTCTTGATCTTTTATTTCAACAAAATCTACATATTCACTGTCTGGAGTCTTATTTCCCGACTTTGGGTTATTTCTCGCCGCCTGAGAGGCGCTCTCGTTTCTTTGATTCTTCTTTACTTCATCGTTCACTTTCCGCACAGCATAATTCGCGGTGAATTTCACTAAGAATTGAATAATTCCTGAAATAATAAAAATCCAAAGTATGGTTTTTAAAACTCCACCAATAGTCGCAACCATTATCATTTCGTTGTCAGTTCTTTAAATATTTGTTCCAATTTTTGGTCAGACGCCATTAACTCATTTACTGGCGCATTCGCCACTACATTTCCCTTGCTTATAATTACGACACGTGAACACATGGCTTCGACTTCTTGCATAATGTGCGTAGAAAGCAGAACCGTTTTTTCCTTCCCCATTTGAATAATAATTTCTCGAATATCTGCTATCTGATTCGGATCTAAACCACTGGTAGGTTCGTCAAGAATCAACACTTCTGGATCATGAATAATGGCCTGAGCCAATCCCACACGCTGACGGTATCCTTTCGACAGTTGTTGAATGGGCTTGTGTGCTTCCGGGGTTAATCCAACTAAAGCAATTACCTCTTCCACTCTGTTCTTCAAATTTTTCACGCCATGAAGGCTGCCCGCAAAAGTTAAATACTCGCGCACATACATGTCTGTATACAAGGGGTTGTGCTCTGGCAAATAGCCCACGCGACGCTTAACTTCCAGCGGTTTTTCGTTCACATCAAATCCACAAACGGAAACTTTACCTGAGTTACACGGAATATAACCGGTGATAATTTTCATTAGGGTGCTCTTACCCGCACCGTTCGGACCTAAGAAGCCAATAACCTCTCCCTTGTTCGCTTCAAAAGAAACGCCATTCAAGGCGGTTTGAGTGCCGAACATTTTCACTACCTGACTTACGGAAATTGACATGTAATTTTCAATCTAAAGTTTTATAAAATACGAGTGTAAAGATAGCAGAAATCACCTGTTAGTTTAGCCTCTGACTATAGTCAATTCCAAGGCACCCTTTTAATTCGTATATTCGAAGTTCCAATCACTAGAAACTATGAAAACAGAGCAACTTCAATGGACCGTTACAAAAGATTGGGACTTGTCAAAAATTCAACTCAAAGGTGCTCAGCTCGTTTTAGTTTTTGCCGGTATCGACATCATTGAAAACTGTAAATACTACGAAAACCTTCATCAAGCATATCCGAATGCCAATATTGTTCTTGTTAGTACCTCAGGAGAAATTCACGGAAATGAAATGTTCGAAAATTCAGCATCTGCTACTGCCATCTATTTTGAAAATACGCCCATACGCATTTCAACCAAAGAGAACATTGCTGGCAGAGATGCCGAACAAATAGGAATCGAGCTAGCTCAAGAGCTTTTGACCGAAGACTTGAAACATGTCTTAGTTTTTTCAGAAGGCGGTCATATGAACGGAGATCACTTAATTGCGGGCATCTCTAAAAACCTACCAAGTCATATTGCCGTAACAGGCGGATTAGCTGGCGATTCAGCGCGTTTTGCAAAAACGCAAGTCGGATTAAACGATATTATTTCTGAAAACATGGTTGTTGCCCTTGGTTTGTATGGAGATGCAATCGATGTTGGCTACGGATCAAACGACGGATGGGATTTGTTTGGACCGTTACGCTTGGTTACCAAGTCTGAAGAAAATGTTCTATTCGATTTAGATGACACCAACGCACTTGAACTTTATAAGAAATATTTAGGCGAACGCGCAAATGAATTACCTGGTGCAGCTTTGCTGTTCCCTCTTTGTATTTTGAAACCCGATGGAACGAAGTTGGTGCGAACCATTCTTTCCATTAACGAAGAAAATCAAAGCATGGTCTTCGCTGGAAATGTTCCTGTCGGTTCTAAGGTTCAGTTTATGATAGCAAACTTCGACCGTGTCATTGACAGCGCCAGCATTGCCGCATCTTCAAGCCGCCTTCATGAGCATGAGAATCCAGATTTAACCCTCATGGTTTCCTGTGTGGGAAGAAAGCTCGTTATGCAAAACAGAACCGAAGAAGAGATTGAAGCGGTAACGGATACCTACAATCAAGAATCGACTTTTTGTGGTTTTTATAGCAATGGAGAAATTTGTCCTTCCTCCGATGGCATAAATTCATTGCACAATCAAACAATGACCATAACTACCTTTAAAGAGAGAATATGACCTTTGATTCATTGCACCCTCTTTTGAAACGACAAGTAAAAAAATACTTGAATATTCGAGGGGAAATTCCTGAACACCTTTTCAATTTTCTGAAAAGCATTAATCAAAGTTATTCTTTATATGATAGCAACAGAGAACTTGTTGATCGTGCAATGAAATTAAGCGGTGAAGAGCTCTTTGAGAAAAACGCACTTTTGTTCGAAGAAGCAGCTCGCCAACGAGCATTAATCGACAACATCAAAGACGCTATTCGGACAATTAGTCCTGAAAAAGAGATTAACGACGATGACATTCTGCGCATTGGGGAAATTCTAACGAATACAGCTATCGAACGAAAAGAATTTGAGAAGCAACTTGACGAATCACGTCAGAAGGCCGAAGAATCACTTGAAACAAGGAAACTCTTTTTAGCAAATATTTCGCACGAGATTCGCACTCCGATAAGTGCGATTTCCGGAATGTCGGGAATTCTTGCTGACACTGAAATTTCTGAAACACAGCAACAATATGTTAGAGCCATTCAGTCTTCTTCGAAAAGCTTAATGGTTATTGTGAACGACATTCTTGACATGTCGAAATTGGAAAGCGGAAAATTCTCGGCGGAATTTATTCCATTCGACTTAAGATCTATTCTAGATCCGTTGTACACCACTTACCTGCTAAGAACCGACGAAAAGGGAATTGCATTCAGTGTTGATTATCCGAGTGATATGCCTAAATGGTTATTCGGAGACCCAACAAGACTCGGGCAAATCTTGAATAACCTCATTTCAAACGCAATAAAATTTACTGATAAAGGAAAAGTATCTCTTAAAATTACTTTTGAGAAGAAAGGAAAGCATAATAAATTTTGCTTCAGGGTTACCGACACAGGTATTGGTATTGATCAGGATAAACTGAAATCAATATTTGAGTTCTTTTCACAAGAAGACAATACGATTACGCGCAGATTCGGTGGTACAGGATTGGGTCTTGCCATTTCAAAATCAATTTCAGAATTATTGGGTGGTGAAATAACCGTTGAAAGTGAAAAGAATGTTGGCTCTGCATTCCAATTTTCCGTAACCATGTCAGAAGCATCAGAGCAAGTAAAAAACGAGGCCACTGTTGTTCCTTCAGACTTAAAAGGAAAAAATGTTTTGATCGTTGAGGACAATGAACTCAATCGCTTTTTAGCTGTCACCATTTTGAAAAAATGGAACGCCAACATTCACATTGCCGTAAACGGTGAGGAGGCCGTAAAAGCGGTTAGTAACTTAGAGCTCGACATTGTGCTCATGGACATTCAGATGCCTATAATGGACGGTGTAGCCGCTGCCATTGCCATTCGCTCAGAACTTAGATCGAATGTTCCAATTATTGCATTAACGGCTAATGCTCTAGAGAGCGAAAAAGAAAAATGCTGGCAGGCCGGAATGAATGAATACATTACCAAACCTTATAATCCTGAGTTCTTACGTGAGAAAATAATTTTTCTTACAGAGAATAATTCAAAATCCGAAGGGCACAATTCAGAACAAATCTCCCTCGATAATCTGCAGACGCTCATGAATGGTTCGAAAGAGCAGATGATTCGTATGACCACGGTTTTTCTGGATCAAATTGAAAAACACTTCAACGAACTCAAATTTGCGCTCAATGAAAATAACCTTGACCAAATTTCAGCCATAACTCACACACTGAAATCGTCTTTCAAACTCTTCGGACTTAACAAGACGGGAGTTCTTCTCGAGCGCATAGAGCAGCGGGCAAAAACATTAGATCGACATGAATTGAATTCTGAACTTCAGATCATTCTTAACATGCAGCCGCGACTCACCTACCTCGTTAAAAAAGAATTAAATCAACTCATACTCTCGAATTCAAATTCATGAACATTGCCATTTTAGCGTCTGGGGCTGGAAGCAACGCCGCGAATATCATTGAATACTTTAAAAACACGTCGGTTCACGTCTCTCTTGTAGCATGCAACAAGGCAGAGGCAGGCGTTTTTCAAATAGCAAAAGACAACGAAATCGATTCGCTTCAATTAACGAAAGAGAATTTCAAAACTTCAGATCAGTTCGTGAATGAACTTCAAAGAAGAGAAATAGATTTTGTCATTCTTGCCGGGTTTCTTTGGTTAGTTCCAACTAATTTGGTTAAAGCCTTCGCAGACAGAATCATTAACATACACCCCGCCCTGCTTCCGAAATTCGGAGGGAAAGGTATGTATGGGCATTTCGTGCATGAGGCTGTTCATGAAGCTCAAGAGACCGAAAGCGGCATAACTGTTCATTTGGTGAATGAAGAATTCGACAAAGGGAAAATTCTTTTTCAAGCCAAGGCCAACGTTGAAAATTGTTCCGCAAGCGAAATTGAGCAAAAAGTTCGCGCACTAGAGATTGAACATTTTCCAAAAGCTATTGAAAACTTTATTTCGAAAATGTAATTTGTAGCAAGCTTATGCGGTGTAATTTCGACGCACACCTTTCAAATTAACTTTTGCAACATGAAAAAAATCTACCACCTCGCAAATTGCGGCACTTGTCAGAATATCATCAAAGAATTGAGCCCGCTTCCTAAAGGAACAGAACTTCAGGATATTAAAACTTCCGCTATTTCGGAAGAACAATTGAACGAAATGCACGCACTTGCCGGCAGTTACGAAGCGTTGTTCAGCCGTCGTGCATTGAAGTACCGTGAATTAGGTTTGAATGAAAAAACGCTTTCTGAATTAGAGTACAAGAAATACATTTTGAAAGAATATACTTTTTTGAAGCGTCCTGTCATGCTTTTCAATAATCAGATATTCATTGGCAACGCACCCAAAACTGTTGCAGCAGCTAAGGTATTTCTCCAAAAGAAATAACTCTGCCCTGTGGCACAAAACAAGAACTTCGGTGCTCATCTTGCTTTATTCGCAGTAGCGCTTATTTACAGCGCGAACTACATTATTGCCAAATGGGTCATGCCTAATCCTATTGGCCCGAATGCATTCATTGTATTGCGCGTATCTGGAGCGCTTGCACTCTTCTTCTTGGTTTCTTTTAAGTTCCTTGAATTTCCAAAACTTCGAGATATCCCTCTTTTTCTTTTTTGCGGATTAACCGGTGTTGCTACCAACCAATTGTTCTTCTTCAATGGTCTAGCACTTACAACGCCCGTGAACGCATCCATTATTATGTGCACCAATCCTATTTTGGTGGCCATACTTTATTTTGTTGGAAAAAGGAAATGGCCATCGCTCATGACTACTGCGGGGATACTTCTTGGTTCCATCGGAGCCCTTGGAATTATTCTCTTGCGTGCACCTTTCGAGGCCAGTTCCGATTACCTAAAAGGAGATTTGTACATTCTGATTAACTCGCTTTCTTATGGGCTTTATCTGACTACTGCGCCAAGATTAATGAAAAAATACAAACCGATTACTGCAATTACATGGGTCTTTGCTGCCGGATTAATTTTCATACTACCCATTGGGTTTTCAGACGCAAGTGCAATTGCATGGGGTACACTAACTCCATTGCATTGGCTCAGTCTAGCGTTTATTGTTATTGCTGTAACCTTCCTAGCCTATCTCTTGAATATTTATGCGCTAAGCAAAGTTTCTCCAACAGTTACTAGCGCGTACATTTACCTTCAACCATTATTGGCCGGAGTGTTCGCGTTTTTGTTTGCTGGAATAGGCAATCAAGACCACACAGGGAGTATCACCTTAGAAAAGATTTTGTTCGCCCTGCTCATTTTTGCAGGGGTGTATTTAGTAGGAAAGAGAAACGACTAGAAAGACATCTCAATTCCGATAGAAGGAAGCATTGGCAATTGATTCACACGTTTCGATGTTACACGGTCAATGTAAAAAACATTCGCTCGGTTGTAAGCATTGGTTAAGCCGAAGTTCATTTCCAAGGTAGATTTATCCCATTTAAATGTCTTGCGAATATTCGCGTCTAAACGGTGGTACCAAGGCAATCTTCCTTCATTTAAAGGAGCATATTGAATTCCCAAAGTGCTCGAATTGGTGTAAATGTAATCCGTTGAAATTCCGCCGCTCAAGGTTGGGGGTTCGTAACCACCTTGCGTTTGCGTAAATGGAAGTCCACTTCCTAAATTCCAACGAGCGCTCATCTCCCACGAGTCGTTCTTTCCCCACGAATGCGATGCAACAACGTTCACATTGTGTCTGCGATCGAATACAGGGTCATACCAACGTAAACCATCCCATCGATCTACATTCATAATAGAATAAACCACATTCACATTCGAGTGTTTCGTTGCGTATTTCAAAACAACATCAATACCCTTTGCAAATCCACTTTCCAAGATAAAATCTTTGCGAAGTAACTCTGGCTTGTCCTGATTATCTGCGTCGTCTGGGAAAATCTTATTTCGGTTCGTATTGGTGACTTGCTTGAAATTTCTTAAATATCCTTCCACATTTAAATTCAACTCGTCGGTAATATCGAATTCAAATCCTGTTACCAAATGCGATGCTTTCTGCAGCGAGTTTGTAACATCTTTAACCGTTCCATCTGGACGTGTTATTGTATTTTGAATTTCATCTGGACTAGCTAAGAAACCGTAAAACAGATTCACAATATCTCTGTCGCTATTTGTTGCCATTAGATTCTGAGAATACAATCCAGCAGCAGTCTTTAAACGTAAGCGTTCATTCACTCTGTACTTCATACCAATTCGCGGCTCAGGTGATACCGCAGACAGCGCACTGTAATACTGCACGCGAAATCCTGGTTCGATAATTAACTTCTTCCTGTTGTATTTGTAAGAAATAAAACCATTCAGTTCGGTTGTGTTTTGCTCAATATCTATGCGCACTCCAAGCGGATTAAACGTATTGTAATTGGTTGAGAATCCAACCACTTCAACGCCGTACTTAATTGCATCCTTACCCAGGCTGTAATTAAAGTCCAAGCCGAAATTAAAAGATGTAATACCGCTTTTACGATCGGCAACAGACTCTTCTTGAAGTAGAATGTTGTATTTGCTCCAAGCGAAATTTCCGTTGATCAGAACCGGCGAGCTGGTCGGAACAACCACAAAGTTTCCACCCGCACCGACATTTTTCCAATTCAAATTAGAGAGAGCCTGGTACTTCGTTACCTTATCGTCGAATGAAAATCCGAATAGATTGAACTTACTACCGTTCGAACCTCCGAACGATAATTTTCCGTATAGATCTGTATAGCTAAAAGGCAATCCATTTCCGTCGTTCACGAACGGATAAACCTGTGGAGAGGTCTTATCCAAGTAACTGTTCTTCGCGCTAAGAATGTAAGAGATACCACTTCCGCTTTTAGTCAATTTTTTCAACGGGCCTTCCAATTGTACTTTTCCTCCAAACGGACTAAATCCTATCTTACCATCGTGGCCTTTCTTATTTCCATCGCGCGTGGTGATATCGATTACCGAAGAAATTCTTCCGCCGAATTGGGCTCCGAATCCTCCTGTATAAACATCTGCATTCGAGATGATGTCTGTATCGAAAACAGAAAACAGCCCAATACTATGGAAAGGATTGTAGACAATCATTCCATCGAGTACTACTTTATTCTGAACCGGACTTCCTCCACGAACAAAGACTTGTCCGCCCTGGTCTCCCGTAGAAATAAATCCTGGCAATGTCGTTAGTACTTGAACAATATCGGTCTGTCCACCAAATGAAGGAACGCGTTTAAAATCTTTCGGGCGTAATGTTTCTGATGAAATATTTACGTTGTTGATTTGCTCTGAACGTTGATCGTTAATCTCCAAAATACCCATTATGTTAGATCCCGACTCGAGCAAAATATTCGTCGAAACCAACTGGCCTTGTTTCACTGTAATGGTGTCTCTGTATTCATTGAAGTTGATTACCTTAACAAAAAGGAAGTAAGTACCCGGTTGTAATTTGGTCAAGCTGAAATAACCGTTCTCATCAGTATTGGTACCAACAGTGGTTCCCTCTAATGCAACCAAGGCCATTAAGATGGGCTCGCCCTTCTCTTTGCTCTTCACAAATCCACGAATGGTGCAGTCTTGCGCCTGAGCAATAAACCCCGCAAACAGTGCCACTACAAAAAAGATATTCTTCAGCTTCATGATTTTCAATTCAGATAGGCGCGAAGATAAGATACTTCAATGCTTTATTTCACAAGGTTTCCCCATAAATTTCATTCAAACAAACATTGAATTTCTCATTGAATTTGGCTTGAATACAATCTGTTCTTACCTTAGGCATTGTATTTGGCAAAGTCCCAAAAATTACTCCTATGAAAAAACTATTGTTGTTCATCTTTTTAATAGGCTCGCTGAAGAGCTTCGCCCAAAATGAATACCCCGACTTGCTAGCCATGTTCGTAGATGAGAAATACGAGAAGTGTCTATACAAGGCAGAGAAATACACACTCAATGAAAAATCAAAAAAGGATCCTCTTCCTTACTTATTTATGAGCCGTTGCTATTTCGAAATGTCTAAACGTGACAATTTCAAAGAGAAATTTCCAACCGCAGGAAAAGATTGCTATAAATACGCTTCAAAATACGCTTCAAAGGACAAGGACAAAAGATTCTACGCCGAGCACGAGGACTATTTCACTGAACTTCGGAACAGTGCAGTGAGTGAGGCCGAAGTTATGCTAGACGCAAAGAAATTTACCAAAAGCAAAACGCTTTACGATAATCTTATTGATTGGGACCAAAACGACGCGGGTGCATGGATTATGCTAGGTGTTTCGTTCCAGGGTTCGAAGCAAAAGAAAGAAGCTGAAAACGCGTTTAAAACTGCTATTAAACTTCTTACCGACAAAACTTGTTCTGTAGAAATTAAAGGACAAAAAGATTTGCTGAGAAATGCAATTATATATTACTCCGAAAAACTCTACACAGAAGGGAATTCAGCCGAAGCGAAGATTTGGTTGGATTTAGGAAAAGAGTGGTTCATGGATGACAAAGAATACCAGGTGACATACTCGCAATACGCAAATTAATATTTTTCATAGAATTGAAAAGCCATCTTCGGATGGCTTTTTTATTTCTTAATAAAACTACGCAGGCAATAGAACATACCCTTTCCTTTCTCTAGTGAAAAATAAGACGTTAGCTCACCACCGAAACCGCGGAAAAACCGTTCTACCTCCGGAATCATTGACCCTTCAAAATCAAACATTTCTGCACCTTTTTCCTCTGCAATTCCAATACAATGAGCCAATCCACATGCAGACAGTGCGTTGTTCTCTTTCGCATTTGTTGCGGCTAAATAATATGCAACGCCATTCATGTGTAAGCACAAAGCCTTGTATTTGCCTCCATCACCTATTACTGTATAGATGTTTTTTTGAAACTCAGTGCTTACTTTTTGTAACAACCCAGCATGCTTTACCCCTTTAGATGAAAGCGAATCTATAAAATCACCAAATTCATCCTGGCTGAAAGGCCTCACTTCAAAATTAAAAGAATCCTTCTTCTTTAAAATGTTCTTCAATTTCGAGTCAACAGCTTCTCTCCAATCAGAAGTTAAACTAAGTCGATAAGTATACTTCTGTTTGGGTTGAATTCCCTTCCATATTGCGGCTTGAAAATCCTTGAACTCATGTGGAAAATCTAGTTTCCAAAAATCCCAAATACCCGAAGATAAATATTCCATTAAAGCCGCTAAAACCTCTTTTTCTTTCGAAATTCTCGTTGAGCTTTTTTCGTAATAAGCCAACCAAGTCCAGCCCACATTGGGCATCAAGGGCGGCGTTATCAATGAGCGAAAAAACTTCCGCTGCGTATCCCAAACCAAACAAGCTGAGACAGGCTGACCTCCATCTTCAGAAACAACAAGCACACCAAGGCGTTCATCACAGTTGAGAACATCTTTCCAAATTGAACCAAAAAGACTCCCTTGAGTACTTTCAGAAAATAAGTATTCTGATGCTGAAACGATTCCAACTTTCATAGAGAGACCCTTTTATAAGCATCAATAAATATCTTTTCTTCGCACTCCCAATTCAATACTTGCTTGGCAGCCAGCAAATTCTCACGGTATTGACTCAAATCGTCCTTCATCATGGCATCAATCTCCTCGTTGATCGATTCAACATCCCAACTGCGAATTATTCTTCCAACACCATATTCTTTTATCAATGCGGCACAATCTACCAACGGAATTGAAAGCACTGGTATTTCTGAATGAATGTACTCGAATAATTTATTTGGAAGGCAATACAAGTTGTTCAAGCAAACGGGTTGGGTTGAATTCATTCCTACATCTGCACTTCCGGTATACAAGGGAATCTCTTCATATGAAACCGCTGGAACGAAAAATATATTTTCCTTTTGCGCAGCAAAAGATTCTACCATGCCCTTAAACGCTCCAAATCCCATAAATACAATAACAGCATTGGTATCTTTACGAACATTAAAAGCATCTAACAACATCTCCACCCCCCTGCCTTTATCTAACATACCTTGGTAAAGAAATATCTTTTGATTTTCTGACAAACCCAATTTATCTCGAAGCGTATTTGAATGAACAACATGCATTTCATTTGGAACATTTCGAACCAACGCCACAAATGATAGTTTGTATGTCTTCATGTAAAATTCCTTGATGGAAGGACTGATGGTGATCAGCAACTCTGTCCAAGGAATAAACAATCTCTCTATCGTTCGAATAAGAAAACGCAAGAAAGGACCTTTTCCATCTCGGTGCGATTCCAATTCATGGCAATCGTAAACCAATTTCAACTTTGGCCGAGTCATTTTCGCAAGCACCCCAATGACAAATGCTTCATAATCGTTGCAATGCCACAAGTCAACCCTTCGATATCTTGCAACCACGCGCATCGCAAATTCAAAATACTGAATCGCTCCAACAATCAAGTTCGCTCTCTTCCATCTATCTGCAGAAACAATCACACGCTCTACTTCAACACCTTTGTAATTTTCTCTTTCAAGCACATCACCTTTTTTCCAAGCAACAACTGTTGTGGGAAATCCATTTTGAGAAAGACTTTTCGCCATGCGATGAACGCGATTGTCGTTTTTAAAATTCGTGACGAGTAACGAAATTACTTTCATGCTTCTTTGTGATTCTTTCTTACGTAGCGCTCCATGTAAAACAGCACAACGAGGATATTAAATGAAAAATAAATAAACTTAGAAATAACCAGAATCTTTGTTGCTTCCAATTCATTCATTCCCCAACTGTGTGCTAAATAAACAGCAAGTATGGCCAACACAAAATGAAGTGCATCCAAAAACAAACCTACGCGCTGCATTTTTATTCTGTAGGTAATAAAAGCCAATGAAGAAGTAACGAAGTTGAGCGCGAACCAAAAGATCAGGTATTTCAAATACATAAACGAGTTGCCCCATGCCTCACCGAAAATAAATCCCATCGTATTGGCGGGAAGCATTTGCACAATGAATATCATTCCTGCCGCAGCAATTAAAAAACGAATGAGCACTTTGTAATACAATGCACGCAATTCCTTTGGGTCTTCAATTTCAGAAATACGTTGAAAGAAAACTTGCGAATAAGAGTTGCTCACGACGTTCAGCGGTGCCATGAAAATTCTTCTGCATAATGCCATGAATCCTACCGCGACTAATCCGTAATACAGCGTGAATATTCCTACGTGCGCCCATTGCGCTAATCTATTCAAAATACTTCCCCAAATACTAAACATGGGATAGTCCTTGTGAAGCACAGCCAAAGCCTTCATGCGCTCGGCAGAAAGGTTTTTCAAACCTTCAGGTTCCGATTTCAAAAACTTCCAAAAAGCATATGTCCCTGCAGCTATTGATCCTATAACTGTCGAAAAAATTAATCCTGAAGGCCCCCAACCTCCAAATCCAGTTGCAATCTTTATGGGTTCAGATGAAACGGCAGACAACACCTTAGAATTGGCCGCTATTTTATATTGCTTCAATCGCGAAAACCAATAATTGAACACATTAAAAACAGCTGTAAAAAACAAAACAATTGGTATGGTCCAGAGATAAATAGCAATGGATTCATTCATTAACCAATATGAAATATCCTTTGCAAGAAAAAGAATAAGTATGGCCAATACAACGCAAGAATAAAAAGCCACTTTCAAGGCCAGTCCTGCGATATGCCTCGCGTCGTTCTGTTCTTTGGGGTGCATGATCGCGAACTCGTACTTTCCTGTTACTACAACGGAGAGCACAGTAATAATCATGGTGTATTGTTCAAGAAGTGTAAAATCTTCCGGAGTAAATAATCGCGTAATAAAGGGAGCTAAAACAAAAACGAGTGCCTGTCCAATCAAAGTTCCCGCCATCAGTGTGAATACATTCTTCATGTATTCAGCCCGCATGAACTTCGTGAATTGTTCGGTTACTCTATTCTTCATGAAATGAATTAACCGTTTGTTTTCGCAGCAGAATAAATTCGTTCAATAATCTCAACAACCTTCAATCCTTCTAAGGCATTCGTGGTTATTTTGGAGACACCACTTATTGCCTCAACTACGTTCTGAATAATGAAAACGTGATTCGCAGCGCTTCCCTTGTAATGTCCATAATCATTTGCCGGATTTCCTTCAGCCAACTCAGGCATGGAGTAATTTTCAATTTGACAATACGCCACTTCGTTCATGTACTGACCGCCAATTTTCACCGTTCCCTTTTCAGCAATCACGGTTAAGCTACTTTCGTAATTTACGGTACTAACAGCGGTAGAAAAATTGATAGACCCCATTCCTCCTTCAACCAAATCAAACATAACAATTCCGGAATCTTCAAACTCGGTGGAATGTGCGTGATTAAAATCTTGCAGACGTGCTTGAATATTATCTATGTCACCGAAGAGCCAATACATAATATCTATGAAGTGAGAAAACTGCGTGAACAAAGTTCCTCCATCTAAATCCTTCGTTCCTTTCCATCCACCGCTCTTATAATAGCGATCGTCTCTGTTCCAGAACAAATCAATATTCACCATGTAAATTTTTCCCAACACACCCGATTGAACCAATTCTTTCATCCAAACACTTGGTGGACTGTATCTGTTTTGCATCACGCAAAACACTTGCTTATTTGCACGCAAAGCTTCGAAAATCACTTTTTCTCCGTCAGCCTTATTCAACGCCATTGGTTTTTCAACCACGACGTGTTTCCCTGCTTTCAATGCAAGAAGCGCGTGCTGCGCATGAAGTCCGTTTGGAGTGCAAACGCAGACAACATCAACCTCCTCCTTCGCTAGCATCTCTTCAGGGGTTGAATACATTCGAACGTCATCAGCGACTCCGCATTCTTCACGCGAACGAACATCGCACATTGCAGACAATTCGGTTTGTTCATTGCGCTGAACCATTTCAGCATGACGCTTACCAATATGTCCAGCACCAATAACCGCAAATTTAATTTTACTCATAAGTCTTGATCAGATGCAAAAGTACGGAGAACATGCGAAATTAATCCCTCGGCGAGGGGTTCGATATGATAAAGCCTAAGTTGAAAAGTATGCTCCAAGGTTTTTCCTTTTGTTCGTAGTAATTGGCCGACAAACTTACCGGACCAATTGGCGAATGATAAACCAATGTTCCGCTACCTAAACCATAGGTTCTGTATATATCTGACGATGAAACAGCCGATGCCTGAAAAGGCTGATAGGCATATACATCCGCGCGTATATCTACATTTTTGGTTAGGTGAAGTACGGGAGATATGCCAACAGTAAAAAACGAAGTTGCTCTGTAAACAGGCAAATAAAATGTTTTGAATTCCGGGAAAAAACTTGGCGTAGGGCTCATAATTGATGTGGCGGTGGCGTTCTGAAAATCTTTTTGTCCCGACCAAAGCACTTCGGCTTTTATACCAAACGAAAAACGAGGCTGATTCACAATGTAGTTCTCATAGAAAACACGCATTTGCAGCCATGTGTGTGCATTCGTTAGTGTGTCTCTGTTCGAACTGGTGGTGCCTGGAATAGTATATTCATTTCCACTCACCCCTTTACCCACTATTCTAATTTGAGAACCTGAAGAGGCGTATTGAATTCGATTCAACGTGTTTCGCACGTAATTGAACCGCACCATTTTCGCATTGAATTCCGTAACATCAGCAGTATCAATACTCAAGAAATTCTTAGTTTGATAGTAACTATCGTTTTGGTGGGTGTATATCGCATCTATTTTAAACTTCGCCTTCCTTCCCGCAGGCAAAATCCAACTTGCCTCACCAAACTGTTCTCTCAACAAAACAAATGAAGGCTTCACATCTTCAAAAAAAGTTGTCAAACTCTTGTAATAATCCCAACGATTTTGTGTGAAAGAAACTTCAAATGCAATGGGCAAATTGAACAACATAATTTTCGAACGAGCCTTCGCTTGCATAGAACCGTAATACCTTCCAAAATAACTGTTAGCCTCAAGAACGGTGTTCACCCTTCCGAATAAATTATATCGCAATCCAACATAACCTGTATTGATTGAACGCGAACTAAAGTTCCCGCCAAATGCAACAATTAAATCTTTCTCTCGCTGAACGCTAAGATCCAAAACATACTTCCCCGTTTCCGGTTTGAAGAACATTTTCGGGTAAACAGATTTTATACTTCCGTCTGCCAATACACGAAAATAAGTCCGCTGCAAATCGCTCAATGCAATTGCATTTTCTTTCCTTCCTATAAGTTCGCGAACGTATTGCGTTTGTCCTTTGGGCAATCCCTCTAATCTCACCTCATCCACCACCAAGGGAGCACACCTCGCAGCAAACTTCTTTCGTTTATTTTGAAGATCTTTTGATGAAACTTCGCGTTCAATCAGTCTTTTTATTTGTGGAATAGATCGTAACGTTGAAACATATCCTGAATCTATAGCCGCTATAGAATTCGAAAACTCAAAAGTACCGGTGCTACTGCCGTTGGGCTGAACAATAAACACTTCTTCGCACGGAATAAAAACATCCTTCTGAGAAACAATCATAGCCTCCAATTGAGACATCAGATTATTCTCTTTGGGGTCGGCTGGAGCACTTGAAACATTACAGCCCAAGATTACATCTGGATGAAAATCGCGATACATAACATCCATCGGGAAGTTGTTGTAAAGTCCTCCGTCATAAAGCAACAGGCCCCCTACTCTTCGCGGAGGCATGTAGAATGGATACGTGCATGAAGCACGCACCGCTTCATTCAAAGAACCCTTATTAAAAATTACTTCTTTTTTGTTTTTCACGTCGGCCGCAACACAACGAAAGGGAACAAACAAACTATCGAAATTCTGTTTTGAACCTTCGCTGGCTGCACTCAATAACTTCATATGAACCCAATCCATAAGAGCCGGGTTAATTAAATTGGTTGGAAGGGTGTTCGATATGTTATCGCCACCGGAATACTTCAAACTAACCATTGCTGCAGTGGGCTCCGATTTCAAATAATAAAACTGCATGTCTTGCGGAAGCTCCTGACCCTCGGATAACAATCCAAATTCGGGTGTTCTGCACAAAGAATCCATTTGCCGTGTTGAATAACCCGCCGCATAAAAAGAAGCAATTACAGCACCCATGCTCGTCCCACAGATATAATCGATAGGTACATTGTTTTCTTCCAAGGCGCGAAGGAAACCTATATGGGCCATAGCAGTAGCTCCGCCGCCACTAAGAACCACTCCAACACGTTGTGCGTCTGTCCTGTGCACCTGCAGCAAGACAAACAAAAACAACAGCGCTCTACGCAATTTCCACATGGTGCAAAATTGCATCTACTTTTCCATTCATTGACTATTAAAAGATTAAATTTCAAACAACATTTGTTTCCCAACCGATTTAAGAATAGCGATGTACTTTTGTAGTATGAAATCGATCCGAAATAAACGCAGATTGTTAGGGGTGCTATACCTTATGGCAGCTTACCTCGTTTTTCAATTGGTTTGGTGGGGTTGGCAATTGTACAAGCTACAATTTGCCTATTTGCAGCATCTCAAATCAGAAGGAACTAAACTTCCGGAAAATGCCCTTCGAAATAAAATTTTCATGATCATTGGTGAAGGTGGCGTTTTTCTTATTCTTCTGTTTTTGGGAATTTGGTGGATCAAGAAAAATGTATGGCAAGACTTGGCCCGCGCTCAAAAAGAAAAGAATTTTTTACTTGCCGTGACTCATGAGCTTAAAACGCCTATTGCCGCTATTCGTTTGAATACTCAAACATTAAAAAACCGCAAACTCACTGAAGAACAATCGCAAGATTTGTGCACAGACATTATTACCGAATCGAACCGCCTAGAAACCTTGGTGAACAACATCTTACTCGCTACACAATTCGAACAAAACACTTCATTGGGAAATTGGCAAAAAATAGATTTATCCACACTCGTTGAAGCGCAAATCAAAAGATTCCAGCAACTCTTCCCTGAACGCCCGGTGAACTCGAATATTCAGTCGAATATTTTTTTGCAAGCTGAAGAAAATATGCTCGTGAGCTTGCTCTTCAACCTACTTGAAAACGCCAATAAATACTCGCCCATTTCTGAAGCCATTGCCGTTTCCGTTAAAGCCAGTGAGCACATTGTTCTATTGGAAATTTCCGATTTCGGAATTGGCATTCCAAACGAAGAACGTAAATCAATTTTCGAAAAATTTCATCGGGTTGGAAATGAACAAACCCGTTCGCAAAAAGGAACAGGATTGGGACTTTATATCGTGAAGGAAATTTGCAAAGCACATAAAGCAGAAATAACCATTAGCGACAATTCCCCTCGTGGAAGTCGTTTTCAAATTACATTTTCAAAATGACAAAAAAAGTTGGACTTATTATTCTAGACGGATGGGGAATTGGAAAGAACGACCGTTCTAATGCCATACTCAGCGCAGAAACCCCATTCACCCATCATTTGAACAACACCGCTGCTCATGCTACCTTGCGCACAGATGGAGAATTCGTTGGACTGCCGGAAGGACAGATGGGGAACAGTGAAGTTGGACACATGAATATTGGTGCGGGCCGAGTGGTCTACCAAGATTTAGTAAAAATTCACTTAAGCATTCGCAACAATGAATTACACAAAAACGAAGTGCTCCTAGCAGCCCTTCAATATGCAAAAAAAGAAAATAAAAATGTGCATTTCATTGGGTTAGTTTCAGACGGAGGCGTGCACTCGCACATTAACCATTTGAAAGTACTCGTTGACATTTGCGAGGAGCAAGAACTATCAAAAGTTTTCATTCACGCCATTACAGATGGGAGAGACTGTGATCCGAAAAGCGGCGAAGGATTTATTGAAGACTTGGAAAACCATTTGGAAGGAAAACAAGCAAAGATTGCAAGTGTCATTGGAAGGTATTTCGCCATGGATCGCGACAAACGTTGGGAACGTGTGAAGAAAGCCTACGATTTGTTTGTTACAGGATCGCATGAGAAAAGTCCTTCTGCATCATTAGCGGTTGCGCAATCATACGTGAATGGCGTTACCGACGAGTTCATTGAACCCATTCAAATTGAAGGGAATTACCAAGCCATAGAAGAAGGTGATGTTGTTATTTGTTTCAATTTCAGAACAGACCGTTGTCGGGAAATTACTATGGCTCTTCATCAACAAGACTTTCCAGATTTCGGAATGAAAAAACTTCCGCTGTATTATGTGACCATGACGCGCTACGACGATTCGTTTCAAAACGTTCATATACTTTTCGAGAAAGACAACCTCATGCATACCCTTGGAGAAACATTGTCTTCCGCGAACAAAACGCAATTGCGCATCGCTGAAACCGAAAAATATCCGCATGTCACATTCTTTTTTAACGGGGGAAGAGAAGAACCGTTTGAAGGTGAAAGCCGCTTGATGGTTCCCTCACCTAAGGTAGCAACTTATGATCTTCAACCCGAAATGAGTGCAATGGAAATTGCTTCTTCATGCAATCAGTTCCTTAAAGAAAAAACACCTGATTTTTTCTGTTTGAATTTCGCTAATCCAGATATGGTTGGACATACAGGAGTATACGAAGCCATTGTGAAAGCCATTGAAACAACAGACGCCTGCTTGAAGCAAGTTGCAGAGACCGCAATTGACTTGGGATATTCTTTAATTGTTATTGCCGATCACGGGAACGCCGATTGCGCAGTAAACGAAGACGGTTCTCCGAATACAGCACACACCACGAACCCCGTTCCCGTGTGGATTGTAGACAAAGAAATCACAAAAGTGAACGACGGGAAATTAGCAGATGTCGCACCAACTGTACTATCACTTTTGGGAATAGAAAAACCCCAAACAATGTCTGGGGTTTCGCTGATATAATATTCTTTTATCAATTAGGGCTTTTTGTGCAACACATGCACATATCCTTCGCGACTAATTCCGTCGGAACGATTGAATATCCAGAAGTACACGCCGTCTTCAGCATCTGTTGCATCCCACGGTGTCAGATTGCTGTAGTTCAATGACTCGTAAATCATGGTTCCCCAACGATTGAATAT
>CAIZGX010000078.1 GCA_903932685.1 uncultured Bacteroidota bacterium | reverse complement strand
GACAAATAAGATATTTTGCCGGAGATACAATTTCGGTAGTAGGTTATGAGAAATGCGTTTCATTGGACCCCAATGCAGTGCCCAGATTTTTCTACCTTGCTCTATATGATACAACAACTGTTTTTTTACCAGAATCTTCAGTGGCTATTTTTGGGAAATGGAGAAATGTCATTCCTACTTTAACCTCACAGGATTTTTATCATTTAAGAGTTAATTCTCAAAATTATTTCCGAAATCTGAAGCGAGAAAGAGAGTTGAAAAGTATTGAAGCAAGAAGAGTAGCGGACAGCTTAGAAAAAGTCCTAATCAAACTTCAAGATAGTTTAGAAGTTCTCAGACAGAAGAAGCTACAAGAATACTCCAAGAGATGTGAGTTAAAAGGACTTGGGGTTTTTGATTGCAAAGCTGTTGATGCCAGTGAATATACGGATGGTACAGGAATGGAAATGACGTTCTATAACCCAACCAAGAAAATCATTAAATATGTTCACGCTACGGTAGTAGGATATAACGCTGTGAATGACCCAGTTATTGAAAGTGGTAAAACTTCTCATACATTGAAATGTATAGGTCCCATAGATCCTGGGGACTCTGGTACTTATAATTTTGAATACGTCTGGTTCACTGATATTGTAGCGACTGCTAAATTAACCTCAATTAAAGTTCAATATATGGATGGAACTGAGAGGATTATTTCGAAACCTTCGGAAGTCTCTATACCACTGGAGTTGATTAAAGAATAACTTATTTTTTACTTTGTGTGCAGTGGAGCCGCCAATCTGTGCTTTTCCCCTGAAACAACTATTTTACTTTTATTCCCTCAAAATATTTATTCTCTTGTTTAAGAAAGCCCTTTCAAATTCTCATTACATTTAGGCATGAGATATTTAGTCCTTTTCCTATTCTTGCCGTTTGT
The DNA here is from genome assembly GCA_903932685.1 of uncultured Bacteroidota bacterium. GTDB lineage: Bacteria > Bacteroidota > Bacteroidia > Flavobacteriales_D > Sanyastnellaceae > CAIZGX01. The sequence goes on along the minus strand of CAIZGX010000078.1, from coordinate 13,863 downwards.
GTCTTTCGGACAGCAAACCATTAACGAAACAATGATTCATGATGGATTGACACGCAGCTATACGCTTTATGTCCCAGCTAGCTATACACCGGGCACACCAGCGCCAATAGTATTGAATTTTCACGGTTATACCAGCACTGCGTTTGAACAATTTTATTACGGAGATTTTCGTGCAATAGCAGATACGGCTGGTTTTCTGATCGTGGTTCCGATGGGAACACTCGACGCAACAGGCACCACTTATTGGAATTCAGGTTGGGGTGGAACAGTGGACGACATTGGTTTTACAAGCGCTTTAATAGATGAAGTGGCCGCAACTTACTCCGTAAATTTAGATCGTGTATACAGCACAGGTATGTCGAACGGTGGATTCATGAGTTACACCCTCGCTTGTTCGCTGAGCAATCGCATTGCAGCCATTGCCTCAGTTACAGGTTCAATGAATGTGGGTCAAGATCAAACATGTAATGCCGTGCATCCAACGCCCGTTATGGAAATTCACGGTACCGCAGATTTAACGGTTCCGTATGATGGAGGTACTTTTATGGAAGCCATTCCAAACGTTTTATCGTATTGGATAAACTTCAACAATTGCAATGCAACACCTGTCGTTACCGACGTGCCAAATACGAATCTAACAGACGGCTGCACTGCCGTTCATTACTTGTATTCTGGAGGGACCAACGGCGTTGATGTTGAACATTACAAGATCATTGATGGCGGACATACTTGGCCAGGTTCAATATTTACAGTCGGTGTCACAAACAACGACTTCAATGCTTCAAAAAAAATATGGCAGTTCTTCATGCAATACGACATTAACGGAAGAATTCAAGCAAACTCAGTTTCAGATTTGAATGCCGATGAGATTTCAATTTACCCAAATCCAACAACCGATAAAATAGCCATTCAAGGATTTTCTCAAAAGCTAACGGCTTCAAATTGCGGTCTGTTTTCTGTGGAAGGCAAACAGTTCAACATCGATGTGCTTGAGAACAACACACTTGATACAAGCAAGCTGGAAAGCGGAGTTTACTTCGTGCGCATTTCAACGACCGAAGGAACTGCGACTATTCAGTTTGTGAAAGTGTAATTTTCTTTATCCTTTTGGTAATTCAGTCTCGGACATGAATTTCATTCGGGCATGAATGCTCTTGCGTTTTTCCCTTCCCAAACACCAACAAATTTGTAGGGTACAAATCGCGCGAACATTTCTTCCTTGTACCAATTAAGCTTTCGCGTGAGGGTAACTACCTCGCGGTGTTTCGGATTTTTGTAGGCGTAATCCATCATCTCTTTTTGTGTCTTCCAAATGCTAAGGGTTGCCTGTTGAATCAACGGCCACTCGCCAACACCAATAGATAAAACAAGCCCTTCATAACCCTCCAAGCTTTGACTTACAGAGCCAACACGACTCCAAAAAGACCAAAGTTTTCTGAACCGAATGCGCGCTCTGGTCAAAACAATGATAGGCTTTTCCATTGCCAATTCTGCATTTTTTTGGAACGGTGTTCTGCCATCCCAAGTGCCGTGCACTTCAGCTGAATGCATGTAAACGGTCATGACCTCGCTGCTTCGTTCTTGATATTCCTTGAAGAAGTTATTCTCAGAAAAAAAGGTTTGCGCTTGAATCTCAGACTCCCAATTGCAAAGGAGAACGTATGTTCCAAAATTAGGTTTAGCACTAAATCCATTTTTCGCACCTGAACCTAATATTTTGTAGAAGGTTAGTCCATCTACATTTTTTAGCTGATCATGCCCAAGTCGCATTTGTTTAAACCCCCACCATTTGTTTGCAGATGTTTCTACTTTGAAAAAGGTGCTTGTCGTTATTTGACTCATGGTATTCTAAAGTAGTTTGAAATACAACCTTCCTCAATGAAAAATGTTCAAAGCTTTCTCTTTCCAAAAGTAAAACCAGTCTATAACTTTGCAACATGAATTTTATTCTCGCGCTCAAAGAAAAAAATGAAACGCTATATGCCTTCGGTCTAATCTGTTTAATAGCGTCATTCGTTTTTCTGGCGCTTACCAAATTCTCGAACACACAAGTCTACAATGTGAGTGCGTGGTATAAGCCTTTCAAATTTGCTTTCTCAACATTCCTCTTTGCGTGGGCAATGATTTGGTATTGCTCGTATTTGCCTGACTTCAACATAACACGATTCAATTGGGCCATTATCTTACTGCTCGGATTCGAGATAGTGTACATTGCCATTCAAGCGGGAAGGGGGCAACTTTCTCACTACAATCAAACCTCTGCGTTTTATAGTTTTTTATACGGATGCATGGCCTTGGCCGCAACGCTGGTAACCATCTACACGGCTTATGTTGGTATTCTCTTTTTTACGAACGATTTTCCTGAATTGCCCAACTATTATTTGTGGGCCATTCGTTTAGGAATTTTCATTTTCGTAATTTTCTCCTTCGAAGGATTTGTCATGGGATCTCGCTTAACCCACACCATCGGCGGTCCAGACGGTGAAACAGGAATTCCATTGTTGAATTGGAGCACGAAATACGGCGATCCACGCATTGCCCATTTCATTGGCATGCATGCGCTTCAAGTCATTCCAATTGTTTCTTTTTATTTATTGAAAAACACCAAAGCAACGGTTATTCTCGCGTTGCTTTATTTTGCTTTGGCGGTGTTTACGTTGGTGCAGGCGCTGCAAGGCCGCTCGCTGTTCAAACCGTAATTGGTGATCGAACTTTATCTGCTAAACGTTTCTATTCAGAACGCTAATCAATAATTTTCTTACAGTTTCCATCTCTTCGGCTTTACTTGAGGCAACAAATAGAGTAAGACTTGCCAATGCTTCGTTGCTTATAATCGTTTGTCCAGCGGAGTTGTAGAGCATACTGTTTCTTTCCAGAAACAAAAGAAAGCATGCAGCTGCTATGCGTTTATTCCCATCTACAAAGGCGTGATTTTTCACAACGAGATATAACAGCATAGCTGCTTTTTCTTCCAATGTCGGATAGACATCTTGTTCGCCAAATCCTTGTTTAATCGTATTTACAGCACTGTCAAATCCACCATCTTTTTCTTTGCCGAAAACATCTGAATTAAATTCAGCACGCATGATTTCAACCAACTCCATGTATTCTGCGTGTGCCGGGTAATTTGCAGTTTTTAAATGAATGCCTTTGGCATCCAATGCCTCATGATCATAATCGTCTAAGAGTTGTAATCCAATACTAAACTGATTCAACCATCCGAAGTCCTCTGCGATAGCTTTTTCTTCAATAGCTCGACTCAGAATGCGAATGCCGTCGTGAAGCACCTGTATTTCCTTGTTTTTTTGCTCCAATCTTTTCTCATTAATTGCAACGCCTTCAATTAAATAATCTTTCAATCGTTTGGTTGCCCACTGGCGGAATTGGGTTCCGCGAATTGATTTTACCCTATAGCCAACAGATATGATTACATCCAAACTATACAACCAAATAGGTTTGTCGGAATTAGCAATATGCATTTTTTGCATATTACTTTCTTTATCGAGCTCACCCTCCTTGAAGACATTTGCTAAATGCCTCGAAATAACTGATTGATCTCTTTCGAAAAGATGGGTTAATTGTTCTTGACTTAACCATACTGTCTCATTAGAAAGTTGGACATTTAATATAATGCCCTCATTGTTTTGGTAGATTTCTATCTTATTCTCCATAATATTGATTCCTTTGACGTGATTTTCTGGTTGTGCGAATAGCTTGACTAAGCCTTTCAAAAATACCAATCTAAATACACAATTCCGAATTTAGATTTCAACAGAATTGGTATTGATTATCAGTGTTTAAGATCCGTCTAGCGGAAGTGTGATTGCTCTTAAATGGGCATTAATCATTTTGAAAAGGTGTGATCGAACTTTTGCATTCAATACTTGTTCATTTATAAAGATTGAACAACTGTGCAAGCGATAAATGTGGTTTGGTTAAAACGCGATTTGAGGTTGGTAGATCACGAGCCGCTCTTTCATGCGCAAGGTGCCGAATTGCCATTTATTTTGCTCTATATCTTCGAGCCTTCAGTTATGAGTCATCATGATTCAGATGTGCGTCATTGGCGATTCGTTCACGAGTCATTGCAGGATCTGAATAAGCAGCTGGCTCCCTTCAACAAACACATTGAGATCTTTCACGATGAAGCTATGCATGTGTTCGAGGAACTGACTTTGAACTTCAACATACAAACTGTTTTTTCTTCACAAGAATCGGGAAACCTATTGACGTATGAACGCGACATTAACATTTCGGAATTCTTTCATTCAAAAAATATTCAATGGAATGAATTTCAAACCAACGGTGTTGTTCGAAGACTGAAGTCTCGTCCGCAATGGCCGAAGATGTGGGAAGACACCATGCGAACGCCTTCGTTCAATGTTCACTTAGATTCTCTTCAAGTTTTTAATTTCAATTCAGAAATTCATTTTCATTCAAATCGAAATTCCCTTCCAACAGAAATAACAGAACGCAATCCAAACTTTCAACCCGGCGGAGAATCGTGGGCTTGGAAATACTTGAAGAATTTCATTGCTGAGCGAAGTGTGAATTACAGCAAACACATCAGCAGCCCTTCACTAAGTCGGAAAGGCTGCAGCCGTCTTTCGCCATACTTGGCTTATGGAAACATAAGCATGCGAGCGGTTTATCAGTATACCGTTCAACATTATCAGATTTCAACGAACAAGCGAGCGCTATCCAATTTCATTTCGCGCTTGCATTGGCATTGCCACTTCATTCAAAAATTTGAAACGGAGTGTCGGTATGAAATAGAGAACATCAATCGCGCATACAATGTCTTGGTTAAGCCTAAGAATGAAGTGTACATTAAGGCCTGGCAAGAGGGAATGACAGGCGTTCCTTTGGTAGATGCGTGTATGCGCTGTTTGAAGGAAACGGGCTACATCAACTTCCGTATGCGAGCGATGGTGGTTTCTTTTTTCGTTTTCAATTTGTGGCAAGATTGGCGTGAGCTTCATTTTTTAGCGCGCATGTTTCTCGATTACGAACCTGGTATTCACTATCCGCAAATTCAAATGCAAAGCGGAACAACAGGAATCAATACCATTCGTATTTACAATCCGATCATGAACTCAGAGAAGCACGATGCGAACGGCGACTTTATTAAACAATGGATTCCTGAATTACGAAACATTCCAGAAGCCATTATTCACGAACCTCACAAGCTTTCGGTCATTGAACAAGAAATGTATGGCTGTGTCATTGGAAAAGATTATCCTGCACCCATTGTCGATGTTGAAGAATCGCGCAAGCACGCAAGCGAAATCGTTTGGAGTTTCAGAAAGAAAGATGAAGTAAAGGTGGAAGGAAAACGTATTTTGAAGAAGCATGTGAGTCGCACGAATTCGAAAAAGAAATAAATCGAATTGAGCGTGAAGTTTCCTTCTATTTTAGCGTTCAGAATTTAAACAATGGAAGATATCAGTTGGTTGTCGCGAACGAGTTTATTAATTGGTGAAGAAACCCTTCGCAAGTTGACCTCGAAGCATGTGATGGTGGTTGGAATGGGTGGAGTAGGTTCATTCGCCGCGGAGTTTATTGCGCGTTCTGGAATTGGCAAAATGACAATCATCGATGGAGATGTTGTGGACCCAACCAATCGCAATCGTCAACTTCCTGCTTTAGCCACCAACCACGGAGAATCTAAAGTGGAGATCATGGCGGAACGCATTCGTGCGATTAATCCGGAAATAGAATTGAAGGTGGTGAAGGAATTTGTTAATCCGACTATGGTTGAAGAGCAATTGAAGAATCGTCCAGATTATATCATTGACGCCATCGATAGCATCACTCCCAAACTCACATTTATTCGTCTCGCTTTCGAGAGCAAAATTCCTTTGGTAAGCAGCATGGGTGCGGGCGCGAAATTAGATCCAACGAAACTTCAGGTCGTAGATATTTCGAAAACCTATAACTGTCCTTTTGCGCAGCAAATAAGAAAGAATTTAAAATCTAGCGGTATTCGCAAAGGTGTGAAGGTGGTCTTCAGCCCTGAACTTCCAATAAAAGAAAGTCTAATGCTTACCGACGGAAAGAATTATAAGAAGTCGGCATATGGAACCATATCCTACATGCCGGCTACTTTTGGAAGCGTAGTCGCCTCAGTTGCAATCAGAGATTTAATGCAAGCTTAGTCGTACTTCGGCTTCTTGTCGCGCTTTTCAGCTTTCTTTTCTTTAGCTGTTTTTGTAGGAACTTTTTTCTCTTCCTTTTTAACGTCTTTTCCTTTTCCCATGGTATGTGTTTTTAATGGTTAACGTGTCGAATTTAAGGTGAAATTTTTACTTCAACTCAAAATCTTTAAAATCAAATCCAGGACTGACTTGACAGCCCACTAAACAAAAACTTGCGCCGAGACTGGGTCTCGCACCGAACCATCTTCCCGCCACAACAACATGCTGAAGCACATCTCCGTCGAGAATATTCTTTCCAAGCCGTGTTATTATTTCATTACCATATTCATCGAGTTCAATAATTTCAAGCGTCTGACCATCGTGAAAGTACCAAATTTCATCACTCTTTATTCGGTGAAGTGAAGAGGTTTGACCTTGCTCTAAGAGAAAATATATACTGGTGCAGATTGAGCGTTCTCCTTCAAAACCAGGGAATTCAAGCGATTGGTTACTCCGGAAATTCTCTTTGTAAAAACCTCCTTCGGGATGAGGAATCATTTGTAAAAAGTCGACGTATTGTTTAGCTGTCATGTTCTTGAATTTCCGCTGAAAGATAATGCGTAAAATTATTTAACTTCAAAAAACAGAATGACTTAAATTTGATGATTATGAAAAAATCCGCAAAAACAGGTCTCATCATCGGAGCTGCCTCCCTTATTCTAGGATTAGCCGGTCTCTTCTGGTATCTAGGAATGACTAACAACAATAGACTTATCGCCAAAATCCCGAAAGACTCAACAATGGTTTTCAAAGCAGATTTGAAAAGTCTAGCAGAGAAAGCGGAATTCAAAAAATGGAAAGAATTGTCGATGTTCGATGATATGGCTGAAGATGATGGATTGTTGAAAGGAATTCTAGACAATCCAAAAAAAAGTGGTGTGAACTTTATGCAAAATGCATACGGATTCATGAGCAAGGGTGATGAAGTATACGGCGGAATTGTATTCGGAATCAAGGATGCAAAGGATTTTGAAGAAACAGTGAAAGAGATGGACAGTGACATAGAGGTTCAGAAGACAGACGGCATTTACACGGCTGAAGTAGATAAGAACGATGTTGCATTGGTGTGGGACAAGAATGTTGCCCTTTTGTATTTTAGAAATGAAGACGATGTAATGGAAAAGGCGAAGCAAGCCTTTTCTCAGGATGAAGATATGAGCATGCTTGAAATGGATACATACATGGAGTTTGAATCTCTTGATGCCGATCTAGGTGTGTTCATGAACATGAAGAAATTTCAAGAGTTTGCCTCTGAAATGGGTGGACAAGTAAAGGATCAATTCAAATCGCTGGAGAAGGCAGAAAGTGTTGGTATGACCGTTCTATTTGAAGATCAGCAAATGCTTATAGACGCGACCTACAACCCGGTTGAAGGTGCTACACCCGAGGAAATTTCGATGATGAAGGAAGAGGGCATATCAGATGATTTAATAAAACTTATTTCACCAACCAAGCCTAAAGGATTTTATGCCGCGAACATGAATCTCGATAAGATTCTCGGGCTTTATCCTCAAATCAATGAAGAGATGATGAAGGACGGGTTTTCTTTGAATGAGTTCAAGAACAGTTTGAATGGGGAAATGACAATTTCATTGATTGATATAAAAAATGTTCAAACCATTCGCGAGGTGGCAGATTATGATAATTGGGAACCGTACGGATTTTATGATGCACCCGTTCCAATGAAGATGGATACATCTAATGTTCTGACTCCAATCTATAAAATTAATTTAGGGGTGAAAGATCGCGGAATACTCGACAATATCATTGCTAAGTTTGTGGCTAAGGTCAATGAACCTGAAATTGAATTGTATGATTTAGAAAGTTCAATGGATTATACATTCGATTCATATATGACTCCCGAAGTAATAGTTCAAGAGCCCAATGCAAAGCGTTACCAATACAATGGCCTGGAAGTTTTGGAATTGAAAGATGAAGGTTTCAAATGGTACTATAAATACGACGGAAACTACGTTTCAATTTCAAATGACGAATCCGCTTTTGCTTCTCAGAATTTTTCATGGGATGAAGATGCCGAAGAAATGCTCCGGGATAAAGCGGGTTCAGGATATATGGACTTGAACTACAAGAATTACCCAGATGTTGAAAGAGAGAATGCAAGAGATGTGCAAGAAGTAAAGAGCTTCTTAGAAATGTTAGATAACATGAAGTTCTCTTCAGATGGAATGGCTTTCCATTTTGAAATGAACTTTACAGATAGCCCTGATCACATTCTGTGGCGCATGATGAAAACCATTGACTCACAAGTTTCAAATAACAAAAGAGACTACAATTAATTCGTAGTGTAATTCACGACATCGATTTGTAAATTCCCATTAAGAGCTACAGTAATTTGCAGCTCTTTTTGTGTGGGATAGAATCCTGTTATCTGAAGACCATTCAGTAATCCTTTCAAGTTCACTCCGGGCATTAATTCACCGTTTAATTGTTTCTCAATTTCTGTTTTAGCAGATTGAAGGGTAGGCGTAAGGTCAATGTTACAGGCACTTTGAATGGTTTCTGTAAGCTTTGTTTGAAAGACATCCACTCCCGCATTCATGAGCACGTGTCGCGATTTACTATCAATATCAATTGAACTCACACTCATTTTATTGGTAGAAGGGTCGAGGCTGGGTGTAAGTGCCAAAAAGAACTTGCAGTTTTTGTATTTTTTGAATCCAACTTTCATGTCGCACAACACTTCGACTTGAATTTTTTGATTACCCAAACCCGAAAGCGCAAGGTTTTTTACGGTAATGCTTTTCTTATTGTCATCGCTCGCAAAGGTGCTTCCTGCGGTCATTTCATTCGCTTTTGCGGAAAGACTCTCGTAACTCGATTTAATTGGCATTTGAATAACGAAGCCTGAGGTTAAGTCGTTCTGAACATCCAGCGGGGGAAGTGGAGGGACGATAGCATTTTCATTTTTGTCTAAGCTCATCACAGGCGTAGCATCAATACCCAAGTTTACTTGAAGAATATTACCATAGCCATACATAGGGCCCAATTTGAAATTCGAGGCGTTGAACGTCAGATAGCCGTATCCAGGAATTTCCATTTGACTGTTCAGTTGCTTCCAAGCTTCATTCGCGTAACTCTTGAAATCAAGAATTAGGCACTGCTGGTCGATGTATTTGCAAACATCTAAAAGAGCGGGCTTCATGGCTTTCATTATTTCCTCGGTCATGTCAATTTTCAGAAACGTCAATTCACACGGATCTATCGGATTCAATTTTGAAAGCGAGGTCGAAGTAATGAGTTGGTAGTTTTCATTCATGGAAAGGACCGATGCAAATTCAATTTCAACGCGACGTTTTGTTTCGTTGCCACTTCCACACGAAAAGGGAATACGAGGATGCACACAAGTTCCCCAAACGCATCCTGTGCAATAGTTTCCTTCAATGCCGTACCAAGCCTTCGTTCCTACCACGAATTTATTTCCGACTACATATCCATTTAAATTTTCGCGGAACACATCGTACTTCGCTTGCGGACCATCGCACGCTCCGAATGAAGTAAAATTTGGCCATTCTGGATTTCGGATGATAGGGGAAGAGGATTCGTTCGCGAATTTCAAGACAGGGTCAATGGAAATGTTAACCGGAATGTTGATGTGCGAAATACCTTGAGGAGGGCCCACAGGTATTTCAATTTCGGTCATTTCGGGCAGGGGAGCGGTTATCTTACACGACGACAGAACGCTAGCCAGAACAACAACAAGGAATGTATAGTTAAGATTTTTGGAAATCATAGATTGACGAATATTTCAATGCGAAATTACATGTGAATATGTCTTATTTTTGCTTCAAATTATTAACTATGAAATCACTTCGACTTATTTTAGTTTTATCGTTGTTTGCATTCTCGGGAAAGATGTTTTCTCAAGGCATGCCAATTTCGGTTGTTGTTTCAAACGCAGATTGCGCTGTGACAGTTACCGGAACTTACCTAGATTCTGTAACAGGAGTTAGCGGATCCTTTCAACTTTTCGCCGCTGATCCAGCAGGTAGCTCGTTTATGGGCACTATTAGTTTAAACGCATTTGCTACAAATTATGTTGTCACAGTGTGTGCAACAGATTGCAATGGAATTACTAATTGCGCTTCAGGTACCATGGTTCCCGGTGCGGTAACTACTTTCAACATTGACATGAATGGAAATGGCGGGGGAGTCGTTGATAATGACGGAGACGGCTTCAGCAGTTTCGCGGATTGCAACGATAACGACGCGTCTATTAATGCAAACGCGACTGAGGTATGTGATGGTGTGGATAACAACTGCGACGGTGTTGTGGACGAAGGATGTTCAACAGGTGGATGTACAACTGATATCATTTTGGTTGCTGATTCTTTGATTTCAGATCCATTTAACGTGGTAATTTATTTGCCTGGAGCAAACAGCGCTATGGGAACATACATTTGGAGTTTTGGTGATGGCAATACTGCAACAACAATGTTTCCAACTTGGCAATATACCGAGATTGGCACTTACACCGTTTGTGTTACTGTCGTTTTTCCCGATGGTTGCACGGCATCAGACTGCGTTACTTTCACAGTTAACGCAGATGGATCAACAACCCCAGGCGGAATTAACATGCAAGGCTTCACCTTGAATGTTGTTGGAACCATGCCAAGTCCAAATGCAGTTGCTGAAATTTCTTCAGCAAATGATTTCATGATTTTCCCAAATCCTGTTTCTGAATCAGCTACCATTCAATGGAACTCTACTTCAACTGAGCAAGGACGATTAGATATCTTCAACGCGCAAGGACAATTGATTTCTACAGAGCGTTACACGGTCTCTGCAGGCGCTCAGCAAGTTCAATTGAACACACAATCACTTGCTGCAGGAATGTACATTGTAAGAAGTGTTTCGAACGCGGGCGCTGTTCGTCAAACGACTTTTGTAAAGTAATTCGTAAGATTTTATTTTATTTGGAAGGGTCGACCGTTGGTCGACCCTTTTTTTTTGTTCAGTGAAACGAAAGGAGTAAGTGAATGTTCGGAATACCTTAATCTGCATTTGCAATAGATCTAGCCGATTTTAGCTCGTTGATTAGGGATAGAGTTGTTTTAATAAAAAAGAGCCGCATATGCGGCTCTTTTAAGTTTTGGAGTAGGGAAGGAGTTATGCTTCTTCTACTGGGGCATTTGCTCCGCGCTTCGCCATAATATTGACTAAGTCTTCGCTGTTGCCTACTAACATTTTTTGGAATCGACGTCCACCTGTACCTGCAGGTATTGGGTGACCTACGATAACGTTTTCTTTCAATCCGTTCAAGAAGTCTGTTTTTCCTTGTACAGCTGCTTCGTTCAATACTTTCGTAGTCTCTTGGAACGATGCTGCAGAGATCCATGAATCTGTTTGCAACGATGCTCTTGTGATACCTTGAAGAATAGGACGAGCGGTAGCTGTAATGGCTTCACGAGATTCCATAACGGTGCGATCTTTACGCTTCAACTCAGAGTTTTCAGTTCTGAATTGCAATGCTGTAATAACCTGACCTGCTAAGAATTTCTCAGAATCTCCCGGTTCAGTAACAACTACTTTGTCGAATAACAAATCGTTTTCATCAATGAATTCCGCTTTGTCTACAGTGCTTCCTTGTAAGAAACGTGTATCGCCTGCATCAAGAATTTCTACTTTGCGCATCATTTGACGAACAATAACTTCGAAATGCTTGTCATTGATTTTCACACCTTGTAAACGATATACCTCTTGAATTTCATTCACCAAGTATTCTTGAACTGCAGTTGGTCCTTGAATGTCTAGGATATCTCCAGGAGAGATAGCACCATCAGACAATTGCATACCTGCACGAACAAAGTCACCATCTTGAACTAAGATGTGCTTAGCCAAGTTGATCAAATATTTCTTCTCTTCTCCAGTACGTGAGCGAAGGATAATCTCGCGGTTACCGCGTTTGATTTTTCCGTATTCCACGATACCGTCGATTTCCGCAACGTTTGCTGGGTTCGATGGGTTACGTGCTTCGAACAATTCGGTTACACGTGGAAGACCACCGGTGATGTCACCACCACGACCCGCCATACGAGGGATCTTAGCAAGGATACTACCCTTGGTAATTTTCGTCTTGTTTTCAGTGTTCAAGTGAGCACCTACTGGAAGAGAATATACCTTCACTACTTCTTTGCCGCGAACGACTTCGATGCTTGGGTTTTTCTTCTTGTCTTTTGTCTCAATAATAATTTTCTCAGAGAATCCGGTTTGCTCATCGACTTCAGTTTTGAAGGTAATTCCTTCTTCAATGGCGTCGAAGTTAATTGTTCCATCTTCTTCAGTGATGATTACACTGTTGAACGGATCAAATTCACAAATCACATCATTCTTCTTAACAATATCTCCAGTGTTTACATGTAGAATCGAACCGTAAGGAAGATTCATTGTAGCCATGGTGATTCCTGTTTTCTCATCGTTAATTTTCAATTCAGCAGAACGAGCAACAACAACAGTAACTGTAACATTGTTTTCTTTTCTCTCAACTGTACGAAGATCTTCGATTTCAACGATACCAGGGTATTTCGCTTTCAAGTCAGAATCAATAGCCGAACCAGACGCAGCACCACCCGTGTGGAACGTACGAAGAGTCAACTGTGTACCTGGCTCACCAATAGACTGTGCAGCAATAACTCCAACAGCCAATCCTTCTTGAACCAAACGAGCAGAGGCAAGGTCACGACCGTAACACTTCGCACAAACACCACGTTTGCTTTCGCAGGTTAATACTGAACGAATTTCCACTTCTTCAATTCCAGCTTCTTCAATAGCATCTGCAATCTCTTCAGAAATTTCTTGAACAGATTCTACAAGTAGCTCATTAGTTTCTGGGTGGTATACATCGTGAACAGAAGTTCTACCTAAGATACGATCGCGAAGACTTTCAACAATTTCATCAGATTTCTTTAATGCTGTTGTATTCAATCCGCGAAGTGTACCACAGTCAACTTCGTTAATAATAACGTCTTGTGCAACGTCAACCAAACGACGTGTTAAGTAACCCGCATCCGCCGTCTTCAATGCTGTATCGGCCAAACCTTTACGAGCACCGTGGGTAGAGATGAAGTACTCTAAGATGGACAAACCTTCTTTAAAGTTCGCCAAGATAGGGTTCTCAATCATGTCTTGTCCACCTCCGCCAGCGTTTTTCTGAGGCTTAGCCATCAGACCACGCATACCTGCTAACTGACGAATTTGTTCCTTAGATCCACGAGCTCCGGAATCATACATCATGTAGATGCTATTGAATCCTTGTTGGTCGGTCTTCAAACGATCCATAAGGATGTTTGTCAAACGTGAGTTTGTGTTCGTCCAGATGTCAATGATTTGGTTGTAACGTTCGTTGTTAGTAATAAGACCCATGTTATAGTTCTCAAATACTTCAGCAACTTTATTCGTCGCTTCTCCAACAAGTTTTTCTTTCTCGTTAGGAACAACTACGTCTGTCAATTTGAACGACAATCCACCCTTGAATGCCCAATAGTATCCAAGATCTTTCATATCATCTAAGAACTTAGCAGCACGAGCAATACCAACAATCTTAAGAATGTTTCCGATAATATCACGTAAAGCTTTCTTGGTAAGAAGTTGATTAATGAATCCAACTTCAGGTGGAACAATTGCATTAAATAATACACGTCCAGCTGTT
>CAIZGX010000077.1 GCA_903932685.1 uncultured Bacteroidota bacterium | reverse complement strand
CTGGCTAGGAAAAAATATTTTAGGAACTGGTTGTTATCTCAGTTGTGGCTGCTGTTTTATTCGGTTGCGATAAATATCAAAAAGGATATGACTGCACGGGAAATATTCCAACATACAACTACGACATTAAACCCATCTACGATGCCAATTGCGCCACTGCGGGTTGTCACAGCTCGCCATACCATTCGTCGGGAATAGACTTAAGTACTTATTCAGGAGCTGCTTCGGCCAACAACGATGCAATTTTAGGCTCGGTTGAGCATGACGCGGGATATAGCGCTATGCCGAAGAATGCGGGCAAATTAACGGATACGCAAATTAAGAAAATCTACTGTTGGATGCAGAACAGCAAGCCAATGTAGGCGTTGTAATTGCCGAAACGGTTCATAAGTGCGTATCTTTGCCGCATGAGTTATACTATTGTTATTGTTGGTAGACCGAATGTAGGGAAGTCATCGTTATTTAATCGTCTTACTGAAACATCAGATGCTATTGTAGAACCAACGGCAGGTGTTACCCGTGATCGTAAATACGGAACGGGTCAATGGGGTGGAAAAGAATTCATTGTTGTAGATACAGGTGGAGTAGTTACGAATAGCGACGACGCGTTCGAACAGGACATTAATAGTCAGGTGCGTTTGGCCATTGCTGAAGCAGATCGCATTCTTTTCATGGTAGATGCGAAGGAAGGAATGACCGAGTGGGACGAAGAAATTGCAGACATGCTGCGCCGCTCAAACAAACCCATTCTCTTGGTTTGTAATAAAGTAGATACATCAGACAAAGAAATTTTAGCCACTGAATTTTACGCGTTAGGTTTCGGTGAAAAGTTGTTTAGCATTAGTGCGAACAACGGATATGGATCGGGAGATTTGCTAGACGAATTGCTTCAAGAGATGCCTTCGATCGACGAGACAGAAATGCCCGACTTACCAAAGATTGCCATTGTAGGAAGACCAAACGTAGGAAAATCGTCGTTGTTGAATACGCTGTTGGGCAATGGACGCAGCATTGTTTCCGATGTAGCAGGAACCACGCGCGACGCAGTTCACACGCACTTCAAGGCCTTCAACAAAGAGTTGATGTTGATTGACACGGCTGGATTGCGCAAGCGCAAGCAGATTGAAGACGATATTGAATTTTTCAGTGCCATTCGTACCATTAAGTCTATTCGCAATTCAGACGTTTGTATGCTGTTGATCGATGCGGTTGAAGGAATTACCAAGCAAGACTTAACCATCTTCGGTGAGATTACCGAAGCCAACAGAGGTATTGTTATTCTGGTGAATAAGTGGGACATGGTAGAGAAGGATCACAAGAGTGTTGAAGTCATGACGGAAGAGATTAAGAAGCGTATTGCGCCATTTACCGATGTTCCAATCATCTTCACTTCAAACATTACCAAGCAGCGTATTTTGAAAGCATTGGAAGCCGCTATGGAAGTATATGAGAATCGCTTGCAGCACTTCTCCACTTCTAAGTTGAACGACATTATGTTGCCAATTATCCAAGCTTATCCTCCACCGGTGGTGAAAGGAAAGGAAGTGAAAATTAAATATATCACGCAACTTCCAACGAAGAGTCCGGCCATTGCGTTTTTCTGCAACACTCCTCAAAACGTTGTATCTTCTTACCAGCGCTTCCTCGAAAACAAGCTCCGCGAGAATTTCCGTTTAACAGGGGTTCCGGTAAGGTTGTACTTCAGGCAGAAATAATGTGCGAAGCACGAATGTTGCGTAGCAACGAATGTGCAAGCACGAATGTGGCATAGCCACGAATGTGCAAGCACGAATGTTGCGCAGCAACGAATGTGCAAGCACGAATGTGTAAGCACGAATGTCCTTCGGACTTATATACGAACGCAGTTGCAACAACTCAGTTCCAACAACGAAGTTCCAATCTTCCCTTTGTTATCTACTGCTTTTATTCCTCAATTCTTCCAAACCAATAATCCCTGAACCATAGGCGCAGCGACATTCATTCTTTTTGGTGTCTACCCACATCATGTGTCTGCCGTTGTGAAAAAGACAAGAGGCTGTCCAGGCGTCTGAATTGAAACTCGATGGGGCAGGTGAATACCCGAGGCGAACGAGCTCCTGCACAAGGGGCGCGTTCTTGCGTTGCGCTTTCAATCGAATTTGCGCTTCTTTGCGTTTCTTTTCTTCAATGAAAAATTGAAAGGCTTCGCGAGAAATAACATTGCTACTAATAAAAGAAATTTTACCGTTGAATCCCCCGCAATTCTCGGCCCAGTAGGCGCAGAAATCTTGAAGCAAATTTGGATTTGCTAAATCTTCTTCCGTGAGCAACTTGCGCAAGTTTAACTTGTCGTCTTTGTGTGGCGATCCTTCCAATTCAATGCATTTCGAATAGATTCCCAATCCTTCCGGGCCTTCAAAAAGGAAATACGTCTCCACCCATTCAATGGGATTGAACTCGTGCTGCAATTGCAAGAATTCGGTGTTCAATTTGTCTTTAAACCAAGTGTTATTTTGAATGTATTTCATTTTATTTAAATTTTATTGTTGAATGAAATGCGATTGCGCCATAGCAATCACTTGCTTATTACTATTCACCAACGTTCCTCCAGATGGAATAGAGGTGTTGAAGCGAATCTCACCTTCTTCGAAGTAGTAGGCTTGGTCTTTTTCAATTACCAGGCAGATTCGGTGGTTGCGGTTGTTTTTCGCGTCGAGATCTTGCTTGTATTTAGCCGTGACTTCTAAGAGTCGCTCTGTGTTATTGCAATTGTTTTCTGATTGTGAATGAACAATGATTCCTTTTAATCCTTCGGTTTTTACAGAGGTAAAATGAATGGGCATTTGCATGTAAATGGCGTAGTGCATGCGCACGATTACGTAGGGAAATTGTCCGTGTCCGCGCGCAATAGATTCTGGAGAAAGTGATGCTCCGATGTCGTTGTTATCTGTCTGACTCATGGTTTTAATTTTTTGATTTTGAATAAATGGTTTGAATTTCTTTAAGTTGAAAGGGAATAGGGAAGGGAATGAGGAGCACGAACGTGCATTGCGATTGCAGTGTGAAGTCGCCTTCATCTCTGTTTACGCAAAACGAAGCGCTCTTCGGTTCGAAGTTTTCTTTCAGGTGCAGCAGAACGCAGTCGGGCACTTTAGAAAGAAACAGATTAGAGACCAGCAGCTCATGCGTGAAGTGAATGAGCAGCGGAAAGGGATTGTCGTTGAGCAGAGCGCTCACATCGACGAATGATTTTTCGAGGCGAACCTCGTTCGGAACGAACGATATTTCGTGTCCCGATTTTAAGCGAACGATAAGTTGCTTTTCCATACAAAAAAGTATTTAGTTAAACATTAAACTTCTTTGTACCTCGATCTACAAAAGGGTTGATACGTTTGTTTTTGGCTTGAGGCCCGTATTGTTTTACCACCGTGGTGTCTTCACTCGGTTGGTACCATTTAAGGTTCGAAATACGTTGCTAATATATTGAAAATTTTCATACAGCAAAAAAAAGTTAAGAAAAGGTAAGAGAGGGGAAGAGGTGGGAAGAATGTTGCGGAGTAACTGATGTGCAAGCACGAATGCCGGAGGCGAATGTTTTCATCGAATGCCCTACGGGCGGCAGTCTTCGATGTTTATTTAATAACGCAGTTCCAACAATGTAGTTCCAACAACGCAGTTCCCACAACGTAGTTCAATACCGAATAAACAGCATATAAACAGCATATAAAAATTGGTGTTTATGCCAAAAGGCCAATTCAACTTTGTGGCAAAAAAATATGGCTAAAATTTTCGTAAAGGAAACAGAGTTGCGATTGGTTAAAATTCACAACGAAGATTACATCTGCATCACCGACATGCTTACCGCTAAGGACGGACAGTTCTTTGTTTCGGATTGGATGCGTAATAGAAACACCCTTGAATTTCTTGGGATTTGGGAAATGGTGAATAACCCTACTTTTAATTATGGCGAATTCGCCATAGTTAAAATGAAATCCGGGCTGAACAATTTCAAGTTAAGTGTCAAGGAATACTCCAGCAAGTTCAATGGAATTGGAATAGTCTCTAAATCGGGAAGATATGGTGGCACTTATGCGCACAAGGACATTGCGCTTGAATTTGCAATGTGGATCAGTCCTGAATTCAAAGTCTACCTCATACAGGAATTTCAACGTTTGAAAAAATTAGAGGAAAAGGAAATCAGCTGGTCAGTGAAAAGAGAATTAGCCAAAGTCAATTATCATATTCACACGCAAGCAATCAAAGATCATCTTGTTCCGCAACTGTTAAGCAAAGAGCAGCTCAATACAATTTATGCGAATGAGGCCGATGTTTTAAACATGGCCCTCTTCGGAATAACGGCTGGCGAATGGAGAAGGAAGAATCCAAATCTTGAAGGAAACATGCGTGATCATGCAAGTATGAATGAACTCATTTGTTTATCGAATTTGGAAAATATAAATTCCATGCTGATTCAAGATAGAATTTCACAATCTTCGAGAGTTGAGAAATTGAATCAACTTGCTATTACGCAAATGACGATTTTACAGAATCTAAAGAATAATAGACTCTTTAATAGAACGGAATGAGAAAGGAATGAGAGGGGAAGAGAGGGGAAGAGAGG
>CAIZGX010000076.1 GCA_903932685.1 uncultured Bacteroidota bacterium | reverse complement strand
TTGGCAGCAGGTTTTGCAACCTTCTTCGCAACTGGTTTAACAGCTTTCTTTACGACCGGTTTTACAACCTTCTTCGCAACTGGTTTAACAACCTTCTTCGCAACTGGTTTAACAACCTTCTTTGCGACAGGCTTTACAACTTTCTTCGCAATAGGTTTAGAAGCCGGTTTTGCCGGTTTCTTTTCTACTTTTTTTGCAACAGGTTTCTTTACCGCCTTCTCTTTTCCCTTCGACACAACTGTTTTAGCCGCTTTTTTAGCAGCAACCTTGGGCTTAGCAGGTGCTTTCGCTTTTGGTTTTATTACTTTTTTAGCCATAATGTCAGTAATAGAGAACGGGGTTCGTTATTACACCCGTTTTGTGGACCGCGAATGTACGAAATTTTTCAGTGATTTTCGCATGAATCAACTCAATTGTAAACTGCTCACTTTCAAAATGTCCAATATCAATAAAAGACAACCTGTTTTCTGAGTCGAAGAACTCATGGTATTTCACATCAGATGTAATAAACGCATCTGCCCCTAAAGCTTTTGCCGCTCCCAAAAGAAATTGACCACTGCCACCACAAACCGCTATTTTCCGAATCATTGGCTGGCTTGTCTTTGTGTACTTAATACTATGATTATTAAAGACTTCTTTCAGCTTACTTAAACAATCTATTAAGCTAATTGGAGTCTCTAATTCTCCTATAGCTCCGCTTCCAAATTGATGAATTGGGTTCTGAAGGTTTTGCCAATTGTGTGCAATTTCTTCATACGGATGTGATTGGAAAAGTGCGCGCTGGACTTCCGCTTTTTTCCAACTGGGCAAAATAACTTCAAACCGAACCTCTTCCTTTTCGGATCTATTCCCAAGATTTCCTTCAAAAGGTTGAGCCCCTTCTTCAGGTTTGAAACTTCCATTGCCAACTACAGAAAAACCACATTCACTGTAATTGCCCAAAGATCCGGCTCCAGCTTCAAACAATGCCGTTCGAACTTTTTCGAAATGGTCATTCGGAATGAAGACAGTGAGTTGGAGCAGATGTCCATTTAGCGGAACAAGCGGACGAACATTCTTCAACCCAAGACGTTTCGCAATTTCCCCATTTACACCTTCAATGGTATTGTCGAGATTCGTGTGAATCGCATACAAAGCAATGTTGTTTTGAATGGCTTTAATAACAGTACGCTGCACATAATCGGCGCCAGTAAAGCGTTTCAATCCCTTGAAGACAATGGGGTGGTGAGAAACAATAAGGTTACAATTCTTCGCAATTGCCTCTTCAACAACATCCTCTGTGCAATCGAGGCTCACTAAAATATTCGTAATCTCGTTTTGCTTGTTTCCAACCAACAATCCGGAATTGTCGTAAGACTCTTGCAAAATAGGCGGAGCCCATTGTTCTAAATAGGAAATGACTTCTTGAATACGCATTTTTAATCTAACTTGCAGCCAAGTTACACCGATGCGTTTATTCAGAGCAACTCTTTGGCCTTTTTCTTTTCTATTTGGAAGCATTTTGTTCTTCCGTCATTTTTTATTTTCTGTAGGAATTTTAAGTTCGAAAAAGGCAGTAGTTCCCTCCATTGTAATTGGCAATTTGAAAATAGGAGGAACCGGTAAAACACCCTTTGCCATTTGGTTAATTGAAAAATTAGACGGTTCGAAAACCGGATTTATCTCTCGCGGATATGGCCGGAAAACCAAGGGATTTCAATTTATAACTTCAGATTCTAATGTTTCAGAAATTGGCGATGAACCCGCAGTGGTTCGAAATCATTTCCATTCTTTAATCGGAGCCGTTTCTGAAAATAGACTTTCAGGAATCTATCAACTGAAGCAATCCTTTCCACAAATTCAGCAAGTTGTTTTAGACGACGCCTTTCAACATAGAAAATTGCATCCTGATTTTTCAATTTTACTTTCGGCATACAACGACTTGTTTGTGAATGATCAATTATTTCCTGTGGGTGGTTTGCGCGACCTGAAAAAAAGAGCACATTCAGCAAACGCAATTGTTGTTACCAAATGTCCTGAAGATCTTTCAGAAGAAGATCGAAATCGAATTAAGCTTGGATTGAATTTGAATGACAATCAAGTTTTAGCTTTTACCACTATTGAATACGATACGCCAGAACCCGCATTCAGTAAGATGAACCCGTGGAACAGCAATATGCGCAGCGTCTGTTTTGCTGGGCTCGCCAATCCAATTCCATTCTTTATGGAAGGAAGAAATAGGAGCGTAGCTACCATAGAAATGGCATTGCGCGATCATCATGAATACACGGTTCAAGATGTGTCGCGCATTCGACAAGAATGGATTAACTTTGGAGAGGAAAATACGGTTCTGCTAACCACTGAAAAAGATGTGGTGAAATGCAAAAACATCAAGGAGTTCGAAGAACTTCCTTTGTATTTTATTCGAATGAAAATAAGATTTATAGCAGGTGAAACAGCATTACTGAATGCTGTAAACGAAGTAAAGAAATAAATGGAACAAGCTGTATACGATCAATACGAATTGGTAGTTGGACTGGAAGTCCACATGCAACTGAAGACCGCTTCGAAGGCTTATGCTTCCGACGCGAACTTATTTGGCGCTTTGCCAAACACCTTGGTTTCCCCAATCACATTGGGTCACCCAGGCACTTTGCCTAAAGTAAACACGCAGTCGGTTGACTTCGCCATTAAGTTGGCGCTTGCTTCTGACATGAAAATCAACACTCCCGTATTCTTCGCGCGCAAGAATTATTTCTACGCCGATTTACCAAAGGGATATCAAATTACACAAGATAAAACTCCCATCTGCACAGGTGGAGAAATTGTGATTCGTGAAGACGACGGTACAGAAAAACGCATTGGAATTACCCGCGCGCACTTGGAAGAAGATGCTGGAAAGAGCATGCACGACCAAGACCCATTCGATACCCTTGTAGACTTGAATCGTGCCGGTGTTCCTTTGATTGAAGTTGTTTCCGAGCCAGATATGCGCACTTCTCGCGAAGCGTATTTGTATCTGACTGAAGTGAGAAAGCTTGTTCGCTATTTAGATATCTGCGACGGTAACATGGAAGAAGGCTCGCTTCGTTGCGATGCAAATATTTCGGTTCGAAAGAAAGGCGCTCCTGAATTCGGAACGCGTTGTGAGGTGAAGAACATGAACTCTATTCGCAATGTACAACGTGCCATTGAACACGAGATGACTCGTCAAATCGATATCATTGAAGCAGGTGGAGTAATCAATCAAGAAACACGCAGCTTCAACGCTGCAGACGGAACTACTTCTTTGCTTCGAAGCAAAGAAGATGCGCAAGATTACCGCTACTTCCCAGAGCCCGATCTTCCGCCTATAGTTATTACTGAAGATCATATTCAACGCATACATTCTACCATGCCACCTCTTCCAAAAGAGTTGCTGCATAAGTATTTGAAAGAATTCAATCTGTCGGAATACGATGCGAATGTCTTGACGAGCGAAAAGGAAACTGCGCTTTATTACGAGCGTATCATTTCAAAAACAACAAACTACAAGGCAGCTTGCAACTGGCTAATGGGTCCGGTTAAAGGATACTTAAAAGAACAAGCACTCGAAATAGAACAGAGCCCGTTTACACCCGAGCAACTTGCAAGCATCATTAATTTGGTAGATGCTGGAAAAGTTTCAAGTTCAACCGCTGCTGAAAAAATTCTTCCTGCGTTAGCGAATCATTCTTCCAAAATGGCGGAAGACGTTGCTGCTGAATTGAATTTGATTCAAGATGCAGATGACGACAGCATTAAACAAATCGCGGAAGAAATTCTTGCTGCTTGGCCAGACAAGGTTGCTGCATACAAAGCAGGAAACAAAGGCATGTTGGGATTATTCATGGGTGAACTTATGAAGAAGAGCGGGGGAAAGGCCAATCCGAAAACAGCATCTGGACTCATTCAACAATTACTAGATCAATGAGAAATTTTTTCATCTTAATTGCGGCTGCAATTTCTTTCGCATCATGTGGAAATTCCAATTCCATTTCAGGCGTAATTACGGGTGCTGAAGGAAAAACGATTTATTTGGAATCGCTTTCCGACAGTATGGTTCTTCCCATCGATAGCACTGTTGTAGGTTCAGACGGAAGTTTCAGTTTGAAATCGCACAGCAACCTTCCTTTAGACTTTTACCGAATCTATTTCAAAGAAGGGAATTTTCTTCAACTCATCACAGACAGTTCAGAGCATGTTGAAATCACCGCTGAATTTGCAAATTTGAATAACGCAAAGGTCGAAGGTTCTCCGCAAACAGTTGAGTACATGGACGTGGTGAAGAAGTGGGAACCAATTATAGAAAAGCTTGTAGAAGCGAGAGAGCGGCTTGATCTTCCTTCAAACGATCCGAGTTTAGACAGTTCGCAATGGGTTGCGAAGTGGACGGCTCAATTTAATTCAGCTCAAAAAGAAGCAAACGCTTTTGTAAAAGGGTGGTTGGAAAAACACTCTGCGAGTTTATTGGCCATTTCCATTGTTCAGAACCTAGATCCGCGTTTCGATTTCATTTGGTATCAGCGTGTCTTAACCGACACGAAGCCCACTTGTGCAAACCTTGCGGCTTATAAGACCTTAGAGAAATTAGTTGGACAAATCAAGAACGCAAGCAGTTCAAGTGCCGCTTCAAATTCGAATATAGCAGTTGGAAAAATGGCGCCAGAAATTACCCTTCCAACCCTTACCGGAGAAACTAAAGCATTAAGCAGTCTTCGTGGAAAGGTTGTGCTTCTTGACTTCTGGGCATCGTGGTGCGGCCCGTGTAGAAAAGAAAATCCAAATGTCGTTGCAGTGTATAACAAATACGCTTCAAAAGGATTCGATGTGTTTTCTGTTTCTTTGGATGAGAACAAAACGGCTTGGGAAGCAGCCATTAAAAAAGACGGATTACTTTGGAAGAATCACGTTTCAGATTTGGGTGGATGGCGCTCTGCGGTTGTTCCGTTGTATGAAATTGAAAGCATTCCTTTTCCAGTTTTAATAGACAAGGAAGGAAAGATTGTAGCCATGGGCGAATCGCTTCGCGGTGGTGGATTAGAAAGTGAATTGAAAAAATTAGGATTATAATAGTAACTGTAGAGAAACTTATTCGTCGAAGTAATAAATTCAACATGAAAAAAATCGCATTAGCTCTTGTCGCAATCGGAATGAGTGTTTGGTCTTTCGCTCAAAGCAAACCTTATTTCCAACAAGATGTAAAATTCAAAATCGATGTAAAGCTCGACGATGAACGCAACATGCTCTACGGAAACGAAGAGTTGATATACACCAACAACAGTCCAGTTGCATTGAATGAAATCTACATGCACATCTGGCCGAATGCCTACAAAAACAGAAACACAGCGCTTGCCAAGCAGTTGGCTCGAACTCGCAATTTCGTTCTGTTCACGACATTAGCAGAAAACAAAGGATACATCGATTCGCTTGACTTCAAAGTAAACGGAGTGAAAGCGTCATGGGAATACGATGGAGCGAACATCGATATCTGCAAGTTATTATTGGCTTCACCGCTGCAACCTGGTCAAAGCATTACCATCACAACGCCTTTCCGTGTGAAGATTCCAAGTGGAAGTATTTCGCGTTTGGGTCATATTGGACAAAGTTTTCAAATTACGCAATGGTATCCAAAGCCTGCGGTTTACGATAGAAACGGTTGGCACCAAATGCCATACTTAACGCAAGGAGAATTTTACAGTGAGTTCGGTTCATATGATGTGAGCATTACACTTCCGAAGAACTACATCTTGGGCGCAACCGGAGATTGTCAAACTCCTTCAGAGGTAATGTTCATGAATGAAGAAGCTGCAAAGGCATCTCAAAAAATTGCTGAAATCACGGGAAAGACAGGAGATTTAAATGAATTTCCAGCGTCGTCTAAAGAATGGAAAACGGTTCGTTACATTCAATCACGCGTGCACGATTTCGGATGGTTTGCAGACAAACGTTGGATTGTTTTAAAAGGAAATGTTGAAACGCCTGCGAATAAGAATCAAGTAACCACTTGGGCTTTATTCACTCCTGAAAGTGCGAAGTTGTGGAACAAGTCTTCAGAGTATTTGCACGACGCTATTTACTATTATTCTTTGTGGAATGGTGACTATCCATACGATCAAGTTACCGCAGTAGACGGAACCATTAGTGCAGGCGGCGGAATGGAATATCCGAACGTAACCGTTATTGGTTCTGCTGGAAACGATCGCATGTTAGAGACCGTTATTATGCACGAAGTGGGACACAACTGGTTCTACGGAATATTGGGAAGCAACGAGCGTGACAACGCTTGGATGGACGAAGGATTGAACTCGTTCAACGAAGACCGATATATGGACACGAAATATCCAGATGCTTCCTTAGGAGCAGCCATTGGAATTGGTGGGCTAGACAAGACTTTGGGAATATCAGATTTCTCACAACGTTCATTGAGTGAGTTGTCTTATCTAATCTCTGCTTCTCAAAACCTTGATCAACCGTTGCAATGTCATTCAGACAACTTCACTGAAATCAACTATGGAGGAATCGTTTACAAGAAGACAGCATTGTTGTTCTATTACTTGAAAGGGTATTTGGGCGAACCGTTGTTCGATCAGTGCATGCACAATTATTTCGAGAAATGGAAATTCAAACACCCTCAACCGGAAGACATTCAAGCGGTGTTCGAAGAAACAACGGGTCAGGAACTCGATTGGTTCTTCAATGAATTAATCAAGACCACCGAGAAGATAGATTTCAGCATTAAGAAGATTAAGCAAAACCCTTCAGAGCCTGGAACTGCTTTGGTAAAGGTGAAGAACACCGGCTATGCATCAGGCGGAGTGTCCATTGGAACCGAAGGCAGCAAAACTCCAAGCTGGACAAAAGAGGCTATTGCACCTAGAAAGTCAATATGGATTACCGCTCCAACATCAAAGGTTTATACAATCGATCCAGAAGGAGTAATCCCTGAAGTAAACAGAGAGAACAACACCATGAGAAGTTCAGGTTTATTCAAGAAAGTAGAGCCTGTTAAGATGAAGTTTTTCTCAAGCATCGACAATCCGAAGCAAACAGAATTGTTCTACCTCCCAATGTATGCGTATAATGTGCACGATGGAAGCATGATCGGAGTGAACCTTCATAACAAGCAGATCCTTCGTAAGAATTTCGAATGGAATGTTTCTCCGCTTTATAGCTTCGAGAGAAAAGCGGTAAACGGATTCGCTAGCGCGGCTTACCACAAATTGAATTTCACCGCAGGAACAAAAGTTCAACGTTTTGGAATGGACGATTATTCAACGGAAGTAAGTAATTCCTACGATAATTACATGTTGTTCAAACCTTATGTTGCTTATACTTTCCGCAACAAACCTTCGAATTTCAATAAAGGAACAGTTATCAATGTTGCTTTGGCTTATCAATTCCAATGGATGAGAAATACGACAATGAATAATCTTAATGATGAAAGTCTAGTAAAAGATGAAAGCCGTGAATTCATTCAATTCGATGCGAACTGGTCTCAGAAGATTGGTCCGCGTCAAACGTTAAATGTAAACGGACGTGTGCTTCAGCAGGCTTCTTATGTACGTGATGCTTCCACTCAAATTGGAACATTGCTAAGTGCAGGCGGAGAGTATCGTTTCAAGTATTCATTAACCAAAGACCGTCATGTATATGTGAAAGCCTTTGCCGGATATCAAGTCGATAACAACGCTTTGTATGCTATGCAAAACGGAGCGTTCGGACTTTCAGGAGTTTCGGGTGCTTATGATTATGCATTCGATAATTTGTATTTCGGAAGAGGAGCCTCTTCAGGGTTCGCGGCATCGCAAGTGACCAACGGAATGGGAAATCTTGGAGTGAACCTTCGCAATGTTGGAGCAACAAAACGTTTGCTTTCAACCACAGTTGGTATTCAACTTCCAATCGAGAAATTCAACATCTCATTACAAGGAACAATCCTCGATGCATGGAGCCCAGCTTGTCCGAACTACAATGCGGAAGGCGTTTATTGGAATACTTCGGCTGTGTTGCAAATCATTCCGAATGTTTGGAGTGTTACACTTCCGATTTATGGAAATGAAAAAGTTCAAGATGCAATGTTACCTGGATACTTCAACGGTGTTATGATGAACATTGATCTTATTGGTCTAGAACCATTCAAACTTATTCGCAGCGTTGCCGGAAAATAAGATGAAGAACAAAGTCTATTTCGCTTCCGACTTTCACCTTGGTGCTCCGAACTTCGAAGAGAGTTTGGTGCGCGAAAAGAAAGTCGTGCAATGGCTTGAAGAGGCTAGGGCAGACGCAAGCGAAATATTCTTGGTTGGAGATGTATTCGATTTTTGGTTTGAATACAAGCGCGCTGTTCCCCGCGGATTCACGCGTTTGCTCGGAAAGATTTCAGAAATCACAGACAGCGGAATACCAGTGCATTGGTTTATTGGAAATCACGACATGTGGATCTTCGATTACCTTCCACAAGAATGCGGCATAACGTTGCACAGAGCGCCCATTGTGCGTGAATGGAACGGGAAGAAGTATTTCATTGGACACGGAGACGGCCTTGGTCCTGGAGATAACGGTTATAAAATCTTAAAGAAATTCTTCGCTTCAAATTTTTGTCAATGGCTCTTCGCAAGACTGCATCCGAATTTCGGAATCTGGTTGGCTCAGCAGAGTTCTGGCTACAGTAGAAGCGTTTCTGGCGAAAGCGATAAGAAATTTTTAGGAGAAGAAAATGAATGGCTCGCTGTTTTTGCAAAGGAGCAACTTCAAAAAGGACACTTCGATTATTTCATTTTCGGACATCGTCATTTGCCTATGCAAATCAAAGTAGGAGAGAATTCAGAGTACATCAACATTGGAGATTGGCTTCATCATTACACCTACGGTGTAATGGAAGATGGAATTTTCGAGTTGAAGAAACTCAACGCATAACTTCAGCCACCACTTCCTTCCAACCTTTCCATTCGTTGCATTCCGAAAAACTCTCGTTGTGCCACAACAAACAAAACGGGACCTGAAGTCTTTCACAAGTGTGTTTCAACTCTTTCAATTTAACAACGGCTTCCTCTGCGGATAGTTTCATGTATCTATTCAACGTCGCGTCCATGGCTACAAACGGATGTAACAACAACGTGGTTTCTTTTTCCTGTTTGAAATCGTACCAGTAATGCGGCAGGGCAGTCCCTGATTTGAATCCAATTTCATCGGCAAACCCAATAGTATAATCATTCTCTATTTCGCATTGAAGAAGATTGCTATAGGTTTCAGCTCCGTTCATTTTCAAATAATGCATGCGCGCATTTGAAACTTTCTTTTCAGTAATAAATTGAAGTCTTCGAATCTCTTCTTTCAATGTGGAAAGGGAACCGTGCGAAGCCACTCCCGGATGAATGCCCACACGATAGTTTTTAGAAAGAGACTCAATTAAATGTTGAAGGGCTTTGCTCGTGTAGGGAACATTCTTATCGAACGAACCGAAGTTGGCCAGCAGAAAGAAATAGGTCAAATCAAATCCAGACTTCTCTTGAAGAGATGCAATGTAATCGTATGTGTTGTAATCGTCTTCACGTAAGCGAAGCAACACAAGCGTTCTTCGAAATAAATTTCCAAATTGAAACTTCACAACATCCTTCGCAAATCCACCAGCCGTTCTATAAAATCCTTTGTGCAAATACGCATAAGCGCTATCCACATCAACGGTCAATTGAACTTGGTGTGAAGTAGGTGAGTAGTCGAAGAAAGGAAAACGCTCTTGAATGGCTCTAAGCAAGGCCAAACGCCATTCGTCAACCATTGGACGCTCGAGCCAATTTCGCTTGTTTAAAAGACTGTTCTTGCTCTCAAATCGACCAAAAGCATCTCGCGATGAAACAACTTCTTCCTCAAAGCGACTCAGTAAAATAAAACTCGCTGCGAGCACATCAAAATTGAAATGAAAAGTACCGTTCTCCTGAACTTCAAAAGGAAAATCGAAACAGTCTGATTTAAGTATTGAATCATCTTCGAAAAAGGCAGAGCGGGGAATATGCAAATGATTGTCCCAGCTTTCTAGGGCATAAACCAATTTAGCCCCTTTGAATTCATCGAATTCACTTTTAGCTTTCAATATGAAATAGGAAATTCCAACTGGACTGAAAAGTCCTTTCAGCGCATAATTCAATCTTGAAGATTCTATTTCTGAATAAATAGCAATCAAGCGAAGAAGGATTTTATACTAGATAAAATTAGTTCTGCTGCATGTCCATTTCCATATAGCGGGAGTGAGTCGGGTATTCCACTTTCAAGGAAATTTGAGCTCTCTGTTTTTATTTTTTCTAAATCATTGTGAACCACTTTCGCATAACCGTGTTCAACTAATTCAGTCCATTCCGTTTCGCTTCGAAGAATTAAGCAAGGCGTTCCCATATAAAAGGCTTCCTTGCACAATCCGCCAGAGTCGGTCCAAACCAAGGATGCCTGAGTTAGTTTTCCAAGTGTTTCAGTATAATTGAAAGGAGGAAATAAAATGAAATTTGAATTTAACTTCAATCGTTCCCATTCGTCTTTTAAATCCGATTTCTCCAAGGAAATAGTCGTTCTCGGATGAATCGCAAAATGCAATTCCATTCCCAGGCCAGCTGAAATCTGAAGCAACTCTTGTAAAAACGGAAGTAAAAACTCCGGGTTATCTACATTCGAAGGCCTGTGCAGCGTAAGGAAAATATACTTCTCACGTTCTTTCGCAATACCGTTTGAATAATAAAGTGCGTTATCTAACATTACATCGCCACATTCAATCACCACAGGATTAGCGGCAGTTGCCAACTTTTCAGAAGTATTCTGAAATCCTTCTTTGTGAAGTTGTTGAGTAGCGAAAGTAGTAGGGGTATAGAGTAATGTACTTAAATGGTCGGTAGTAACGCGATTGATTTCCTCGGGCATTTGTCGGTTAAACGAACGAAGACCCGCCTCTACATGCGCAATTGGAATGTGCATATGTGCAGCGGCAATAGCGCCCGCTAAGGTGCTATTCGTATCTCCATATAACACGACCATGTCGGGAGCAAGCTGTTGAAATGCTTTTTGAAGGGACATAGACATGTGAGCTATTTGCTCAATACTATTTCCAGAAGGTGCTTCCAGTAAGACATCTGGCAATTTGATTTTCAAATCTGAAAACAATTGTCCAGACATGCTTTCCGAAGAATGCTGCTGAGTATGAATCTTTATTTCTTGAAGAAATGAATCGTTTTCTATGGCACGAGTCAATGCCGCAGACTTAATTATTTGCGGACGAGCACCCACTACTGTTACAATTTTCTTCATAGCATCATTTTTCCTTCGTCTGCAAAGCTATAATAACTGCTCTCAGTTACAATCAAATGATCCAAAACTTGTAATTCAAGAACTCTTCCGGCTTGTATAAGCTTTTCCGTCACGCGAATATCCTCGGCACTAGGTGTTAAGTTTCCACTTGGATGGTTGTGCGCCAATATAAGTTGTGAAGCTTTATGTTGAAGGGCCAAGTGGAAGATGCGCTTGGGATCTACAACTGTTCCGCTGAATCCGCCTTCGGATACTTTTTCAAGTTTTATCACTTGATTGTTTCTGGAAAGGAAAAGTACCCACATCTCTTCATGATTCAAATCGGAGAGGTGTTGGTGAAACAATTCAAACGCATGCGCCGAGCTTCCCACAGAAACACCCTTCTTTCGCTCTGCAGAACGTTTTCTGCGTCCCAACTCAAAGGCAGCTAATAACGTAGAGCACTTGGCAGGTCCAAGCCCTTGAATGGACGAAAGCTCAGAAAAGGAATACCGACTAAGTTCGTGCAAGCAATTGTTAGATTTTTGAAGAAGGTTTTCTGCAATTTGAATAGCAGATTCTTTGGCGTTACCAGAACCGATTAATATGGACAATAATTCGGTATCTGTAATACTTCTAGCGGAATGCCTTAGCAATTTCTCTCTCGGTAAATCATTCTCAAGTAAATCAACTTTTATACTCATACTTTTTTTTTAATGCAAAAGAAGCGTGAGAATTGAAAAAAGTCAAGAAACAGTTATGCGCGTTTATGCCAAATAAAAAAGCCGTCAAAAAGACGGCTTAAAAAAACAAACCAATGAAAAACAACTTCTTATTTCAAACCGTTTACGTACACAGTAAGGCTGCTCTTTAAGTTAGCGGCCTTGTTAGAATGAATCACATTGTTCTTGGCTAATTTGTCTAACATAGACGAAACTGTCGGTAACAAAGCATCAGCTTCCGCTTTACTCTTCAATGCACGCAATTTGCGTACAGCGTTACGAGTTGTCTTATGGTAATATTTGTTGCGAAGACGCTTTGCGTCGTTGCTACGGATTCTTTTAATTGCTGATTTGTGATTCGCCATTTCTAGTAAAAATTGGTTTGCAAATGTACATTAAATATTTGTTCGAACAAGTACTTTTTTCGATTTATCTATATTTTATTCTTCTCTCGAGAAAGTTATGTCAAATAACGACTTGTTTTTCAATGGCTTATGGACTTTTAACGAATAGATTGCATATAGGGCTTTTTCCTTTCTTGATATAAGATTTGTGCATGAAATTCAAACATCTTCCCCTTTCCTTCATTCTTTTCTCGTGCGGAAAGGAACAATCTGATTCGATTTCGACTTTTGATAATCGACTTTCCATTCCCAGATTAGAAGCGAATAATCTAGAAGTTCAACAAAATGTTGAACAGAAAATTACGCGCTGGTTAACAGACGGACATACTTGGAAATGGTCCGATTTTTCAAACGATGAACTGTTTGCCGCCATCGAGTTGTCGCAAGGCGAATTCGCCGTTGGATTAAAACTTCGTGGAGAAACCGACAGTTTACCTTTTCAGGATTTGCCTAAACGCAAAGAGTGGGAGAACTTAAGAGAGGAAATACTTAAGAGTTTGGAGGACACTTTAACGGTTGAGATGGGCAGGGAAGCGCGTATTGAGGATTTCGTGCTGGAAGTAGATCTTCACCTGCCCATTATCTCATTTCATTCAAAGAGCCCAGCTTTGGTAGCTTGGCTCATGAGTTCAGAACACATTCGATACATAGAACCGCTGAACGATTTAGTCGATGAGACCATCAATAGAACCGAAAGCGGATGCACCCCGATCTACGATGTTGTTCAAGCAAATGATTACACAACCACCGGAACAGGGGCCAAAATTTCGTGGCATTGGAACTACCACAATGTCCCGCAAGCCTGGGGCATTCGCCAAGGTATGGGCATAGGAGTAGGGGTCATTGACGCTGGCGTGTCTTCCAATCAGTATCTGCTCTTTCAACAGTTTAATTCAGGTTATTCGAATGTGGGACGAACGCATGAAACTTCCAATACGCTTGGCCCTACACCCTACACGTCTTGCAATCACGGAAATGCAATGTCCGGGCTCATTGCCGCACCGTGGTCGAATTACGGCAATGCAATTGGTGGTGCGCACAAGGCTAATTTATTTACAGTTCGTGCTTCGGACGATGTGTATTTGAATACATCGGCAGAGAGATTAGCTGTAAAAAATGCATATGTCTATTTAGCGAATAAATCTGCGGTAAAGATTATAAGCATGTCCATGGGAACCCCTTTTTACAGCAGCGTTCTTCTCGATGCGGTGACATACGCAAATTCCATGGGCAAACTGTTGTTCTCTGCCGCAGGAACTTCTACCTTTATGACCTCTGGACTCGGAGTTATATATCCTGCAGCTTTTTCCGAGTGTCAAGCCGTCACCGGAGTGAATGATCAGGACAATACCTGTCAAACGTGTCACGACGGAGCGCAAGTAGATTTTACCATTGTTATGGAACGAAGTTGGGACGCCAATCGCAAGGCCGTTGGAATCAATCAGTACAACGATTGGCCACAATACATCGGAGGGTCAAGCGCAGCAACAGCTTCGGCTGCTGCCATTGCAGCCATTGTTTGGTCAGTGAAGCCAACGCTTTCGAAATTTCAGGTTTTATGGATTCTTAGATACACTGCACAGTTTCCAATTATTCAAGACACTGATCATGGATATGGAAGAATGAACGCGCTAAGTGCAGTTCAATTGGCCCAACAATATTGAGCTACGGAGTTTGGCTTACCCAAAAAGAACCATCGGAATTGAACTCTTTTTTCCAAATAGGTACTGAGGATTTGAGTTCATTCATGAGCATTTCACACGCCTGAAAGGCATCTTTGCGATGCTTAGAATAGACAACCGCGACAATCGCTAACTCACCTGGAAGTACCCGACCAATGCGGTGATGAAGAACAAGGGCGTTGATTTGAAATTGCGATTCGAGAAACTCCGCAATACGTTTCATTTCATTGTGAAATAACGCTTCATAGGCTTCGAATTCTAAATAGAGAACTTCTAATCCTTTGTTCGGTGTGCGCACAATTCCGTTGAACACAACTTCAGCTCCTGAAGTTGAAGAACGAAATTGTTCCAAATCAGGAAACCCTTTTGCGTTATCTATGAGCTGGAAATCTGTCTTCATCCGCCGCTGACTGGAGGTAATAGAGCCATGTGATCGTTCTCGTTAATGTTATCATTTGGAGTTGCCATGAAGTGATTCACGGCAATAAGAAATGGAATGTCATTAACCTCGGAATGATTCTTCCGAAAAGCATTCACGACCTCTTCTAAAGTGCTTGGAAATGCAGAAACTTCAACACGAACCGTATCGCCGTATTGCTCTTTCAATATTCCGAACAAATGAATTTCCTTCATCATAGACTGCGAATTAACAAACGAATTCCGGCATAAATCAAAATTGCCACCGTAATTAATCGAATTCCATTTTTCGGAAGGAATTTCAAGGCTGTGAAATTTCCAAGAACAGCTCCTGAGAAAACTGCCAGGATTAAATAGTATGTTGAATTTTCGAGAAATAAATTCTTCGATTGAAAAAGCATGGGAATCAACGCAACCCAAGAATTTAAAGCAATAAATAGGGAAGTGGTCGCCGCAACCTTTTTCTCTTCTCCCCATTTAGAGAAATACAGAAAGGGGGAGAGGTATACTCCTCCGCCAATACCAGTTAATCCAGATATAAATCCAATTACAGCAGAAAAAGGCCAAAGTAATTTTTTATTGAATGAAAGTGGACTGTTCAACTTAACAACCAATGGCAAAAGCATAAAGAATGCTGAAAGCAGCAGTCCAATGGACAAGAAAAACAGAAACACTTTTTCTTCCAACTTTATCTGAGTAGCCAAAAGAACAAAAGGAATGCTGAATGCAAGCAAGAGTATATTCGGCTTCCAATCAATAAATTTATTTCTTATAAATTGAATGCTGCTATAGGTCGCTACCGCTGCATTGCAGAGTAAGGCCAATGTTTTTATTTCTCCTTGTGGAAGTGCTAAGGTAAAAACGGCGCCAGAGAGAATTGCTAGGTACATACTTCCCCCACCGAATCCCGCGCTTGAATAAATAAGCGAGATCGCAAAGAATAGCAAGGGAAGAAGAAGAACCGACATGCTAGTTCGTGGCTACCGCCGACAATGAAACTTCTTTGAAAGTTTTCCAACCGTTCTCTGTTTCCCAACAATCGTAGATATGCAATGCATATTCGAATCCGTTGTAATCGAAATACACATCCATGAAATGCGCACCTTGAATACCCATGTGTTCGGCGCGATAGACATCTACCTTTTTGAAATTGGCTTTCGACCAATCGATGCTGTAATTGTTTGAAAGGCGCTCCAATCCTTCAAAAGTCTCGATGGCTAGCTTTTCCATTGACTTATCTAATCCGATAGCTCTGCCGCGCTCTTGATTTTTTCCATCTTCCGAAAGATTGCTACGATCGATGATATCGCTGAATTCGTCTTCAGTTAGGTAGAGAGCCTTTAAATCCTTTTCGCTGTGATTTTTAATGGCTTCGAAAACGGCCTTGCCGAACTCTTCTGGAGTTTCAGGTGCTGAAGAACAAGCGCTGAAAGCTAGGATTGAGAATAGAGCAAAAGCTAAAACAATTCGATTTTTCAACATACGCTTTTCAAATAGATTCATTCAAAAGTAGTGATCCCGTCGCGGATCGAACGCGAATTCTGGGCTTCGGAAACCCATGTAATATCCGTTATACTACAGGACCAAAAAAAATCCCGACATTCGTCAGGATCCTTGGTAGCGGGGACAGGACTCGAACCTGTGGCCTTTGGGTTATGAGCCCAACGAGCTACCAACTGCTCCACCCCGCACTATAAAAGTTTTCCCCTTTGGGAGTGCAAATATAACTAATTTTACAAGCAATATGCAAGAAAAAATAGAAGAGGGAGAAATTAAGACCGCTCACAAAGCGGGTTTCGTTAACTTAATTGGAAATCCAAATGCAGGTAAGTCAACGCTAATGAACGCGTTAATGGGTGAGAAGCTGAGTATTGTTACTCCAAAAGCGCAGACTACGAGACACCGCATTATGGGCATTTTGAACGATGAGGGCTATCAAATTGTCTACAGTGACACCCCAGGAGTTCTCGATCCGAAGTATAAATTACAAGAAGGAATGATGAAATCGGTTGGAAATGCCTTGAAAGATGCGGATCTAATTTTACTTGTTATTGACCTTCTCGATAAAAAGGGTCTTCACGAAGAAACCTTCAATCGCCTCAAGAAAATGGAAGTTCCCATATTCGTTGTTTTGAATAAATTCGACAAAGCGGGAACTGAAAAAGCCAATGAAGCGTTCCAATTTTGGAATGAAGCATTACCAAATGCGAAAGTGTTCCCTGTATCTGCGTTAGAAAAAATCTACACGAAAGAATTACTCAACGAAATTCTCGCAGTTCTTCCAGAACATCCAGCCTTCTTCCCGAAAGATGAAATCTCGGATCGCACGCAACGCTTTTTCGTAAGTGAGATTATCAGAGAGAAAATCTTCACCACTTATGATCGAGAAATTCCATATTCATGTGAAGTCATGGTGGAAGCTTTTAAAGAAGAGCCTACCATTATTCGCATTTCGGCAGTAATTCTTACTGAACGTGAATCGCAAAAGGCAATCATCATTGGTCACCAAGGGAGCATGTTGAAGAGAGTAGGAACCAATGCCCGCAAGGACATGGAAAGCTTTTTAGGTAAGAAAGTGTTTTTGGAAATGTTCGTGAAAGTTGAAAAGTGGAGGAACGATACGCGTGCATTGACACAAATGGGATACCTCGACTAATATGATTGTCTTTCCAAACGCAAAAATCAATTTGGGTTTGTTCATTACCGAGAAACGAACAGACGGATTTCACAATCTTGAAAGTTTGTTTCTACCCATTCCGTTATGCGATATTTTAGAGGTGACCCTTACTACGGAAGACACATCCTTAGTTTGCACTGGAGAATCTTCTGATATTCCAACCGAGAAAAATATTGTTTACAAGGCTTGGAAGTTGCTCAGTGATTATCACGCTATTGGAAATGTTTCGATTCATTTACACAAGATGATTCCCAGTGGAGCAGGTATGGGCGGTGGATCAAGTGACGGGACTTTTATGTTGAAGGCGTTAAATGAATTGTTCCATTTGAACTTATCCAATCATCGCTTGGAAGAACTGTCGGCACATCTCGGCAGCGATTGTCCCTTTTTCGTTCAGAACAAAGCCGCGCTCATTTCAGGAAGAGGTGAAGTTGTTGTTCCTGTTGAATTCAATTTGGAAGGAAAATATTTAGTGGTTGTAAATCCTGGTGTACACATCTCTACAGCTCAGGCTTTTCATAGGATTGAACCAAAGTCATCCAATTTCAATTGGAAAGAATTTATTCAACACAAAGATTTCGAGAAGGTTGAATTAAGGAATGATTTCGAACAAAGTGTTTTCTTATTGTATCCTGAAATAGCCGAGATTAAATCAACTTTCATAAATGCCGGAGCCCTTTATTCAAGTATGTCGGGCACAGGAAGCACTGTTTACGGTTTGTTCAAGGAAGAGCCTCAATTGGAATGGAGTGAAAAATACTTTTCTCGAACTTTTTTACTCTAACGAATTTATTTAGAGTAAAATGAAATATATTTGCCCATCGATGACCATGGAAAACAAAAATAATTCTACTTCACCTCTTGTGAATCCGCTTCAAGAAGAATTGAACGAGATGAAAGCACAAAAGGAAAAGCTCGAGCGTGAGTTATTGGCTCGTGAGGAATTAATGCAGAGCATGTTTTCTCTTTTGGCTGAAAAGAAAAAGTAATTCGCTTTTTTGTTTCAAGATTTCTTCGTTTCTTAGGCTCATAAACCTTAATCAAAATGCGCAAGATATTCTTAGGCCTTTCGTTGTTTTTATCTTTTTCCATTTTTGGACAAAACGATATTGAAAGAAATTCCGACCCTTTGGAAGTAAGACTCTATCAATCAGAAGAGGCCTATCACTCCGACAAACAAATGACTCTATCGAATTCTTCTGTTTGGAAGGCGTTTCAAGGAGCGAATTCTAAATGGACTTCACTCTTTAATGAGAGGACGGGTATGCCGACAAAGGCTTTCGGAAATCCGATTGAAGCAATAGGTTCTACCGATACTGAAAGAGCCACCTCATTTTTGAATGAAATGAATCAGTCTTTTTCTGCTGGAACGATTCTGCTCTCCGCGAGACCAGAAATAAAGACTAGTAAATTTACAAACGTTGTTTTTGATCAGACTTTCAGTGGAATGAAAGTTTTATTTAGTAAGGCTTCGGTGAAGCTGGTGAATGGAAAAGTGGTTCAATTCGCATTTGGTGTTCACCCTGATATTCAATTAGAGGATAAGCCTGTCGTAGGATTGCAGCAAGCAAGATTGGCGGCATTGCAAGGTATTACTTCGACCATTGAAATTATTCGATCAACTGGTGAAATCTCAATTTTACCTGTACCTAAAGCTAGTTCGTTTGAGTATCGTAAAATCTACATTGTAACTGTTTCAACGCGCAACTCTCAAAATGTTCCGCAACGTTACCTTACATACATTGACGCAATAACAGGAAAAATATTAATGCGAAAGAACTTGGTATGCCATGCCGAGGGTGGTCCTAAAAAAACTGGAGGAGAAGAACTTGTTGTTGATGTACAAGTGAACGGAGATGTGCACATGACCAATCCATATGGTGTAGTCACAAATGAAGGATTGAACAACATTTATGTTACAGTGAGTGGAACTGATTATACATCTGATATAAACGGTTCTGGAACCTTACCTGTTAACGCTGGTACTAATGCAATTGTAAGACTTGAGGGACCTTGGAGTACTGTTAATACA
>CAIZGX010000075.1 GCA_903932685.1 uncultured Bacteroidota bacterium | reverse complement strand
TCAAAGTGGTATTGTAGAAAAGAAATCTTCTGTCACGCAAGCCCGTGTTAGTGTTATAGTAGTGCCAAATTTCGAAAGGCCAATAATCGGGGTCGTTATTTCGAACGACGCGCGTGCTGGGTTTGCCGTATTGCAGGTAAACACGTCCGCGGTCTGTCTGCCAACCGGCCCTTATTTTAGTTCCGAATTCTTTCTGCGCAGCACGGACATCTTCGTAGTAATCGCTCCACGCTTTTTCAGGGTTAATTGAATTTCTTCGATACCAAAAAGTATACATAAAACTTTGACGTGTTCTCAGATCAGTATTTTGCAGTATGTTATCAATTGTATTGCGTTCCACACTTTCGGCAATGGGCAAGCATGATTGAATATGAGCGTAGAGAGAATCGCTGTTGTTGTAACGCACGACAAAAGTGTTTGAAATATCTAGACTGCTTGGCGGTGTATATGAGTTCTCAAGAGTTTTGTTTCGCGTGAATTTCCGGAATTGCGTGCATACCACCTTCCCCTCACGGTCGAGCATTTCCAATTTCACTTTATAATCTCCTGTAAGTAAATTACTGATATCTATAGTGTGAATTAGCGGAAGAATTTCTTCAGCTTCTGCTCGAATGATTCGTTTGGTTGCAGGTAGTTCATTTTGAAGTGCGTCTGTAATGCAAACGGTATAAGCGAAACTTACTTGTTTGCCGAGTAGTCTTCTAGAGTTGTAGAGTTCGGCGTATAGTATCAGCCCGTTTAATGAAGTGGGGTAGTAGTTCGAAACATAAGGAATGAGGTCGTATCCGGCTTTGCTGAATGCGTTTTCTTGAATGGTGCTAGTTAGTGCGCTGACGAATGCAATATCAGAAAAGAAGCAGCCTTCAGATAAATGAGAAATTTCAATAGACTCAGTGTGAATCAATGGACTAGCAAGAGAGTCGTTCTCATCAGTAATTTCAATAGACATTTGATAAGTTCCGTCGGCTAAAGGGAATCTTTCCACAGACATGAAATCGGTAGCTTTCGGCAGAATGCTTGGCGTGCTGTTGGCATTGAATTTAGCGAATTGAAAAACTTTTGTCCCTTGAGAAATAAATACATTACACTTGGCTTGGGCGAAGTATTGTCCGTCTGCGTTTTTAACCGTTTTCATTGATTTTCCTTCGAAGGAAAACACAACCTCAAGGTATGGTCCGGTTTCAGAATTGTAAAAAGTCTGATGGTCAATGAATACGCGCACCGCAAGAACATTCAGTGAAATGATAAATCCGAAAATTAAGAGAATAAGTTGCCTCATGTGTGCAAAGATGCGAATGAAAGGAAGAAAAAAATAATAAGAAATTGGAATTGATTATCTTCCTATAACCCGGTGCAAGTCGTCAATGGCTAAATCCCAAAGCATGCGCGCGTCTTCTTCGTCGCCTTCGTCACAAAAATCAGTGATTATTAATGCGATATCATTAGTCATCTCGTCAACTTTAATGCGCATCTCAAAGAAGGTGTCATCGAAATCTTTTTCATCCCATTGCCAGCAAATGAATTGGTTTTTTTTAGATGAAAGAAGTTTAGCTTGACGCTCCTCATCTTCCCACTTAAACGTAAATCGATCTCCTTTTTGGTTAACGGAATCTGCAAACCACTCCTCTAGGCTGCTAGGGTTACTGATGCAATTGTAAAGAATGAGCGCAGAGCTATGCACGAGGTATTCTATTTCGTATTGAATTTTGCTCATATAAAACTTGTATAGGTGTTTTAAAGATAAGCAATTCAATTAAACAATTCACAAATAATGGAAGATGATTTTTACGGTACTATCAAATAGGATTTCTCCCAACATGTTTTTCCGTTTTTATTTACCAATGAGATGTTCAATGTCCTCTCCTGGGCTGTTCCAGAAAATGTTATGTGTGCAAAGTTTTGTTCGCCTATAAATGTGCCCTCTACACGATTTGTATTCACTTCTTTACTATTGCTGTAAGGTTTGCTGGTTAAGGGAGAAGCAGTAATGTCAAGCACACGAAGATTGTCGTTTAGTTTCACTTCCGATAATTCGGCGAAGTGTCTATCGCCGGTAAGAAAGACCACATTCTTGATGTTGTTTCTAGCAAGAAGTTGAAGAAGATATTCTCTTTCTTCTTTGTAGTTCGCGTAGTTTTCAAAGTCGGCAACGGAAGAAAGAACCTGGCTTCCAACTGCAATAAGCTTGAAAGAGGCTTTACTTGCTTTAAGATCTTCAATTAGCCATTGAATTTGTTCCTTTCCTAGCATTTGCGGTGTTATGCCTTCTGTTCCAGGAGGAATTCTAAAACTTCTGTTGTCCATTAAATAGAGTTCAACATCGTTGATGCTCACTTTACCTGTGATACAGTTGTTTTCATTTTTTGAAAATCCGTAATTAGAATTGCCCCACATCTCTTTGAAAGCTGCTAAACTCTCTTTTTTATATTGAAAGGAAGAGTGACTGTCGTTTGGCCCGAAGTCGTGGTCATCCCACACGGCGTATTGCGGACAGGTGGAAAGTAATTTTTGAATGGAAGGAACTTGTCGTGCTTTTAAGTAGCGAGCTTCCATATTTGCTTGCGTTTCAAAGTCGCCTTCACGCAAATAAATATTGTCTCCACCCCAGATCATGGCATTCGGATGAAGTGCTGAAATTACATTAAAAATAGAATCAGATTGTCCGTAGGCCTTGCCAGGTCTATCGAATTCTGTGTCGTTCACATAGGTGCAGCTGCCGAACACTACAGAGAAATCGGGAGCGTCTTTTCTCCATTGCCACAACTCTTGTGTTGTGAATTCGTAAATTTTTGTTTTGAAACTTTGGCTTTCAAGAAAGTAGGTATAATGTGTGCCGGGTTGAAGAGAGGACAATACAATTTTTGAAGAAAGGTTGTTTTCATTCGAGACAAAAAGAAGTTGTTTTCCGCCTTGTGAAGTTGCAATGTCAGGAGCAATTGTGGAGTATTTAATGAAAATAGTTTCGTTTTCCATAGGCCAATGCACCCAGATTTCTGCATTGCGCTGACCTACATGTCCGAGCATGACAATTTCAGATTGCGCAGCACATTGGAGCGTGAAAACGCTCAGTAGGATTATGAAGATTGATTTGATAGACATAGATCTAATTTTTTATTGCTGATGTTCCAACTGTATTTTTCTTCAACGTAGCTTCGATTGATTTTTCCGTCTGAATGTTGCGAAGCTTCATTCAATAAATAATATTGAATGGCTTTGGTGAATTCAAAAACGGTGTTGGCTTCTATAATCTTCGATTGATTTTTTTCTGAAAAGGCCTCGGCTGCAAGAGAGGTTGTTATTACGGGTAGCTCGCTTGACATGGCTTCGAGAATTTTGTTCTGCATTCCCGCGCCAATGAACATGGGGGCAACGAAAATGCGTGATTCGCAATAAGCTTGACGAATATCGCTCATCCAGCCAGAAACCGTTACCCGAGCGCTAGCCAGATTTAAAACTTCAGGAGATGGATTTGCCCCCGCAATTAGCAATGTTATTTCTGGGAATTGTGCAATTAATTTCGGAAGTATTTCTTCAACAAGAAAAATAGCAGCAGCAATGTTTGGCGGGTAATTCATGTTTCCTGCAAATACGATATCGTGCTTTTTTGGAAGGTTCAAATTGTTGAAATATGAAGTGTCTACCCCATTGGGAACAATGTCTATTTTTTTGTTGGAAGGAATCGCAAGTAAATTTCGGTCTTGAAGACTAATGATTGAATGGTTATTGAAATAATCGAAAATACTTCGTTCGTATTTTTTCACTCGTTCGTTTTCAATTTTCCAGAAAAGTTTTCGAACTCCTTTTCCAACTGCAGCTCGCCGCATTGCCGCAGCGCTGAAGGCATCCATGTAGTCAATTGTTTTTTCAAATTGAAAAAGATCCTTGACGTATTCCGAAGTTCTAATGAGCTGACAGTATATATGTTTGGC
Source organism: uncultured Bacteroidota bacterium (assembly GCA_903932685.1). Classification (GTDB taxonomy): domain Bacteria; phylum Bacteroidota; class Bacteroidia; order Flavobacteriales_D; family Sanyastnellaceae; genus CAIZGX01. The sequence goes on along the minus strand of CAIZGX010000075.1, from coordinate 5,319 downwards.
TTTGAAGTCCTGAATGGTAGTTTCAATTTTCTGTTTGTTTTTCAATTCAAGAAAATAGGCAACCTGAAAGGGCTGTTTGTGAAACAGCGCGAAAAACATTCGGAATGGGATTTTCCATTTAGCTAGCTGAATGATGTGCAATTCAGAAACCATCTCCTGAAGCACGGAAATGTCAATCTTCTCAGCGCTTTCATTCAAGCAAATGAGACAAATTTCATGTTTTTGTGAAAGATGTTTTATCTGATGAAAGATGCGGAGTTTATCTCCTTTTTCCAACGGATACGGAATGCGCGAAGTGAGCACGACGATTTTCATCTTTTTGGAAGGGATTTGATAAATTGAACCAATGGTTGAATAATCTTCGAATTGCTGTACGATGCTTGCATGAATTGCTGCGCATTATTTCCAATTCTTTTGCGTTCATTTGGATCTTGCAATGCTTGGATAGCAGCGACCCATTCTTCAGAAGTTTCGGCTAGGTAGAATTCTTTTCGATCATCTACATCAATACCACGAATTCCTTGTTCAGTAGATATTACAGCCATACCCATTGCGAATGCTTCAAGAATTTTGATTCGAATTCCCGATCCAGATTGTAAAGGAACGATCATGATTTGAAATTTGCGCGCGAAAGCTTCTGCACTATCAACTTCACCCCAAGATACGACACCTGGAATTTTTTTGTCGTGAAGTGAAGGGGGCATTCTCCTTCCGGCTATATGAAATTCAAAATTTGGGAATTCATTTAATACTGTTGGAAGTGTATTTTCAATAAAACTATTTATAGCTTCTAAATTGGGCAACCAATCCATGGATCCAATGTGGTAAACCTTAAGTTCGTTTCCGATCATTTCAACAGGCTCGTGAACAGGCATTGCCACTGGCAAGAGATACGAAGGCTTTTGAGAAAGAGCACGTGTAAATTGCAAATCGTCATAGCTAATACATGCTATTCCGTCGACACTTCTCCACGACTCTATTTCCGCTTTGTATAATTTTTTACTTAGATAGGAAAGGTAAATGCGCTTGAAGAAATTCTTTTCTCCAAATGCAAGTTTGTTCCAAATTTGGTGCTCAATATTGTGTGACCGAAGAATGACTTTTGTGTTGACGTTTCTTCGGATTGTAGGCAAATAGGGGGTAGTGAAAATACTTTCAAGAATAATACAATCGTATTTTTCTTTTTGAAGAAGTCGAGTTAACCGAATGTCTACATCTACCGAAAAGAAACGACTGAGATTATAAGGATCACGCGTCATGAAGTTACAATACACATCTACAAAATTCATGTTGGTGTCTACATAGACTCCTTCAATGTCTGTTTTTTGTACATACTCTTCGGGCATGTTTTCTGGAAGGAAGTCGTGCTTGTCTGTGAACAGTGTAAACACTTTTACGCCATGTCCTGCATGCATGAGACCTGTTGTTAAAGCATGAAAAGCAATGCAACCGCCGTCTGTTAGTGGGAGAGGAGGTTTTTGACAAATCTGAAGAAATTTCATTTTGCTTCAGATTTATTTTTACGTTCTTTCTTCTTGAAAATATTCCATTGCCATTTACCTTCCATTCTCGCTCGATAGGTAATGAAAATACCCATTGGTAAGGTTACAAAAGTTGCTAACCACATTCCAATTTGAGGTTCAAGAATATTGCTTTTGGTCATCTTTTCGCCAGCAATAGTTAGCATTTCAAAGAGGATGAAAATCCCCAATGCTAGAATGGTTGGCCAACCTAAGCCTCCCTTACGAATAATTGCACCAAGCGGAGCGCCAATGAAGAAGAGAATAATGCATGAAAATGCAAGAGTGAATTTTCTATGCCATTCAATCTTATGTCTATTGATGAATTTGTTTCGGTTCAGTAATTCTTCGTTCATGCCATCAAGTGTTTTCGCTTGCTTGGCGTTGTTATCTAGGGCAACGTTTTTAGCGCTGGTTACAGATAGTGTATTTGCATCGGAAGTTTTGTTCTGATTATTTGATTGAAAATATTGAATAGCCTTTTCAAGACTATCGCGTTGAAGCTCAAGACTGTCGATGGTTTGATCGAGTTGTGCAACAGTCATCATTTCAAACGAATTCTTGAAAATCTCTTCGTCATTATTTTGAAAGATGAAAGAACTTAGATCAAGTCTAAGAACCATTGTTTCAAAATTGCCTGAAACGAGTGGCATGTGTTTAACAGGTTTTTGAGGCTGCATAGCACCCTTCTTAGGTCTGTTAGATTCCTCTTTCTCTTCGTAGGTAACTCCGTTTTTCAATGTAAGAATTAGGAACCGTTTGTCTGCGGTCTCACTCATTTCCCCTTCTTGAGCCCGAATTACAGTGCGATTGCCTAAATTCTGATTTCGGTGATCGTAAATTAGTACATCTTTCAATGCGCCAGTTTCTATGTTTTTATCCATCACGCGAATGCTAATTCCTTCAATCCCATTATAGAAAACGCCACTTTCAAGGTTTAGAGTTGGACGTTGTTGAACGATACTGTAAAGAAGTGTTCTGAATTTTAAGTTTGCAATGGGCCACGCGTTGTTTGCAAAGACGAACGAGAAGATAGATAGGGCGAACATGAAAACGACGAGTGGACGCAAGATTCGGCTTAATGACATACCTGCGCTTTTCATAGCAGTGAGTTCGTAGTTCTCTGCAAGTGTTCCGAAGGTCATGATACTTGACATGAGAATGGCCAGGGGAAGAGCCATGTTTACGATGCGTGCGCTGGCATAAACGAGCAATTGTAGAATGGTTAATGGGTCAATTCCTTTTCCAACTAAATCATCTAAATACACCCAAATGAATTGCATCTCGAAAATGAACATCGCAATTAAAAAGGTTATGATGAAAGGGCCAATGTAGGCCTTCAGGAGTAGTCGTGATATTTTTGGAAGTAGAGTCAAGGAAGCAAAAATACTGACTATATTGCCACCTCAAATCTGCAAAATGAAAAAACTATACTTTTTAGCTGCGCTGTTTGTTTCAGCGCAAGTAACGGCGCAAGAGCCCGTTGGATTTAGAGAGTCTTCTGAATCGTTTAATTCTCGAGTTGAAAGTGTTCAAGTGGCAAACTTGAACAGTGAGGAATTATGGGCTCTGGCTGACAACTCAGATAAAAATGGGACACTTCCGATTTATGGAAAGATCATAGAACATCCGATGAATTCACTTACTGACGGTTATTGGACCTACTTTCCAAATGGAGATAAAATGTGGCAATTGCGTGTGACTAGTCCTGGGGCATTGAGTATGGATGTGTTTTTTAAGCAATTGTATTTGCCAGAAGGAACTCAACTTTTCGCATACACTGCAGATCTTGAGTGGTATGTCGGACCCTACGATAGTGAAGAAAATTCAACGTCAGGAAATTATCGCACACCAGAGATTTTTGGTGACGATGTGGTTTTGGAATATTACCAGCCCTTCGAGGTTATGGAGCAGCCTGTATTAAACATACGAGGATTTGGCCACTATTTCAGATTTGTTCATGACGATCGTTTTGAGCGTGCATCTGAACCGTGTGAAGTTGATGTCAAATGTCCGGAAGGAGAAGAGTGGGCTGATGATATGCGAGCTGTTGTTAAATTAAGTATTCCTGCTGGAGGTGGGGTAGGCTTGTGTTCCGGAACTTTGATAAACAACACCTCTTACGATTGTAGAAAATTCGTTCTAACAGCAATGCACTGTACAGAGTCTTCGTCGACTTCTGATTTTGGAAATATTGTAGTTCGGTTCAACTATCAAAAGAGCGCATGCGGAACAGGAATTAGCGCATCTGCTCAGCAGAAGACAGGGACAACGCGTTTGGCCGATTCGAACGATGGTGGTGGTTCCTCAGGAAGCGATTTTTGTTTATTGGAAATGACTCAAGCTATTCCAGCGACATGGCCAGTTTATTATGCTGGATGGAACGCGAACACTTCTGCGCCAACGGCATCAGCATCTGGATGGAAGGCCATTTGTATTCACCACCCTGCTGGAGATGTGAAAAAGATTTCTACTGCAGGAACTGTTAATTCAGGAACATGGCAGACTGCAAATCATCACTGGAAAGTAAACTGGATTCAAACAGTAACGAATTGGGGAGTAACAGAGGGAGGATCTTCGGGATCACCGTTGTTTAATAAGGACCACCAAATTATTGGAACACTTACAGGCGGAGGTTCATTCTGTGATGCGCAAACGGCTCCGGACTATTATGGTAAAATGGACAAGCACTTTACAAGTAATCCGAATCCGGCTAACGAAGACTTAGTAGATTGGCTAGACGCTGCGGGTACAGGTCTTTTGGCTATTGACGGATCTTATCCGGGAACAGCGGCAGTTCAACCTTGCTTTGGAGTAGTTGGAGTGGAGGAGAGTGTTTCTTTCCAAGAGCTAACGATATTCCCAACACGTGTTGAGGATAACTTTACCTTGACTTGCCCACGATTCGATTTGTTGAAGGAAGTTCGAGTGTATACGCAAGATGGAAGATTGGTTGAAACGATGAATTTGAATGCGGCTTCAACGATTATTTCTGCAAGTAACTTTGCGAGTGGAATGTACTTCATTCAAGTGGTGAAGAAAGACGGATCTTCTTTCAATAAGAAATTTGTGAAATTGTAATGTTATTCGAGTCCTTTCCGAAATCGTGGAGCGCATTGCTTCGAGAGGAAGCAAGAAAGGAATATTTATTTTTATTAGAAAAGAAAGTCGAGGAAGCTTATGCTTCCTCGATTTGTTTTCCATCCAGAGAAAATATCTTTGAAGCCTTCACATTGTGCAAGCCGCAAGAGGTTCGCGTTGTGATTCTTGGCCAAGATCCTTATCATGGCAGCGGAGAAGCACACGGTCTTGCGTTCAGTGTTCGTCAAGGAATAAAAATCCCGCCTTCACTTCGAAATATTTTCAAAGAGTTGGAAAGTGAATTTGGAATTGATTTGACGCGGACTACAGATTTGACTTTTTGGTCGAAGCAAGGAGTTTTGTTGTTGAACAGTGTTTTAACAGTGGAAAAAGACAAGGCAGGAAGTCATTCTAAATGGGGCTGGGAAGAATTTACCAATGCGGTAATTTCATTTATTTCGAAGGAGAACAAACAAGTTGTTTTTGTCTTGTGGGGAGATTATGCGCGGAAGAAAAAAGGGTTAATTGATCTGTCGAAACATGCAGTAATTGAAAGCGCTCATCCATCGCCGCTGTCCTCTTATCGAGGTTTCTTTGGGTCGAAGCCCTTTTCGAAAATTAATGCGCAATTGAGAAGCTGGGAAATGGCTGAGATTAAATGGTAGTTTGAAAACCTTCGGTTTTATTCCTATTACGTAATTCCTCCCGATAGCTATCG
>CAIZGX010000074.1 GCA_903932685.1 uncultured Bacteroidota bacterium | reverse complement strand
GCTCATGATTCGAAATACAAATGCGATGAAAATGCTCATCTTTGCGTTTCAAAGATACATCTTGAAATGAATTCTACTCGCACACTTCCCTTGGTTATGGGAATTTTGAATGTTACTCCAGATTCTTTTTATGCTGGAAGTCGCTCTAATTCTAAAAAAGATATTTTGCTTCGCGTTGAAAAAATGATTTCCGAAGGAGTGGATATTTTGGATTTGGGCGGACAATCGACGCGTCCGGGTGCCATTTATATTTCTGCGGAAGAAGAGTTGAATCGTGTCTTACCGGTGTTGCGCGCTATTCGAAATGAATTTCCTTCTTTAACGATAAGTATTGACACGTTTTATAGTGAAGTGGCTGCTGCCTGTCTTCGTGAAGGAGCGCAATGGATAAACGATGTTTCAGGTGGAAGAATGGATTCAAAATTATGGAATGTGGCTGCTGAAGCCCAATGCACGTATGTGCTCATGCATTCGCGCGGTGATTCTTCCAACATGAAAACATTGGCCAACTATGAAAACGTTGTGGAAGAAGTCTATGCCTATTTCAAAATGGAAATTGAAGAATTAAATCAGCTTGGAATTTTTAAAATCGTGTTAGATCTAGGTTTCGGTTTCGCGAAAAATAAGGAGCATAATTTCGATTTACTTCAAAACTTGGATCGATTTACAAAATTCGGGTATCCGGTATTGGCGGGAGTTTCAAGAAAAAAGATGATTCAACAAACATTGAATACGACGGCTGAAGAAAGTTTGAATGGATCTACTGTCCTTCATGCCTTCGCATTGGATCGAGGCGCATCTATTCTGCGGGTGCACGACGTTCTGGAAGCAAAACAAGCGGTGGAATTATATAGCGCGCTTACCTTCCGCGGCCAATAACGTGTTTTGCATCAAGGACACAATGGTCATTGGTCCTACTCCACCTGGAACAGGTGTGATGAAGCTACATTTCGGAGCAACCTCTTCAAATGCGACATCACCCAAAAGCTTAAATCCGCTTTTCTTTGAAGCGTCTACTACTCGTGTAATTCCAACATCTACAACCACTGCTCCTTCTTTCACCATATTTCCTTTTAAGAATTCAGGTTTTCCAATTGCAGCGATAATGATATCTGCAGATTGACAAATTACCTCTATGTTTGCTGTCTTACTGTGGCAGAGAGTTACGGTACAGTTTCCAAAAGGATGATTGCGCTGAAGTAGAACCGAAACTGGAAGTCCCACGATATGAGATCTTCCTAAAACAACTGCATGCTTCCCTGAAGTAGCAACGTTATTTCTTTCCAACAAAGTAATAATACCCATTGGGGTGGCGGGGAGAAAAGTTGGAAGATTCAACATCATTTTTCCAACTGATTCAGGATGAAATCCGTCTACATCTTTATTCGGTGCTACAGCCATCAAGACCTTCTTTTCATTGATGTGTTTCGGCAAAGGAAGTTGAATGATGTACCCGTCTACCGCATCGTTTTCATTCAGAGAAATTATAGTTTGTAAAACTTCTTCTTCTGAACAATTATCGTTCAATTGAACCAAGGTTGAATCGAAACCAACCTCTTCACAAGACTTCACTTTAGCGTTGACATATGTAACACTCGCGCCATTTTCTCCGATTAAAACAGCTGCCAAATGCGGGCGCTTAAATCCCAAAGCTGTTATGTCCGAGACAATTTGCTTTATCTCTGATTTAATGGTTTTGGAAAGTGCTAATCCGTCTAGAAGTTGCATATATCGTGGTTTGAAAAAACAAAGTAACATCAATTTCACTGAAAATTACCAATATCAGTTGTGTACTAAGTACACTTTCCTATATTTGAGGAACTAACTACCTCATTTATGAATCAAAAAAGACTATTATTTCCCGTCTTATTATTTTCATTTTTCACTTTAAGCGTAAATGCACAGATTCTTACATCAACGCCAGCTTTTCCAACTCAAACAGATCAGATTACTGTCTTCTATGATGCCACAACTGGAAATGGTGACCTTACGGGTTACACTCCTATTTATGCTCACACTGGAGTTATAACAAACAATAGTATTGGTCCAAACGACTGGCAGCACACAGTAGGAAACTGGGGAACTGCGGACGCTTCGGTACTTATGACGCCGATGGGAAATAACATTCACAAGATTGTTATTACTCCTTCCACATTTTATAATTTGAATGTGGGAGAAACAGTTTCCAAAATGACGTTTGTTTTCCGCAATGCTGCTGGAACTGTAGTCGGCAGAAACGCTGACGGAAGTGATATATACTTAAATGTGTATGCAGCTGGATTCAATGCTTCTTTCTCTTTGCCTTCAATGGAATCTCAGATTGTGAATGCCAATCAAGTTGTTCCTGTAACTGCAAATTCTTCCCTAGCATCAGACATCACTATTTCTGTAAATGGAAGTCAGGTTGCATCTGGGTCAGGAGTTACATCATTGAATTATAACTTCAGCCAAGCCGCTGCAGGTGAATACTTGATTACCATGTCTGCTGTAAACGGAGGAACAACCATTACTGATGAAAAGGTTGTAATTATTCTTCCCGCAATAAATGTAGCTGCAGCGCCTGCTGGGACAATTGATGGAATAAATATCACTTCAAACTCTGGCGTGCGCTTACAATTGTACGCTCCGAATAAGAGTTTTGTTTTTGTCATTGGCGATTTCAACAACTGGCAATTGGACTTAAGTTATTTAATGAACCGCACGCCTGATGGAAATACCTATTGGATAGATATTCCAAATTTATCTCCGGGTACCGAGTATCGTTTCCAGTACTATATAAATATGGAGGGAATGCGTGTGGCCGATGTCTATGCAGATAAAATATTGGATGGTTGGAATGACGGTTGGATTCCGGAAACCACTTATCCGAATTTAATTGACTATCCAGCAGGATTAACCTCAGAGCCTGTTTCAGTTTTCAGAACAGATCCTCCGGTATTTAACTGGACAGATCAAAGCTTTATTCGTCCTGCAAAAACCAAATTAGTCGTTTATGAATTGTTGGTTCGTGATTTTCTGGAAGACAGAACTTATACTTCATTAACTGATTCTTTGGATTATCTTGAAACCCTTGGTGTGACAGCTATTCAGTTGATGCCAATTAATGAGTTTGAAGGAAACGACAGCTGGGGTTATAACCCATCTTTCTATTTTGCTCCGGATAAAGCCTATGGAAGTGCTGAAGCTTTGAAAACTTTTGTAAATGAAGCGCACAATCGCGGAATCGCGGTAATCATGGATATTGCTTTGAATCACAGTTTCGGTCAGAATCCAATGGTGCGTATGTACTTCGATGCAAGTGCTGGACAATATGGGCAGCCAACTGCAAGTAATCCTTGGTTCAATCCAACTCCAAAGCACGACTTCAATGTTGGATACGATTTCAACCACGAAAGTCTTCAAACGAAGAATTTCACTAAACGCGTTTTGGCCCATTGGATGCAGAATTATCACATCGATGGTTATCGCTTCGATTTATCGAAAGGCTTTACACAGAATTACACCCTCGGAAATATTGGTGCATGGGGTGCATATGATCAGAGTCGAATAAATATTTTAACAGACTATTACAACCACATGCAAACGGTTGAACCAGGCTCATATGGAATAATGGAGCACTTTGCAGATAACAGCGAGGAAACTGTTTTAAGTAATAACGGTATGATGTTGTGGGGAAATTTGAATCATGAATATATGGAAGGTTCAATGGGTTACGCCTCTAACTTCTCTTGGGGAAGTTATCAGAACAGAGGTTGGAACAATGCTCATTTGATTACTTATGCAGAGAGTCATGACGAAGAGCGCATGATGTATAAGAATCTACTTTACGGAGCGAGCAACGGTACATACAACATTACCAATTTAAATACAGCGCTGAAAAGACAAGAATTGGCTCATTGCTTATTGCTTCCAATACCAGGACCTAAGATGATCTGGCAGTTTGGTGAATTGGGTTATGATTACAGCATAAATACTTGTTCAGATGGTGTTACAATTAATACCGATTGCAGAACTTCTGCGAAGCCTGTAAGATGGGATTATTGGGACAATCAAAATAGAAAGCATCTTTATAAAGTAACAGCTGCTTTGAACAATTTGAAGAAAACTGAGCCTGTTTTCTCAACTACTAACTTCAATATTGACTTGGGCGGATTTGGTAAGCGTATTCATTTGAATGGAACAAACAATGCTGTTGTAGTTGGAAATTTCCAAACAACTTCATTGAATATGATACCTGGATTTCAGCATACAGGAACTTGGTATGACTACTTCACTGGAAACTCATTTCAAGTGAACGATTTAGGAGCCACCTTCTTTTTTGAGCCTGGTGAATACCATGTGTATACTGACTATCAATTGGCAGTTCCGGACTTGAATACATCTCTTTCTGAAGTCATGTCTTTTGCAAAATCAACTTTTATGATTTGGCCGAATCCATCAAATCGCAATGTGAATCTTGCATACAGCATGAGTCAAGCCGCAAAGGTGCAAATCGTTCTGCGCGACTTAACAGGACGAGTGGTGACTTCCTTCAACACACAAGGTGTTTCTGGAATAAATCAATCTGAATGGAACTTGACAGGAGAAAACATTTCAGCTGGTTCCTATATCATTTCAATTGAAACTGAAGGCAGAAGAGAATCGGCACCATTCATTTGGAATCCATAATTTATGACTTACCAACAACAAGTAAGTGTATGTTGGACACGAAGTGAAAACGAATTATATTAGCGCTACTTAAACCAAAACAAATTCATTTTTAATATGTCTAAATTCTATAGAACGAGTATTCTTACAACGTTTATAGCAATGCTTTCCATGATTTCATGGGGACAGACTATAAGCGGTATCATTACAGATGAAGAGAATCGTCCCATTCCCGGAGCCTTTGTTCTTGTTAAGGGAACTTCAAATGGAACCGCCAGCGACCAAGTAGGGAATTATTCCTTAACAACAGGTGTTGGAACATTTGAAATTGAAGTGAAGGCCTTAAATTTTGAAACTAAATTGAAAACCATCACTGTTGGAGCTTCGGATGTTAAGCAAAACTTCAAATTAAACTCAGGTACACTAACTCTAGATAATGTTGAAATTATCGGATATGGTGTTGAACGCAACAGGCCAAGTACGGGATCTATTGCAAAAATTAGCGGTAAAGACATTAGCGCGATACGCACACCTAGTTTTGAAGCTGCCCTCCAAGGTCAAGCTGCAGGTCTGCAGGTTTCACAAGGTTCTGGTATCGCAGGTGCAGGTTCCTTGATTCGTATTCGCGGAACAGCTTCTGTATCTGCTGGAGGTGATCCCTTGTATATCATCGATGGTATTCCAATGACCCAAGATTATTTCTTGCGTGGAAACAGTGGAGCGTTAAATAACAACCCTCTTGCTACAATCAATCCGAATGATATTGAAAAGGTTGAAGTTCGTAAAGATGCAGCGGCTGCGGGTGAATACGGCTCTCGCGCTGCGAATGGTGTAATCATTATTACTACGAAACGTGCAAAAGAAAAAGGTTGGAAATTCGATTACGGAATGAATGCTGGTATCTCTACTCCTGCTTCGCGTCCGAATATGTTGAACACCGACCAGTATTTAAGGATTCGTCAAGAAGCTTGGGAAAATGACGGTGGTACAGGATACGTCTGGTTACCGAATATGACTTCGGCAACAGATGATGCTGCTACGCGAAAAGCAGCTTATTTAAAGGCTGGACAAACCGATACAGATTGGGTAGATCAGACAGTGGGACGTGGAAATAAATATGGCACAAACTTCTCTGCACGTTATGGTGGGAAGAAACATAGCGTATACTTCTCGGTGGGATATGACGACAATCAAAGTTTCTTATTGGGAAACAGCTACAAGCGTATCTCTGCTCGAGTGAATCCTGAATTCCGCCTAGGTGACAAATTGAGGTTGAACTTATCACTTTCTGGAACTCGTGGTTTGAACAAACGCGTAGATGCAGCATGGTCCGGTGGACTAGGAGATGCCATGTCTAACGCATTACCTTACTACCCTGTCTATCACACCGACACAACTTTCAACGCAGCGGGTGATGTGGTTAACAAGCCAGGTGATTATTTCTATTGGAGAGATGAGTTCGGAAACGTAAAGAATCCTGTTGCCTACAGAGAGCAATTGCGTTGGACAACTGTTGAAGATCGTGTGATCAATACCGGTCGTTTAATTTATATGCCGAAGAAGAACTTATTCATTATTGCTACAGGCGGCATGGATTGGATGCATATTGGTGAAAATAGACTTACACCATCAACATTCGATTTATCGAACGGACAAGGAAGCTACAGCAACGATCAGCGTTTAGTTAGAAACTACAGTTATAACATTACTGCAGAATACAGCAAAGAGATCAAACCTGACTTGAATGCTTCTTTACTTATAGGACATGAGTTACAGCATTCAAAGACAAATTACATTAACGATTATATCCCGAACTTAGACGGAACAGTTTCTGAATTTTCAGACGTTCAAAACAGTCCTGACACTAGAGTTCGCACCGTTGGAAATCCTAATCAGTTTAGCTTCTTAGGTTTCTTCGCGAAGTACAACATGAACTACAAATCGAAGTACTTCTTCGAAGCGAGTGTTCGTCGCGATGGAAGCTCACGTTTCGGGGTAAACAACAAATTCGGAAATTTCCCTTCAGCATCTTTAGGTTGGATTATTTCGGAAGAAGGATTTTTAAAGGACAATAAAACCATTAACTACATGAAGCTACGCGCGAGTTATGGTTTAACTGGAAACTCAGATATTCCTGCTAACGCACAATACGCATTGTATAGCGCCGTGAATAATGGAACGTATTACAACCAAAACCCAATTCTTTACCCTACTCAAGCAGGAAATGAGAATTTGAAGTGGGAAACCACGAACAACTTCTCAGTTGCTTTAGAGACGGGCTTCTGGCAAGATCGCATGACTGTTATTCTTGAAGGATATCGAAAATACAGCCGTGATGTACTCATGAATGTTAGTCTTCCTGCAAGTACCGGATTCACTAACTTCTGGGATAACGTTGCAGAGGTTATGAATCAAGGAATTGAATTAACTACCGTTGTGAATTGGACGAAGAGTACCAAATTTACAGCTCGCACAAGTGCAAACTTCTCCTACAACTATAATGAATTAGTTAGTATCGGTGACTACACTCCTGATGCGGTATCTGGCGGAACCAATGATTCTCGTGTTTTGGTTGGAAAACCAATTGGTTCATTCTATCTCGTTTCGTTTGATCACATTGATGCTCAGTCTGGATTGCCAGTATACATCACACCTGACGGAAACTACACAACCGATTACGACAACAGCATTCGTAACTATGTTGGAAATGGATTGCCGAAAATGATGGGTGGATTAACTCAAACATTTGGTTGGAAGAACTTCAGCTTATCAGCCTTATTCACATACAGTCTCGGTGCTCGCATTTTCGATTCAAGCGCGAAGCGTCAATTGGGTGTGGTTTCAAGTTGGAACATGCGCGAAGAGATCTTAGATCGTTGGACTGCTCCTGGAGATCAGTCGACCTTCGGAAGATTGACATTGGATGAAACGACTTATGGATTGCCTGATGGTTTCCCTTGGTGGAATACTTCCTTGTTCATGTACAAAGCAAACTATATGCGTTTGAGAAACTTGTCTTTGGATTACACCTTCCCTAACGAGGTTACAAAGAGAATGAATATGACAGGATTGAATATTGGTGTAAGTGTTACCAATTTGTTCACCATTACGAACTTCCCTGGATTAGATCCGGAAGTGGTTCGTGACTTTGAAAACGCCCAAGACCGAAACTTAAGTCCAAACGTGACTTACTTAACGCCCATGCAAGAGCGCAGTTTCAACATTCGCTTAAACGCTAACTTCTAATTCGAACGAACATGAAAAAGATATCATACTTCATTTTAGCTATTGGATTCGCTTTTGGAATTGCCTCTTGTGAAAAAATGTTAGAATATCCTCCGGAAGGTGCAATTCTCGCTGAAGATGCGTTGAACACACCCGACGACGCTCAGCGTTTATTAAACAGCTGCTACGATGTTATTGGGAATTTGTTTGATGGCAAGTATCAGAACATTTGCGAATTGATGAGTGATAACATGGCTGAACCAAATGGTTTAGATTTCAATGCCGTTTACAATCGCGAAACGAACTTTTTCACTCCTACAACCAATGGTACATATGGCGATTTCTATTACGCCATTTACCGTTGTAATTCGTTGGTGAAAAACTTTGATTTAATTGACGGTTTATCAGATGACGATCGCAACAGAATGGAAGCAGAAGCGAAATTCATTCGTGCATTCTGTCATTTTAATGTTGTGAAAATATGGGCACAGCCTTATGGTTCTTCGCCTTCAAATTCTCATCTGGGAATTATATTAAGAAGAGAAGCGAGCAACGAGCCATTGTCAAGAAGCACTGTTGGCGAATCATACTCTTTCATTATTGAAGATTTGGAATATGCATACGCGAACCTTCCAGAGTCGAATGGCAACTATGCCACTAAAGATGCTGCCGCAGGATTATTGTCGATGGTTTATTTCCAAATGAACAATTACATTCAAGCAGAGCAGTATGCGTCTTTGGTAATAAACTCTGGTGCATACTCCATGAGCGATACTTTGGATCGTTTTCCTGCAACACCTGAAATGAATCCTGAAACGGTTTTCGGAATCGTAAGTTCAAACCCTGGTGCAAATCACGTTGATCAACGTACAGATAATTTCATTGGTAACTACAACGCTGGCGGAGTTCTTCCTCCGAACTTGATGTTCTCAAATGAATTGTATCAGTTCACCAACTTGAACAGTGCAGATGATCGTTTGGGTTGGATGCAATCTAGCGGCGGGAAATACAAAAACCGTCGTTTCGAAGACAAGTTATTCTTCAACATTCCAATTATCTATTTGACTGAATTGAAATTGATTCGTGCCGAATGTTTGGGCGAAATGGGTGGCGATCTTTCCGTTGCAATTGCTGATATCAATTCCATTCGTGATCGCGCTTTTGGCGCAGGGCTGAACGACCTGTCGGCATCTTCTACCGCAGCGCAAGTTATTGCTGCAGCAAGAAGAGAATACCGTATTGAGACTATGGGAGAAGGAAAGTGGATTAACCAATTGAAGCGTATTGGAGCAAAAGGCGAAAGCGTTTACGTTCGCAATGCACCTTGGAACTGTCCAGGTATGGCTCTTCAATTCCCGAACAGCGAATTCACTTCTGCCCTATTTGTTGGCAATCCGGAAGGAGGATGTAACTAAGAGAAGATAAGAGAGGGGAAGATTAGAATTAAAATTAAAGAGAAACTAGAAATTAAAAATCAAATAAACATCAAATGAAATCAGTAAAACTATTTTTGATGATAGCCTTGACTGCAGGTTTGTTCGCTGGTTGTAAGCCAGAAACAACCGGTGAGTTGGGAGAGCCCTCAGATAAGTTGCAAGGAATGGGTGGCACTTGGGAGCTGACCAATTTCATTCAGCAAGATCCGAACAATCCTGTTCTAGAAGAACGTGACTTAAGCGAGTTCTATATTGTGTCTGGGATTGAACCTATGCGTATTACGCTCGATGTTGCAACTCAAACTTACTCGGTGACCATCACTGAAGGAAAGAATTTCTTCGGTGAGACAGGAACTTGGTCATTAGACGACAACTTGGCTCCATCTTCCATCACGCTAATGAACGCTAATGACACACTTGAGTTGTTCCTTGGCAATATGGTTCTTCCAACAAGCAGTAACATGGGGTTGCAATACCACAGATCGTGTTCAGATGGATTCAAGAATGTTATCTACAAGTTTAACTTCCAACGCATTTAATCATGAAAAAGATATTATTTACTCTCGCTGCTTTCGCAATTTCTGTTGTCGGATTTTCACAAGCAGCATTCGTATTCCCCTCGCCTACCAATGCCAATGCAACAATGGATTTGTACATTGATGTAGCTCAAACCACAGGTGGACTTAAAACCCTTTTGGGAAATCATCCGGAAGAAATTGACTCTGTTTACATGTGGACATGGCAGCCGGCAGGGCCTTCTTGTGGAAACGGTGAATGGGGGAACTCTAACAGCTGCATGCGTCTAACCCACGTGAGTGGTTTGTTGTATAAAATGACTTTCGTTCCAACAACTTATTATGCTTGTACTCCATTGCAGTTGTTTCAGAATGGCATATCTTGTTTAGCTAAGTTGAAAAACGGTAATGCATACGGTTCAGAGGGAGTTGGTGAAGCGAAGACTGAAGACTTGCATGTTGACATTGTTCCTGCCCTTTGTGCAGATCGTATTTGCTTCTTCCCAGAGGCAGCGAAGCAAGATGACTATTTCAGCATTACCTATGATAATACACAAGAGACAGATGTAAATCTTCAAAACTTAGGAGCAGATGAGTGTTATATTTTCCTTCGTGCATTCACTGGAAACTTCACATTCTTCGATGTTGCGCCTCTTGCAAGCGCTGCGTCTACTGCCTCTTTGAAGTTAACGGAAGTGGCTCCAGGAAAATTCAGAAAGACGTTCATCCCAGAAGACTTCTTACCCATTCCTGCAGGATCTACTATAACTAAAATCGGTTTTGTTATCGTTAAGGTCGGTTATACACCGAACCCACCACCCTACCAGTATTACTATCCACTTAATTGTGAGTAAAAATCTTGTACTATTAAAAAGAGGTGAAAGAGATTTCACCTCTTTTTTTTGATTACATTCGAATTATGAAAAATATATTAAACGATCGTGTATTTGCATCCTTTGCTATCGGAATTTGCGTAATCCTTTCTGCTTATGTTTTTATGAAGGGTTATGGCAATCGCAATGGAAAAGAGAATGTTATTCATGTAACGGGAATGGGAAGTCGCAATTTCGATTCAGATTTAATCGTTTGGCGCGGTTCATTTTCCAAAACAAGTATCGATTTGGCTGCGGCCTCTGCTGCGTTAGAATCTGACCGCAACACCATTAAAAATTATTTGACAGGAAAAGGAATTCAAGAAAATGAAATTGTTTTCTCTGCAATGGAAATAAATAAGAACTACGACGATGTTAGAAATTCAGACGGTGACATTATTGGATCTGTTCTAACTGGATATAGCCTATCTCAAATGGTGACCATTGAATCTTCTGAAGTTTCGAAAGTGGAACAAATCTCTCGTGAAGTAACAGAACTCATAGCCTCTGGTGTTGAGTTTTATTCTGAAAGTCCGGAGTTCTATTATACCAAATTAGCAGAGTTGAAGATTGAAATGGTGTCTGAAGCAACTTCAGACGCTCGTTTACGCGCTGAAAAAATTGCTCAATCATCAGGAGGCGATTTAGGTGACCTTCAAAGCGCAGAGATGGGTATCTTTCAAATTGTTGGTCAGAATAGCGATGAAGATTATTCATGGGGCGGGGCGTTCAATACTTCTTCTAGAAGAAAGACGGCGTCGATTACCATGCAGCTGAATTTTGAGATAGATTAACATTGAAATGTTTATCTATTTCAGAAAACTTTTTAAGAAATATATCTTTAGCCGTATTTTCGCCGTCTAACTAAACCCTCATTACATTGAATACACTTGCATTTACCGCAATTTGTCTTTACGGTTTCTTTTTATTATTCATATTCTTCTACTCTTTGGTTCAATTGAATCTAGCTATTCAATTCGTGAAAAAGAATAAGCGTAAACGCGAAATGCCTGTTATCGCTGAAGACGATTTGCCATACGTCACTGTGCAGCTGCCCGTTTTTAACGAAATGTACGTTATTGAGCGTTTAATCAATGCTGTTTGTGAATTCGATTATCCGAAGAACAGATTAGAGATACAAGTATTGGATGACGGAAACGATGAGTCTGTTGAGATCGCTGCCAAGTTAATTGCTGAAAAGCAAAAACTAGGAATTGACATTCAACACATTCGAAGAACAGATCGTCAAGGTTTTAAAGCCGGTGCATTATCTTACGGTTTAGATATTTCTAAAGGAGAATTCACAGCCATCTTTGATGCTGACTTCGTTCCGAGAAAAGACTTTTTACGTCAAACCATTCCATTCTTCTATGCAGGAGAAAAGATTGCGGTTGTTCAAACGCGTTGGGAACACTTGAATGAGGATTATTCTTTGCTCACACGTTTGCAAGCTTTCGGATTGGATGCACACTTCACGGTAGAGCAAATTGGTCGTAACTATTCAAGTCATTACATCAACTTCAACGGTACTGCCGGTGTATGGAGAAAAGAGGCAATTTATGATGCGGGTGGATGGCAAAGTGATACCATTACTGAAGACTTGGATTTAAGTTACAGAGCACAATTGTGCGGTTGGAATTTCATTTATCTTCCTGCTATAGGTTCTCCGTCTGAGTTGCCCGCTGAAATGAACGCATTGAAGGCACAGCAATTCCGTTGGACGAAAGGTGCAGCAGAATGTACACGGAAAAATTTAGGAAAAGTATTACGTGCGAAAGACATGGGCTTTGCTCATAAGGTGCATGCAAGTTTTCACTTGATGAACTCAGTGGTTTTCTTGAGTATTTTAGGAACTTCTATCTTAAGTATGCCAATGTTATTCATTAAGCATTATTTCGATGGATGGCACTATTTCAACGGAGAGTTGTTGAATGATTATTCGGTTTATTTCGCGGTGGCTTCAGCATTCCTGGTGAGTTTCTTCATTTTAGGATTCTTCTACTGGGTATCGCGACCGCCAATGCCATTCTTCCAAAAGTTTGGACGTTTTGTAATTGACTTTCCATTGTTCCTTGCTGTTTCTATGGGGCTTTCATTGCATAACGCTGTCGCAGTTATTGAAGGACTAACAGGTAAGAAATCGGCTTTCGTTCGCACTCCTAAATTTGCGATTAGTACAGGTAAAAAAGGAACTTGGACAGATAAGAAATATCGTGCTCCAAAGATTTCACCATTGACCATTCTTGAATTCATCATGTTGTTGTATTTCGCAAGTGGTTTGGTTTGGCCTTTTATTTTGAGATTCTCTGAAAAAGACGGTGCAACAAGATTGACAGATTTCGGATTAATGCCATTTCATTTGATGTTGACTATTGGATATTTCTATGTGACCTACTACAGTGTTAAGCACGCAAGAACGAATTAGAAATCCCCTTTGAACAGTAATTATATTTAAAAGCTCGGCACATGCCGAGCTTTTTGTTTTTATCTTGCAATCAACAAATACGACTATGAAGAACCTGTTCCTTTCTCTATTTATCTTTTCGTCAATTGCCACCCTAGCTCAGCCATGTATTGGTGGAATGGCCGGAATTTATCCGTGTGACAACGTGGATCTTTTGTCTTACATGTCACTTGCAGAAATTGGAGCCAATCCGAACAATGACAATACAAGTGACATTTGGGGATGGGTGAGTCCAATTACAGGAAAGGAATATGCATTAGTTGCCGTTTCAAACGGATTAGCTTTCGTCGATATTTCTGTTCCTGAAGCTCCCGTTTATTTAGGAATGCTTCCTTCACATACGGGCAATAGTTTATGGAGAGACGTTGAGACAATGGATCATTATTGTTTCGTTGGAAGTGAGGCAAGCGGCCATGGACTTCAAGTTTTTGATATGTTGCAACTAGATAATGTGACTACTCCTACTTCGTTCATTGAATCGGCTTATTATGGTGGTTTTGGGAATTCGCATACCATAGCTCTTGATCCTGTTAGCAAAATTTTGATGGCGATGGGTTCAAGTACTTTCAATGGGGGGCCTCATTTAGTAGATATTTCAAATCCTCTTCAGCCCATTCTCGTTGGCGGTTACCAGGATGCTGGATATACACATGATGGTAATATTCTTACATACAATGGTCCAGATGTCAATCACCAAGGAGATGTTATTGTTGTGGCATGCAACGGCAGTAGTGGTTATGGTGTAGTTACTTTAAATGTTACAGATCCTACAGATATAATCTTTTTAGATAATTACAATTATCCAGAAACCGGATATACTCACCAAGGATGGTTCACAAAGGACATGACTCATTATTTAGTAGACGACGAGTTGGATGAACAAAATTTGGGAACAACGACGCGCACACATATTTTCGATTTTTCCGATTTAGATAATATCGGTTATATGAATTACTACTCAAGTACACTTACTTCTATTGACCACAATTTATATGTAAAGGATCAATTCGTTTATGAGAGTAATTATCGCAGCGGAGTTCGTATTCTCGATGCCTCTCGCGTGAGCACAGGTGTATTGAATGAAGTTGGATATTTCGATTTGTTTCCGGCCAATGATCTACCTCAATTTAGTGGCACTTGGAGCAATTACCCATTCTTACCAAGTGGGGTGAACTTGGCAACAAGCATGTACGATGGCTTCTTCGTGCTTCGTCCAACCCTACTCTATTTGCAAAACAACAATTTGAATGCTTGCGGACAATCGGCTGACACGCTTCAGCTGAAGATTAACGCTGATTTACAATTCCCATTAACCGCAAACATTACAGGAATTCCCGGATTTCCCGTTTTCACAGGCGTGAATATTACAGGCACTGGCAATTACAACATTGTAATTTCTGATTTGGGAACTGTTCCAACAGGAACGTTTAACTGTACGCTTCAATTACTAACTACCTTCGGAGAATCGTACGATTTATTCTTTAGCATTACAACAGGTTCACCACCAGCCGCTCCAACCTTGTTGTCGGTTCCTTCAACCATTCAATACAACGGTCTCAATTACACCTTCAATTGGAGTGCAGTGCCCGGAGCCACTTCTTATCATTTTGAAATTTCAGAGAATGATGCAACATTTGGAAACATTGTCTATAGTTCAACTGAATTAGGAAACTTCGCAACACTGCCATTCGATTTTGCATTTGGTGAAGGTAAAACGTATTCCTGGAGAGTTACAGCCATTAACCTTTGTGGATCATCTGCAGCTTCAGAATCCGAAGATTTCCAATGGATTCCTGCAAGCGTAAATGAAATTGCAGAACGTGAATTCATTGTTTATCCGAATCCGGCAGAGAGCGAGGTGTTTATTCAGAACTTCCAAACGGGAAAAAGTTTGGTGTCGGTTTACAATGCAACCGGACAATTGGTTTTGACTTCAACATTCAATCAGCCTGGTGTTCATACACTATCTGTTGGAGACCTATCTTCAGGAATTTACACGATTCAAGTTGGAAGTATTACGAAGCGTTTATTGATTAAATAATTGAAATTAGTCTGGAAATATTTTTCCTGGATTTAAAATTCCGTTTGGATCAAAGACTTCTTTAATTTTCTTCATGAGATTCAGTTGAACTTCGTTGAAGGCAATGTCCATGTAGTTCTTTTGCACCCACCCTATTCCGTGCTCACCGCTGAGGGTTCCACCGAGAGAAACCGTTAATTCGAAAATCTCACGAATGGCTTTTGGAAGTGTTTTGTCCCATTGTTCATCTGACATTTCATCTTTCAGAATATTAATATGAAGGTTTCCATCTCCGGCATGCCCGTAGCAAACGGAGCGGAATCCGTAGCGTTTTCCAATGGCTTTTACTTCTCGAAGTAAATTCGGAAGTTCGAAGCGAGGAACAACGGTGTCCTCTTCCTTGTATATGGAATGTGACTTCACGGCTTCACCTACTTTTCTTCTAATCTTCCACAGAACTTCTTTCTGATTGTGGTCTTCTGCGAAGAGTATTTCTCCGCATTCATGTTCCATGAGAACGTTTGAAATGGTTTCACAATCGAGCATAAGTGATTCAACATTTGAACCGTCTACTTCAATCAGTAAATGTGCTTCTACACCGTCTAAATTCACGTGTGCATCTGGTACATGCTGAAGCGTATATTCAATTGCTTCGCGTTCCATGAATTCCATAGCGCTTGGTGTAATGCCTGAACGAAACACCGCACTTACAGCTTCACAGGCCTTCTCTGCAGAGGCGAATGGCGCCAACAAAAGCAAATTGTGTTTTGGAAGGGGAAGTAATTTCAGAACTGCTTTCGTAATAATTCCAAGTGTGCCTTCACTTCCAACCATGAGTTGAGTGAGGTTATATCCTGTTGAATTCTTTAAAGTGTTCGCGCCTGTCCAAATGATGTCGCCGTTCGCCAATACCACTTCAAGATTTAAAACGAAATCTTTTGTTACTCCGTATTTCACAGCGTGAGGACCGCCGCTATTCTCAGCTAAGTTTCCGCCTATCCAACAGCTTCCTCTACTTGCCGGATCTGGCGCGTAGTAAAGACCTTGCTTCGCACATTCTTCTTGAAGCACCTGCGTAATGACTGCTGGCTCTGTATGCACCTGCCCGTTATCAATATCTATCTTCAAAATTTTATTGAAACGCTCCATTGAAAGTGCAACACCTTTTCGAACGCATAAGGCTCCTCCGCTCAATCCAGTTTGAGCACCAATGGCAGTGACCGGAATCAGTTGTGTGTTACAATATTTTAATATATGCGCGACCTCCTCTCTATTAGCAGGTTTCAGAACCACGTCGGAAGGAAAGCTCAAATTCTCCGTTTCGTCCTTGCCGTATTTCAAACGCGTCTCTTCGTCCGTAAAAACGTGCTCTTGACCAATAGTCAATTCAAAAAAATCTATATCAGAACGAGTTATCATTTTCTTTACTTTATTTCACAAATCTCAGTAAATACTAACCTTTCATCACGAAAATATACAATGGTCTTTCAACAAAGTAATTCACTTTTTAACAATACACATATTATTGTGCTAATTTTGCTTTTGAGAGAAACAAATGTTTTTATATTGGTCGAAACAAAAATTATTCTTATGAAAAAATTAATGATCCCAGCAGTTGCTCTTGCAATGTTCATGGCATCTTGCGGTGGTGTAAAGTCTGACGCAAAGACTATCTGTGATATGATGAACAAAATGGTTGAAGCTCAAAAGGCGAACGACACAGCTAAAATTGAAGCTATTCAAAAAGAGTATGAGCCTCAAATAGACGACTTGCAAAAGAAATATCCAAAAGGAAGCGAAGAAGAAAAAGAATTGGAAGCTCTTGTAAAACCATGTATGGAAGAAGCAATGAAGGCTGCGATGGGCGGAAACTAATTTCCCCTATTATTCTAAAAGTTAAGGGTCTCTTTCGAGACCCTTTTTTTTTTTAATACTTCACAATTTTAAAAACCTTGTCCTCAATTTGAATTAAATAAAATCCTCCTGCTAGATTTTCTACATTAACAATGTCGTTTTCAACAAAACCTCTTTGAATTAGGCTTCCGTTTAGAGTTGTAATTCGATAATTACAATTTTGACAATCTGTGCAAAAAAGTCTGTCTTTATCCAGGTACACGTAGCAATCTCTATCAATTTCATTTACTCCATTACCCGATTGGTAATAATAGCTGCCGGAAAAAGTGCAGCCTAATTGATCCGTAATTTCGTAGTTTACCCAACCATTCAAAGAGAGAACAAACGATTCTCCAATTGATAAATCGCCCCACTGAATGGTGTATGGTGAAACTCCTCCAACCGGATTAAGTAAGAGAATATTTTGGCTATCTACTAATTGTTCTTGCGGAAATACTGAAATGTTGCTTGATACGAATAAGTTTACATTTTCAGTATAAATACACCCAATATCATCTTCAACAGTGATTGACAATGCGCTATCTTGAGATAGATAGTCAGTACCAATTATGAACCACTCACTAAATGATGTGTCATTAATTGCGATTTCCCAGGTGCCCATCATATCCTCACAAATTGAATCATTCAAAATTGAGATACTTGGGAAAGCTCTCTGTTCTATGAACAAAGTGTCAGTATACTCACAATTAGTTGTTTCATCAATAATTGAAAATGGATAAGTACCACCAGGTAAAAAACCATTCCAATATTCCAACCCCACTAAATTCAAATTCAAGATTTCAGAGTTCACTGCATCTATTGAATATGCTACCGGTTCACCTGGACAAGCTGGCTGAAAACTCTTTTCTATTTGAAGTGGCGTAACAGCTGTTATTTGAATCAATGTATCCGCCACGCATCCAGAATCACTTACGAAATTTAAAAAGTGATCTCCAGCCGAAACATAGATCGAATCTGCATTGAGTTGAATCCCATTATAAGTTACTCCCCAATCTGATTTATTTTGGACTGAAATTATGTGTGACGTATTCATACACTCCGACAAACTAATCGACAACTCTGGCCGTGGTGAGGATATCGTGATGTTATACATTAAGTTAAAACTTATGTTTTCGCTATTCCAAGCAGTTGCCTGCAATGTGGTGTCTGAAAATACAACTACAGAATTATCTGCACTGCCGTCTTGCCATTGCCAATGGACCCATTCTGCACTTGGTGAAACTTCAAAACCTGAAGCGCTGTAACAATAATTCTGATTGAAAGTTATAAGATTGGTATTGATAATCTCAGACATACCCTCAGTAACAGAATAAGACTGATTAACTTCCACATTGTAGAATTTTTCAACTAAGCCTCTAGGCCAATAGATGCATAGGGAATCAATGACCCCATAATTGCCCATTCCAAACAAAAGGCTATTGCTACTCTGTGAGATATAATTATCACCATAAAGCACCACCTTCATATTCAATTCTGAATTTGAATAGACCTCCACAATAGCTCCTGCTGCATCTTTGTTGGAAATAGTGCCTTCGAGCTTTATCTTCAAAAAATTGTTATCATTGGGTTGCCCTTTCCAAACATCATACGAAATTGGAGACGCGTTCATAACTAAAAAATCTGGGTAACAATCACCATCAAAATCTCCCTTAGCATTAACAAAAGAAGCTTTGTTAAATAAATCAAAGGAATTAGTCATCGTAAAATATCCGTTATCGTTATGGTAATACTGATTTGGAAATGCGCCTAGGGCTGTACCTCCCTGACAAATGTGAATATCCTCCCATCCATCAAAATCATCATCTATCCATAAAGCACCCCATCCTGTTTGAAAATCATTAAATCCAACATCATATGCCACTTGCGTATAAATACCCGAAGTATCTCCCTCTAACAGCACGGGAGTTGCACCATCCGTAATGAAAATATCAAAATAGCCATCTCTATTATAATCTGAAATTGAATTACTCATGCATGACATGGCTATGTTCGTGTTATTTTCTGTTGAAACCTCAATAAATGAGAGTCCTGAATTATTCCGATAAAACAAATTTGGAATATTCTTGTCATTTACCACATATAAATCTTGCCACCCATCCCTATCAAAATCTACCCAAACCGATTGGAAAGAATTATTTGTAGCAGCATTGACACCGAGATTCTCACCAACCTCTGTGAATACAAAATCACCTTCGTTTCTAAAAAGTAAATTCTCAAAAGGCGCATCATAATTATAATTCCAATATTGTGTTACAAATAGATCGAGATCGCCATCGTTGTCATAATCTGCAGCCGAGGCACCGTAATGAAATCCAAATATCACAGAACTGAAGGAATTCTCAATCAGAGTTAAAACTCCATTTGAATAATCAAACAAAAAAAGACCACCACCATATGCCGTAACAAAAAGCTCCTTATCGCCATCATTATTGAAATCAGCCCAAATGAGCTGTTTAATGTTCAAGGGCAATGGAACGAAAAAATCTGAAATCAATTGGTCTTGAGAAACCTGATAACCGTAAATCCCTATGTAAGGGTGGGCAATTGTGACATTATCAATATTATCACCATCATAATCGAAAACACTTACTCCGTTGCCAAAAAATGCATCGTATGATCCCGTGGGTATATTCCATTCCTCACTGAAGTTCTCAAATTGAGCATCGCAAAAAAAATGGCTCAGAAATAATATAACAGCCGCAATGTAAGTACGGGGCATTTCGTCTTTAATTAAGGTAACTAAAAGACGAAAAGAAGTATGCTCAGTTGCCTATGAAAAAGCCGACATCTTAGATTATCGCTTATTGATAATAATATTTCCCTTCGGAAGTTCAACCTGATTTGGATTGTCGTACACGACTTCAGAGCTTACTCTTGAAAACTCAGAACCCAATAACTTCCATCCCTCCGCATTCAATTCCCAAGAATCTATTTTCGCATAATCATTCCCCTTGGAACTTAAAGCAACCAATTGAACTTCAACTTTTCCTCCGTTGTTGAAGAAAAACAACGATTTCATAGGCATCTTATCTTCAATGGGAGGGGCGTCTTTTCCGTCCGTCTTCGGTGCAATAGGAATTGGAAAATATAACTCCTGCAATTTCACAATTTCTTCTTGACTGAAATTAAGAGATTTCACCAACTCAGGAGCCTCATATTTCCCTGAGTAGTAGCTAAGCAAAGCTTTGTATTCAGGAGTGAGTGTATTAACAAAAAGCTGATCTATGATGAGTTCATTCGCATTTACCAATTGATAAACAATTGACTTCTTCGACGACCATATTTTAACACGATTCTTCAATATTGCAGAGCCGGAAGTGCTCACCACTTTTGTTGAACGATTCATGTAAGTCACTCCTCCTTCTACATTCATTTCCAATAAATCAGCTGATTTAATTTGAATAGCAAATGTGTTCGTGCTATCAGCACATTTCAAATTCAAAACATCCCAGTTCTCGTTTGGATTGTAATTTCCTAAATAGGTTTTCGCTTCTCCTCCAATGACTCTGGTGCGAAGGTAAAAACTGCTGTCGGCATACAAAGCCAAGGAATAGATGGTGCCAGAATTCTGATTCCAAAGCGTATCATCGAAATCACCAATTAACTCAAGGCTTCTTGAAGGCACCGTAACTTTCTTCTCCTCACATGAGCTTAACGCCAATACAATAGCACTGGCAAAAAGCAATCCTTTCATTTTATTCATATGCCAAAAGTAGACATTGTTCATATTTCCGCCAAGACTTTAAACGCTCAAAACTTATGTATTTCTTACTTTTGTAACCATGGAAGAATCCCAAATAGACGTTTTTAATTTCGATCCCATTCGTCCGTATAACGACGAAGAATTAAAAGCTGCTATCGAGCGCATTTTGGAAGTCCCTGAATTTTATAAAATGCTCAAGTGGGTATTTCCTGGATTAAGTCGGACAGCTATTCAAAAAATGCTTCGTCAAGTGACTACTGTTGATGAATTTCAATCGGAAATATCAGGGCCTGCTTTCAAGATGGCGATTCAGACCACTACCAGTGGATTGTCTTTCACCAACTTCGAATCATTAGATAAGACAAAGCCTTATCTCTTTTTGAGCAATCACCGCGACATTATTCTCGACAGTGCTATTCTGAATGTGAGTTTGCTCGAACAGGGACACAAGACTACGCAAATCGCTATTGGCGACAACCTGCTTCGTCAGAAAGTGGTTGAAGACATCGTTCGTTCCAACAAGAATTTCATTGTGAATCGGAATGTGAACGCGAAGGAAATGTTCTATTACAGCCTTCGCCTTTCCAACTACATTCGTCATACCTTAACTCAAGATCACACCTCAATTTGGATAGCCCAACGCGAAGGAAGAAGCAAAGATGGCGACGATAGAACAGCGACTGGATTGTTGAAGATGTTTGCCATGAGTGCCGACAATATTGAAGATGGATTGCAGGCATTGAGTATGATTCCTATGGCTGTTAGCTATGAATATGATCCTTGTGATATGATGAAAACGAACGAGCTCATGCATTTGAAACTCCTTGGTTCTTACGAAAAGAAATCAGGAGAGGATTTTCTTTCCATGTTGAAAGGAATTACCGGACACAAGGGACGTGTAAATATCTCGATGGGAAACTCAATGAATGAGCACATTGAACATATGCGTTCTATTCAAAATAAAAATGAGAAGTATCGTTACTTAACGCATGCCATAGACAACGAGATGCATCGTATTTTTCATCTTTGGCCGACGAATTACATTGCTTACGATTTATTGAATGGCACGAAAGAGTACAAAGATCACTATTCGCAAATTCAGAAAATTGCTTTCAGCAATTACATTCGAGGTAATACGTTCAAGTTAAGCCTTCACAGAAAACACACTCCTCTTCCGAAAGAGAATTTCACGCAGATAGCGCGTGACATTATGCTTCAGATGTATGCGAATCCGGTGATAAATTTTCGGAATCTGTCGGCTTAATCTCAAAGCGCTCGTTGCGTTTTCCTCTGAATAAATCTATTCCGCGAAGCTCGCATTCCAACTTTCCATTCATCAATTTTACTTTGCGCTTCTGGCGAAGGCCAATAGCATGCAATGCTTGCAGATCTGAAGATATGATCCAAGCCGTTGAGCCTGAATAGCGGTGTTTGAAAACGGAACCAATTTCAGAATAGATTTTTTCCAGTTCTTCAATCTCCATCCGTTCGCCGTAAGGTGGATTCAAAACCACCAACCCCGGAACTTCCGGAACACTGTCTTCACTAAAGAAATCTGATTTTTCAAATCGAATGGCATCGTTGAACGGAAGGTTCTTTCCGTTCTTACGCGCTACATTTAACTGATCGTAATCGATATCAGAAGCCACAATGGTTAACTCTTTATTTTCAATCAATGCATTTGCATCGCCGTGAACCGTCATCCATAGCGCATCGTCGAAATTCAACCATGTTTGAAAATTGAATTTTGGATAAGCCTTTTGCGCCGGAATATTCAAAGCGGCATACGCTGCTTCGAAGGCAATAGTGCCCGAACCACAAAACGGATTGTACAAAGGAGTCTCTCCCTTCCATCCAGTAATGGCAATAATACCTGCAGCCAATACTTCATTCATGGGAGCCTCTCCTCCATTCACACGGTAACCGCGTTGATTCAATGAACGACCTGAACTGTCTAATGAAATCTGAACTTTTTCTTGATCGATGAGCAAATGTATTTGCACATCTGGACTTTCCGGATTCACATCTGGACGAGAACCGTAGACTTTCTTCAATCGGTCTGCAATCGCATCTTTCACGCGTAGCGAAGGAAAATGCGAGTGCGTGAACATGGAAGAAGATATTTGCGGATCAATGGCAAACGTAGTGTCTGCATGCAAATATTCTTCCCAAGGCATTTCATAAGCCTTGTTGTATAAATCGTCGGCCTTTCGAATTTGAAATGAATGCAACGGACAAAGCACGCGCAACGCAAGACGCGCACGGTAGTTTATTTTGTAAAGTGTTTCAAGGTCGCAATTCGCGCGAACCACTCTTCTACCCTCTTCAACTTCTGTTGCTCCTAATGCAATCATTTCTTGCGCCAACAAGGGCTCAAGACTTTGCATGGTCTTCACTACGATTGGAAATATTTTCTCCATTTTATCCTCCTGCTTTTTTAGCTGCATAACCCATGTCCTGCAACAGTTTAATAATCTTTTCTCTGTGGTCGCCTTGAATAATGATCTCGCCATCTTTCGCGCTTCCACCGGTACCGCATTTATTCTTTAGCACTTTCGCTAACTGTTCTAAATCTTCTTCGTTGCCAATGAAGTCCTTAATAACTGAGGCCGTTTTTCCACCGCGGTGATTTTTTTCCAACCAAACTTTTAATTTCTGTTCGTTGGGTGGAAGCGTCACTGTCGCCTCGTTTTCATTTTCTATGTTGAAGTTAGGATTCGTACTGAATACAAAACCGCCTTCACTCTTGATGTTCTTCTTGCTCATGTGCAATTGGAATAATTGATTTCTTTTTCAATTCTTCGTATTCCGATTGAATACGCAGAAACGCTACAATGTCATAAAGTATATGCGCTACAATGGCTGCAAGCAATCCTACGTATGCGCCTAAAATTCCCAGCACTGTTCCCACCGCAAATAAAATGAGTCCGAATATGACTTTCGGCCATGAACTATAACTCAAGTATCCGTGAAGCGCAATAAACATAAACGACGTAGTTAAAATTCCCAACCAAGGCTGAATCATTCCACGAAACACAATCTCTTCTCCAACACCCGCACAAAAACTCAAAAACAAGATCTCTTGAACACTGAAATTAAATATTCCTAACCGAAGCGTGTAGTCGAAATTAACATCATCGAGGTATTTCCATTGCCCCATGAGCCAAGTCATTCCACTTAACGCAAATCCGCCTGCAACACCCAATAACAGCTGCCACCATATATTCATTTTCCCTACAATGACGGGAATCATAAATTCCGTTGTGTTGAAATAATAAAGAATGGAAACGATTACCAAAGGAACGAGCAGCGTAAGTAAACCCATGCGCATAAACAATTCCCGACTCGGTTTCATAAATGCAAAGGTAAGCTTTGTAACTTCGCGCAATGGATTTTATCTCATCTACTTTATTAGACTATTGCGAGAAGCATTCAGACGACGAGTCTGATTTGTTAAAGGCGCTTTCGGCTGAGACCTGGCAAAAGGTGATAAATCCGCGTATGCTAAGTGGACATTTGCAAGGACGATTTTTAAGCCTGCTTTCACAGTTGATTCAACCCAAGCGCATTTTAGAAATTGGAACTTTTACGGGTTATAGTGCTTTGTGCTTAGCCGATGGACTTAAAGATGATGGCGAATTAATTACCATTGATGAGAACGATGAACTGAGCTGGTTGCACGATAAGTATTTCCTTCAACATAAAAAAGGATCGCAAATAAAACCTATTTATAAAGCAGCCTTGAACGCATTTGAAGATTTGGATGGAACATTCGACTTGGTCTTTATTGATGCAGACAAGCGGAATTATCTTCATTATTGGAATTGGACCCTTAAGCACGTTCATGCCGGATCAGTAATTCTAATAGACAATGTCCTCTGGAGTGGAAAGGTTCTGGAGCCCGCTACCGAAAAGGATTTCGATACGCAAGTTCTTCAAGAGTTGAATGATTTAGTGGCGAAAGACAGTCGATGCGAGAAGGTGCTTTTGCCGCTTCGCGACGGATTAATGATGATTCGGGTCAAAAAGTAGACTATCTTTGCGCCCGCAACAAGTTCCGTTGGCAGTTCAACTTAGAAATACGATTGGGAATTTGGCGACCACGTATTTTATGTCATTTGAAAATTTAAACTTAATTGAGCCTATTCTTAGCGCTCTAAAAAAAGAAGGTTACACCACTCCCACTCCTATTCAAGAACAAGCCATTCCAATTTTGCTGGAAGGAAATGATTTGTTAGGTTGTGCCCAAACGGGAACAGGAAAAACAGCGGCCTTCGCCATTCCAATTCTACAATTACTTACTCAGAATACCGGACACACCGGAAGCAAGCGTGCTATTCGTTCTTTAATTGTTACTCCAACGCGTGAGTTGGCTATTCAAATTGGAGAAAGCTTCACGAGCTACGGCAGAAACTTGAATCTTCGTCACACCGTTATTTTCGGCGGCGTGAATCAGTTCTCTCAAGTGAACGCATTGAAAGCTGGAGTAGATATTCTTATTTGTACGCCAGGACGATTGTTAGACTTGGTGCAGCAGCGTCATGTGAATCTTGGACAAATTCAAATGTTTGTTTTGGATGAAGCAGATCGTATGTTAGACATGGGATTCGTGAACGATGTGAAGCGAATCATAAAATTAATTCCTGAAAAAAGACAGTCTTT
Organism: uncultured Bacteroidota bacterium; assembly: GCA_903932685.1. Lineage (GTDB taxonomy): Bacteria > Bacteroidota > Bacteroidia > Flavobacteriales_D > Sanyastnellaceae > CAIZGX01. Next base: position 15,196 of record CAIZGX010000074.1, on the reverse strand, counting down.
GTTCTTTTCGGCGACCATGCCGAAGACGATTCAAGAATTGGCGAATTCAATTTTAACGACTCCGAAAAAAGTTGAAGTAACTCCTGTTTCTTCTACCGTTGAAAAAATTGAGCAAGGCATTTACTTCGTTGATCAAGCGAATAAGAACGATTTGTTGATGCATGTCCTTCAAGATAAATCAATACGATCTGCTTTGGTTTTCACACGTACCAAGCACGGAGCCGATAAAGTAGTTAAGCTTTTACAAAAGTTTAGCTTTAAGGCCGAAGCCATTCACGGAAACAAATCTCAGAATCACCGTCAGCGTGCGTTAAGCAATTTCAAAGGCGGAATCACACGCGTGCTTGTCGCTACAGACATTGCAGCGCGTGGTATTGACATTGATGAATTGGCTTTCGTGGTGAACTTCGAAATTCCGAATATCCCTGAGACGTATGTTCACCGCATTGGAAGAACAGGTCGCGCGGGTGCATCTGGAAAAGCTATTTCATTCTGCGATATTGAAGAGCGCGAATACTTACGCGACATTCAAAAGTTGATTGGATTGGAAATTCCTGTTGTGAACGAGCATCCATATCCTGCATTGAACAAACCTGCGCCAGGTGTTGCGCAAAAGCCACAAGGAAAGAAACCATTTTCAAGATCTGGAGGCGGTAAAACACATCGTGGAAGTGGCCCAAGCGGAGGAAGTGGAAATGGTGGTGGAGGAAACAGACCGAAAACCGGCAGCGGTGGTGGTTTTAAGCCTCGCTTTTCTGGAAATCCAGATTCAAAAAGAAGACCGTCTTAAACGCGGACCATCCAAACGTATTCACGCATTTGTTTCCACCAACTGAATTTCACTAGCTCTTCAGGCGTGCATTTGAGTTGGTTGGAAAAGTTCGTGAGAACCTCTTGGTAGTTTATTTTTTCTTCTTGAAATAGATTCAACTTCGTTTCATTTTCTATGAGGAAATCGGCTACTGCTGAAGGAAAATCTATTTTCTGGTATCCCGATTTATGCACGAAGAGCAGTTCTTTATTCGGGCCAATCTTCTTCAAAGATTTCAAAGATGTATGATGAAGGAATAGCACCATGCCTTTCAATTCCACTTCATCTTCTGGAAGTTTCTTCACGGCTTTTTCAATCATGGTTCTTGGAACCAAAGGATTTACTACGGGGAATTTGAAGAACTTCTTCAATGGAAATTCGAAGCCTATACCGTGCATGTAGTTGTACAAAGCCTTCTTCAATCCTTCTGAATATTGTTCGTGATTGGCCCCTTTCGGATCTTCGTGATACAAGTCATTGTTCGCGAAACCCTGGAAAACAGGGCCTGTCCGAACAACTCCAAATTTCTCAGGGTCTTTCCCTACAGGGCTATGAACGGTCATGGCGAACTGGTGCCAATGTCCGGAATGAAGCAATTGGTTTTCGAATAATTGTCGAACTACCTCAAGCGAATCGATGGTTTCTTGTTCGGTTTGCGTAGGGAAACCGAACATTAAGTAGGCATGGACTAAAATTCCAGCATCGCGAAAACCTTTGCAAACCTTGGCTACTTGATCAATGGAAATTCCTTTGTCGATCAACTCTAAAATTCTTGGGCTCGCCACTTCTAAACCGCCAGTTACGGCAATGCATCCGGAGGCTGCTAGAATTTTACAGAGATCGGGAGAGAATGTTTTTTCAAAACGTATGTTGGTCCACCAAGAGACTTGCAAGCCTCTACGAAGAATCTCTATGGCTAAATCGCGCAATGCTGCTGGAGGCGCGGCTTCATCTACGAAGTGAAATCCGGTTTCACCGGTCTCCGCAATGAGCGCTTCCATCTGATCAACCAAATGCGTTGCGCTCGCTTGGTCGTATCTTCCAATGTAATCAAGGGTTATGTCGCAGAAGCTGCATTTCTTCCAATAACATCCGTGAGCCACGGTCATCTTATTCCAACGCCCGTCGTTCCACAAGCGATGCATGCGATTGGGCATGTCTATCACAGAAAGGTATTCGTTGAAACGAAGACCCGTATAACTTGGAGCGGGCTTTTGGGCGTGAAGGAAATCTCCGCCCACTTTATTGTCAATGAATTCAACTTCATAGTTTGAATTTCTGCGGAACGTTCTTTTCAATTCCGAGTAAACTTCCGCATCTTCGAGATGCTTCAACAGCGCTAGGAATGGCCCTTCCCCATCGTCGAGGGTAATGTAATCGACGAAGTCGAAAACGCGCGGGTCAGCGAGTTCGCGCAGTTCTGTATTCGGGTACCCCCCACCCATTGCGATTTTCACTTCCGGATAATGAGTTTTGATCCATTGTCCAGCTTTGAAAGCGCCATATAAATTTCCTCCAAAAGGAACAGTGAAACCAACCATTGAAGGAACTTCATCTTGAAAGTAAGTCTTCACCCTTTCAACCAAAATATCATCGAGATAATTGTTTGGCTTGTTCAGCTCTTCAAGAATGGGACTGAAGGAAACGGCGGTTCGCGAGATGCGTTCTGCGTATTTCGAAAAACCGAAATGCGGACCCACGGTAGCTTGAATGAGATCTGAAATGTCTTCGAGGTACATGGTGCACTTGTATCGCGCTTTGTCTTGCACACCAATGTTTCCGAAGAACCATTCGAGGTCTTTTATTTGTTGAAATCGAGAACCTTCGGGTAAATAAGCGCCTGAAGCAATCCGGTATCCGAGTGTGTAATTTTTATTTTGAAGGAAGGAGATGACAGCATCTACAGTATTCTCGTAGGCCTTTCTGTTCTGGACTAAGGCATCGAGTTGGTTGTTTAAGTTGAAGTCGGAATTCTCAATGGCATTGAATAATAGTTCGAATCCCTTTTTCGAAAACACTTCCAACACCATGTCTAATCCCAAGTCCTTTTGTCTTGAATCAAAACCTTGCTGTTTCAAGAATCCGGTTAAATAAGCGGTGGCTGGATACGGAGTATTCAGTTGAGTGAGCGGAGGTATTATGAGCAGTGGTTTCGACACGAGTGCAAAGAAACGAAAAAGAGCCGCGTGTGCGGCTCTTTCCCTTTCAATGAGAATAAGTTTTATTCGTAATTTCCAAATTCTCCTGAATAATCTGGATAACCTTCTGGAAATTCTTGGTAGACATCAATCTGCTGCATAGAATCAATAGGAGCTGGTTGCTCAATAACAACCTCTTCGACTTGCTCCTTTTCAGCTTGAATTTCTTCAACCACTGGATTGGCTGCTGCACTAGGTGCTGGAGCTGCTGCATTCAATATTGGAATTTGTTTATACATCTCCATTCCTTTTGACTTTGCCTTTTCCCAAATGGCCTTAGGAGCAGTTAAATCCATGCTGGATACCATTCCGAAAATCATGAGTGAAGCGACAAAAGTTAAAAGCAATCCGAGAACAGGTTGATTCTTATTTGCGCTTTGCGCATCGCGAACTTGATTTGTGATTAACCAATCTGAATTATCGATTGAATTATAAACCACATTATTCAAGTGCGCATAAATACTAAGAACAAATCCCATCGCTATGGCGGCTAAAGCGCACATCCAGATACTCATGAAGAAGTATCCCAAATGTTTCGCAACTTTTTCATTGCCTACCATTCCGTTTGCATCTTCTTGCATTTTATTCAAATGTGCAATTACTGCAAGCTTGCGCTCTTTCATTTTCTTTATATGCTCGTTATCTGCTTGGATGTCGGAGATGATTCCATCGATGCGCTGACGCTCAGCTTCGCAGCCATCAACAATAACCTCAGCCATTGGTTCTTCAACAATTACTGGTTCCGCCGGCAAAGGAGCAGGTTCTTCAGTAATTGGAGCTATTGAACATACCATAGCTTTTTCTTCTTGCCATGAAGCTATGCTCTTGTTGTTTGTTACAACTGTTGAATCCATTTCCGACACTTGTCCTTGGAACCCTTTGGCCTCAGCAGCAAACGAAGAATCGTTGTTTGCTTCAGTATTCATGGGCTGCGCTTTAAGATTTTCACTTACCATGTCGGCGTAGCTGTTATACATGTAGGCTAACACTCCAACTGTAACTGCGCCGTTTCTATTTGCAAAAGAAGAATAAGACGAGTCTAAGTAGGCTTGTCCGCGTCCTACTCCATTCATTGCAACACGCACTGAAAGCATTCTCATATCGGCTTCCATAAGCTTGTTCAATGAGTCGCTCGAAATTGAATCTGCATTGCACCAATCAGAGTATGGAATCATGTTCTCTTTAGCATCTTCGGTAATGCTTGCAATTCGCTGCTCATAAACGTAGTCCGTTGCCTTCTGCGTGAAATAGGTCATTCCTTGAGTAATGAGACCCGGAATGATAGACAGAATGAAAGCTGGAATAATAATCGCTGGGATTGCAAGTAAATAAGATACCCATCCGTAATAGAGGTGACTTAAGAACGCGCGATATACTCCTTTAAGATCTCCAGAATAATCATTTGCGAAAGAAGGCAATGCGCTTATTACAAAAATGATTAGGATTGAATTGATTAGAATAAGCAATGAAGCAAATAAACTTCCGCCAGCTAATAAAGTAGAAAGAGAAAATTGGAACGACGTGCGTGAGCCCAGATTTATTAATAAGTATTCAGTGCCAATAAGGGCAATCATAGGAACCAGAATAGCCGTTGCAATTTTTGCATAGTTCATTCCTTGAGATTTCCATGTGGCATTGCCATTCTTGCGGTTGAATGCAATCATACTAGCCGCCATTCCGATTGGAATGATTGACAGTAAAGTAGTAGCGTGTTGAATAAAGGATTGAATTGCCATGTGCTCAGTTCCCATAAAGGAATTGATGTAACGTCCTATAAAAGCAACGATAAGGCTTGCGAATATTCCGACTGTTGCAATTCTATAGCTCGACCATTTCGAAGCTGCTCCGAGCAAACGGAAAGCTTCAAGAAACCATTTCCACGGAATACAGATGAGGTAATGCCAGATCAATTTCCAAAGGAAATAAAATCCGCCAAGTACAACTTCATTGTATATCCACTTTACAATGGTTATTACAAGTCTGATTATCGCTGTTCCAAGGTGAAGAATTTCTCCAAGGAACCATAAAACAGAAACTACCGCTTCAAAAAACAGAATAAGGGCTCCTGAAATAGGAACCATAAACCACCATACACCACTGTTTTTCTGAAATGCTTCTTTGAGTTCAGCCAAGTTAAATCGGCTACTTGGAGTTTTTCCAGTAACACTGGAATAGAGGCGGCTTATGGCATATAGCCCGAGCACACCTAGGATTAAATTCATTTCCATAGAGTTTATTTTTAGTTAAGGTTTGACCAAGATATAGTATAAAATCAAAAATCGTCGTCTTTTGTCTTTTTTTTTTTACAAAGTCGAAGGGCATAACGAATAAATAAAATGCATGTGGCTGATAGAGTAAAAATTACATGAAAAAGTTTGTGTAATTGGAAATTGACATTACTTTTGCATCGCTTTACGGCAACGGTCGGGTAGTTCAGTTGGTTAGAATACGTGCCTGTCACGCACGGGGTCGCGGGTTCGAGTCCCGTCCCGACCGCTAACAAAGAAAAAAGCCTCTTGAGTTTCAGGAGGCTTTTTTTATGCTTTCGACTTCCCCAATCGCAACCTTAACCCCAACGAAGGAACAATCGTAAGTCCTTTCATCTGGAAAGACTCGCCAACGAAGTTTTGAAGCGTGCCGTAATTCTGGTAGTAAACAGAAAGGGCCGGAAGGAAATAGAAGCGACGATATCCAATCTTCATATTGGCAAAAGCACCGAAACTACTGATATTCTTGGTTTCTGTGATGGCCGCTGTGTTCAATGCCGTTACAACTCCGTTCACATCCTGAATACGCGCATAGGTAAACGGAGTGGTTGAATAACGCATATTCGTGTAGTTGTAGGATAATCCAAACGATATAGCGCCAATAGACTCTTCATTGCCTAATCCGTAACTAAAGATCAAGGGAATCAATATGTCCTTCCTACTGAAATCGTATTCCAACTTCGTGGTTAGAGGCTTTGCCCAAAAGGGTAACGATAAATCTTGACTCGAATACTGAAGACCTATACTACCGTACCACTTACCCGTGACCGATTCTGTAAAGTCGTCAACGTTTCCTAATGATCCTAAAAACTGAAATTGAATATCTATTGCTTTGGCTCTTCCAACTCTCTTAAATCCAACATCGAAACGTTCAGCAATTCCGTAACGAACCGCAAATTCAAATCCACCACCAATGGGATCGAAGTTATTCGCAATAAGAGCCTCGCCTACTTTCTGCCAATCGGTTGCTACAGCATTCGATTGAGCCAATGAAACGGTATCTAGCGAGCCATTAGTTAAATTCTCGAGATTAATATCTAATGCGCTTGCAACTTTTCCAGCTGGAGCAGTAGCGATGTTGTATGTCTGATTGGTTGCAACAACCCAATTTCCTTTCGGAGTGACTTTCCCTGAATTCGTAATGGCTCTCGGAGCGACACAACTGCTTGCTGAAATGAGCAAACCGAAAATCCAAACGTAGTTTTTCATTCTATGATTTCCTTTTTAATTCCTTCGCACGATTCCAATATTCGTCCATTTCATTCAAAGTCATCTCCCCCATTTGCTTCCCGTCTTTCGCGCTTTCCGTTTCCAAATACTGAAAACGATAAATGAATTTCTTGTTGGTCTTTTCTAATGCATCTTCCGGATGTATTCCCTTAAAACGCGCGTAGTTGATGAGTGAAAAAAGTAAATCGCCGAATTCCTCTTCTTGATCCTCTTTCGTTTTCGCTTCTTTGAATTCATTCAATTCTTCCAAAACCTTTTCCCAAACCTGATCGGCATTGTCCCAATCGAACCCCACTCCTTTCGCTTTGTCTTGAATACGCTGCGCCTTCACCATTGCAGGTAACGAACGAGGAACGCCTTCCAACACACTCTTCTTCCCTTCCTTCAATTTTAATTTTTCCCAATTGGAAAGAACTTCCGCTTCGTCTTTCACAACAGTATCTCCGTAGATATGCGGATGTCTTGAAATTAATTTTTCGCAAATCGAATTCAACACATCGGCAATGTCGAATGCTTCGGTCTCGCTCGCGATGCGCGAATAAAAAACCAAATGCAAAAACACGTCGCCCAACTCTTTCTTCACTTCATCCATATCACCATCGAGAATGGCATCGCCCAATTCATAGACTTCCTCTATGGATAAATGACGAAGACTCTCTAGCGTCTGCTTCATGTCCCACGGGCACTTCTCGCGAAGCTCGTCCATGATGGTTAACAAGCGCTCGAATGCCTCTTTCTTCTGCTCTACTGTGTTCATTCGCCTTGAAGTGCTTCAATCATTAATGTTAAAATTTCTTGCGCCGCTGTGGCAATCTTCGTCCCTGGACCGAAAATTCCAACGCATCCCGCTTCAAATAAAAAGTTATAGTCTTGCTCGGGAATTACTCCGCCTGCAATAACACCTATGTCGTCTCTTCCCAACTTTTTCAATTCGGAAATTAATTCCGGAATTAACGTCTTATGTCCTGCTGCTAAAGATGACACACCCACCATGTGAACGTCGTTCTCCGCTGCTTGCTTCGCAACTTCCGCAGGAGTCTGGAACAACGGTCCCATGTCTACATCGAATCCGATATCTGCAAACGATGTGGCTATCACTTTCGCTCCGCGATCGTGTCCGTCTTGTCCCATTTTCGCAACCAAGATGCGCGGTCTTCTTCCGGCCAATTCTGCGAATTCATCGGAACGTCTGCGAGCTTCAATAAAGTCTTTGTCCATTGCTGATTCATTAGAGTAAACACCTGAAATACTTCTGATCTGCGCGGAATACCTTCCGTACACCACTTCGAGTGCGCTTGAAATTTCACCTAACGTTGCGCGCAAGCGAGCAGCTTCAACCGATAAGGCTAAAAGATTTCCACTTCCATTCTGTGCCGCTTCTGTTAAGGCTTTCAGTGCATCTTGGCAAGCCTCTTCTTTGCGCTCTGCTTTCGTTTTTACTAATCTTTCAATTTGTGAAATACGTACAGCGTCGTTGTCTACTTGCAAAATATCCATGGCGCTTTCTTCTTCCAACTGGAAAATATTCACACCAATAATCTTGTCTCTTCCGCTATCTATACGCGCTTGTTTCCGCGCTGCTGCTTCTTCAATGCGCAACTTTGGAATACCGGCTTCAATGGCCTTGGTCATTCCTCCCATCTCTTCCACCTCTTCAATTAATTTCCAAGCGGCATCCATTATGTCTTGCGTGCGCTTTTCAATAACCTCACTTCCTCCCCAAACATCTACAACTTCACACAAACCCGTTTCTTCTTGAATAATCAATTGCGTGTTTCTTGCAATACGCGCGCTGTTGTCTGTTGGCAAAGCAATGGCTTCATCGAGCGCGTTGGTATGCAAGCTCTGCGTTCCACCCCATGCAGCGCCTAGTGCTTCTATGCAGGTGCGAGCAACGTTGTTGTATGGATCTTGACGCGTAAGGCTCCAACCACTGGTTTGGCAGTGGGTTCTTAACGCCATTGATTTTTCATTTTTCGGGTTGAAGGACTTGATGAGTTGAGCCCACAGCACGCGGGCTGCGCGCATCTTTGCAATTTCAGTCACAGTGTCCATGCCAACGGCCCAAAAGAACGACAATCGCGGAGCGAAATCGTCGATGCTCATTCCGGCTTTCAAGCCTGCGCGAACGTATTCCAATCCGTCTGCCAAGGTATAAGCCAACTCAATTTCTTGTGTGGCTCCAGCCTCTTGCATGTGATAACCCGAAATAGAAATCGGATTGAACTTCGGCATTTCCTTCGAACAGAATTCGAAGATGTCTGAAACAATGCGCATGCTTGGCGTAGGCGGATAGATGTATGTATTTCGAACCATGAACTCTTTCAGAATATCGTTCTGAATGGTTCCGGTGAGTTCTTCTGGACGAACGCCTTGCTCTTCTGCAGCGACAATGTAAAAAGAAAGAATAGGTAGAACCGCACCGTTCATGGTCATGCTTACCGACATTTCGTTTAAGGGAATTTCATGAAATAAAACTTTCATGTCTTCCACTGAATCTATCGCTACGCCTGCCTTTCCAACGTCTCCTTTCACACGCTCGTGATCGCTGTCGTATCCGCGATGGGTGGCCAAATCGAAGGCAACAGACAAACCTTTTTGTCCCATGGCCAAGTTGCGTTTGTAGAATGCATTCGATTCTTCAGCGGTACTGAATCCGGCATATTGACGAATGGTCCACGGACGCACGGTGTACATGCTTGCATACGGACCGCGTAAAAACGGCGCTGTCCCTGCTCCCCACGTTGCAGCCTTCACTTCTTCGTTGAAGTTGAAGGGAACTTCTTTCCAATTCAATTTACTCATGACTGCACGTATTTGTTTTCACCCACTACTACACGTTGTGCATGTTGAAGGCTTCTTTCCTCTTTTTTGTTTTGAATGAAGTTGAACAACTTATCAGACGTTTCGAAATTCTTCATGATATCGAAAGCCTTTACTGACAGGTCTTCCGTGAGTTTTTCTAACGAAAAACTTCCTTTCGCTAAATCTGAATATTGATCGAAGTAAGACTCTTCAATTAATAAGTGCTGAATGTTTCGTGCCCAACGAAGATGGTCGCTAACATCGGTTTCCTTTGCGAATTCCATGGGAAGAACTTCCATGCGATTTGCTCCGCCAACACTTGCTGCCAATGCTTGAATGGTAGAACGAATAAGGTTGTTGTCGGTGTCAGTTTTCGCTTGAAAGTATCCATCGGTTTGCACTTTCACGAAGGCATGATTCGAACACGCGTGCTCAGGAGAACCTGATTTCATCACGTGCGACCACACAGCGCGGAAAGCACGCAGCTTGGCTATTTCAACATACAATTCACTTCCAACCGAAAAATGAAAAAGAATTTGTGCGGATGCGTCGTCGATTGTTAGATGTGTATTTTCAATGAATTCAATTCCAGCTAAAACAGCAAATGCAATTTGCTCTGAAGCCGTCGCATGAGATGCAAATACTTGATTTGAGTGAATATGTTTGGAATGAATCAGCGGCAATATTCCCGCGCGGTCTTGTTGCTCGTACGCTTGTTTAATGGCGTCTATCTGATCGTCGGCTTGCTCGGCATGTGCTTCCAATTCCCAGTTGATGAAGCCGACGAAGATATCTTTCAACGCCACCTTCATTTCACTCGCGTTGAAAGAAGCAGGAATGGTCAAGCTGTTTACTCCGCCATTCAATGCTTCCAAAGCCAGACCATTCCATTGAAGTGGATCGGTCGTCATAAAGGATTGGTGCAACTGCCACGAAGGAGCTGCGCGAAAAGTCGGCTCTTCAGAAGATTTCGCTTCTGTTGAATAGGGAAATAAAAAAATCCCTTCTTCTTTTTGGCGAACCAAAGAGTCGAGGGATTTTCCTTTTAATTCTTTCTCGGCTAGCTTTTGCCAGTCTTGAAGTGATTGATTTGAAAAAACTTCGTTCCGAATATTCATGCAACGAAGTTAATTCGAAAATACTTATCTGAATAGAACCACTGTACCCATTAATTCTAAAACTTCGCTTCCGCCTATTGGCTTAACACGAAGCTTCCAAACGTATGCATCATTTGCTACGTAGTGAGTTCCATTTCCTTTGTAAGTGCCGTTCCAACCTTTAGCCGTGTCGTTAGTTTCAAAGATCATAATACCCCAACGATCATAGATAGCGAAATAGTAATCCTTCGGATCATAAGCGTTAAGAACAGGTATAAAAACTTCATTTAAATTATCATCATTCGGAGAGAACGTATTCGGAACATAATGCAAGAAAGGCTCTTTCTCAAAGTTTGCAATAATGGTATCCGTTCCAGTGAATGTAGCTGAAACCTGACCAGCTGTTAGGTTTGGACTAATAGGAGTTCCTGCAACAGACTGCCAACCTGTGAACAACCAATACGCTTCCGGAAGAGCTGTGAAGTTTACCGGAATGTTGTCTTCGTTTTCAATAGTCAATGAGGTTGTTGTAGCATTTCCTGTATCGAACAAGACGGTTCCAGCTGTTGGTGGATTCACCATAACAGTTAGCGGATGGTGCGGCGTTACGTCGAATACTGCTACCAACGTGTCCTCTTCTGTGAAGTTGAAATTCACATTCGAACTCAAAATATTCGGAGCCAAGACGTGGTTATTGATTTCCCAATGGTTGAAGGTCGTCCATGAATCCGCAGGCGAAGCCACGAAATTCATGAATGTATTCTCGGCAAAGATTTGTGTTGAAGGCAGAGGCGTCCATGGAGTTCCATTCATGGTAACGGTTCCTGCTCCTACTGGCATAACATCTACAGTTAATGGGAATTCATCGATAATAGTGAATACCGCCACAAGCGTATCGCTTACCATTAAATGAAGAATTACATCTGCAGTGAGTGTATTCGGACTCAACGGATGGTTGTTGATTTCCCAGTGGTCGAATAAGGTTACACCAGGAATTTCGTTAGCGTTAAAAGAATAGTCAATGTCGGCCTGTATTTCGTTGCTCCAAGGATAAGCTGCGAGAACGGTTCCGTCCATGGTAACTGTTCCTGCTCCTGCTGGCATAACATCTACTTGTAAAATGGCATGCGGAGTCTCATCGAAAATAGCAACTAGCGTATCGGCTGCACAAGGATTCATATATATGGAAGTTGCTATACTATTCGGGAATAGTGTTGCGTTGGTAGACTCCCAGTGATTGAACGTGAACCACGGATTAGCCGTAACGCTTACCGAAGTTGAATCTCCGGCATTCACTGTGAACGTGCTAGGATAAGTGCCTTGTGCTGTTCCGTTGAATACAATATTTCCAGCTCCAGCTGGCACAACATCACTTAAAATCGTAACTGGGCCAGAAGCCGGAATTCCAAATATGGCTTGCAACGTTACATCTGATTGAACAATTAACGTGGTGATTGGCGCATTTGGGTCGGCAATTATTCCCGTCCCACTAATAATTTCCCAACCTTGGAAGGAGCTACATGGTCCGACGATTGTATCGATTATTGCTTCTAAATCAATTTCTAAATCACCGAAGTATGTACCTGTAAATGGTAATTCATTTTGATTGAAATGCGTTTCTCCAACTACAATTTCCCCAACTCCATCCATTTGAAAAGTTACATTGTAAGGAACAACGTCGTAACAGTCGGCAATACCGCCAATAATTTCATTGTTGCATCTTGCCAAGATGAAATCACGAACGTCCTGAACATTGTTGTTCCAAGTTGTCACGTTACCGCCCCAACGTTGTATTTGTCGAGGCATCTCGGGCTCAATTACAACAATCATACTGTCTAACACCTCAATCATTCGCTCGCAAGAGAATATGGTATTCGACAATTCAGCATAGCGTTGAATGTAATCTGCAAAGAAATCAGGATTGTCAAATAAGGCGTTTAGAACAGGAATGTGCCCTTGTCCTCCGACATCTCCCTGCCCTTCTACCTGACATGGGTCTGAAGTTGGCTGTGTACTGCCAACTCCTGTGTAATTAGCACCGTGACCAAATGTGTTGTCATTATCCCAAAGGGCATATCTCCAGCGTCTTCCGTCACCAAGCGGATTTGTCCCGCGCCACCAAGCCGTATTCCAGTTTAACCAATCCGTACAAACGGTGTAACCATTCAAAATGAAATAGTCAATTAAACTCATGGTATTGAACTGTGAAACTACATAATCGTAGTTCGTCTGATTGGCCATGCTGTTGGTCGTTGTGAAGTTCACAAACGTGTTCCACTGAGTCTGCGGATTGAATGTTGGAGCAGCCGCATATTCGGTCCATGTTCCTCCCCATGTTTTTAGAAAGTCAACATTTCCAGCCGGTTGATCAAAGTAATAATCTGTATAATCGGTATCGTCTACTTTCTCACGAATTTCATAAACGCCCCAATATTGACCGTTGATGTATACGATACAGTTTCGTGTTTTTCTCTCATCAAGGTGTAAATCTCCAAGCAGAGAAAGTTCACAAACATAGGCATCACGAATGTGAGCTCCTCCGTTCGAGAAAGGATAATTATCATTAGCCGCTGCTTTAAAAATCAAACGTTGGTATGACTGACGGTCACTTGTGTGAAGCATTGGATACTCCAACTCATGGTTGTAGCCTAATGCATCTCGAGTTATATAGTCGAAACCTCTTTGACCGTAGGCATTGGAATCATTTCCGTGTTCGTTGCTATCACCTGAAGATTCTACTGTAAAGGTTCCATTTTGAAAAAACTCGAGATGTGTTAACTCATTTCCATTCCAACCGCCATCTAGTGTAGTACCCGAAATAGATACCACGGGTATCGTATGATTATCGTTTCCGAAGAAATACGTATTGGTTTCTGTAAATGAAGGAAGGGTAGTCGCTGCAGGCGAGTATACAATTGCGCGAACAACAGTTGTTGTGTTGAGGCTAATAGGCCCCGTATACAAAGTGCTCGTGTTGGAAGGTTGAGCTCCGTTTGTCGTGTAATATATTGTTCCACCAACCTCAGTTGTTGAGAGAGTAACACTAATTGGTGAGGCATAGTAACCCGCTTGAAGATCCATGGTGGGACGGGCTGCATAACCTGTTGCAGTTGCTCCTGCATTAACGGCTCCTTGAGAAGGATTGGTTTGAATAACCATACTACCTGTTCCGTTGGGCACACGTCCATATGACTGATTTCGTTGATTCGGACTGATTACATCAAAGTCATAACTTTCCAAAATCACACCTGCTGGGCTTGAGAAAACCAATTCTTCTCCGTTTGATTGAGAAACTTTGAAACTCGTATTGGTCTGGCCTAAAAATCCTGGGTCGTAAGCTCCGACACCACTTACTAATATGAGCTTATATCCGTTCGCCGGAACACTTACCGCAGCAGGAATCTGATATTTCTGCGGATTGAGTACATTGTCACTCAGCCAATAGCCGCCGATATTTATGGCCGCACCTGTTGGATTGTAGAACTCAACCCAGTCTTCGAACTCCCCGCCTACTGCGTAGTCGGAATAATTAGCAAAGCAGAATTCATTGATGACCACTTGCGAAGAGGCCGCAAAAGAAGCTGTCAAGGCCAAGAAAATGACAGCGGTTCTTTTTAGTATGTTTAAAATCATTGGTTTCAGTATGGTTTCCTATGTTAAGACAATAATACGAAACAATAGGTTGCACTAAAAGTCTTTCAGGAAAAAGAAAAGGCTAACCTTGAAGTGTTAGCCATTTTTATTTGGGTGTTTCAACAATGAAATTATATTTGTGAAAAATTAAACCATGGGACATTCACACGACGATCACGGACACATTCCACACGAAGCTGAACAGAACGAAATAGGCGGACCAGTAATTTTCGCAGTAACCCTTTTTGCACTTGTTGTTGGGGTAATCTATTTCCTTATTCAGTGGTCATAAATCATTAGCGTCGAATGGTCATCTCTTTCAAGAGATGGCCAGCTCCGGCGTAGATGTCAATTACCCACAGCACGTATCTCGCGTCTGTCATTACGTTTCGGCAAATTTCAGAATTGAAATAGAGGTCACTCATAGTGCTTTCCCAAGTTCTATCAAAGTTTATTCCTATCCATTCGCCATTGCCGTTTAAAGCTGGTGACCCTGAGTTTCCTCCTGTTGTGTGATTACTTCCTGTAAAGCAAACAGGCAAGGATCCATTCACGCCATAACTTCCGAATTCTTTGTTTTTTAACAACATTTTCAAACGGTCGTTGATTTCAAAATCTGGATTGCCCGTGCTGTTCTTGTCTAAAATTCCTTGTCCTGTGGTGAAAGGTGTATATGCCATTCCATCTACCGGAGAGCTTCCTTCCACTCTGCCATAGGTTAATCGAAGGGTAGAGTTCGCATCGCACCACTTCTCTTTCTTACCGCGCATTTCTTCCAACAAGAAAACATATTGCTCCATGAGCTGATCATGCTTCGCATTGAATTCACGTTTAGCGGGAACCAATGTATTCATGTAATAATTACTTAAAGCCAAAGCTTGTGCGTACAGATATTCTTTCTCTAATCGCTTTGCGTATTTCTTCGATTTACCGCTCATAGACACGAAAGTGTCTTTCGAAAATGAACGAATCATTCCCAAGAACTCAGCGCTGTCTGAAACCACAGATTGTTTGAACCACAGGTCTGCTGCAGCTTCACGAGAGAGTTTTGAATGTTCGAAATGAATAACACCTTTTGTGAATTGCTCAAACATAGACGACATCGCAACAAATCTTTTCTTGTCGGTTTCTAAATCATAATCCTTGTAAAAGGCT
>CAIZGX010000073.1 GCA_903932685.1 uncultured Bacteroidota bacterium | reverse complement strand
TGCTTCTGTTGCTAAGTTGTTTGTTAAAGTAACATCAGCTGCTGATCTTGTTGCTGCTTCTGTTGCTAGGTTATTTGTTAAAACAACATCCGCCGCTGCTCTGATTGCCGCTTCGTTGTTCAAGCCAATGGTTCCAGCTGTTGAACTTGCGTCGACGTAAGTTTTTACTGCATTTTGAGTTGGGAATAATACATCGCTCGTTCCTAAAGCCGTGGCTGTTGATTTATTAGCCGCATTTTCTTTCAAAATTAAAGCCGCAGTTGTTGCTGCTTCATTCGCATCAACATCTGTTTGAACTGCCGCTATGTTTGTTGTCAAAGTAGCATCTGCTGCCGATCTTGCTGCTGCTTCAGCTGCCTGATTGTTTGTCAAAACGACATCCGCTGCAGCTCTAATTGCTGCCTCATTGTCCAATCCAATGGTTCCGGCAGACAAACTCGCGTCTACGTATGTTTTAACTGCATTTTGCGTTGGATAAAGAACGTCACTAGTTCCCAATGACGTTGCTGTCGATTTATTAGTTTGATCTTCTTTAAGATCAAGTGCGACTTGCGCTGCATTGCTGATAGGTTTGTTTAAGTCACTCGTGTTATCAACGTTTTCTAATCCTAAAGTCGTTTTAGCTCCCAAAACGGTTGAGGCATTTGTTCCACCATTTTCAATCGGCAGAACTCCAGTTATCGTCTCTGCTGTATTTGCCGCAAACGCGTATGGAACCGCTTCGAATTTTTGGTTACTAATCTCTACAAAATCATAACATTGTCCCGAAACGTCCAAAGCCACTTTCATACTTTTATCATCAACACCCCATCCTATTGTTGAAAAAGACGACGCAAAACCGCTGGTTTGAATTCCATTTCCAATGACCAGATTGACCATCCCGAATTCATCGGTAGTGGTTGACATAAACTCTTGATACTCAACCTGAGAGCTTGCGTCCAAAATGGAGAATTCCAAACACACGATTTTATTCGCCATTGGAGCATTAACATTATTAACACCAGGTAAAGACTCGCCAGTTGGGTTGTATATAATCGCTTGATAAGTAATCCCTTTTGTCTGACCGAAAAGTTGAGCTGAACAAAACAACAAGAAAATGAAAATTAGATTTTTCATAAAGCGCATTGAGTAATTAATTAATTGATGTTAAAATGAATCCCAAATCGAATTTGACTAGTGGTAATAGATAATTTCTCTTCCGACAAATTCATCGGGAAAGAGCTTTTGTTAATACCATAACCGAGACTTAAAAACCCTACTTCCTGAAATGGAACACTGAACGGAACACTCAAACCTATATGAGCATGGGGCGTGAAGTTCAATCCTGCAAATTCCTTTTGATTAACTAGGTTAAAGTAGGCGCCATTGATGACCTGTTTTCCATAAACCATGGTGGATAGATTTAATCCACCCTGAAAAATCATGCGGAGACTTCCAAATAAATTTGCCGAGTATTCGAAAGAATTATTTACTCCCAAAAATTTCGTATTCCATGAGTAGCTGTTTGCAAAATTCCCAGCCAACGCATTGTACTCATTCAAATTGACTCCAAAAGAATATGACAACTTTTTGGGTTTTATATCCTTTGAAAGTCCCATTTCATAGTTCGAACCAGTTCCGCTTTGTAAAGGCGTGGACATTGGGATTGAACTATTCAGGTTGAACCTTGAGAAGTTGCTTCCTGTAATAAAATATGCGCGCTGCGCATAGCTTGAAGCAGCTAGAGGGATAAATATTGAAAGTAGGATTAATTTTCTCATCTCATTTTTAATATATTGATAGTGAAGCTGGCTTTTTTTGTACTTAACTCAGCGACGTATTGTCCATTCGGAAAGATTAGATTGTCTAAGCTGATCATGTTATTGATTACTTCTTTTTCAGAGGTAAACACCAACCTCCCCATAACGTCGTAAATGCTAATCTTTATGAATCCATCAATAAAAGCTGAAAATTGAAAATTCAAACTGGAAGTAAATGGATTCGGAAAAGCTGTAAGTTGAATACTCGATTCAGGAGACGCTTTGCCTTTGGAAATTTTTCCTTGTTGAAATCCTTGTCCAACTGAAAACGATGAACCCAAATAATTTCCAATTGCACTTTGCTGACCAATGGATTGCTGAACAAAGACATTGTTTGACAATCGGTCACTAGCCCCTTGAGAAGAGGTCATTTGATGGTGAACCATTTGAGCCTGAGAAAAAACAGTGCACAGACTCGCACAAAAAAGAATAAATACAACTTTCATGAACCCATATTTTTTTTTATAAAAACCAAGCAATATTAGCTGAGCTTTTTCTTACAAGTCAACTGTGACGGGGCTCTTCCCGCAATTGATTATTATTTTCCAAGCTTTTATTAAGTTGTTTTTATTCTGTAGAGGGGATTTGATAACTAGATTTACAGAAAGAATAACTCTCCCTTCACTTATTTCCGATCATGACATATTTCATTAACTTACTTTTTGTTTTAAATGGTACATTGGGCCTGGTTTGTGTTTTCATTATTGGATTTACTTTCAACCATCACAGAAACTTGAACATTTACCTCGGAATACTCTTGTTAGGGACATCAATTCGATCAATTCTCCGTGGTTTTTTAGAATTAACCCAACAAACAGAAATCATTTCGAGTTTTTGTGAGATGGATTTGTTTGTGATTGGGATTCCATTACCTTATTTGTATTTTAAGAATTTAGAATCGAATAAATCCAACTTCGAACCTAGAGATCTTCTTCATTTCTTGTTGCCGATTTTATCTCTATTTCAACACACTAGTCATTTTTTTGGCGACATATTACAAGTTGAACTTGATTATTTCAACAGATACCTCATAGTTTTCCTTTGCTTTTATTACTTCATTCTTTCCCTTGCCATCTTAAAGAAGGTTATTTGGAAAAAAGCGGCTCTTATTGAAATTGAAACAGAGAATAGCGTTTTACTAAAAAAATGGACAATAATCCTTTTTATAGCAACCCTGGTGACAGGATGTAAACTTGCTTTTAGCGTAATGACTTTAGGTTACTCAGACTTATCAGGAGATAATTACCTTCTTTTAATGGTGTGGGCAGCTGTATTTATATACTTACTCACTTCACCTTCACTTTTAGAAGTATACGTCAATCAAATACAATATTTAGAGCCGGCTCAAACTAAAGGAAAGTCTTTTTGGCAATTAAAACCCATCAAACAAATTACAAATCCGAAGGACATTCAGTTAAGTGTAAAAATTAATAGCGAATTAGATGAATACTTCTTACATATAACGCAATTTGTTGAAACTGAACATTTCTTCAGGAAATCAGACGTAACCTTGAATGATCTTGCTATTAAATCAAAAATCCCCATCAGTCATTTAACATTTATCTTTAAATACCATTCAGAAGCTACTTTTTCAGATTACAGGAAGGTTGCTCGAATTCAAGATGCAGTAGACTTAATCCAAATGGGCTATTTGAAAACAAATTCTCTTGATTCACTATCGAAGGAAGTCGGATTCTACACATACAATTCGTTTTACACTGCTTTTAAAGAAGTGACAGGCAATGCGCCTCAAAAATATGTGACTGCGCTAACGACATAAAGATCAGCGGAAATTCTCATTTTACTTTTTTTGAAGTGGAACCACTTGGATACCTTGAGAAGATTCAATTACAAAATAATACTGTCCAACCGGCTGAGTGGTTAAATCTAAATGGTAGATTGCCCATGGCTCACTGTAGTTGTAATCCCATTTGTAATACTTAACAGACCTGCCGCTGCTATCGTAGAGGTAGTGATAGTTATTTGTATCTGGGAAATTTCCTTCAACACGAATTTCGAACTGACCGTCTGAGGGCTGAGGAAAAACAAGAACCGAATGTTCATTCGGTTGACTATAAATCTGATTGGAAAGATTAACGAAAGCCTTCCAAAAGTCAGGAATTCCGTATCCCATAGAATCATTAGGCGTCAAATACAAACTTGCGCTTTCCTCAATAGCATTGAAGATATCCATGTTCGTTGCTGTTGGAAAAGCTTGCCAAAGCGTGGCCGCCATTCCTGCAATAATCGGAGAGCTAAAAGACGTGCCGTTTCCTCTTGAAATTGTACTGTCTGATGCTGCGTATACTGTCTGCCTTCCCATGGCTACAATATTTGGCTTGACATCGTTCAATCCGGGAGGGTGATATCCAGAGAAGGAGGCGTGTACTCCACTTAAATTAACTGCTCCAATACACAAGACATGTTCCGCATCAGATGGAGCTGTAATGACGTGCCATGGATCATCTCCGCTATTGCCGGCACTATTCACAACCAGTGTTCCCTTCAACGCGCAAATCTCCGCAGCCTGAGAAATTCTAGTTGTGCTTCCGTTCATATCAGATGTCGAATAGTTCATGTAATCTTCATCGAAAAGCGAATATCCAAGACTCGAATTGATTACATCTATTCCAATGCTATCGGCCCACTCCGCTGCTTGAATCCATGTATCTTCTTCCAATCGAACTTCACGAAAAACATCTTCAGTTTGAAACAAATAATAGTTTGCTTCAACCGCTGTGCCATATAGTGAATCTTGCATGATTCCAGCCATATGGCTCAAAACCATCGTTCCGTGTGTAGAAGCATCAAACACATTCGGCGAAGTGAAATTCAGAAAGTCATGTGTCTCAATAATACGCCCTTCTTCGAAAAGATGAGCCATCGCGGGCAATACATCAGCAAACCTGAACCCGCCATCAAAAACGGCAATGTCCATTCCTTGTCCATTCAGCCCCAATTGATGCAGCAAATGTCCGTTTAACATTTCAGTCTGACGGAAACTCGGACCATAAAAATCGTCTGAAACCATACCCTCTTCCGATTGTGTGCCTTTGTGAATTGAGATTTTCTCCAACGGAACACTTGGCAAAGACTTCACTTGAAAAACACACGGAAGAGCTTCCACTTGTAATTTCCAAGCAGCTGCAATTGCAGTATCTAAAAGCTCTACTGTGATTGAATTGAACCATTTACTCTTCAGCAACAAATTTGAATTTCCTTGTTGAAGTACTTGCTGAATATAAGTTCCGTTGACAGGTATATCGAGCGAATCGAAACCCAATCCTGTTCGAATTCTTCTTTCGACAGCCTTTTCTGAGAGGTATTCTCTCGGATTTGAAAGTGAAAAAGTTGAATTCTCTTTATCTGTGAATTGAACGAAATAAGTGTTGTAAGAAGATTGTGCGAATAGCCCGTTCATCAACAAAAAAAAAGTCAGAATTAAAAGTGCTTTGTAATATTTACCCATAATTCTATTTCGTTTCTTTCAATTTTCCGTTTTCATAAACCTCTGTCTTCTCCAGCTCTCCGGAAATTTTGTAATACAAGACATCTCCGTTCAATTGACCGTTTAAGTATTTGCCTTTTTGCTTCACTTGTGTTCCTTTCAATTGCTCGCGATACGCAATACCTTGAGCGACATCTTCCGGAGAAGCTGGGATTTGCTCGTAAGAACCTTTGTCATAGTATTCAGCGAATGCGCCTTCTTTGTTGTAGTTCTTGTAAGTGTATTCAGACTGCGGGATTCCAGAGTCATAGTAGGTCTGAAAAGTTCCATTGGCATAATGTTTCTTTTCAATTTTATCTGCCTTAAACCAAATTGTAAGTTCTGGCAAACCTGTTTCAAGATAAAAATTCCAAGACCCTTCGCGCAATCCATTCACAAACTTCCCTTCCTCTTTCTTCTTCCCGCTATCGTAATTCACAACAATATTTCCGTCATAAATTCCATTTTTACAACTGCCCTTTTTACTCAGCTTTCCCTCTACCGTGTATTCCGCAAAGGGCCCATTCATTTCGTCATTGGCATACATCATCTCATGTGAAATTTGTCCATTCGCATAAAATACTTTAGACTCGCCGTTTAGCAGGTTGTCTTTGTAGTTTTCGAAACGGATCAATCTTCCTTCAGCATCGTAAAATTCCCACCGCCCTTCTTTTTGACGTTCCCAAGCATTCCCTATTTTCTTTCCCACATATCTCCCCTTGCTGTTAACTGTCTTCCCATCGGCATAATAGTTCACAACATCGTTAATCGTTGTGTCTTGAATGTGATTAACGGTAGATTTCAAGTAACCCTTTTCGTTATAAAATTCAAAAACACCTATTGGCACTCCGTTTAGAAACGCCCCTCTGTAATACATTACTTTGGGGTTTGACTTATAAACGCGAATCCATTCGCCTTCTCTTTTATTTTTACTATTGAAGGCGTTGTAATCTACGCCAAATGTACCCGTGGGAAAGACTGTACCCGGCGCCTGAGCCGAGGTTACGAGAAAATTCAAAGCAAACACAACAACCAACACTACCTGCTTCAACATAACTTTCATATGGGAAAAATTAGATTTCATTCACAACGGAAAATTAGGCCAAAAGATTATATCTCCGTTTTAAATCAAAAATCATTTTCAACACGAAATTAGATTCACTAATTTCGCAGTCTAAAATTTGAACCCATGAAAGTAACCGTTGTTGGAGCTGGTAATGTTGGCGCTACTTGCGCCGATGTATTAGCACATCGTGAAATTGCCAACGAAATTGTTTTGTTGGACATTAAACCAGGCTTTGCTGAAGGCAAGGCGCTTGATATTTGGCAGACTGCTCCCATTAACCTTTACGACAGCAGAACTGTTGGAAGTACCAATGATTATGCGGCTACTGCTAATTCTGATGTTGTTGTAATCACTAGCGGATTACCAAGAAAACCAGGTATGAGTCGCGACGATTTGATCGCAACGAATGCTGGTATTGTGAAAAGCGTTACTGAAAACATTGTGAAGTATTCTCCAGATGCCATCATTGTTATTGTATCGAATCCACTTGATGTTATGACTTACTGCGCATTCCTTGCTGCAAAAGTTGACTGCAAGAAAGTATTTGGAATGGCTGGTATCCTTGACACTGCCCGTTACCGTGCATTCATCGCATCTGAATTGAATTGCTCTCCAAAGGACATTCAAGCGGTGTTAATGGGTGGACATGGCGACACGATGGTTCCACTTCCACGATATACTACGGTTGGTGGAATTCCAGTTACTGAATTAATCTCTGAAGAAAAATTAAAATCAATCGTTGACCGCACAAAAACAGGCGGTGGCGAAATCGTAAATCTTTTGGGCACATCTGCATGGTATGCTCCAGGCGCTGCTGCTGCGCAAATGGTTGAAGCAATTGTTCGCGATCAAAAGCGTATTTTCCCTGTTTGCGCATTATTGAATGGCGAATACGGAATGAAAGATATCTATTTGGGCGTTCCTGTTAAACTAGGAAAAAACGGTATCGAAGAGATTATCGAATTGAAATTGAATGATTCTGAGAAGGCGTTATTAGAGAGCTCTGCAACTTCTGTAAAAGAAGTAATGGGAGTTTTAGATTCAATGAACTTGTTCTAAATCAATTTTGTTTGAACTGAAAACAGCACCTCATGGTGCTGTTTTTTTTTTTGCTATTTCTTTCTATAAAGCCTTACATAAAAAGGCATGTCGTTGAGCGGACGATACTCTTTTTCAGGTCTAAATTCCTTTAAAAAAATCAACGTTGTATCTGCATTCATTTCTTCAATTGGTGTGTTCTCTTCATTCGGCCCATAATGTCCGTCCCAAACGATTAAATCACCGCTTTGCGCATATTCATGAAAGCGTAATCGATTCGTTTTCGAGTAATCATTCGGATCAATATCCAACGCAATGGTAACATAGGCGTGTCCAGCGAAGACGCTTCCAGTTGTAGTCACTTCTTCCGCCTTCATCCAAGCGTGCATATCGTCTAAAACAGCTTCTTCTATCCCATATTCCACTGGCGCTCCGAAAGCTCCTAGAATGAGTGTGTTTGAGCCGAGGGCTGTTCCGCATAATACGAAAACTAGAACGTGGATGGCATTCCATTTACCTATTTTCTGTTTCGCATCGAGGAATTTATTCAATTCAATAAGTGCAAGTAATACCATTGGCGCTGCAACCACGAACATTACACGAAGAAGACCCAAGCTCGCCCACATCCCTTGCCACCAAAGAACTGTGTGCGCCATAAAGTATCCCCAAAACGAACCTAGCACAATCCAAAACAAAACTTGGTGCTTCAGCACAAAAACTTTAGACTCTTCTATATTTTCTAATCCGTTCCAATCGGATGAAATTCTATTCGGAATTCCCAAAGCGCTCGCCCAAGTGTATTTCAACAAGAATAAAAAACCGATTCCAAAAACGGGGATCGACCAAATGAAGAAATGAAAGAAACTACCACTTCCATAAGAGGTAATATCTGTGTGAACATATGGATTTGAATCGAAAATCCAAAGTGGAAACCCTGT
This sequence comes from uncultured Bacteroidota bacterium, assembly GCA_903932685.1. Taxonomy (GTDB): domain Bacteria; phylum Bacteroidota; class Bacteroidia; order Flavobacteriales_D; family Sanyastnellaceae; genus CAIZGX01. Next base: position 8,324 of record CAIZGX010000073.1, on the reverse strand, counting down.
ATACCAATATCCGATTGTATTCATTACCAAGGAACCCGTAAGCAGCAATGGAATGTATTTCCAACGTCTTGTGAAAAAGAAAAACATCGCTGCAATTCCAAGAATAACGAAACCTTCACTTCGGGCAAACGGCATGAAGCTGAGGACCAAAGCTCCGATCCAGAATTTCCCCTTCAAACTCCAATGAATAAAAAGAATTAGAAAAAGAGCACAAATAATTTCCGTCAAAGAGGAAACTGCATTATCGAAAACAACAGGACAAGTGAGGAACAATAAGGGTGCTATCCAACTTCGTTTAAGTTGAAGTTGATTTGCGATTTTCAGGACTAGAAAAGCCTCAAGAAATATTAACGCGAGGTTCGTCCAAATAATAGCCTGCAATCCGAATTGCGCTATGGGTGAAAAGAGAACCGTAAATACGGGTTTTCCCCATTGATTCAAAAGAAGTTCATGATGAATCCAGGAATAGCGGGACATTTGATAATGTACGAATGTATCTGCTCCACCGTTAACGCCATTGGCAAAAACAACTAGAAGCATGTACACAATAGCCGCAAATGCGAAGACCTTCCCTTCTGGCTTCTCCCAAAACTTTATAATTGTATTCATTAAGACTTCACGCTTTCCGATTTCAAAGCGGAGATAAAATCATCGAAAAGGTATCTTGAGTCATGAGGCCCTGCGCTTGCTTCTGGGTGGTACTGTACTGAGAAAACTGGCTTGGATTTCAATCGTATTCCGGCTACCGTATTGTCATTTAAATGAATGTGAGTAATCTCGACATCAGAATTGTTTGCAATGCTCTCCTTTGAAATAACAAAACCATGATTTTGGCTTGTGATCTCACCTTTACCAGTGATAAGGTTTTTAATTGGGTGATTAACTCCGCGATGACCGTTGAACATCTTGATCGTTTTCAGACCTTGACTTAATCCGATTAGTTGATGACCCAAGCAAATTCCAAAGCAAGGGATTCCTGTTTCAATAATTTTCGCAGTCAGTTCTATTGTATAAGGCATTGCTGAAGGGTCACCAGGACCATTCGAGAACATAACACCATCGGGACCCCACGCCATTATTTCTTCCAACGTTACGTCTAAAGGAAATACTTTTAGATAAGCACCTCGCTCATCCAAACAACGAAGTATATTCAACTTCACTCCGAAGTCGAGAACTGCAATTTTAATTTCAGCATCTGCGCTTCCGTATTCAAAGGCTTCATTGCATGCCACTCGAGAAGCCAATTCAAGACCATCCATGTTCGGAGCTTGTGCTAGCTTTTCTTTTAGCTCTTCGATCTCTAGCGTATCTGTGGAGATAATACAATTCATTGCACCATTCTTACGAATATGGCGAACCAATGCTCGAGTATCTAAATCGCAAATTCCAACAACATGGTCACGAACAAGGTAGTCTTGCAGTGTTCCTGCACCGCCAACTCGGCTTGCAACATCGGAGAACTTCTTAATGATAATTCCTGATACTTGACATTTTCCAGATTCGATTTCATCACCGTAGACACCGTAATTCCCGATATGAGAAGTCGCCATTACAAGACATTGTCCAAAATAAGAGGGGTCTGTAAAAACTTCTTGATAGCCTGTCATTGCTGTATTGAAAGCAATTTCACCTGTTGTTGTGCCCTTGGCTCCACAACTTTGGCCATAAAAAAGGGTACCGTCTTGAAGGAGCAGTACCGCAGGTATAGATTCTTGTCTCATTAAAGAACAAAGTTAAGATTATCCAACAAACATCGGATTCGAACTTTTCAACAAATTATAAATTACTTGTTGTCACTTCTACTTCTGTTAAAATTTTATCGAGTCTCGGGATTGTCGATAGACCCACCCAATCAACCGACAGAGATTCGCGTAAAAAAAAAAGCAGCAAGATTGCAATATCCAATCTTGCTGCTTTTGACTTTTATCATTCTCGGCGGAATTACTCTGCAGACGCAGAATCATCCTTCTTCTTTCTTGTCTTTTTGGGCTTCTCTTCTGCACTAACTTCTGCTGCCTCAATTACATCTGTAGCGCTTTCTACAGCGGCATCATCCGTTTTCTTAGCAGCACCACGACGCGTGCGTTTCTTAGCAGTTGCTTGCTCAACTTCTTTACCGTATATGGTGTTGAAATCTACAAGTTCCATCATACACATTTCTGCGTTATCTCCTTGACGGAATCCCGTGCGAATAATACGGGTGTATCCACCTGGTCTGGTCGCTATTTCCGGAGCGATTGCACGAAACAATTCAGTCACAGCTTCTTTGTTTTTCAAATAACTGAAAACAGTTCTTCTGTTGTGTGTGCTGTCGGTTTTCGACTTGGTGAGAAGTGGTTCAACATACTTTCGCAAAGCTTTTGCTTTTGCAAGAGTTGTAGTAATGCGCTTGTGCTCGATAAGTGAGTTAGCCATATTAGCTAGCATTGCACGACGGTGCTCTGCCTTTCTACCTAAATGGTTATTCGTTTTTCCGTGTCTCATAATTGTACTTTCTGCTACTGGTTACAGTAGGGGTTAATCTCTATCCAATTTATACTTTGCAACGTTCATTCCGAAGTGCAAACCTTTGCTTTCTACTAATTCTTCTAACTCTGTAAGAGATTTCTTTCCGAAGTTACGGAACTTCAACAAGTCGTTTTTGTTGAACGAAACCAAATCACCTAGAGTTTCAATGTCAGCAGCTTTCAAACAATTCAATGCACGCACGCTCAAGTCCATGTCAACCAATTTGGTTTTCAATAACTGGCGCATATGTAATGAACTTTCATCAAACTCTTCCACTTCGCGTTTGATCTCTGTTTCAAGCGTAATGCGCTCGTCACTGAATAACATGAAGTGATGTATTAAAATCTTAGCAGCCTCTTGAAGAGCGTTCTTAGGTGTGATTGAACCATCACCTTGAATTTCAAGGATTAGTTTTTCATAGTCAGTCTTTTGCTCTACACGGAAGTTCTCTACAGAGAATTTCACATTGCGAATTGGAGTAAAGATTGAATCGATGAAGATTGTTCCTATAGGTGCGCTAGAAGTTTTGTTTTCTTCAGCTGGTCTGTAACCACGTCCCATGCCAATAGCAAGATCGATGCGAAGCTTTACTTTAGGCTCCATATTACAGATAACTAAATCTGGGTTCAATACTTGAAATGCAGAAGTAAAGTTGCTTATATCTCCAGCCTTGAACTGCTCTTGACCGTTGATACTAATAGAAACTTTTTCGTAATCTGTACCTTCGATTTGTCTCTTGAAGCGAACTTGCTTCAAATTAAGGATAATTTCAGTAACATCTTCCACTACTCCTTTAATAGAAGAAAACTCGTGATCTACGCCTTCAACTTTAATTGAAGTAATAGCGAAACCTTCAAGAGAAGAAAGAAGGATACGACGTAATGCGTTTCCAATCGTTATTCCGAAGCCTGGTTCCAGAGGACGAAATTCGAAAGTACCCGTAAAGTCATTGCTTTCTAGCATTACGACTTTGTCTGGTTTTACGAAATCTAATATAGCCATTGAGTTAATTTTAAATTAAGGATTATTTAGAGTACAATTCGACGATTAATTGCTCGCGAATGTTTTCAGGTATTTGAACACGCTCCGGGAATTTCATAAAAACTCCTTCTTTGTTAGAATCGTTCCAAGCCAACCAATCGAAATTGGTACGAGTAGCTAAAGCCATAACGATTGATTCTAATGATTTCGATTTTTCACGAACTGAAACACGATCTCCTGGACGCAACTGGTATGACGGGATGTTTACAACATTTCCGTTTACCAGAATATGGTTGTGAGAAACTAGTTGTCTAGCACCGCTGCGCTTTGTAGCAATTCCTAAACGGAAAACGGTGTTGTCGAGACGTGATTCACACAATGCTAGTAGGATTTCTCCGGTAACACCTGGACGTGCCGAAGCTTTTTTGTACAAATTAGAGAACTGACGCTCAAGGATACCATAAGTATATTTCGCCTTCTGCTTTTCAGTTAACTGAATTGAATATTCGCTTTGTTTCGCGCGACGCTTATTAGGGCCGTGCTGTCCGGGTGGGAAATTACGTTTCTCTAGTCCTTTATCAGGTCCGTAGATTGCTTCACGAAATCTTCGTGCAATCTTTGTTTTTGGGCCAATGTATCTTGCCATTTCTTTTTCTTCTAAAAATTAGATTCTTCTTGCTTTTGGAGGGCGACAACCGTTGTGAGGTAGTGGGGTCGTGTCTACGATTTCCAATACTTCAATTCCAACTGTGTTAATGGTGCGGATAGCAGATTCTCTGCCTGCTCCTGGTCCTTTAACAAACACCTTCACCTTTCTTAGACCAAGATCATGGGCTTCTTTACCGCATTGCTCTGCAGCCATTTGAGCGGCGTACGGCGTGTTCTTTTTAGAACCACGGAATCCCATTTTCCCTGCAGACGACCACGAGATCACCTGTCCAGAATTATTGGTTAAACTAATGATGATGTTGTTAAACGTGGACTGAATATGGGCTTGACCCATAGCTTCCACCACCACATTTTTCTTTTTCTTTTTTTCTACTTTGGCCATTTTTCTTGCCTTAGCTTATTGATTATTTAACTGCTTTCTTTTTATTCGCAACTGTCTTACGTTTTCCTTTACGGGTACGAGAGTTGTTCTTGGTGCTTTGACCACGAAGTGGCAAACCAGAGCGGTGACGAACACCTCTGTAGCAACCGATGTCCATTAATCTCTTAATGTTCAATTGAGTTTCAGAGCGCAGAGCACCTTCTACTTTCAATTCTTCAGTAATGAAATTACGAATCAAACCGAGTTCTTCGTCGTTCCATTCTTGAACTTTCTTATCATAAGAAATTCCAGCCTGTTCCAAGATTCTACGTGACGTTGAACGCCCTATTCCGTAGATGTAGGTGAGTCCTATTTCACCTCTTTTGTTACGCGGTAGATCTATACCTGCAATCCTTGCCATAGTTATTCTTTATTTTAAGGAGTTATCCTTGTCTTTGTTTGAATTTCGGGTTTTTCTTATTAATTACATAAAGCTTACCTTTCCGGCTAACGATTTTGCAGTCAGCTGAACGCTTTTTGATTGAAGCACGTACTTTCATATCTCTTGTACTTTATTATTTATATCGAAAACAAATTCGACCTTTTGTTAAATCGTAAGGCGACATTTCCACTTTCACTTTATCTCCTGGAAGGATTCGAATGTAGTGCATTCGCATTTTCCCTGAAATATGAGCTACAATGATGTGTCCATTTTCAAGCTCCACACGGAACATTGCATTTGACAATGCCTCAACAATTGTTCCGTCTAGTTCTATCGATGTCTGTTTCGCCATTCAGTTTTTTATTATTTTTTTGCTGCTAATGCAGCATCTATCTCTTCAAATGATGACAACTTTTCTGCCCCTCCTTTTCCAACCGCCACTGTATGCTCAAAGTGTGCACTTGGCTTTCCGTCTTGCGTCTCAATTGTCCAACCGTCTTTAAGCTGTCTTACATTCTTCGTCCCCAAGTTGATCATTGGCTCAATAGCTATAACCAACCCTTCTGTCATTACCAAGCCTTGCCCTCTTCTACCGTAGTTTGGCACTTCAGGTGCTTCATGTAACTGAATCCCCACTCCGTGTCCAACCAACTCACGTACTACACCATATCCGTTTGTTTCTGCATAATTCTGCACAGCATAACCGATATCGCCGATTCGTTTTCCAATTGCGGCTTGTTCAACCCCCAACTCTAAGCACATTCTAGTTGCGTCTAACAACTTTTGCAAATCGTCAGATATTTGACCAACTGCGAATGTGAATGCAGAATCTCCCCAAAACCCTTCCCACAACACCCCAATATCGATAGAGACAATATCCCCTTCTTTTAATGGCTGCGCGTTTGGTATTCCATGAACAACGGCTTGATTGACACTCGCGCAGATTGAGTTTGGGAAATCGTGATATCCAAGAAATCCAGGGTAAGCCCCATGATCTCGAATAAAACTTTCCGCAACTTTATCTAGTTGCAAGGTTGTCACACCCGGTTCAACGATTTTGGCTATTTCCGCCAACGCTTTTCCTACAAGTAAAGAACTCTTTCGAATGGCATTTATCTCATCCGGCTTTTTTAAAACTACCTTTTTGCTCACAGCTTATACGGTGTAGCCACTGCTCGCAACGCTCCCACTGTTTCGTCCTCTCACTCTCCCTGATTGCATTAACCCGTCGTAGTGACGAGAAAGCAAATGACTTTCTACTTGTTGAAGTAAATCTAAAATCACTCCTACTGTAATCAACATGGATGTTCCTCCGAAAAACTGAGCAAACATCTGTGCTTTTGTTAGTGACAAAGTCAAAACAAGAGCTGGTAATATTGCAATAAGGCCGACAAAGATACCACCAGGAAGGGTTATGCTCGACAAAACTCTATCAATAAATTCTGCCGTATCCTTTCCAGGCTTGATTCCTGGTACAAAATTGCCATTTCTTTTCAAGTCATCAGCAATCTGATTTGGATTGGTTACGATGGCAGTGTAGAAGAAGGTAAACAAAATAATCATTACCATTAACAACATGTTGTATCCAACACCCTGAAAATTTGTTAGCGATGCCAATACCTTGTTGTTTTGAAACATTTCAGTATTGCTTAAGTACAATGGGACAAACATTATTGCTTGGGCAAAGATGATTGGCATTACTCCAGCTGCGTTTACACGCAAAGGAATATAGCTTCTTGCGCCTTCACCTTGTGGAAGATGACTTCCACCAGCAGCCATTTTAGCCATTTGCACAGGGATTCTGCGAACTGCTTGAATGATTGCAACTGTTCCTCCGATTACAATAACCATTACAGCTATTTCAATTAAGAAGAAAAATGCCGTTTGCTGACTAAACTCTTGAGCAAAAGCCCCTGGGATATCTGATAAGATACCAGTCATAATTATCAATGAAGTTCCGTTTCCAATTCCCTTGTCGGTAATTTTCTCACCTAACCACATCACAAATAACGTAGAACTCGTAAGGATAATGATTGAAGTAACCATCCACATGGGACTATTCACGTGAGCGTCTGCAGGAACATACTGAGCTAAATAACCCGGCGCCTGAACCATTGCGATACCTATGGTTAGAAAACGAGTCCACTGATTTATTTTACGGCGTCCACTTTCACCTTCGCGTTGCAGTTTTTGCACTGTTGGAACTGCAAGTCCCAACAATTGAATGACGATACTCGCGGAAATGTAAGGCATAACACCTAGAGCGAAAATTGAAGCTCTGTTGAATGCTCCACCTGTGAAAAGACCTAAAAAGTCAGCAATTGAACCTGACCCAGCAGCGCTCGTGTCTTGCATTTTCACAGCATCTATTCCAGGAAGAAGGACATAAGACCCAATTCTGTACACCAAAAGTATTCCTAAGGTGAAAAGAATTTTCTTACGAAGTTCTTCGTGATTCCAGATGTTTCTTATTGAAGAAAAAAACTTTTTCATATAGTGTTCGCTGTTCCGCCCATTGCCTCGATAGCCGCTTTAGCAGTGGCTGTGAATGCGTGCGCTGTCACGTTTAACTTACCTTTTAACTCACCACGACCCATTACTTTTATAAGTGTCTTCTTGCTGCAAATTCCATTTGCCACTAGTGTTTCAAAAGTAACCTCAGTCAAGTTATGCTTATCAACAAGTAACTGCAAGGTGTCAAGGTTTATCCCTTTGTATTCAACGCGATTTAGGCTTTTGAATCCAAATTTAGGTAAACGTCTTTGAAGAGGCATTTGACCACCTTCAAAACCAATTTTGCGCTTGCTACCAGAGCGTGATCCTGCACCTTTGTGTCCACGTGTAGAAGTTCCACCGTGTCCAGAACCTTCACCACGACCGATACGCTTTCTGTCCTTAATAGAACCTTCAGCTGGCTTTAAGTTATTTAATTTCATCTCTTCTAATCGTTATTTGTATTCCACTTTCAAAAGGTGACTCACAGCGCGAATCATACCTACAATATTTGGTGTCAATTCTTTTTCTACTGACACATTTAATTTCTTAATACCCAATGCTTCGATTGTAGCCTTTTGACGTTTTGGACGATCAATAGCACTTTTAACTTGGGTGATAACAACTTTAGCCATAATGGTCTGGATTATCCGTTAAAAACTTTATCTAAATGAATTCCGCGAATACGCGCAACTTCTTGTGGTGTTCTAAGAGCTGCAAGCGCTTGAACGGTAGCTTTCACTACGTTGTGTGGGTTTGAAGAACCTTTTGACTTAGCCAAAACGTCTGTAACTCCAGCGCTTTCTAATACTGCACGCATTGCACCACCTGCAATTACACCTGTTCCGTGTGAAGCTGGTTTCAAGAATA
>CAIZGX010000072.1 GCA_903932685.1 uncultured Bacteroidota bacterium | reverse complement strand
TCTCCGACGAATGTTTTCAACGAATGCCGTTGGCGAATGTTTTCAACGTTTCTAATTACGCAGTTCCAATTATGCAATAGGAATAAAATCTTCGATTTTCCAATTACGCAGTAGGAATAAAACCGAAGGTTTTCCAAGTTCAATGTTTTCTCGGCGCATAAACCCCCGGCTCCTCTAAAAACTGTGAAGGTTTTTCTATTTCAGGAAGGACGGTATAGACTTGCGCGTCCATGGCGGCAGCGAGTTTGGCGAGGGTAAGAATTTGTGGGTTGGATTTGCCGTTTTCAATTACGCTGAGGTTCGGAACGTCCATACCTACTTTGTATGCGAGATCTGCCTGCGACATTTTCAGTTTCTTGCGCTTGGCTCGTATGTTCTTTCCAAGTTCTTCAAGGTATTCTTTGTCGTTCTTCGGCATGCAGCGAAGGAACTTGCATTACCAAAATTTAATGTTATGTATATACATAACTACTAATTTTTGATTTATGTTTGTCTAGCCTTAAAAAATTAAAGCAATTCTTTCCTAAAAAATAAATTCAAACTTTATGAAAACAACCAAACTTTCTTTCTTTCTGCCCCTCTCTTACCTTCTCTTAACCTCTCTTACCTTGTTAGCCGTTCTTTCCGCTAATGCACAGGTTCCATCATACGTCCCCACAAACGGACTAGTCGGCTATTGGCCTTTCAACGGAAACGCGAACGATGAAAGTGGGAATGGGAATAACGGGACGGTGAATGGCGCGACGTTGACCATAGATCGCTATGGAAATTTGGGAAAGGCGTACAGTTTTGATGGTGTTGGAAATTATATTGAAACAGTTAGTTCGGGACCCATAGGAACAGGAATAAGCGTCTCGTATTGGTACAGATCAATCCAAACTAATGAAAATATTGGGGTTATCGCATTTGGCGGAAATAGTTGGTCATCATATTTTGAAGTAACTCATAATCACTGGGCTTCAGGACAAGGTCCTTGCAATGGTCCAGCAATTACTGGAGGCGGTACTTTATTCAATCCAGGCGCAGATTATAACCCGAATGACAATATTTGGCACCATGTAGTAGTAGTATTACCGAGCGGTGCAAGTTCATTTGATCAAACTCTATTCTATTTAGATGGGTCATTGATTAATAGTTCTTGCTCATATGCAAATTATGGAGCACCCTCTCCAAATATTGGGTCGGCTAATCCCATTAAATTCGGCAGATCGTGGCAACAACCGCAGCATCCTGATTACTTTCAGGGAGATTTAGACGAGGTAGGAACCTGGAACCGCGCATTAACTGCAGATGAAGTTTTGGCTTTGTACAACGGATGTAATTTAACAGCTCAAGTTATTGCAGGAAATATAACACCTGGTGCATTTTCAAATTCAATCTATACATGCAACAACAATGCAGGTAGCACATACACTTGGACGGTAAACAATGGCGTTATTGTAAGTGGTCAAGGAACGAATTCGGTGACCATCTTATGGGGTGCAGAAGGAGTTGGAAGTGTTTCAGTTTTGGAAACAACAGCAGACGGTTGTGTTGGTGATGAAGTTATTTATGATGTGAATGTACAATGTGTGCTTTCAGGAAATGCGATTACCGGTCCGGTTGGACCAGAGGCATTTTCGAATTCAACCTACACATGCAACAGCACTGCAGGTAGCACCTACGCTTGGGCGGTGAACAATGGTGTTATTGTAAGCGGACAAGGAACGAATTCGGTGACCATCTTATGGGGTGCAGAAGGAGTGGGAAGTGTTACTGTTGCAGAGACAACAGCAGACGGTTGTGTTGGTGATGAAGTTATTTATGATGTGAATGTACAATGTGTGGTTTCAGGAGATGCGATAACCGGTCCGGTTGGTCCAGAGGCATTTTCGAATTCAACATATACATGCAACGGAGCTGCGAACAGCACTTATAACTGGACAGTAACCAACGGCGTTATCGCAAGCGGACAAGGAACAAACACCGTAAATATTCTATGGGCATCCACAGGTTTAGGAAATGTTAGTGTTGTTGAAACAACCGCAGAAGGTTGTGTAGGTACAACTCTTTCACAAGATGTGGTTGTTATTCCAACCAACGTTGAAGAGCTTTCGAATGCAATGATCTTGTATCCGAATCCAGCAACCACCGAACTCAATCTTCAAATCACATCAGACCTTATCGGCACAGATCTTTTTGTTTTCGATGCACTCGGAAAACAAATCTTGAAGCAACAAATTCTTTCAACCAACACAATAATAAACACTTCATCTTTTGCAGCAGGAAATTATGTTGTGAAGGTGGGTGTGGGCGTGAAGAAGTTTGAGGTGGTGAGGTAGAGCTCGCTCTGCGAGCGGCATCCGAAATGCCCCCTAAGAACTTCGTTGTTAGAACTTCGTTGTTCCTACTACGTAATTCCTACTTCGTAATTGGAACTTTGTTGGTTCTCTTAACTTCAAGTTATCTCTCATCTCAACCTTTATCCCCCAGCTCTGCTGGGGGCAGTTTGGATGTCGCCCTATGGGGCTTTGGAACTTCGTTGTTCCGACATAGCAATACCATGCTTGGTATAGGCCCATGGAAGTTTTCGATTCCCTCCTTTTGAGGTCACAATTTGTGACCTCAAGTTTTGCATTTCATTCTCAGATAATTGGAAGCGAAATGATTCGGGGAATCGTTCTAAATTTCGTGTGGTTATCACAACGTGTTGCGTCATCCGGAGCGAGCATAATCGAAAGATTGACCGCAAAGCGATTGATCTGAAAGATTGATTCGAAGAATCAAAACCGAATCGACAAATCAAGATGTCCGCCTAAACCAATTTCTACAATGCGTTGCAAAGTAGATAGGCGGACTTCTTTGATGTCGTTTTCTATTTTCGAGATGTATCCTTTGTTCGTGCCGCAACGCATGGCCAGCTGGTCTTGTGTTAATCCTTTTTCAAGTCTGGCCTGCTGAATGAGAACCCCAATTTTAAAGTTCTCATACCCCTTTTCAAACTTCTCTCGCTTCTTCGTTCCTTTTTTGCCATATTGTTCTTCAACGAATTGATCAAGAGTCTTTGTGTTAGTCTTCGTTTTCATATAATTTTTTTATTGCAAGTGCTTTGTCTATTTCTGTTCTCGGTGTTTTCTGACTCTTCTTTTGGAAACCATTCGCCAATACAATCAGATTTCCTTTGTCGAAAAAGCAGAAGATCCTGAATATATCATTCCCTTGACTCACTCGAATTTCAAACAAGCCCTCTGAATTTTCAATAAAC
>CAIZGX010000071.1 GCA_903932685.1 uncultured Bacteroidota bacterium | reverse complement strand
TTTGTCTAAGGAAGGTTCCATTCTTATCGACAGCACAGATGTTACCTATGCCAAGGCAGATTGGCCCATGCTTGATTCGGAATACTTTGGTAAAGTGCAATTTGAACTAAAATACAAAGGGAAAACGCAATGTTTTCCCTGGTTGTTTGTCGACTTTGAAACCGCAGTTAAAACGGCAAAATCAGTGAAACTGAATGTGGAAGTCTTGGAGAGAGCCCGAAATGGACACTACCTGCTTCGTTTAAGCAAATTGTGAAAGTTCTTCGCTGAGTTTTTTTCTAGCGTGAAAAATACGTGATTTAACTGTTCCCATGGGAATGCCCATAGAATCTGCGATTTCGTCGTAGTGATAACCGTCTACGAAGAGCTGAAAAGGCGTTCTAAATTCGTAAGGCAATTGGGTAATGGCCTTGTTAATGTCCTTTTCATTAATTCTCGAAGAGACAGTGTCCTCAGAAATTTTGCCGTAATTCAAATAGAACTGATTGTCTGTCCCATCGTTTATGGTCTTCTGCAGTTTTTTACGCTTGTAATTGTTGATGAAGATGTTTCGCATAATGGTAAATAACCATCCTTTGAAATTCGTTCCATCTTGAAAATTATCTTTATACCGAATTGCCTTAAGCAACGTGTCTTGAAGAAGATCTTCTGCGTCTTCAACATTTTTTGTGAAATTATAGGCAAAGCTCTTTAACGATCCAGAATGATTACCGATAAGGTAGTTGAATTCGAGTGTGCTCATTTTTTTGTTTTGTTTAATATTCTGAGGCAAATATTAAACAGAACTGAGCTCGTTCCAAATTTTTGTTTAATTATTTTTACTAATTCTTAAACAAAATTGTCAACGGTTTGATTTTTAGTTTTTTAAGCCGTCAAGCAAATCGTCGATTCCTCCGTAAAGAGTAATGTAAAGCGTGTCAGGAGACTTGATTCCTTTCAAATTGTAACCCGTAAAGTGGAAGTGGCAGTCCGTATCCATAAACATTCTGGTTAGTCTTTTTAAATAGTCTGGAACCATAACTGTTGAAGGATGTGTGGTGAATATTGAAACAAAATCAACATCACCCAAACGTTGAGCCACCTGCTTCAAATCTTCGGCAGGGACAGACTGACTCAAAAGTATGCTTCGAAGACCACGCAACTTCAAAATGTAATGAAGCATTAATAACGAAAGCTCATGGATTTCAAGGTCTGGAAGGAAAAGAACAACCGGACGCTTATTCTGCTCCAATGGAACTTTTACCGATTCAATATGAAAGAGTAACTTCTGACGAATGAGTGCGCTAATGAAGTGTTCTTGCGCCGGACAAATTGAGTCAGACTGCCAAAGCAATCCAATTTGCATGAGGAAAGGCATGATCATAACGCGAAAAGTCTGCTCAAGACCGTGCTCAGCAACATGCGGATCAATAACGTTCGAAAACAACTCTTCGTCGTAATTCAACATCGAAATCTTGAGCATATGCAAAAAATGCTCTTCTGTATTGTTTCCGTGAGCGTGTTTGTTGATGATTTCGCGAATCTGGTCGTCTGAAAGTTTCGCGATATTCGAAATCTTATAGCCAAGGCTATTCAGTAAACTTATGTTCAACAGAGACTTTAAATCTTTGTCGTTGTATTTACGAATGTTAGTGTCAGTTCTGTCCGGAGAGAGAATTCCATAGCGTTGCTCCCAAATACGAATAGTGTGAGCTTTGATTCCCGAGAAATTCTCCAGGTCCTTAATGGTGAACTCTTGAGGGCGCATAGTTGTCAATTTAGAAAATAATAACATCAACTTAACCGAAAGGTTCATTTCATTAAAAAAAAGTTACCGGGCTTCTTTCATCTTCACAAGATTTTCCTTAGTCCTTTTTATTGGTAGTACCTACTATTTTCAATAACTTCGGCCAAACGTTAATCATGATAAGAATTGCGCAAATCGGCTACGGATACTGGGGACCCAATCTTCTTCGTAACTTCATGTCACTTGGAAATGCCAAAGTAGAGATTCTAGTCGATTCGCAGATAGAACGGCTCAATCAAGCGGTAGGGTTATTTCCAAGTCTCAAAACTTCCATTATCGCCGATGATGCTTTCAATAACACAGACGTTGATGCTGTCGTAATTGCAACTCCAGTTTTTACTCATTACGAATTGGCAAAGCGTGCCTTACTCGCAGGAAAGCATGTGCTTTTAGAAAAACCAATGACAGCGACAGTCGATCAGGCAAAGGAATTAATAGATATAGCGTTGCAAAAAGGCAAACTGCTCATGGTAGATCACACATTCTTATACACTGGAGCAGTAGAGAAAATGAAGGAGTTGAAAGATCAAGGTGCCTTAGGTGAATTGAAATATTTCGACTCAACACGAATAAACCTTGGACTTATTCAGCAAGATGTTAATGTACTTTGGGATCTTGCGCCACACGATATTTCTGTACTCGATTATTTGACGAATGAACAGCCAGTTAGCGTCAATGCAACTGGCGTAAGTCACATCCACAATGGAATTGAAAACGTCGCCTATTTAACAGTGAACTATCAGAATAATTTCATCGCTCACTTCAATTGTTCCTGGTCTTCGCCCGTGAAAATCAGAATGATGTTATTAGGTGGAAGTGAAAAGATGGTTGTATTCAATGATATGGAACCTACCGAAAAGATTAAGGTATACGATACTGCTCATAACGTGAGTACCCTCGAGGAAAAACAAAAAGTCATGATCGATTACAGAGTAGGAGATGTGTATGTCCCGAAAATTGAATTGGCCGAACCGCTGCGAAAATTGGCGTTAGACTTTATTCATTGCATAGAGAATAACACAGAACCGCGCGCTTCAGCAATAGGAGGTCTGAGCACCATCCGTATTCTTGAGGCTGCTCAACAAAGCATTAAGCAAAGCGGAAAAGAAGTGAAAATTGAAATCTAAGTTGAAAGAAAAACTTCAACATACCATTCAAGACTTAAACATTCAGTTGCGAAATGAATGTGTGCTCACTGAAGCAGCTTCGGGTGCGTACGCCTGCACACCTGTGTTGTCGGCGCTTGCCGGAGGAGAAGTGCACGCTTTCGCGCGCGATTCGAAATACGGTTCTGCAAGCGAATGCATCAAAGAAGTTCAATCGTTAGCCGAACTATGTGGAGTTTCAGACCGCATTCATTTCCACATAGAGAAAAATGAAATGCCTTGGGAAAGGGCAACAGTTATCACAAACAGCGGGGCCCTTCGTCCGTTAGATAGCGCAATTCTTCAACGCGTTTCTTCATCATGTCGAATCCCACTCATGTTCGAAGCATGGGAGTTTCGCTCAGAAGATCTCGATTTAGATTTTTGCAAGTCTAAGGGAATTCGCGTTGCGGGAACCAACGAAAGACATGCGCAAACCGATGTCTTCGGTTACCTCGGTGATCTGGTTGTTCGACTCATTCAAGATGCCAAGCAAACCATTTATCGAAATAAATTCATCGTTGTCTCGAACAACGACTTCACGCCCTACTTGTGCAAACCTCTAGTAAGCATGTCGGACGGAGTGGGCGTGTATTGTCCGCTGGAATACAAAAGTGAAATTGAAAATTTAGGAGCAACTTATCTCGGAGATTGGAATTCCACAGAAATTCCAAACGAATGGAAATCGGCTTCAGCCGTGATTTACACAGGGTCTCCTTTTTCTGAAAACCTCTGGGGAACTTTTCCTTTGTTGAATTTCAATGTATGGAAGTGCTTGAATTCGCCGCTGTTATTGCGCTTCGCTGGAGACGTGAGCGAAGCCGATTTATTTCAACATGAAATAAATTTCCATCCGGAAAATGTTTCAGCTGGACATATGGGCATTCTTCCTTCCGCAATAGGTTGGGATCCAATCATTCTTCTTCAAGCCGGAAGTTTGAAGGTCGCAGAACTCATGAAAACAAACGAAGTAAAATTTAACAACGAAGTCCTCGCTCAATATTTATAATCGATGAACGAAGAATATAAAATCGCGAAGTTGTCTGATTTGGATTTTAATAAATTCAAGTTGTTAGCGAACGACGAGTCGCTTTCGCGTTTCGAGAAAATAGGATTCTTCAATCACTTTCGTGAAGGGAAAGAAACTCTGATTTGGGAAGACATTCAATCGAAAGTTTCAGCACTGGCAATGGAGAATGCCCGTGTCTTGGACATTGGTCCGGGATGCAGCGATTTGCCTTTTATGTTGTTGAAGAATGCGGAAGAAAAAGGACAGAATGTGGTGCTCATCGATTCGCAAGAAATGCTGAATCAGCTCCCCGATTTTTCATTTTGTGAAAAGTTCTCGGCTATGTTTCCCAACGAAACAAAACAATGGTCGAAGGAAAACAAGAGCTCTTTTCAAGCCATCATCTGCTACAGCGTTTTGCACTACATTGCCGCAGAGTCAAGCGTTGAATTATTTATTGAAGCTGTCTGCGAACTACTTGCTCCTGGAGGAATAGCGCTCATCGGCGATATTCCAAATGTTTCGAAACGCAATCGTTTTTTTAGTTCGGAAGAAGGAATCCGATACCATCAAAATAACCACGGTCCGAATTCATTTCCAGAAATAAATTGGAATGAGAAAAAGCCCGGAGAGTTCAACGACGAGGATGTTTTTTCAATTTTAAAAATGGCAAGAGAAAATGGAGTGGAGGCTTTCGTGCTTCCGCAAAACAATGCCTTGCCTATGGCGAATCGAAGAGAAGATATTTTGTTTGTAAAGTACAAATAACATGAAGAACAAACTAATCATTTTTGGAAATACAGAGTTTGCGGAAATAGCTTACGAATACTTCACGCACGACAGCGATTACGAAGTGGTAGCGTTCTGCGTTCATCAAGAATACATAAACAAAGAAGAAATTTTCGGATTGCCATTGGTGGCTTTCGAAGATTTGCCTTCGCTCTACAACCCCAATGATCATGCGTTCTTTGGAGCATGTGTCTACACTAAACTAAACAGACTGCGCACGCAAGTTTATCTTGAAGCGAAAGCACTCGGATATGAAATTGCGTCCTACGTGAGCTCATACGCTTTCGTTTGGAGAAACGTAAAATTGGGAGAACATGTTTTCATTTTTGAAGACAATACCCTTCAACCTTTTACTGAAATTGGAAACAACGTTGTGCTTTGGAGTGGCAACCACATTGGACATCATTCGAAAGTGGACGACAACTGTTTCATCTCTTCGCATGTAGTTATTAGCGGTGGAGTAACCATTGGAAAGAATTGTTTCCTTGGCGTGAACAGCACCGTGAACAATGCCGTGAGTATTGGCGACGATTGTTTGCTTTCTTCCGCGGCTATAGTGGTGAAGAACATTCCCGAAGATTCAATTGTGAAAGGAAAGGACATCTCTCCAATCTCTTGTCGCGCTTATCATAAACTTACTCCGCGATGAATTGGAGGCGCCTCGGTAGAATTGTAGAAGCCAATCCTGAATGGAATTGGTCGCAGCAATACGCCGCCATTCCTACCGTGCGCATTTTGAACGAAGATGTTCTTCGTGTTTATTATTATTCCATGGACACTGAGCTCAATGGAAGAATTAGTTATGTCGATGTTTCAGCACACAACCCTTCTGAAATTATTTTTCGAAGTGAAGATGTGCTACTTGATATTGGAGACGAAGGTTCATTCGACGAAGGTGGAGTTTGCCCACTTCAATTCCTTCAACATGACAATGAAAATTGGTTGTACTACCTCGGTGTGCAACGCACAACAGATGTGCCTTACAGATATTTCGCTGGAGTAGCGAAAGAACAGGCAGATGGCACGTTTCAGCGCTTTCAAGCCAATCCGGTGCTACCTCCAACAAAATCAGAACCCGATATTCGAAGTGCGGTTTCTATTTTTCAAGACGGAGAAAAAATGCGCATGTGGTATGTCGGTGCATTCGCATGGTTAGACGTAAACGGAAAGGAAGTTCCAACGTATCGCATTCATCATGCGATTTCAACAGACGGATTAAATTGGGAAGTCGATCAACAAGATTGTATTCAATTTCAAAACGAAGATGAGTTCGGTTTTGGAAGGCCGTGGGTTGTGAAAAAGGAAAACGATTTCGAAATGTTTTACAGTGTAAGAACGAAATATTTGGGTTATCGTTTGGGATACGCCACCTCTGAAGACGGCTATTCATGGGTAAGACAAGATAGTGAATTAAATTTTTCAGTTGGAAGTGAACCGTGGGAAAACGAATCGGTTTGCTATCCTTGTGTGGTCGATGTAAATGGAAAACGATTTCTGTTTTACAACGGAAATCAAAATGGAAAAACAGGTTTCGGCGTTGCCGTATTGGAGGACATACAATGAAAATAATTCGATACACAGAAGACCATCGTCAAAAATGGGAGGAATTTGTTTCCAACAGTAAAAATGGAACCTTTCATCTCTCGCGAAATTTCATCGATTATCACGGCATGAAGTTCAGCGATCATTCGTTGCTTGCTTTCGATGAAGACCAATTGGTGGGCGTGTTGCCAATGAACGAAAGTGGAAAAGAAGCCTTTTCACATCAAGGGTTAACTTACGGCGGCTGGGTGCTTTCGAACAACATTCGTCTCGATGAATTTCATAGATTATTCGTGGTTTTTCTTCAATATATAGAAGGGAATGGATTTGAGCAGGTGCATTACAAAACCATTCCGTTCATGTATCATCAGGTGCCTGCGCAGGAAGACGTTCATATGCTTTTTCTCGCCGGAGCGAAATGCACAGGTCAACACGTGAATCCCCTAATCATTCCTTCCAACGTTCCGAAATTTCAAGAGCGAAGAGTGCGTGGAATGAAGAAGGCGTTAAATGAAGGAATAGAGATACGCGTGTCTGAAGATTTCGATTCTTATTACACCATTCTGGAAGATTTGCTCGCGGCTTATTCTTCAACACCGGCGCATTCTAGAAGTGAAATACTTGATTTGCAAAAAAGATTTCCAAATGAAATTGAATTGCATGCTGCCTTCAATGGAGATGAAATGTGCGCTGGGATTTTGTGCTTCAACACTCCGAATTGTGTGCGTTTTCAATACATCGCTTCCACCTTGGAAGGGAAGGAAAAAGGTGCGTTGGATTTGCTTTTTGCAACACTTATTCAAGAGACATTTTCTCAAAAGAATTATATTGATTTTGGAACGAGTACCCACAATCAAGGCGCGTCATTGGCTTTGGGTATTTCACAGCAAAAAGAAGGTTTCGGCGCACGCACTAGCGTTCAGCCCATTTATACATTACCATTAAATTCCGTAAATTGGGATGCTCTAAACGCATTTGTTTCATGAAGAAAGTATCTGTAGTCATTCCCTGTTTTCATGTTGAAGAATTTATTCTTCCACTCTTTCACAACATGCAAGAGGTAGAGAAGCAATTGAACAGCATGGACCTTGCGTTGGAATTGGTATGCGTTGACGATGGAAGTAAAGACGGCACGTGGGACGAATTGTTGAAGCATCGTCATTTGATTCAAGACACGCAGGTTGTTCGATTAACACGCAACTTCGGAGCTATCTGTGCAAGCAATGCCGGATTGAAATTGGTAACTGGAGATGCATGCACCATTTACGCAGCAGACCTTCAAGACCCATTGGAACTCATTCCGGAAATGGCGCAGCTGTGGTTGAACGGAGAGAAGTACATTACTGCAGTGCGCGCGAAGAAAAGGAAAGATCCTTTGCTAACGCGTTTATACGCCAAGGCTTATTACATTTTGGTGAAGTTGTTCGTGATGAAAGATTTTCCGGAAAGCGGATTTGACATTGCCTTCTGGGACGGAAGTATTTTAAACTATTTAAAGAACACTTCGAAGAACATCAATCGCTCGCTCTTCTCTCATTGGCTTGGATTCAAACCGTATGTCATCGAGTATGAAAGAAGAGAGCGTTCCAGCGGAAAGAGTGGTTGGACATTTTCAAAGAAATGGAAATTGTTCCTCGATTCGTTTTTAGGATTTTCGGTCGCTCCCATTCGTTTCATTTCTTTCATAGGCATGTGTGTTTCCTTCCTCAGTTTCGGATATGGAATACTCATGCTAATTGGCGGGATAACTGGAAAGATTTCTGAGCCCGGTTTTGCAACTGTGACTTCATTAATTACCTTTCTTTTAGGATTGGTGATTGTTATGCTCGGCGTCATTGGTGAATACTTGTGGCGCATTTTCGATGAAGTAAACAAACGTCCCGAATCTGTTATTGAAGAAATATTAAGAAATGAGTAAGATTGTAATTTTCGGACTTTCGGCGCTGTATGCCACGCTATCTGTTGTTGGAGCATCGCTTATTAAATTAACTCTGAACAGTTGGGGCTCAGAACAACGGGGATTGGTTTCAGTAAAAGATTATTTTTCTTTCTTGTTTGAACCGAAAGTGTTTTTCGGAATGGGAATCATTTTCGTTTCAGCATTGGTATTGTTTAAAGCACTATCGCTAAGTGATTTTAGCTACGTTATTCCTGTGAGTGCTGCAGTGAATTTTATTCTCACAGCTTCAGTGGCAGCAGTGTTTTTCGGAGAGAAATTAGCGTGGAACAACATTGTTGGAATTGCTCTAATCATTGCAGGAGTATTCGTGATTAATCTGAAAAGAGCATGAGTAAGATTTTAGTCACAGGTGCTGCGGGCTTCATTGGATCTCATCTCACCGATGCCTTGCTTGAAGCGGGACATGAAGTTTTGGGTTTCGATAATTTGTCGAACGGTAAATTGCGGAACCTTGAAAGTGCGTTTGAGAACAATGCTTTTCAATTCGCTGAAGGAGACATTTGTGATGAAGCTCAAGTGAATGAAATCATGAAGGGAGTCGATGTGGTGTATCACCTGGCTTGTCTCGGTGTTCGTCACTCCATTCACAGTCCGTTCGAAAATCATCGCGTAAACGCCGAAGGATCTCTTCGCGTTTTAGAAGCCGCTCGCCAAGAGAAAGTTTCGAAGTTTTTTTACATCTCGACCTCAGAGATTTATGGAGACATTGAGACTTTTCCAATCGATGAGCTTGGTGTTCCTGCGCCGAAAACGGTTTACGGAAGCAGCAAGTTAGCTGGAGAGAACTACGCATATTCTTATCATGTGTGCTATGGACTTCCAACCGTAATCACTAGAATCTTCAACAATTACGGTCCTCGCGCGCATTACGAAGGTGATGCTGGAGAGATTATTCCGCGCAGCATTGTTCGCATGCTAAACGGAGAAGCGCCTGTTGTTTTTGGAAAGGGAGATGTTACGCGTGATTTCTTTTTTGTGAAGGACACCGCTCGCGCCTTGGTTCAGTTAATGGACAATGAAAAGGTAGTTGGTGAGATAATAAATATTGGAACAGGTACTGAAATTTCCATGAAAGAACTCATGGAAGTGTTAATTGAGGAAATGGAATTGAAAGACCGAATGAACATTCGGTTCGAAGAAGATCGTCCTGCAGATGTTCCACGCTTATGGGTGAATCCATCGAAATTTAAGGCGTTAACCGGATTTGATAATGAAATGGATTTTCGTGAAGGATTGGCAGAAACGATTGCGTATTACAAGGCATTGAATCTGACCAACGATTTAATGGGAGAGATAGAAATTCAAAATTGGAAGAAATGAAAATCCCTGTAGCAAAGCCATATCTAGGAGTTGAAGAAGCGCAATTGGCTTACGACACCATTCTAACCAACTGGGTGACCCAAGGTCCGCGTGTAGCAGAGTTTGAAGAGAAGTTTGCGCAATACGTGGGAAGTGAATATGCTGTTGCTGTAAGCAATTGCACAACAGCTTTGCATTTATCCTTAATCGTTGCGGGCATTGGTCCGGGCGACGAAGTCATTTGTCCGAGCATGAGTTACATCGCTACCGCAAACGCAATTGTATACGTTGGAGCAACTCCTGTTTTTGTTGAAGTGAAATCTGAAACCTACAACATAGATTCAAAAGATGTAGAAGCGAAGATTACATCAAAGACGAAGGCCATTATTGGGGTTCATCAGATTGGACTTCCCTTTGAGATAGAAGCAATAAGAGCGTTGTGCGCGAAGCACAGCCTCATCTTAATTGAGGACGCTGCTTGTGCCGCGGGGTCTTCTTATAAAGGAAAAAAGATTGGTTCGCATTCAGACTTGGTGTGTTTTTCATTCCATCCGAGAAAGGTCATTACAACTGGAGATGGCGGAATGATTGCTACTTCTAATCCGGAATATGCCGAACGTTTGAAGCGTTTGCGTCAACATGGGATGGACGTAAGCGATCGTGTTCGTCATTTAAGCAATAAGGTCATTGTTGAAGATCATTTGGAAGTTGGGTACAACTACCGAATGACTGATATTCAGGCGGCTGT
>CAIZGX010000070.1 GCA_903932685.1 uncultured Bacteroidota bacterium | reverse complement strand
TTTTTAATTCCTTCTTTAAATATACGAAAAATGAAGAACTCGATTACTGTAGGCGCTCTATTAATGTCATTGGCGATTCTTTTGGGGGCTTTTGGGTCTCACGGTTTGAAGAATATTGTTTCAAACTACAGTGTTGAAATTTATAACAAGGCCGTCTATTATCAAGTCATTCATTCTCTCGGAATTTTAGTGACTGCAATTATTTTGAAAGATGAGAAATCGCTGAGGATTTTGAGAATCTTGTTTCTTGCGGGTATAGTTGGATTCTCGGGTTCTTTGTACATGCTAACATTTGCAGATGTTTTACCTGAAGTCTTAAAGAAAATTATTGGTCCAATAACTCCAATTGGCGGCGTGTTCTTCGTTGCATCATGGGTATACTTCGCCATGGCATTTCGCAAGGAGACGAATAATTAATATAGAGGTGAACAAATCCTCCTTTGAACGTGTTAACTTTGCAAAAAATAAAAATTATGTCATCACTAGTTGGGAAAAAAGCGCCATCATTTAAGGCGGGAGCAATCACGAACGGAGGAACCGTTGTGAGTGATTTTTCATTGGATCAGTTCATTGGACAGAAGCACGTAGTGTTCTTCTTCTACCCAAAGGACTTCACATTCGTTTGTCCAACCGAATTGCACGCGTTTCAAGAGAAATTAGCTGAATTTGAATCGCTCAATTGCGCTGTTGTAGCATGCTCTACAGATACTGAAGAAAGCCACTGGGGCTGGTTGCAAATGGAAAAGAACGCAGGTGGTATCAAAGGAATTACCTATCCAATTGTTGCCGACGTTTCAAAAACTATTTCTGATAACTACGGTGTTCTAGCCGGAGAGTATGATTACGATGTTGATGGAAATTTGGTTGCGAACGGACCAATGATTGCTTACCGTGGATTGTTCTTAATTGACAAGAATGGTGTGGTTATGCATCAGCTGGTTAACAATTTTCCATTGGGAAGAAATGTTGAGGAGGCCTTGCGTATGGTAGATGCTCTTCAGTTTTTTGAAGAAAACGGGGAGGTTTGTCCTGCCAATTGGTCGAAAGGAAGCGAAGGTATGAAAGCAAATCACGAGGGTGTTGCTGATTATTTGGCAAAGCACTAATTCCAAATAAATTGAATAAAAAGGGCTCGGAAGAGCCCTTTTTTTATTGTGTGAATTTATTTGTGACGTATTCTTGTAATTATGATGAAACGTATATTTTCTTTGGTCTTTGTGAGTTTAATATCAGCAAGCATTGTGGCGCAGAATCATCCTATGTGGACCGACTTCATGCACAGTGATATTTCCGTTTTCGATTTTATTTCGGAAATGAATGCCGCTTGGCCTCAGCGCCCAACGGAGCGCGGGCAAGGGTACAAGCCTTTGGAGCGTTTCAAATGGTTAATGGAAACACATGCCGATGAAAACGGAAAGATGTTGAATGGTAGAGAGACTTTGGAACTTTGGACAGCCCTGAAGAATTACACAGGACAACGTTCTTTATCGGGCAATTGGTATCCATTAGGTCCTATTATCGACGGCGTAACTACCCGAGAAAATATTGAAGGTGTTGGCCGTGTTTCATGCATAGCCTTTCATCCTACGAACGAGCAAATTATGCTTGTGGGCACTCCTGCTGGTGGATTATGGAAATCGACGAATGGAGGTGCCTCCTGGTCTTCAAATACAGATGATTTGCCAACGCTTGGAATAAGTTCTATAGCTTTCGATCCCCTGAATCCAAGCGTTGTGTATGCTGGTACAGGCGACAGAGACGCGGGAGATTCTCCAGGAATGGGTATGCTTAAAAGTGAAGACGGAGGTGATACTTGGAATTTTATTAATACAGGAATCTCAACCCGCACCGTGGGTGCCATTATAGTTTGCAACGACCAAGCAAGTAGTGTGGTTATTGCCACAGATTTAGGCATTAGAAGATCGATAGACGGCGGGGTGACTTGGACACAAGCCTCGACAAACACTTTCGAGTACAAAGATTTAGCGCAACACCCAACAAATCAGAACATACTCTACGCCACGGGTGCGGGAAGATTTTACAGAAGTGAAGATTTCGGTTTAACATGGGCGCAAAGCAACTCTGGTGTTTCAAATGGCACGCGTATGTGTGTTGCTGTGAATGCCTCTGAACCCGACGCGGTGTATCTTCTTCGAACGAATACCTATAGCTATACGGGGACCTTTAAAAGCGAGGATGCAGGACTAACATTCACGCAAATGAGCAGTACCCCAAATATAATGGGGTGGTCTGCAGATGGCTCTAGTACAGGCGGACAGGCATGGTATGACCTCTGTTTAGCAGGCGACGATCTAAATCCAAACGTTATTTATTGTGGAGGAATACGTTTGAAAAAGAGTGTTGACGGAGGAGTAACTTGGCAAGACATTAACTCGAATTTTGTTCACGTGGATCAACACGAAATGGCGATTAATCCACACAACCATGATCTTTATGTTTGCAACGACGGTGGGCTTTATCGCTATGTGAGTAACAGCGAATGGCAAGATATTTCAAGCGGCATTGTAAACGGACAGATCTATCGATTGGGTCAGTCTCCGCATGACGGGGCAAGAGCATTGACCGGATTTCAAGACAATGGGACAGCGGAATTTCAGGGTGCACGTTGGGTAAGAACAGGCGGTGGAGACGGATTCGAATGTATGTATGATTACGAGGAAGAAGGCCGTAGATACAGCAGTATCTATTACGGTCAACTTTACCGCACGTCGAATTCCTACATCAATCAGAAGTTTGCAGGAGATGGAATCAACGGCATGACGGAAGAAGGCGCGTGGAGCACTCCATATTGCTTACACCCAGACAGCAGCGCAACCATGTTTGTTGGAATGAAAAATATCTGGAGGTCGAAGAATATCAAACATGTTGAAAAGGACTCAATCACTTGGGAAAAAATATCGACGAGTTTTTTAAGCGCGAACACAACGGATTGTAATCAAATACGAGCGCACTATACGAAAGGAAATGTGTTGTACGCATCGAAGGGTTCTCGTAAAATGGGAAGAACAGATAACGCCATGGGTGACACTGTTGTTTGGCAAAACATAAGTACCTATTTGCCGAATGCAGTAGTTGCAGTAAATGCAATTGAGACACATAAAACAGATTCTCTAACCGTATACATCGCCTTCAATAAGAACGTTTATAAAAGTTTAAACGGAGGAACATCTTGGACGCTCATGACTCCAAATTTGCCAGACGTTGCCGTGAATACCATTGTTTCAGACACCTCTTCGGTGCTAGAGAATCTATATATCGGAACCGATTTAGGAATTTATTATTGGGACGCTAGCATGACAGAATGGGTGAATTTCTCAACTGGATTTCCTTATGCTGCTCGAGTGACTGAATTGGAGATTGGATACGATTCACCAAAGCGAATTCGCGCATCTACATACGGAAGAGGTATGTGGGAAAGTGACTTGTACAGCCCGGAAACGAATGTGTTTCCAACCAGTGCTGTTTGGAATTCACCAAGTACTTCTGGTGAAGTGATTGGAACTTTCGATGCAGAGATTTTCTTCTATCGGAATTTAACCAACGTAGATGTTAGCGATTTAACTATTTCCGATTTTTATATTGAAAATGGAACGGTTAATTCTGTTACAGGTGGTCCTTCCAACTACGTGGTTAATGTTACACCAACAACTTTTGGTCAAGTAAGAGTAGTCCTTCCTAGCAATGCCGCAATCGATAATTTCTTTACAGGAAATGCCGCAAGTGATACATTGAAATTAGTCTTCATGCAAGCACCGGCAGAATTCGGAAGTACAGGTCCCGGCGGAGTCGGAGATAGCGATGATCTAGCTTTTTGGATGCGCGCAGACAATGGAGCATTAATGAACGGAGCCCTCTCCGCGAATGACGGGGATCCTGTTTATGTGTGGCAAGACCAAAGTGGAAACAACAACTCAGCGTCACAAGGCAGCGTCAATCAGCGCCCAACGTTTGTTGCAAACAATGGTGTGCATACGCGTCCAGGAATTCAATTCGATGGCGACAATGACTTCTTGCAAATGAATGATGTTTTAGGTGGAAGAAGTACAACTGCCTATTGCGTGGTCGAAACAGATTCGATCTTATTCAACGATCACGGTTGGTTCGCAAGTGCACGTGTTCCGAACGGCTATCTTCTTCATCCATGGAAAAATGATTTTTACTACCACGGCGAAGTTTTAGACTTGGAGACGAATTATTCGAGCTCACCGATATTCTACATTGGCGAAGCAACGTCTCCGCACATCTATGGGTTAATCTATGAGCAAGATGATATACATCAATTGTTCTATACCATTTTCGATGATCATTTGTATCCGTTTCCGGGCGTGAACATCGGAGAGCGTGACAACACAACTCCAATTGATATTCGCTTCGGTTGGGATTACGATGATCGTTTTGGAAAAGGAAGAATGGGTGAAAACATCTTGTACAAGCGCAGACTGTTCCTTTCCCATCATACCATTGTAAATAATTATTTAGCGGTGAAATACGGATTGGATTTAGGCTTGCAATCCCGCTATTTCCATCCGAATTATGCTGAAGAAGTTATTGGCGTTGGACAGGAAAACTCAGGTGACAAGCACGAGGTGGCCCAAGGATTGGGCGTTCTTGAAATAAGCGCTGTTGGTACCATGGTAGATGGAAATTATCTACTAGTGGGAAGCGACGTGAATGGAATGAGCGTGAGTAATAGCGTTTATCCGTTTGTCTCGAATAGAATTGAACGAACCTATGCATTTACTCGAACAGGAAACGAATTCAATTCTACATTGCGTGTTCAAGCTTCAGAATTAACAGGATTGAGTGAAGCGAATGTGATAATAAGTGAATCAGAGGGATTCAATACGTCAACTGCGTTTCAAGTTTATCCAATGACTTTGGTGGGCGATGTGTACGAAGTGACCCTACAAATGCCAAGCTCTGGTGTATTCACTATTGGTGAAACACCAGCTATAAATGTGATAGAGAATTCCTTGAGTCAAGTTTCGATTTATCCTGTTCCAACTGGCGATAAATTGAATGTTAATCTGGGACATGAGGTCTTGAATGAAACGAATTACAGCGTTTATTCGGTTGAAGGAAAGTTGGTGCTTGCAGGACGCATACAGTCCGCTAAGCAGCAGCTAAATTTGGATGGGCTAGCGCCTGGAGTTTATGTATTGCAGCTTCAAGATTCGGGGTCGATGGTGAAGAAAGACTTTATAAAATTGTAAGACTTATATTTGTTTCCACCTTAAATCAGAAGCATGCGTAAATTATTGTTTATTGTTTTTTGTTTGAGCTCAATTTCTTCTTGGGCGCAGACTTCAATTAGCGATTGCGATGGAGCTATAGTTTTGTGCGGTGATTTGTACACAGAGACTCAAGCGTCGCTAAACGCTGGAAATGTGATTGAAGCAACAGGAGCCTGCAATCAAGGTGTTGAGCAGAACTCAGTGTGGTACACGTTTACGGTTCAGGCCAACGGGAACTTAAGTTTCATCTTAGATCCATTGAATGATGTAGATGATTATGATTGGGGCTTGTTCAATATTACAACAGGTGGTTGTGCCGGCTTAGGAACAACATCACCTGAAGTTGAATGCAACAGCTACGGAGATTTTGCATTCAATGGTCCTACAGGAATCTCCTCAGCTAACGGAGGTACAGGATCTTCTAACGGACCAGGAACAGCGTTCGGACCTCCTTTCAATGCCGACCTTCCTGTTGTCGTAGGAGAAACCTATGCCTTGGTTGTTATGAACTGGTCGAACAGCCTTGAAGGATACACTATAGACTTCGGACAATCGACAGCTTCGTTGTACGATCAAGTTCCGCCGTTGCCAATTAGCGCAACAACAGATTGCAGTAACCTAACGGTTGTTTTGACTTTTAGTGAACCCATTGTTGGAACTTCTGTTCAACCAACGGACTTTACGGTAACAGGTCCAAGCGGAACGATTACCGTTCAATCGGTAACGGCAAACAATCCAACCATGGCCGATGTCTTCACCATTCAATTGGCGAATCAAGTTTTAATTGGAGGGACATATACTTTGAACATTACAAACACCACTGGTTTCGTGGAAGACGCTTGCGGAAATTTAGGTACACAAAGTATTACGTTTGAAATAAGCGATCCTGTTGCATTTGATGTGGCTACCACAACAGCATGCAATGGTTTCGGTGGAAGTGTAACCGTTTCTAATATTACGGGAGGAGATGGAAATTACACCTTGAACTTCAACGGAACGAATCAAACGCAATTCAGTCTTACCAATATTGTAGGAGGAAATTATACTGCAACGATAACAGACGGAAACGGCTGCCTCCGAGCCATCCCAGTAACTGTTCCGAATCAGGATATTCAGTTGGCTATTCCTTCTCAAGATTCATTAACCTGTTTGAATTCAACAACAGAAATTTTAGGAGTGGAAGTGTTGCCCGCACAAAACGTTTCGTACGCCTGGACTGGCACTGGCCTTTCAAGCGCAACCGTTGCGAATCCAATTGCAACTGCACCGGGTGTGCTGAATCTGATAGTTACGAATGTAGATAATGGATGCTCTGATTCAGGAACGATTGAGATCTATGCAGGTGACGTTTATTCTTTAGACTTAAGCACCCTAATTCTTCCGAATATTATTACGTTAAAGCAAGATGAATTGAACGATGATTGGCGTGCTATTCTAGGTGCTGATCCGCTTTTGGATTTAACAGTATTGTTTCTTGAGTACGATCTCACGGTATTTAACAGATGGGGTGGACTAGTATTCGAAAGCACGGCTTCTGAGAAATACTGGAAAGCGTCTGATGTTTCTCCAGGCACATACTTTTATTTATTTCATTACAAAACAGATTGTGGAACTGCGGTTGAAGAAACAGTGGAGGGGACAATTCTGGTTGTTGAATGAAGTTAGGCATTATTCTGCACGGTGCGAAAAATAACAGGCACGCGCAACGCAAAGAAATCGAAAGAATATTTTCCGATTGGGATCTTCAAATTCGCGTAACGGAATATGATAAACACGCTGAAAAAATTGCGCGAGAACTGTGCAGTGAATCGTGCGATTTGGTGTTGGTTTGCGGTGGCGACGGTAGTTTGAACCTGGCTGCAAATGGAATTTATCATTCTGAAAATCCACAAACGCCTCTTGCGATCTGGCCTTCGGGAACCGGAAACGATTTTGTGAAGACGGTGAGTGTTCCAACTTCTTTTGAAAAATTAAGAGCAAGTATAGAGCAAGGAAATTTCAAAACCATTGATTTGCCTTCTATGGAATGGGACGGAAAGACGCGCGCTTTTTTGAATGTGACAGATTTAGGTTTGGGGGGGTGTGTAGCCTATGACATGATGCGAAGCAAGAGAAGGTTAGGTTCTTTCTTTACCTACCAGTGGTTAATCGTTAAGAACTTAATTGGATTTAAAAAACGAAACATTCATTTTGATTTAGATGGAAAGAAGTATGATGCTCGTGCCATGAATTTTGTGGTAGCTAATACGAAGTATTTTGGCTCGGGCTTGGGCATATCTCCGGAGAGCATTGTTACCGATGAAATACTTGAGGTTATTGTCATTGGTGATTTGAATATTCTAGAGTACTTGTATTTTGTTCCAAAAGTGCGCAAGTGCAAGAAGCTTTCTTACCACAAGATTCAATATTATTCGGCAAAAAAAATAAGCATCGAAACCGAAGTCCCGATGCCTATTGATATGGACGGAGAGTTTGTTGGATTCTCTCCTATGTCTATTTCACTTCAACATAAAATAAACATAGTGGTTAGAAACGACCGCGAAGTGTGAAGGTGACGTTTCTTCCTGCTCCTGAAATATTCGAAGCGAAGACACGGTAATTCGCATCTAAAATATTTTCCAATCCAACCATCAACTGAAACTTTTCGTTTAATTGATAACTTCCTCTTGCGTTTAATGTGTACCAAGCAGGCATGCCATCAGGTGTTGCGTAAGCCTCGTTGTCTTCGGCTTCTAAGCGGTAATCTGCAATTCGTTTCCAACCGTTGTACAACACTGAAAATTCTCCACGGAATTTTTTTTGTTGAAAGGTGAAGCCTGTCTTTCCGTAAACAGGAGGAATGTGATCTAAAGGCGTTTCGCCTGTGTTAGATTGAATTCTACCGTATGTATACACAACAGAGGATTGCATGCTGAATTGATCGTTGACTTGTGAATTGAACGTTATGTTTCCGCCATAGATGAAGGCTTCGGCTGCATTCACGGTTGTGTAAACTGGACTTAGCGTTCCATCGTAAAAAATAGAATCTTGACCGTTGAATTGCGCTTTACCTGTGGTTAAAGCGTTGGTGTAGATCATGTAATATCCGTTCAGAGCAAGAGTTGTTTTTCCGTTGAATTTGCGTTCAATGGTAGCTTCGACATTGGTGACTTTTTCAGGCTTCAATTCATTGTTCGGAACAATTAAATTTCCCGCGTTGCTCTCGAAAACTTTTGAAAGATCGTCGACATTTGGAGCTCGGAAGCCGGTGCTAGCAAGGGCTATGACACGCCATTTCGAATTCGGTGCTACAATGATGCCGATACTTCCGTTAAGGTTTCTGTTCGATTGATTGACATCTGAGAAAGGGAAGTTGAAGAACGAATTGTCGAGGAATAAGGCAGAGAGATTTACAAGTGAATAGCGAAGTCCAGCGTTCAATGTGATTTTTCGGGTTACTTTCAGAATGGCGGTCCCATAGGCCGCAGTACCACTCATGGTGGACCCTCCGTTGGCGTAGCGTGTGTCCAAAGCGCTTATAGCACCAGTAAAAATATTTTCTGAATTCGCAGTGCTCGTTACATCGTTGAAGTAATATTCTAATCCATAATTCGCCGTTGTTCTTTCTCCAAGGCTTTTGGAGAAGTCGGCATTTACAGAATACACTTGTACCTTCTCTAAACGGTTGTTCAGGTTTGGGCTATTGAATAACCTGTCGTGACGCGATTGATTAATTTTCTGCCAAGCCAATGTGATTTTCCCCGTGTTGTAAAGTTTGTTCCCGTTCGAAAGGGTTGCGTGATAGGCCACCATTGAGCGTGTTTGCGGACCGTAATACCATTCTCCGAAGCGGGGGTTTTCTATTGTCACTTGCGTTAAGCGATCATAGCGAGGGACATTGCTTGTTGTTGAGTATTGAATGTTTAGTGTATGCGTTAGCTTATTGCTTTGCTTGAATGAAATTTTTTCAATGAAGTCATATTGCCTGTAGCCAGAACCCACTTGAACATTGGGATTCGAGTTGGTAATTACACTGTCTCTTCCATTGATTCGTTCAACATACCAGGGACGTGCTCCAAACGCGGGGTAGTTCGGATTTCGAATATTTCCTTGTCGAAGGTCTCCGAAATTATTGGAGCTAAGAGCTGTAAATGTTGCAAAACGTTCAGTACTAGTTTCAAGATTAATATGAGTAGCACTTTGGTCGGCAGTGCTGTATCGTAGCATGGCGTTTCCACGAACGAGCCTGTCTCCAGAGGTAAAGCGCGGTGATCGCGTATTAAAGCTCATTGCTCCACCCAATGCATCAGAACCATAGGCAACCGCGCTTGGTCCGTAGACAATTTCTACGTTCTCCATAGCCATTGGATCAAGGCTCAAGATGTCTTGCAAGTGACCACCGCGATAAATGGCGTTGTTCATTCGAACGCCGTCAACTACGAAAAGCACTTTGTTCGCTTCAAATCCTCGAAGAATAGGAGAGCCACCGCCTAACTGACTTTTTTGAATGAGTGCTGTACCTGTTTGTGCAAGAAGGTCAGCAGCATTCGCTGGATTAATAAATTGAATATCTTTTCGTTGAATTGAGCTTACTTGTTGTGCCACGAATTCAGATTTGTTCGCTAGGCGCGTTGCCGAGATGACCATTTGTGAAAGGGTAATGTTTGAACCAACTAAAAAAACGTCCATGCCTTCATAGACCTCTTGCGCGGGCAGGTACTTCACTTCGTAACCATTAGCGGTAATCATGAAACTTCCGAAATGCTTTGGAAGGCCAATGATACCCTCGTTGTTTGTATTTCCAATGAAGTCAGGAAGTTCAATGTTGTTTGCTGATAAATAAACAGAAGCACCCGAGATGACTTCAAGAGTCGTTAAATCTTTAACCGTTATGGTTTGTGCATGCGCAATGAATAGGCTAGCTATTGCAAGCACTGCGCATAGAAATGTACGTTTCATTGTAGATGTTATTTGTTAATCGTTAACTTCTTTGAAAGATGTGAAGCATGATTCCTGCGGAAAGGTGCTTTACAAGATGCAAGCAAGATTCCGGAGGAAAGGTGTTTCACAAGGTGCTTCGCAAGACGTTATCCAAGATTCCTTTCGTAGAACCTTGTGAAACATCTTGCAACGCATCTTTCAAAGAATTGGGAGGAAGTTCGTTGAGACGAACGTGTGGAGATGAAATGAAAAAACGATTTGTTGCGAAATGATTGGAACGAGATTCGTAAAATGGAATTTCTACAAAATCGAAATCGCAGGTCCATTGCGATTGGAATTTGTAGAAGAAGTTGAGCTGCTCCTGCGTTTGTTTTTTGTCGGAAGAGTTTTTTACGAGCGATCGAACCTTTGCTTTCAGTTCATTTTCCTCAGTATCCATAATGGCATAAAGAGTAACGGAGCCGTCTTTGTGAATTTCTTTTCGTGAGATGTCATACATGTTTCCATTGTACAAAAACTCCCAAGGTTCGGGCCATTCCAGTTGTTTGAATTCAGCTTCGGATAAATGAATGGGGGTTAGCTTATCTTCTTCAACGCTGCCTAGAACAAGTGCTTTCATCTCTTTTTTAACCAACCACAATTTATGTTGAAGCACCCAATAGCCAATTCCACCTTGAGCTAGAAAAAGCACAAGCAAGAGAGACAGAAAGATATTTTTCGATAATGGGTTCTTCATCGCTCCTGCTAAAGTAGTAACAACGGATTATTTTTGGACAAGTCAAAAAAAACGCGTCATTTTGAATAATTCGGATTTAGTTTTAATCACCTATCTTGCTTGCGAATGGCGGAACCGAAAAGCCAACAAAAAAATAGAGTAGGGCAAAAATTAATTTATTAATAATGAAAAAAGTTCTTTTTTCTATGGTAGCTATTGCTACACTTGCATTTACATCTTGCACCAAGGAAGGTCCTTCTGGTCCTTCTGGTCCTGCTGGAGTTGCTGGTGACGACGGAAGTTTTACTACTTACACCTTTACTTCGGTTGCAGCTGATTGGGCTACTTCAACTTACGTTGAATACCCATGTGCAATTATTAATCAGGATGTAATGGACAAGGGAATTGCATTGGTTTATGTTCAGGACGAATACGGATACTGGAATCCATGTCCAAGCTCTTGGCATCCGATAGCAGGTTACACTTATACTTACGATGCAACAGCAGGTGGAATTGTTGGATTGGACGTAACTACTGCGCCAACCATGGACTATCAAGTTCGCGTGGTTACAATGCACGAAAAAACAGCTACTACAATCGTTAACATCGAAACATTGCGTTACGATCAGTTGATGAATGAGTTGACTTCAAAATAATAAGATTCGTCTTATTGAGTAAAGGGCGCTTCGGCGCCTTTTATTTTTTCTTTGATTTGTTTTTCAGTTCAATTTCAGATCGAAATTCAAGGGGCACATCTTCTTCTTTAACTATGTCCAGGGTTACCTGAGTGAGTCCGCTGCGCACGAAGTTTAGTTTTTCAGCACCTAGGAGGGAAAGGTCTATACAGCGCTTGGAAGATTTGGGTAAACGGTCGTTCACTCGCACGTAAATGACGTTGTTGTTTTTGAGACATGTGACTTTCAGCCAGGTGCCAAAGGAAAGTGTTTTGTGAGCGCAGGTGAATTTTTTTTGACGAAAAACTTCTCCGTTTGAAGTTCCATGCCCTTCAAATTTGTTGTGGTAGAAGGATGCCTTCCCTGTCTCAGTTTGTGCAGACATGTTCAGACAAAACAGGACGAAAAGCAGTCCGAGGGCATGGTTAAGTAGCGTCTTCATAAATAGCAATTTACGAAAAACCCTTTATATTCGCTTAAATCTTAGCTTAGATGAAAAGACTGCCGTTCGTAGGACTGTTTGTTCTAGTAGTGTTATTTTCCTTTACATCATTTGCTCAAATAAAGCGAATGGATGGATTGTTGTCTGCGGGAGTGAGTTATAATTTGTTCAATTTTAGAGCAGATATTAGCGAGTTATCCGATTCAAGCGCAACAGTGAGCAGGTCGTTTTATCCGTCGTTGAGCTTTGCGGGTGATTTTTCATTAACGAAAGGATCGCGCAAGAAGTGGCGAGTAATTTTCGGATTTAGTATTACCAGTCAGTCCTTAAGCGTGAACGCAACTGATTACAGGTATGTCGATCAGATGGGAGATTTAGCAGTTGATCCTTATGTAAGTTGGTCCATAAACAAAAGCACAGCAGGCGCTCGGTTGTTGTTTTCGTATAACATTCAGCACATGAAGAAGCGTAAGATATTCGGATTCAAGAAGACAAGTTGTTTGTTGTACACGGGAATAAGCACGAATCTCAATTGGTATGGCATACGCGAGAATACAGCGAATGTGAATTTCGATAAAAAGTCTTTTGGCACTCGACTAACTGAATATCAATTGGTGGCGTTGGGATTTACAGGATTCCCTTATCGCAAGAAGGTGGGGGTGAATTGCGAGTTGGCTTGGGGCGGACCTTATTTTATTAAGGCGGGAGTAGTAATTGGTCTTTAAGTTTTTTTTTTTGTTTGAATGCTTGTGGAAATGCAAAAAGGTGGTATATTCGCAGCCACAAAACCCAAACGGCCCGTTCGTCTAGGGGTTAGGACAGCAGATTTTCATTCTGTAAACAGGGGTTCGATTCCCCTACGGGCTACAAGAAAAACCCTCAACGAAAGTTGAGGGTTTTTTGTTGGTTCAAAAATTAAATTACCGCAAGGGCTAATATAATATTCAGCAACAAGAGCGCCGGATAAATACCTGCAAGAATTAAAGCGGTGATAGCTCGCTTGCGGTATTTGGCGTAGTTAGGATCTTTGGCGTGCAGCTTTAAAAAGCGAATAGCAAAGATGATGGCTAAGATCTCCATTGTTATGAATAACGCCCCTCCAAGAAGGAATGCAAAACCAAAGGCAGCCCATATTGAAAAGCTAGACGAACTAGCGCTAAGCAAAGCAGCTAAAATAAAAAAGAGCACCAGACCCCAAACAGGAGCAGAAACGGCGCCAATACCCAAGCCCAAAGCCCAATTCGCTAATTTAATGTCTTGCAATTCGTCTGGACGCGCAGGAGGAGTATACGTATTGCTGAAGTATTCTTCTTGCGTTTTTGGCTGATCGGGTATAACAGTGTCTTTCTTCGCTAGAAGAATGATGCGCCTCTGTGGTTGGATGACGAGGTTCTCAGAATTGCTCGCCGATATACTTTCCTCCGAATGAACGTTCGGTTTTTCGAGAGTGAACGCAGGTGTTTCAGGAATTATAACTTCTTCTTGTAATGTAATTTCAGAAGCGTTGTGCGCAGGAGCAGTATGACGGTGCTTCCATGAAATGTGATAACCGTCCTGATGAACGCGCTTTTCAACCGTACAAGAACTAAAAGAAGAAGCAAGAATTACAACACTAATAATTCCGAACAGTATTTTTTTCATTTGCTTGAGAGGTGTATAGATTTATCAAAAATAGGAATATACCAGCTGTTGCGTTCAGATTTTATCAGAGAGTAAGTTTTTGCTTATTACTCATTTAAAAGTGCTAAACTGAAACCCCATTCTCTTTCCAGTGGCCAAGCTGCCGCTGTGATTAATGTCCTGCATTTCCTCTACCGTTATTTGGTGAAGATTTTCATAAGGAGGAATAAGTAGATCGAAATTCAATGCATAAAGCACGACTTGATCAACAAATTTTGTTTGACTCGCCGTGTCGAAGTTTGAAGCGACAATGTCATTGAACATGATCCCCAATTGCTTCTTTCCTTGTGCCACGAAATGATTTTCTTTGTTAATGAAAACGCGCGCAAGTAAGTAACCGACATCAGCTGTTCTGTCGTAACGGAAAGAATCTGAAAGGAAGTTGTACACGTTTATAGTTCCAACATAGCTGTTTTCGGGGTGCTCCTTTAAATAACCCGTTTGCCAAAAACTACTTTCTTGTTCGAACTGAAAAACATTGGTGTGCATTTGAAAGATTAGCAAGTCACCTGCAACACGCACTTCACACTGAAAGGCACCTCTGTCGCGGTATTCAAACGAAACGCGTGAATCGGTATTTCCAAATTGATCGGTTAATTCTTGAATGGTGTTTTTTAAAACATTCTTCAACGAATTGAACTGCGCAATGGTGTTGTGAAAAACGTCTTGCTTTAAAACGCTTTTGTTTTTGAGTAATGAAAGTATTTGTTCTTTCGTTTCCATATTAATAAGCTCTTGCGAATAATACACGTCGCTCACTTGGTTTTCCGGTTACCATGCAAACTCCAGGTTCAATAGGCCCGTCGAGCGGTATACAACGAATGGTAGCTTTGGTTTCGGTTTTAATACGCTCTTCTGTTTCTGCAGTTCCATCCCAATGCGCTGAGAAGAATCCTGTTTTTTCGTCGAGAAGTTTTTTAAACGTTTCGTAATCGTCAACCTCTGTCATGTGTCCATTTCTGAACTCCAATGCTTGGTTGAACATATTCGCTTGAATGTCTTCCAACAATTGCGCAATGGTACTTTCAACACCTTCGAAGTTAACTGTAGATTTCTCTGAAGTATCGCGACGTACAATTTCAACCGTTCCGTTTTCCAAATCTTTTGGTCCAATGGCCAAGCGAACAGGAACACCTTTCAATTCGTATTCAGCGAATTTCCATCCGCTGCGCTTGCTGTCATCATCGTCGAACTTAGCAACAATGCCCTTCGCTTTAAGTGCCTTCACCAATGGAAGAACTTTTTCGCGAATCACTTCGAGTTGCTCAAGACCTTTGTAAATCGGCACAATAACAGCATGAATAGGTGCCAACTTAGGCGGAACACGAAGTCCTTTGTCGTCGCTGTGCGTCATGATTAATGCTCCCATTAATCGCGTACTTACTCCCCAAGAAGTTGCCCATACATATTCAGTGTTTCCTTCTTTCGTTGCGAATTTCACATCGAATGCTTTCGCGAAGTTCTGACCCAAGAAATGTGAAGTGCCCGCTTGAAGCGCCTTTCCATCTTGCATCAAAGCTTCAATACACAGGGTGTCCACGGCTCCTGCAAAACGTTCACTCTCAGATTTTCTTCCTTTCACAACTGGCATGGCCATAAAGTTTTCTGCGAACTCTGCATATACATCGAGCATACGCTCTGTTTCTTCAATCGCTTCTTGCGCAGTTGAATGCGCGGTGTGTCCTTCCTGCCACAAGAATTCAGCGGTTCTTAAAAAGAGACGCGTGCGCATTTCCCAACGAACCACATTCGCCCATTGATTAATAAGCAATGGAAGGTCGCGGTAACTCTGAATCCAGCCTTTGTAAGTGTTCCAAATGATGGTTTCACTGGTTGGACGGATGATTAATTCTTCTTCCAATTTTGCATCTGGATCTACGACAACACCTCCATTTTCTGACTTAAGTCTGTAGTGGGTGACAACGGCACACTCTTTGGCGAACCCTTCGACATGCGCAGCTTCTTTACTCAAATAGCTTTTCGGTATCAACAAAGGGAAATAGGCATTCTGATGTCCCGTTTCTTTGAAGCGAATGTCCAGTTGATCGCGCATCTTTTCCCAAATGGCATAGCCGTAAGGTTTAATAATCATGCATCCTTTCACTTCGCTGTGTTGCGCCAAATCGGCTTGCATCACGAGTTCGTTATACCATTTGGAGTAGTCGTCTTTTCTTGTAGGAATTTTCTCGGCCATTTTTTTTCTTTTTTCGAAGAAGCAAATGTAAAACCTTATTACCTTTAAACTATCAAATCCATACGATTATGAAAGCGTTACAACGAAATTTTTTCTTCTTCACGGCAGTTCTTGCATTGAGTTCTTGTGCAAGTTTTGAAAATTTGACGGATGATCGTACCCGTGCGGAAGATGATGAAATGTATTGGAACGGAAAGGAGTTGTTTTACGACAATACCTTGGTGGCGAGCGCTGCAGTGGGGGGAGACGATTATTATGACCCGAACTCTGCAACTCGTGCAAATTCTGTGAACGGAGGAACAAATCCAAGAGCGACTTTTAATCCAGTTAGCGGGTGGCAGTTGAGTTACGGATTGAATGCTTTTTCGAATTACTGCAATGGCGGTGGATTTGGAATGGGCTTCGGTTCAAGCATTCCGTTTAACAATTACGGAGGTTATGGGAATTATGGGAACAACGGATTTGGTTACAATCCCTATGGGTATAATTCATACGGTTACAATCCTTACAGTTCATATAACCCCTATGGTGGTGGATATGGTTTCAACCCTTATGGATATGGAATGGGTGGTTTGGGATGGGGTGGTTATGGAAATGGATGGTATGGAAATAACAATAACAACAATGGAAATGGTTGGGGTGGAGGTTCAAACGGAAACGGAGAAACGGCCAATGTCACTCATCACCATCGTAGACCTACAAGCGTAGGAACCGGAAATTCTTCAACCTATCATCGTGGGGTACTTCAAAAAAACTTGGTTCAACCGATTGCGGAAATTTCGCGCACGCCGAAGCCAGTGACAACAGTTAGATCAAACGGAAATTATTCGGCCCCTGCAAATTCTCGTTCAGCAGGTACTCCTGAATATACTTCACCAGGAAGAACTCCTTCTCCGTCGACGCCTGCTCCAGCGCGCACAGCGCCGAACTACAATTCGCCAACTTACGCAACACCTTCGCGTTCAACTCCAAGCACAACGAGCCCTGCGCACAGCAGCCCGTCTCGTCCAGCGCCGAGCTATAGTTCGCCGAGCCGTACTCCTTCTCGATCAACACCTTCTCACAGCGCACCAACGCATAGTACCCCTTCGAAAACAACTAGCCCTGCTAGAACAAGCACGCCATCTCACAGTTCACCGTCTCGTTCCACTTCACCAGGTAAGAGACCTTGATGCGAAGCAAGATTTTTCCAAAGTTGCACGGTAAGGTGTTGTACAAGGTGTTTTTCAAGATGCACAGCAAGGTGTTGCACAAGGTGCTTCGCAAGGGGGGAGCTGTTTCAATTTCATGTATTTTTTTGCTGAGTTTTAATGTTGTTTTTGCGCAGAATGAAGACGACGCGCTTCGCTTCTCGAACACGTTCGGCGCATATTCCAATCGCGCCATTGGCATGGGTGGAGCCTATACAGCATTGGGTGCAGACATCACGAACTTCTTCCAAAACCCGGCCGGTATTGCTGCATATAAAAAGCAGAACATGGAGTTTGGATTGAGTTTGCTTTCGCGATCCACGCAAGTCGATTTTAACAACCGAGTTTCTTCAACCGGCTCAACGGGCTTGGGAATAAATACCTTTGGATTTACCTCAACATTCGGAACAGCGGGTTCTGGATGGGGTCCTTGGATCTACGGATTGGCTTACGGCAGAACTCAGTCTTTTAAAAGGAAATACGATTTAGAATCGAGCGATAATCAGTCTTCCTTGCTCGATGTATACACGGCACAGCTGAATGAATACAATCCCGCTAATTCTGACGTGACATCATCTTTCCCTTTCGGCGCAGGATTAGCTTGGGAAACCTATTTAATTAATCCCGGAACTGTCGATCCTTATGTGCATGTGAACATAGACAACAACACCTTCACTCGCCGTCAGCATGTTGAGGAGAAGGGATATGTTCGAGAGACCTGTTTAAGCGTGGCGCGTGCGTTTGAAGAGAAGCTGTTTTTTGGGGCTTCACTTGCATTTAGAAAAGTGGTGTTTGAGAAAAATTCGACGTATTCCGAATCTTTTTCTTCCAATGGCACCGCTATCAATTATTCTTTGATCGAAGACAATAACACTTCCGATGTTGTAACAAAAGGTCCCTCGGTTCAAGCCAAATTAGGTGTTCAATATGTTCCGAGTCCATATGTTCGTTTGGGAGCGTTTTGGCATTCCTCATGCAAGCAATCCATTAGCGATAATTATACAGCGAAGATGGTGAGTAGCATTGGGGCGACACCTTACAGTTATTCTTCTGACAAAAATGTATTTGACTATGGTTTTCAAACACCTGCTGCAGTTGGTGCGGGCGCAGCCTTAATCCTTGGGAATTTTGGAATTTTATCTGCAGACTACGAGTCTTCTGATTTTTCGAAAATGGTGATGTATGGAATTACAGGCGGAACGTCAGAATTCGCTTTAGAAAACGAGGCGATTCAGGAGAATTTCAAGCGAGTGCATAAAGCGAGATTGGGAACCGAGTTTCGTTTGGGAGATGTCTATCGTCTGCGAGCTGGCGTAGGATATAGAACGTCGGTTTACACCGAACTCGCTCAAAAACCTGCAGAGCCTCTGTTCAATTGGAATGTCGGTGGTGGGTATAAAAAAGACGATTTCTATTGCGACGGTGCTTTGATGATTACCAAGAATAAGGATGGGTATTTCCTCTATGACCCTTCATTGATTTCAATGGCGAGCATCGATAACTTAATCGTGCAAGTTAGTTTTTCGTTTGGAGTAAGATTCTAAGCTGTTAATGATGCAAGGGCGATTCCTGCGGCAACTGAAACGTTCAAAGAACTGGTTTGTCCTTTCATAGGAATGGTCACCAACTGGTGCGCACGTTTCATGAGTTGCGGATTAATTCCATCTTCCTCTGAGCCCATAATGATACACATTCCCAAATTTTGATCACGCGTTTTTTGAAATTCTTGAAGACTCACAGTGGCCTTTTCAGAAAGAACAACGGAGCCGATTCCAGAGGCGTGTAAATAGTCTAATGCGTCGAGCAAGTTTTTTACTTTACAAATGTTCAAATGCATGAGCGCACCAGCCGAAGCTTTGAGTGCATCTTCGTTTATTTGCGCTGCACCTACTTCAGGCACTATTATTCCTTTTACTCCGAAACATTCTGCCGAGCGACAAATAGCTCCGAAATTCCGAACATCTGTTACGCGGTCGAGAATCAGAAACAAAGGTGGCTCGCCACTTTCAATAGCATTTATAACCACATTCTCATAATCTGCAAAAGCAATTGGAGCCATGAACGCCAGAACACCTTGGTGATTGGAGCGGGTTATTTTATTGAGTTTTATTTCGGGTACAAGTACGAAGGGGATTTTTTCTTTTTTCAAGCGGTCTTTCAACTGACGCAATTTATCGCTGCGTAATTCTTTGTTGAAAAGAACTTTATCAATGTTTTTCCCAGCATCAAGAGCTTCTTCCAGAGGATGAATGCCAATGATTAAATTCGATTTCGATGATGATGATGTAGTAGGTCTCACGGTGCAAAAGTAAGTCTTATTCGCGGAATACTCGCCCTTGTCTCCAGGTGTTAACGGCAATCTCCCAACTGCTTCTATAGAGGCCGTCGCGCTGAAGTATATAAACGTTGCTCGAAAGGTTATCTTTTTTATATCGAAAGAGGAATGAAAAAGATCCAGGAATAGTCTCGTCGCCATAGACCCAGCGTTCGCTGTATCCAACGTTTTCAACCCGTGTAGGTTTTCCGTAAATAATGTAAATCATTCCGCGATCTGTTCTCCAGCCTGGCACTGCAGTGGAAAAATAAGTGTTGGAAGTGTTTACTCTTCGAAAGAATATAGAGATGAGTTCTTTGGCCTTTTCTTCCGACCCACCGCAGTCTTTCCAGAAATTACAGAAGCTGGTGTAGGGGTCACGAACATTGTAAATGTATTCGAATTCGGATTTGGATGTGATGTATCTCAAAGGAGCAATCAAGTCCTTTAGCGACGTTGTCGTGGGAAATTCGCCATTCGAATACAAATAAAGTTGCGATGAATTTTTAGTTCGAAAAAGGTATGATTTGTTTTCCGCAATAAAATTGTAGCGTGTTCCGTCGAAACTCAAATTTGTTAAACTGAACGAAGTTGAATCGGGAATTACAGGTGAGTTGTTCGAGAAGGCTGGTGGAGGAAGATTGGGAATTTCGGTAAGCGAAAAAATTTCCACAGGTGGATACTCTGAA
Organism: uncultured Bacteroidota bacterium; assembly: GCA_903932685.1. Classification (GTDB taxonomy): domain Bacteria; phylum Bacteroidota; class Bacteroidia; order Flavobacteriales_D; family Sanyastnellaceae; genus CAIZGX01. The sequence continues at coordinate 29,147 of CAIZGX010000070.1, read as the reverse complement.
TTTTTAAATCTCGGAAAGTCGAGATGGATTGTGTCGCCGGTAACGAGGTATTGATCATAGACAGGAGTGTTTAAGCCGTTTGCAGTTACTCGAATGTCATGTGTACTGGGTTGATCGTTTTTCAAAAAACTGAATTTCTTTTCGTGTTGAGCCCGACGGTTCAGGTCTTTGAGCAGAACAACAACTTCGAAATTACCAAAGGAAATAGGCAAGGGGATTTCCTTCCTCCAAACGCCTGATTCCTGCATTTGGTTTGGTGTGTAGGTGTATCGAAGGGTGTCGGAACCTGCTTTTTGTTTCGTAATAATAACTTCAACTTCCAATTGCGCAGTGAAGTTTTCATGCGTTGATTTTCTGGAATAAAGAAGCTGATCAGCATCGAATTCCAACAGTAAATTTGAAGAGTCGTTGCTGCAATGCACGAGGTTTACTAACGGTTGAAAATAAAATTCGTTCTTCCCGAATTGATTTTCCCGAAGTTTTTTAGGCGCTGAGCATGAGATAAAAAAGAGTACAACGAAAAATAAAACTAATCGGTAGAAATTAAGTTGGCTCCATTGTTGATTCATCTTCGTCATTATCAATCGAAGGTAAGCGTTTTTCGAAATTACTCCCAGATTTCGCGCCCATAATTTTCATGTTTTTGGCCTTTCCAAGAAGATTTCCTTTCCCTGTTTTGAGTTGGCCCATTGCAGTGCTCAACGTATTTTGTGCAGTTGAAAGGTTGCGCTCTAAGGTTTCAAGGGAACCTACAAATCCTTCGAGCTTGTCTATAAACGTTCCAGCTTCTTTGGCAATGTTTTCGGAATTCTTCGATCTTTTTTCCTGTGCCCAAATGCTTGCTACTGTTCTCAGTGTGGCCAGCAAGGTGGTTGGAGAAACCAGAATGATGTTGCGCTCCCAAGCGTAAGAAAACAAGTTGTTGTCTTCGTTGAACGCCGCAATAAGCGCAGGTTCAATAGGCATAAACAACAAAACAAATTCAGGGGTGGTTAGCTTATCGGCAGACTCATATTTCTTCTCACTTAGCAGTTTAATATGCGAGCGAACACTGTCTAAATGTGCCCGCATGGCAATAGCTTTTTCTTTGTCGTCTTGGGTATTAACGTAGCTGTTGTAAGCGGTTAATGAAACTTTCGAATCCACGATGATGTGCTTGTTTTCTGGGAGGTTTACGATAACATCTGGACGAATGGTTTTCTCGTTGTCGTTTAAATCGGAATGCTGAACAATAAATTCTTTTCCTTTTACCAATCCGCTTTTTTCGAGCACTGATTCTAAAATCATTTCTCCCCAATTTCCTTGTGCTTTGTTATCGCCTTTCAAGGCTCGTGTTAGGTTTTCTGCATTAGTGCCAATGTTAGAACTGGCCTCACGTAGGTTCTTTATTTCATTTTCCAATCGAGCAGAACGATCGACATTCTCCAATTCTGATTTTTCAAGTTTTGATTTGAATTCGTTTATGGTCGTTCGAAGCGGAGTTAGCGTTACCGACAAATGAGATTCGTTGGCCTCATTTAATTTCTTCACCCGTTCATCGAGAATGTCATTGCTTAAATTCTTGAACTCAACTTTTAGATTAGCTTTCAAATCTTCCATAAAAAGTTTTTCAGATTCGAGGGCTTTATGAGCCGATTCCAAGGAGGCAAGGGTTGTCGCTTTTTCTTGAATCAACGATTCTAAGCGAACACGCATGGTGTTGCATTCTGCTTTGCTGTTTTCAAGTTCGGCTTTAAAAAAAATAACATCATTTTGATTGCTATTCGATTTTCGATTTAATAGAAAAATTATAGTGGTAAGGGCTGCGCCTGAAATGGCACCAACGGCAAGTGAAAGTATATCCATAGTTCAAAATTACCATCACGTTGAAGGCTTTTCTGAATTGTGGAAAAGTATTTTTAGAATCGAGAAGAAAATGTAATGCCTACTCGACCGTTTTTAAGTTGAAGCCCATTGTTTTCAACGTTTCCAACCCCATAGGTTATGGATACAGCGCCATTGTCTTGTTGGAATCGAAATCCCAAACCAGTATCGTAATAGGTTTTTGTGATTGGAGATTTAACATAAACGACATCTCCAAAAAGAAATGATTGAATTTCGGGTCCGAGTGCAAGACCGAAGTCGCAATTCAGCATAGCGTATTGCGAAGCGTAAATACTCTCTTCAATAAACGCTCGAAGATTTTTCGTTCCGCCCAATCTTGTTATTTCATTGTTGAAGAGAGAATCGCTAAAAAGGGCATTAGCCTCCAGGTTAACATGGGTGAATAGAAGTTTGCTAAGGGCATACTTTGTCCAGATCTTGCCGCGAAGCGAATACAGTTTTTTCTGTGACACACTGGATTCATATTGAATTGAGCGATTTCCAGCGATTCCTTCAATTGTAAAATTAATGGCGTTTTCGGTGTAGCTGAATTTCGAGTAACGAAGGGAATAGGTCTTGACTAAAGTGTTTCCATAGGTTGAAGACGCATTGAAATGGGTGTTTGTAGACTTATTAATAGATGCAGAGAATCCGTTCAAGTCGTTCATTTTTGTCAGTAATCGCAGCGATAAATCGGTGGAAGAAAAAGTTGAATCTCGAAGAAAAGAAGCAAACTCAAATTGAAATCCAACGGGCAATCCACCTGTAAACGGACTGCCTATTTTGAACGCCAAGCTCTGACTTGCAGGCTGAGGTCGTTTCCAATGAAATTCAATAATTTCAGCTTGTTTAAGGGCGTTGGACAATTCGAGATCTATGTTTCCAGTTAACATGGATTGGCTGGAACTAGGCCTGGGTTGCAAAGCAATAAGCGCTGAAATTTGATTGTTCTTTTTCCGTTCAGGTTTCAAAACAAGGCTGAATGTTTCGCTGTGCATTCGGACCGATACGGGTGAATTGGGTTTCAAAAATGAAATCTGATTGAGGGCTGCACCAATGCTTTTGATTTTATCTGAGCTATAGGGTTGTCCTATTTTGTAATTGATCGAACGCTGAAGTGTTTTTTTGTTAAATAGGCTATTCGCAGCAATGAGGGTGTCAAGTATAAGTTGATTTCCGAGAGATACATTCCAATGAAATTCGGAAGGTTGTGAATCTATAAGTAGGGTATCGAGTTCTATTTGTGCATAGGGATAACCACTGTTGTTCAAGATGCGCAATAACTCGTTCGGATTTAGGTTCTTCTGCACAGGAGAGGTGAGTCCGGAATATTTATGTATCGGCTTCGAGGGCTGCCCTCGTACACTGGAAATTGTGAAAGCAAATAGCAACAGAACGAATCTTACAATGATATGTTGATAACTGCCTTTCAATATTGAAGTGGATTGACTGTAGTTTGATTTAATTTTGACTTTCAATTGAATACTATGAACAAATCGGCACGTGTTTTATTTTTCGTTTTACTTGGCTTAGGAGTTTTCAGTTTGCATTCTTGCAAGAAAAAACACGAGAAGTGTTCTGCATACGATCAAGTTTCACCACAGAAGTAATCAGTTAAACGAAAAAGTTACAGTCTGTAACACATCTGGGTGTAGGCTTCGGCCAACTGGACATGCGTGAGCGTATCGTTGAATTTTCTCTTTCATTAAGTCGTCGTATCCCAATTCAGGAAAATTAAAGTGAATTTTTATTTCACCGATGCGTCTGGGAGTTGTGCTCATGATCTTTTCAATTTCAGCTTTTACCCCGTCAAACTTCCAACCTCGTTCTTCAGCTGCTATGGCCATGGTGGTTAGTATGCAGGTAGCAAGAGAGGTGCAAAGCAGGTCGGTTGGAGAAAAACGGTCGCCCTTCCCTTTATTATCGAGCGGAGCGTCGGTTTCAATTTGTGTGTTGCTCTGTGCATGAACAACTTCACAGCGAAGATTTCCAGAGTATAGAACAGACATTTTAGTCATATGCTTTTTTTTTCAAAACTAACATAGAACAAATGAAATTAGTTTTTATTGGAGAGATATGTTGAACCTGCGTGACCTAACTTTGTCCTATGAAGCATTTGCCACTACTTTTATTACTCATCTTGGGCTCTTCAGTTGTTTGTGCTCAAGAAGAGATAAAGGAGGGAGTTATAGGAATATACACACACCAGAAATACGGTGGAGTGGTTATTCGAACCAATGGCTGGGGAGCCTCATACGTGAAGGGCATGAACAAGGGAGCTTTCAAGATTAGACAAGTATCCTATGATTTCAATTTTGTGAAGCACGAGAAAGAGGTTAAGTCCTACTTCCAAGATCCAAGTGCAAGAGCATACATATTCGGAAAGCAAAATGCTATGTACAATTTCAAATTGAATTACGGGTACAAAAAAGTCATTTCTGAAAAACTCCGAAAATCAGGGGTGCAAGTTTCTTACACCTGGGGAATGGGCCCTTCTTTAGCACTTTTGCGTCCCATTTATTTGGAAGTACTAGTTATAGATCCGAACCTAAACGGCTATAGTTTGGCGACCGAAAAATTTGATCCGAACAAGCATTATGTCGATAACATTTATGGAAGGGCAAGTAACTTTATGGGCCTGAGTGAATTGGCTTTTGTGCCTGGATTTTCGGCAAAAACCTCTATGTCTTTTGAATACAGCAATTATCGAGACGGTATAAAGGGATTTGAAATTGGCCTTGCGGCGGAAGCATATCCCAAACGAATTGAAATTATGTCGAATCAGATTTTGGCCACCCTTCCCGACGGCGCAAGAAACCACTGGTTGTATGTTTCTGGGTACGTGCATTTTTTCATGGGAAGGAAGTACAACAAGTGATTAAAGTATAGTGAAAGGATAAGATAGAAAATGGAAAAAGAAGAGCAAAGAATTCCGAAGCCGAAGTGGCTAAAGGTTAAACTTCCTACAGGAGAGAATTACAGAAAAGTAAGGTCTCTTGTTGATGAACACAAGCTGCATACCATTTGTGAAAGCGGTAATTGTCCGAACATGGGTGAATGTTGGGGAGAAGGAACAGCTACTTTCATGATTTTAGGAAATATCTGCACAAGATCTTGTGGCTTTTGCGCAGTATCCACAGGTAAGCCTTTGGAGGCTGATCCGTTTGAGCCGGCCCGTGTTGCCAATTCGGTTAAGTTAATGGGCGTGAAGCACGCGGTCATTACTTCAGTGGATCGCGACGATCTTGCCGACGGCGGATCTGAGATTTGGGTGAAGACGGTTGAACTGGTTCGCGCCAAATCTCCAGGAACCACAATGGAAACATTAATTCCTGATTTTGCTGGAAATTGGGAGAATCTGCAACGCATTATTGATGTAGCCCCTGATATTGTTTCTCACAACCTAGAAACGGTGCGCAGACTGACTAAGCAAGTGCGCATTCAGGCCAAATATGACCGATCGCTTGAAGTCTTGTTCAGATTGAAAAAAGGAGGGATGCGAACGAAAAGTGGAGTCATGCTTGGGCTAGGCGAAACAAAGGATGAAGTTTTAGAGACCATGGAGGATTTGAGGTCGGTTCAAGTAGATGTGCTAACTTTAGGTCAATACCTGCAGCCCACGCGCAAACACCTGCCAGTTCAGGAATTCGTGACTCCAGAGCAGTTTAAGGAGTACGAAGAAATTGGATTGAAGATGGGATATCGATTTGTTGAAAGTGGTCCGCTGGTTCGCTCTTCGTATCACGCTGAAAAACACCTGTTCTAAAGAATTTTCGGTTGGAAGGAAAAAAAAGCAAATAAAAAGCGTTCAATCGTTTTTTGATAAGACAATTCTCAATTATCTTGCGCCAAAATCAACTATTAGATTAACTGAGCATTTATGAAATTAAAAAATTTATTTTTATCCTTAGGATTGGTTTGTTCAGCTGCTGTGGCGGTTGTTGTTGTGAATACCAACAGTCAACGTGCAAGCTTTGCACCTCGTAACATTCAAGCTGAAGGTTATAACGAATCCGTGGATATTCTGAAGAAACTTCGTGGTAACCTAATGACAGGAAACTTTGAAGTAGCTGATGTTGTGGAAATGACGGCGGCGGTGAACGATATTGATCGTTTGCAAGGAAATCGTGAATTAAATATGAGCTGGTGGGAAATGGGTCCGGATAATATCGGTGGACGTACCCGCGCAATTTTAGCTTTAACAGATAATGTAATATTCGCAGGTTCTGTAACCGGTGGTTTGTACAAATCAACCAATGGTGGAAACAACTGGGCTAGAGTAGAATCTCTAGATACATTCGGAAGAGTGATGTCAATCAGTTCGATTGATGCTACTGAAGATGGTGCGATCTACGTTGCCACAGGTAGTCAATTTGAATCTAGTGGAGATGGTAGCGGATCAAGTGGAGCAATCGGTTGTGGAATGTATCGTTCAACTGACCAAGGTGCTTCTTGGGAGCTTGTTCCTGGAACAGACCCGGCTGAATTTACAGCAGGTGACAACTGGGCGTACATCAATGATGTAAGCGCGGATGCTAACATTGCAGGAAGAATTTGGATAGCTGGTGCAGATGGTGTTGGATATTGGGAGCCTGGTATGACTGCTCCAAACATGAGTGTTTCAGGTATTCCAAATACAGGTGGACATGATATTGAATGGTCTACCGATGGAACTGTTTGTTACGTTGGTGTTTCAAACGGACGTATTTATCGCTCGTTAGACGGCGGAGCAAGTTTCTCGCAAGTTGGAGCTTCTTCAGGAATGAGCAACAAACAACGCACGCGCATTTCTATTTCTCGTGATGATTCAAATGTAGCCTATGTGTTGTATGCCCAAGGCGGAATCATGGGAGGTGTTTATTACACAAATGATAAAGGAAATTCATGGTCAGTGAAATGGCCAACGGGTATTGATAATGTATATGAGGTTTTTGGTGAAAACGGTCAGGCTTATTACGATTTAGCATTAGCTGTTAAACCGGGTGACCCAGGGGTGTGTTGGGTTGGAGGAGTGACATTGTGGAAAGCTGGTGCGGCTACCCAACCGGAGCAAATTGCTGCGAACTTTGATTTCGGTAGTTCTCAATATTATGTGCATAGTGATATTCAGACATTTGAAATTGCTCCAAATGGAGACTGGTATATCGGGTCTGACGGAGGAGTATTCAAGTCAATCGATGGTGGTAACACATTTACAGCCATCAACCGTGGTTACAATGTAACACAGTTTTATGGAATTGCTCATGGCGGTGGATATGCAGCTATGGGTGGTGCTCAGGATAATGGAACAATTTTAATCCCAGGAATGGAAAATTCCAACTTCAACACAATCTCTTGGCAGCAAGGTGTTTCAGTTGGTGGCGGAGACGGATTTGATTGCGAAATTTCAAACGTAACAGTCCCAGGTGTGAACGTTGCATTCTCTTCCGTTTATTACGGAGCTATTAGCCGTTTCAATGCTCAAGGGTCAGGTGGAGAATTCTACGACGATGAAGTTCTTGGAGTAATTGGAACAGATGGAGAGGCCGGTTCTTTTTATACCACCTTGCGCTTGTTCGAAAACACGGACGATGAAAACTCGCAACAATTTGTATGGTTGGTCAATAACCGTGATATCGATTTGTTTAGTTCTGTGAATGGAACAGATACGACTTGGTTAGACACAACATTATACACTCAGAATATGACGTTGCCATTCCCATACAGATTCCCTGTTGGTGATACGCTTAATTTCTGGGAAGTGTTAGATCGTCCAGCTGTATACTCAACGACTCCGCTTACTGTAGACCCGAGCTATTCTTGGTTGGAGCCGCAGGCTTTGACGTCTACTGTAGATTCTACTATTTGCGATACAACTATTGTTGGCTACACAGACGTGATAGATCAAATTATTGAACAAACGGTTACAATTTATTGGTCAGATACAATCATTAACCCAATTACGGGAGCTGAAATTATTGTGAACGACAGCTCTTTGGTTGTTGTTGGTGTTGATACTACATTCATGACTGTTCCTGTTTTAGACATTCAATGTACCACTACAACTTGGTACTATTATGCTGCAGATCAGTTGGAAAATGTTCGTGAGCGTTGGCAGGTTCAGGACAAGTTCACTTCCATCTTTGTTACAGGATTCTTTGGAACAGAAGGTCTTTGGATGACACGTCAAGCCTTGAACTTCAACACTTCTCCTGATTGGTGGAAAATCGGAAACGCTCCGGGTGCTGGTGTTAAAGCTTATGAATTCTCTAAAGACGGAAACACGTTGTATTACAGCAGCTGGTCTGGAACATTGTATAGAGTAACTGGATTCAATTCAGTATGGAGTGTAGATGATATTCCGAACTTAACAACATCTACAATAATTACAAATGCTGGAGGTACAATTACAAGCATAGCTTGCGATCCGAATAACGCTGATCACGTAGTTATTACTGTGGGTGGTTATGGTAGTGTTGGAAGTGGAAAAGTGAGAGAGTCGTTCAACGCAACGGCAACAACACCAACATTTACAAACATTTGGTACAACACATCTCCTCTAAACAAAATGCCGATTTACTCTTCTGTTATTGATGTTAGTGATGCATCAGGAAATACCATTGTAATTGGAACAGAATACGGTGTTTGGGCAACTAACGACGGTGGTTCAACTTGGACACACAGTTCAGGAGTATCATCTGGTATCCCACCTGAGCCATCTGCTGGTGCAAGTATTGGTTCATTGGCTTACGTGCCTGTGTTCGACCTTCGTCAACAACAAGTTGGACAACGTCCATACATGAACCCAGAGAATTACGGTGTTATTTACGCTGGTACTCACGGACGTGGAATCTTCCGCAGCGATGATTTCTTCTCTGTAAATGTTGCTGAAAACAACGGCTCCGGTGTTGATGGAAACGACGTTAGTTTGTCGGTTTATCCAAACCCAACAACAAGCACAGCGTTCGTTAACTTGAATGTGACTTCAACAGTGAACCAAGCTTATGTTCAAGTATACAATGTAAACGGACAATTGGTGAAGAATGTAAATGTTGGTCAATTGACGACAGGATCTCACAGAATTGATTTGGAAGTTGAATCTCTTGCAACTGGAACATATGTTGTAAAAACATTTGCAGGTAACTCAAGCGGAACAGCTAAATTTATAAAGCAATAAGAAATTCCAAATGGAAGGAAAGAGGCCCAGTAGGGCCTCTTTTTTTGTGGGTGTTTTCTGTATAATGACTTACTTTCGTTAGAGCAATAGAGTTAAGGAAATGAGCACATACAGAGCAGCAATAAACGGATTTGGTCGAATAGGCAGAACTTTGCTCAAAGAAGCTTTACGTAGAAATGAGTTGGAGATAGTAGCTGTGCATGACTTGGCAGATATGCACACGTTGTTGCATTTGCTTAAGTACGATTCTACGCAAGGCATTTTTGAGATGTCTATTGAAGCAGTGGGAGAGAATACAGCTCTTATAGGAGGAAGAACGATTCATTTTTTTCAAAGGGTATCGGATTTTCCGTGGAAGGAGATGAACGTTGATTTGGTTTTTGAATGTTCAGGAACCATGAAAACGGAGGCTCAATGTGAAAAGCATATTTCTGATGGAGCGACTCGTGTTTTATTGTCGGCACCTTCGGAAGATCAAATGCCCATGTGGATTGTCGGAGTTAATGACAACCGCATTGATTTAGACAGAAAAATTATTTCTTGCGCTTCTTGCACAACAAATAATGCGGCACCGGTAATTCAATTGATAGACAATGCTTACGGTGTTGAGAGCTGCTATATTTCAACTGTTCATTCGTATACTGGTGACCAAAAGCTGCACGATGCGCCGCATAAAGATTTGAGAAGGGCAAGAGCTGCCGTGCAGTCTATTGTTCCAACTACAACAGGTGCCGCGAGGGCTTTAACCAAGGTGTTTCCGCATTTAAGTGAACGGCTCGGTGGTTGCGGTATTCGAGTGCCTGTTCCGAATGGCTCACTTTCCGATCTAACCTTTATGGTTAGAAGTAAAACCACTGCGGTTGAGGTTAATGAACTTTTTGAAAAATGGGCCAACACACAGCAAAATATTCTAGAAGTATCTCATGAACCTTTGGTTTCAAAAGATATTGTTGGAAATAAGCACAGCTGTGTTATTGATGCGGAATTGACTTCCGTGATTGGATTTATGATTAAAGTCGTCGGATGGTATGATAACGAAATGGGGTATAGCAATCGTCTTTTAGACGCTGCACAAAAACTAAAAATGCACTAAATGGAATTTTATCAATTCATACTTTATGGATTTTTAGCCGTGGTAAAATTCATTATTACGCCATTTACTATTTATGCCACTGGAAAAGAGAATATTCAATTTGGCGAAGTGGTTTTAACAACAGCCACCGGAGCTGCCGTTGGTGTTTTGCTGTTTTATTATGGAGGGACATATTTGTTTAAATGGACGAGTCATTTGAAGTCCAAAAAGAAAAAGCCCGTTTTTACCAAAGGAAGAAGAAGGATTGTATTTATAAAGAATAAGTTTGGGCTTATCGGATTCATAGCTATTTCAGCAATAATTTCTGTGCCTATAACTTCCCTGCTTGCAGCAAAGTTTTTTAAGCACAACAGATTTACGCCACTTTGGTTAATTTGTGGTTTTATGGTATGGTCTATTGTATTGTCTTATGCGGCCTATTACATCAAAGGATTATAAATGAAAAAGTACAAGGCGATCTTTTGGGATTTAGACGGCACCCTTTGGGATTTGAATGGAAATACAACCATTGCTCTCACGCAGTTATTTCAGCGATTTGAGTCGAGTAATTTCCGAGACATTTCGATTGAACATTTCTTGAATTGCTATACCAAACACAATGAAAAAGTTTGGGCATTGTATCGCGAGGGTAAAATTGCTAAAGAAGAACTTCGAAACAAACGCTTCATTGATTTATTTGATGAAGTGAAGGCGGAATACGATTTGGATTTTGTTGATTTATTTGCCACGGAATTCCTAGCTATATGTCCGCGTTTGCCACACCTTATCGAAGGAGCGCGTGAAATTCTAGAGCAGACGAAGGGGAATTACACGCATGTGATCTTGACCAATGGGTTTATCGAAGTTCAAGGATTTAAAATGGCAGCAGCTGAGATTGAGCAGTATTTTTCTACGGTTGTTTACAGTGAAGAAGCGGGTGTTCGTAAGCCACACGCGGCTATTTTTGAATTGGCGTTGAAACGTGCCAATTGCAATGCAGAAGAAGCGCTTATGATAGGTGATGACTGGGATGCCGATATTTTAGGAGCAAGAAATGCAGGAATAGACCAAGTGTTTTTCACCGCTACAGAGAAGCGATTGGCAGAAATACACCACGGGAAATCTGTCAGACACAACTATGTTCCTACCTTTACCATAGAAAAATTGAATGAATTGAAAAATATATTATAGCATGGAAAACAACAACGAAACGCCTCAGCCGGTAAGCATTGAATTAACTGAGAATATTGCTGAAGGAACCTATTCTAATTTAGCTGTTATTACACACAGTACATCTGAGTTTGTACTTGACTTTATTCGTGTAATGCCGAATGTGCCGAAAGCAAAGGTTCAGTCTAGAATAATCATGACACCGCAACACGCAAAGCGTTTAATGAATGCCTTGCAAGAAAATATTTCTAAGTTCGAGACTCAGAATGGAATCATTAAAGAAGGTGCGGCAGATGTCCAATTCCCAATGACTTTCGGCGGACCTCAAGGCCAAGCTTAATCAAACAGTGGAGTAACAGTGCCGTTTAATTCAGTATTGAAGAACGGTGTGTTTTTGCCACGTGAAAGCCAAGAGGACTGCTCAACAAGAGTTTTTCCTTTGGTTGAAAGTAGAACGAGGCGAGCTGGTTCTCCAACTTCCATTTGGATAGGGGGGATATTTGCAGAGAACTCTGCTCCAATTGTAAACTTTTCTAGTAATGTTTCAATAGGTAAGTCTTTCCCAATTGCAGAAAAAATTGTTTGGAAAGCAATTTCAATTCCACTGATACCGAATTCGGCATATTCAAACTCGAGTTCTTTGTTCTCAATGGTCATAGGAGTATGCTGACTTTCGATGGCATCTATTGTTCCGTCAACCAAACCGTTGATTAATGCCTTGCGGTCTGTGCCTCCGCGGAAAGGAGGCCAAACTTTTTTATGACTGTTGTAATCAATCATATCCTCATGCGTGAAGGAAAGTTGATGTGCAGCAATAGAACATGTTACTTGAAGCTCTTCTTTTTTTGCTTTCCGAATCATGTCTAGGCCCTTTGCAGTTGATATGCTGTAATAGTGAAGGCTTCCACCGGTATATTTCAATAGGGCAAGATCACGTTGAATTCTTAGCGTTTCACTCAGTTCACTCGCGCCTTTCAATCCCATTTTCACACTTGTTTTCCCTTCGTGTATTTGAGCCTTCGGGTGAACCGAATAATCATTCGGTGCCACAAATATGCGTGTGTTGGTTTGCTTTGAATATTCGAGTGCGCGCATCATAAGTTCTGTCGAAACGGTATGACTGTCCTCTGTGAATCCAACAGCTCCGGCGTTTTGAAGTTCAGCGAATTCGGTTAATTGGGTGCCTTGCATTTCTTTGGAAATAGACCCCAATGGTAGTATTTGAAAAGAAGTCGTGTTGTTTTTTGTAAGAAATTTTACTGCCCCTTGATTGTCTGTCACTGGCATTAGTGAGGGCATTAGGCACACCCGTGTGAATCCGCCTTTCTTAGCAGCAGCTATTCCAGAGCGAAGCGTTTCGTTCTGTTCAAAGCCTGGTTCGCCAAAGTTTGCACGCAGGTCTGTGAAGGCTACAGATAGGATATGGTCTTTTCCAGCAATGATTTTTGATTTCCCTGCGGGCAAATTTTTCCCAATTGAGGTAATAACCCCGTTGGTTAATTCAACATCCATAATTTTTAGATGATGCTTCGAAAGAGGAGAAAAGAGCTTAGCGTTTTGAATAAGTGTTTTCATATTTTCGATTTCCAAATTTTAATGAATATGATTTCCAATGCAATAAATAAAAGTGTTGCGTAGATCAGATATTTCCAAAGCGAAAAGCCACCGCCCAACTCTGTGGCCAGCAACTGAAGCATTTCAGCGTTTGCGTCTTTCACAGAAAAATCGACAAGGCCAATTTGTTGGCCCAATTTCAAGAGCTCATCTGTTGTGATTATTTCGACATTGCTTTCCGCATTGTTAAAGTTCATGGCCAACGGCATAAGGCTTGCGCTGTTTTCCTTCACAATATAAAATCCAGACTCAGTCATTTCTGAGGGAAGAAAAACTTCAGATTCTCGTCCGGTGCTTCTCGATTGAGCGATGAATGTTTTCGAGCTATTCGTGCTGCTAATTTCGAACAAGCCATCCTCTGTGGAAGGAGAGTGACTTAATGTTACATAAGACTCTTTTCCCAATTGGTAATAGAGTTGTTGCGCCGCTGCGCTGGTTTCGGCCGCTCGAAGAAGGCTCAAAGGAAATAAAGCATGCGATAGAAAAGTACTCTCTGTTTTTAGACAAGATACTGCGCTAACAAAAAGTCGTCCTTTTCCAAAATTGGTTTGAGCTAGCAGAGGAGTATTGTCTTGAAATGAAATGAGCGGGATTGACTGTAGGTTTCCGTTACTCATTGGAAAATGAGATGTTGCAGAAGGGAGCGAAGCATTGTTTTGAAGTCGCTCAAATGCCGGACTATAAAATGGATTGCTCAAGTCAACAGATATCGCTGACAAGGAAGTACTTGATTTCGCGCCAAGCTGAACGCTGTTGCATCTTCCTAATAAATTATTATAACTCAGTAAATCTGGTGTCGAGTGTGGCATAAGGAATACACTTCCACCTTGCTCAATATAACTTGAAAGGTCTCCGATAAGTTGAGGAGAAAGCGATTGCACGCCTTGCAGAACAATGAAGTTGGATGATTGCACGCGCTCCGTATTTGCGGCTGCGGCATTCACTGAAATGAAATTGTATTGCGGGTCGTTCGAGAAAAGCTGCTCTACATTTTGTTGTTCACTTCCAACTACATTCAAGATATTTATTTTTTCGGAAATGCTATATGCGAAATAATGAACGTCGTCAAATACGAGTGGGAAGTCATTGATACGAACAGTTCCGTAATGAAAGCCACTTTGCGTTGTGCTAAATGCCACCGGAATTGTAGCAATGCCATTTGCAGGAAGCGATACAGAGCTAACGGCTTTTTGAATTCCATCGAGTTCAACACTCAGAGGAACATTACTCATCTCTTCATTACTGTGGTTTTGAATAATAACTAAAAGGGTGTCTGAGTTATTTAAAATTCGCGTCGGAGTGGAGAAGTAGATAGAATCGATGCTAATATTTCTTTGAATTTCTTTCGTTGCTGGAATAGCCGTTATGTGAGCATCTTCAGGATATGTGATATCTTGAATATCGCTTGTGTTTCGTTGGAAATCGGAAATCCAATAATACAAGTGAATATCGGCAGCAGATTTTTTCAGTAGGTCTCGTTGACGGTCGAACACGGAACTCAGTTGTTTGGTTTCATGACCGAAAGAAATGTCTTGAATGCTTTGTAAAGCTTCATCCTTTGAAAGTAAACGTTGGTCAGTTCCTTTGAAATTGTTGGAAATAATTTGAAAACGGTCGTTGTCTGAAAATGAGCTTACGAGTGCGCTTGCTTTTTGCTTAGAGGATTCGAGAAATGAAACTCCTTCTGATTGGCCTTGCATGCTTAAACTATTGTCGAGATAAACGCTAACGGCCCGGGTGCCATTCATTTTTTCGCTAACACCTGTTGGAAAGAATGGCTGGGCAAAAGCGAAGATTAATGCGGCAAAAGCAAGCAGTCGACAAATAAGTATAATGAGGTGCCGAATCTTCGAGGATTTGGTTGTTTCGGATTTGACTTCTTTGAGGAAGGAAACATTCGAGAAGGCGATTTTCTTATACCTACGGAAGTTAAAGAGGTGAATTAGGACCGGAACGGCTAGTGCTGTGAGGGCCCAAAGTATTTCAGGATGTACGAATCGCATTTCGAAGGTCAAATATAGCGCATAGATTGCGTATTTTCGGCAAATGGAAAAGAAACACCCCGAGTCATGGATGATGAGCCACGGCTATAATCCGAAATGGAGCGAAGGATCAGTGAAGCCACCGATCTTTCAAACGTCTACTTTCGTATTCAATACCGCCGCTGAAGGAAAGCGCTTTTTCGCGTTGGCCTATGGCAAAGACACTATGAATGAAGGAGAGCAACTTGGTCTCATCTACAGTCGCCTGAACAATCCTAATCTTCAAATTTTGGAGGAGCGTTTAGCCTTGTACGAAGGAGCCGACGAAGCGGCAACTTTCGAAAGCGGTATGAGTGCTATTGCGACGACCATGTTAGCGTATTTGCGTCCGGGAGATATTTTAGTGTGCAGTCATCCTACCTATGGCGGAACACACCACTTCATTCATCAAGTGTTAATTGATTTTGGAATTCAATGGGAGTCGTTTGGTCCGAATGATTCGTTGGACGAATTGTACGGTCGTCTTCAATCAGAAAATAAATTAAGTCGGGTTAAAATGGTATTCACAGAAACACCAGCAAATCCAACAAACCATTTATTCGATTTGAAGGCCATTCAAGAGTTTAGGAATAAAATTGAGGCTGCCTCCGGCAACAAGGTTTTGTACGCCGTTGACAATACCTATATGGGGCCTATTTGGCAAAAGCCAATGGAGTGGGGAGCAGACGTGGTTTGCTACAGTGCAACAAAGTATTTGAGCGGACATAGTGATTTGATTGCAGGAGTGACTGTTGGAAAGCAGGAGCATATCACTGCAATTAAAACCTTACGTACGTTTTTAGGAAATATGATTGCGCCATACACGGCCTGGTTATTAACGCGTAGTATTGAGACCTTGAAGATTCGCATGGATCAACAAACGAAAAATGCTGTTGATGTCGTTGAGTTTCTGATGACTCATCCGAAAATTGAGCAAGTGTTTTTTCCGGGATTGCCGACAAATTCACCACAACAAATTGCAATTTACAAGGAGCAATGCAAAGCGCCAGGCGCCATGATTGGCTTTACTGTTCGCGGTGGTGAAGAGGAAGCGTTTCACGTTTTAGATAGTTGTAAGCTTATTAAGTTGGCGGTTAGTTTAGGTAGTAACGAGAGCTTGGCTCAGCATCCGTTTTCAATGACGCATGCAGATGTTCCAGATGAAGATAAAATTGGAATGGGTATTACCGAAGGAATGATTCGTTTGAGTGTTGGAATTGAAAACTCAGAGGATATTATTGCGGACTTGGCTCAAGCGTTGAGTTAATTTAATTTATGTTGAAATAAAAAACGCCCGCATTCGCGGGCGTTTTTGTTCGTCTAATGCAAAAGATTATCTCGCAATTCCCACAGCACGTTTTTCACGGATAACCGTTACACGCACTTGGCCAGGATATGTCATTTCAGTCTCAATGCGCGAAGCCAATGAAATAGCTAAGGCGTCTGCTTGATCATCGGTTACGTGATCAGCTTCAACCATAACACGTAATTCACGTCCAGCTTGAATAGCGAACGATTTAGATACACCAGGATATTCCAAAGCTAAATTCTCTAAATCGCGTAAACGCTGAATGTACGCTTCAACTACTTCGCGACGAGCACCAGGACGAGCTCCTGAGATGGCATCGCAAACTTGGATAATTGGAGAAAGCAATGTCGTCATTTCAACCTCGTCGTGGTGAGCTCCAATGGCGTTACATACGTCTGGTTTTTCACCATACTTCTCGGCCAACTTCATTCCTAAAACTGCGTGTGGCAATTCACTTTCAGTGTCTGGAACTTTTCCAATATCATGAAGCAATCCTGCTCGGCGTGCAGCTTTCGGATTCAATCCCAATTCACTTGCCATGGTAGCACAAAGGTTGGCTACTTCGCGGCTGTGTTGCAATAAGTTTTGTCCGTAAGAAGAGCGATATTTCATACGTCCAACCATGCGAACCAATTCGCTGTGAAGACCGTGAATACCCATTTCAATACAGGTGCGTTTTCCAACTTCAACAATCTCTTCTTCAATGTTCTTGCTAACTTTCGCAACAACCTCTTCAATACGCGCCGGGTGAATACGTCCGTCTGTAACCAATTGGTGAAGAGAAAGACGTGCAATCTCTCTGCGAACTGGATCGAAACAAGAAAGGACAATCGCCTCAGGTGTATCGTCTACAATAATTTCAACTCCGGTAGCTGCTTCCAACGCACGAATGTTACGTCCTTCACGACCAATGATACGTCCTTTAATTTCGTCGTTTTCAATATTGAAAACAGAAACACTGTTCTCAACTGCATGCTCTACAGCGGTGCGTTGAATGGTTTGAATAACAATTTTCTTCGCTTCTTGATTCGCTTTAAGTTTGGCTTCATCTACGATTCCTTGAATCTGAGAGGCGCAAGCGTTACGAGCCTCCTCCTTCAACATATCCATCAATTGTGCTCTCGCATCATCGGCAGAAAGTTTAGAAAGGTCTTCTAATTGAGCGATTATTTTTTGTGATGATTTTTCTAAATCGGCAGACTTCTTTTCATTCAATTCGATCACCTTAGTCGCGTTTTCTTTTTGAGCATCGGCCTCTTTTTCTTTGCGCTTTAGTTGTTCTTGTTGTTGTGAAATTTCGCGTTCGCGATTTTTAATGCGGTCTTCCGCTTGTTTCACTTTGTTGTTTTTCTCGCCAACCTCACGGTCGTGCTGTGACTTCATTTCCAAGAATTTCTCTTTGGCTTGAAGAATTTTTTTCTCTTTAAGGGTTTCTCCTTCTTTCTTTGCTTCTTCGATAATGCCGTCTTTTTTAGACTTTAATGCACCATTTAAAACGAAGTAGGTAAGAAGAGCACCACTGATTACTCCGGTAATTGAGCAAACAATAATCAATACACTGCCATCCATACGACATAAAGTATTAGTGTTCCACATGCGGACGTTCGGGTCCGTTTCCTAAAGCAGAGTGGAAGAGAATAGCGGACTAGTTAGCCAAGTATCCGTTTACGAGATTCTCCAATGCTGAGAATTGCTCTGTATAATCGGGTGTGGCAGCTTCTTTTTCAATCATAACTTCTTTCTCAACAATGACTTCCTTTTCCACGACAACCTCAACGGTTTTCTCAATAACCTGAGGTTGGGTGTTGTTTAGTTTTGTTATGATTTGTAAAGCCGCCATGGCTAGTAAATCTCCTCTGTCTTTTACCGAATAGTTTTTTTGAAACATAGAAACGGCCTCATCCAATTGCAACTCTGCTTTACGGATAGAAGCTTCTTCAGAAGCTTTCACCGAGAGAGGGTAATTTTTACCAGCAATGGATATTTGTAAGGTTACTTCGCTCATTGTTCCACTATTTGTTTAATAGTAAAAGACATTCATCTATCTCTTTTACCAACGCGTTGATTCTCTGCTTAGTTGAATGAACATGATCTATTTGTGTTTCATTCCTCAACGATTGGTTTGCTTCTAACTCTTCTATCTTAACATTTAGGTCTTCAATCTGTGATTGCAGGCCTTTGTTTATTCTGTAAACGGATGCCAATTCTTCATTCACTTTAGCCAATGCCGTTTCAGCATTACGCTTGGCTTCACCCAATTCGTGAATTTTTGCCGTTAGTGTTTCAAAGTGTTGAGCCGATTCCATAAATACGTATAGCTTTTGTTGAAGCAGCACAAAGTTAATCAAAAAGAACCCATGGCGCTTCGCTTTTTTTCCTCAATGCCTGTGAATAAAATGAATGCTTCGGAATCCATAGTAGGCTTTTTCGATGCACTTTGCAGCATGGTTTTCAGTAATTTGTATTCGAGTCGATTTTTAATCTTGCTTTTTTGTCTTTCTGCGACTTTTGCACAAGGGCAAAAATGGAGCTGCAGCTCTCCTCTAGATATACCTCTGGAGCTCGCTGGATCGTTTGCCGAAATTCGTTCCAATCATTTCCATTCCGGCATGGATTTACGCACCGAACAGCGCGAAGGTTTGCCGGTTTATTGCTCAGCGGACGGATATGTTTCGAGAATCAAAATTTCACCTTTCGGATATGGTAAGGCTATTTATGTCACCCATCCCGAGGGTTACGTTACGGTTTATGCCCATCTTCAAAAATTCAATCACGAAATAGATTCGTTGCTTCGCCTTCAACATAAAATAAAGGAATCTTACGAAGTAGATTGGTATTTGAAGGAAGGGCAAATTCCCTTGAAGCGGGGACAACACATTGCTTGGAGTGGAAATTCGGGCGGAAGTGGCGGTCCGCATCTGCATTTCGAAGTGCGCGACAGTCGAACGGAACAGTGCATTGATCCGATGCGGTTCGGATTGCCCGTGCGCGATACACTTGCTCCTGTCTTCGAATCCTTCAGCGCCTGGTCTGGATATGGCGCAAGTGAAATTAGTCCGATTGAACTTCCGTTAATCGGACATTTTGTAACTGGAAGAGGAGCGTCTGATACTCTTCCGCTTGAAATTCAACCTGGGAAATTGGAATTGGCTGTATCCATCGTAGACCGCTATTTAACTGGAAGTGGTGATTGTGGCGTGAAGGCCTTGCGGGTTTTTGTAGATGGAAGTTTATTTTACCGAATGGAAATTCGGGCTGTGAATTTCAACACTACGAAAGCCATTAACGGATTTGTTCCCTTGGGAATTTATAAATCGAAATCGGGACAATGGTATCGTTGCTCCGTTCCGAAGCAAACGCCTTTGAAGGAAGAAGTGAACATGTGGGCTATGCCTGTTGAAATTTCAGATTCATTAATACATAGCATTCGTTTCGAAACGGAAGATTGGAAAGGGAATGTAGCAACGGCCGTAGGATTTGTTCAGGCCGTTTTGCCCAATGCGTCCAAACAGGCGAATACCATTTCATTGATTGCGGGAGTCGAAAAAGTAATGCATACGCGCTCGGGGAAAATAACTTTTCAGAAAGAATCGTTGTTCGATGACACTGAACTTCTCTTGTTAGAACCCGTATTCGATTCACTGTTACCTCCAGTTGTACAAATTGGTCATGAGGGCATAGCGTTGTTTTCACCGGTTAAAATTCAATTCAATTTGAGTTCAATGACACCCGAACAAAGAAAGAAGGTTGTGGTGTTACAAGGAAATTTTTCCAAAAGAAAATCAATTGGAGGAAGTGTTGAAGGAAGCACCATTGTAGCGAGTGCTTCTTCGTTGGGAACATTCACCTATGCTTCGGATTGGGACAGCCCAGTTGTTGAATTTGTTGAACAGATTTTTCCTGAATCAGATTTAGTTGGAAGTGTGAAGTTCCGAGTGAGCGATGCGTTAAGCGGAATAGAAAGCATTCGGCCAGAATTGGATGGTGCTTGGATTTACTGCGAATACGACGCGAAGAACAACAATGTTCTTGTTGAATTACCGCTGTCTGTAGTTGACGAACGGGCCCATGAATTTTCGCTGGTTGTGAAAGACAAATGTGGTAATGAAACGGTCTATAAAAAGACGTTCAATTAGAACATACTTTTCGGAAGGTCAAGCCACTCCAATGCAGATCCGTGCATGATGTTTTCCAAATCAGATTGTTCCAACTGCATTTCTTCAATGAATTGTCCAATGTGTAAGTCGCCAAGAGGAAAAGGATAGTCTGTTCCCAATGCAATTTTTTTCGTAGACTGTTTTGTCATAATGTAACGAAGTAAATCGCTATCATGTGTCGCGCTGTCAATCCAAAATTTATTCAAGTAGTGACTCGGTGCCACGTTATTGTCTAATGCTACTAGATCGGGTCTGCAATTAAATCCGTGTTCAATTCTTCCCAGTGTTGGAATGAATGACCCTCCGGCATGTGCAAACAAAAAGCGAAGCTTCGGGAATTTTTCAATGACACCAGAAAAGATTAACGAACAGATAGCACGAGTAGTTTCCGCCGGCATTCCAACCAACCATGGAAGCCAGTATTTTTTCATGTCGTTTTCACCCATCATTTCCCACGGATGAACCATAACGCACATGCTTAAGTCTTCGCAAGCTTTCCAGAGTGGAAGAAATTTTTCGTCGCTAAGATTAACGCCATTGATATTTGATCCAATTTGAATTCCACGAAACCCGATTTTCTTCGCGCGTTCCAATTCTACAATAGCCATTGGAATATCATTCATTGGAAGAGTAGCTAAACCCACATAGTTTTTCGGATGCTCTTCCACAATCATTGCAATGTGATCGTTTAGAAACTCAGAAACTTTGAGTGTGTGCTCGGGTTTCGCCCAATACGAAAACAAAACAGGTATTGTACAAACCACTTGAACTTGCGTATTGTATTTCGCGTATTCGTTCACGCGTAAAATGGGATCCCAGCAATTCGATTCAATCTCGCGGAAAAACTGATCTCCCTGCATCATCCGTGCAAAGCCAGTTCTGTGATGATCGAGATGAATAAATTTTCCATACCCAAATTCCTTACTCCAGTTGGGTAAGTGGTCAGGCATAATGTGGGTGTGGGTATCTATTTTTAGCACGGCGGTTTTTCGTGGAGCGAAGTTAACGCTTTCTGTTATTCCTTTTTTACTTTGCGCAAATCGAGCATGTTCACTGAATTCGTTGGGAAGTTCTTGATGTTTGAACGAATAAAGTGCATGACTTGGTCGTAGTAAAGCGGAATAATAGGAGTCTCTGAATGAATAATCTCTTCGAGTTGTTTGCTATAAGCGAGCGTGCTATCTGTTGAATTCGTTTTTCCCATCTTCGAATAAATCTTGTCATAGTTCGCATCCGAAAAGTGTGTGTAATTCGGACCGTTTGGAGCGAAGCGTTGGGTGGCGAAAACAGAGTAGAAGTTTTCAGGATGTGCGTAATCGGCTAACCAACTTTTTCTGAAAACAGAAAGCTGGCATTTCGAAGCTTGATCGCGAAAGGCCGAACCTTGAAGCTGTTGAATCTCGCAAGGAATTCCAATTTGTTGCCATTCATGTTGAATGTACTCCATGAGGTCGGCGTAGTCACTCGTAGTATTCAATATAATAGTTGGAAGATTTTTTCCATTGGGAAATCCTGCTTCTGCCAATAAATCGAGCGCTTGTTTTTTATTGTAGGAAATGAGTTGTTCGGTGTTTAAGTTTTTTGCTGCGGCTGGAGAACAGAATCCGAAGTCGGCAGGAATGACGGTGTTATTTCGCAAGTGCTTCACCATGTCTTTTTTATTTATGGAGAGGTGAAGGGCCATTCTTACGCGAGGGTCAAGCAAAGCATTGTTTCCTTGCAGCGCAGGATCCACAACAAAACCTAAGTAATCTGTTTTTATAAAAGGTATTTTTTGCAGATACAATTGCGAGGTGTATGCAGTTGAAAGGTTTCCATTCGGATCTAGCAATTCATCTTTGAATGCATTGTGAATGCCACTCATGAAATCGTATTTGCCTTGAAGCAATCCTTGGTATTCAGCCGACATGTCTTTCACGAAATCTATTTTCACCGCATCTAAGTATGGAAGAGCATTTCCGAAATCATCTTTCAAATAGTAATTCGGATTTTTATGAAAGACGAGCGCCACATTTTCATACCAGAAAGCAAATTGAAAAGGTCCGCATCCAACAGGATGATTGCGAAAGTCTGTTCCATATAATTCAACCGCTTCATGCGGAACAATATTCGCATACTGAGTGGTTAGTAAGCCCAGGAATGGAGCGAAAGGTTCCTTTAATTCAACAACAAATGTAGAATCGTTCGGAGCGGAGAATCCGTTTTCAATTACTTTTTCGAAAATCCATTTGCCTGGAGAAGCAACGCTGTTGTCTAATATTCTATTGAAGGAATAAACGACATCTGCGGCCACAACTTTTCTTCCTTGTTCTGAAGGGAAGCAGCTGTTGTTTTGGAAACGCACGTCATTGCGAAGTGTGAAGGTGTAAGACAGAAGATCCTCGGAAATTGAGAATGATTTTGCGACCGAAGGAACAACTTGAAGGGAATCATTCAATTCAACCAATCCGTCGAACAGTTGATTGGTGGCCCACATGATTTCAAGGTCGCGAGCAAAGGCAGGATCTAGTGAAGTGATGCCGTTGCTTTCGTTGTAACAAAAAACATTTTTATTGTCGCTGCGTTTTGTTCCGCAAGAGACAAACAGGAAGAGAACAGTTATACATCCGAAAAATATGTTTCCGTTAAGTTTCATTGAAACAAAAATAGAGTAGGTGGAAGTAGAATTGTTCTGTTCTACTTTTGAGTTATGAAAAAAATAGGTGTGTTATTCGTAATAGCAGTGATGGTATCTTGTAAAATCACTAAACCAGGCGTCAAGGAGTATTCCGATGCTCCTGCTAAAGTCAAGTTCGATTTAATGAGTTACAACGTTGAAAATTTATTCGACACCATTGATGATCCGAATAAAGCCGATGAAGATTTTACTCCTGCGGGTAAATTGCAGTGGAATACAGCGAAATATTACGAGCATCTGAATCATACCGTTGATGCGATTACCAACAAGGGCACAAGCTTTCCAGCTATTGTTGGATTGATTGAAGTTGAGAACGGAACTGTCTTGAATGATTTGGTAAACACTTCATTTCTAAAAGGAAAAGGATACCAAGTGGTTTGGTATGAAGGTCCAGATGAGCGAGGTATTGATGTTGCATTGATTTATGATTCAAAGCGAGTGACAATTGTTGGAAGCAGACCAATTCCGGTTGTTTTAGAAAGTGTATCCGATCCAAACACAAGAGACATTCTTAAAGTCTCTGTTAAAGTGGGAAGTGAAGATTATCATTTGTTCGTGAACCATTGGCCTTCGCGCAGAGGTGGACAAGATGAATCGGAAATGCATCGCATTAAAGTCGCGAGTGTTTTAAGAAAAGAAATCGATCAGATTCTTTCAGTAAATCCGAAGGCGAATGTTATTTGCATGGGAGACTTCAACGACTTTCCATCGAACAAAAGTGTACACGATGTTTTACAGGCGGGTGTGTCGAATGAACATTCGGTATTGTTCAACATGATGTCAGATTTCGAAGCGTTGAAGAAGGGAACTCATTTTTACAAAGGTGAGTGGAGTCCCCTAGATCAGTTCATTGTTAGTTATGGAATGTTCGACAATAAATGTATTACTGCAAATTCTTTTGAAGTGGTTACCTCTGATTTTTTGTACTACACGTCAAAGGATGGAGTGAAATCGCCAGCTAGAGCTTATGTGGGTGATTCATACAAAGGTGGCTACAGTGATCACTTACCCATTCTCATGCATGTGAATTAATTAGAAAAAAAATAAGCAAATAAAAAAGCCGTCTCGCAAGAAACGGCTTTTTTAATAGTTTGAAGTAGAAAATTATTTCTTCTTCGCAGCTTTCTTTGGAGCAGCCTTTTTAGCAGCAGCCTTTTTAGCAGCAGCTTTCTTAGGAGCAGCCTTTTTAGCAGCAGCTTTCTTAGGAGCAGCAGCTTTCTTAGGAGCAGCCTTTTTAGCAGCAGCTTTCTTAGGAGCAGCAGCTTTTTTAGCAACGGCTTTCTTAGGAGCAGCAGCTTTCTTAGGAGCAGCCTTTTTAGCAGCAGCTTTCTTAGGAGCAGCAGCTTTTTTTGGAGCAGCAGCTTTCTTAGGAGCAGCAGCTTTTTTAGCAGCGGCTTTCTTAGGAGCGGCAGCTTTTTTAGCGGCCTTTGGCGCGCTAGCTTTGGTTTTGGTTTTCATAAAATAAACGGTTGATTATTTTCTTTTCAAAGCGTTCACTCATCGTTATAAGTGAACTTAAAAATACACTGGATACAATTTCACTTTTCCGTCGCTTCTTATCCCGATTGTCGGACTTGGAATTTTGATAAAGTTAATTACGCTTGCAATTTTCTTCATCCATTTTCTTCGCCATTCAATTCTTTTCAAATCTGCATCAAAAGAAAAAAAGAATTCACGTGTCGCCTGAAAATTATTAACACTATTAATGTTATTATCTGCGAATAAATTTTCGTCAATACTATAGCCGAATGAAATGCATAGCCACCTCGTGAATCGCTTGGTATTCGTGCGATTCAGAGATAGTGGTGCAGAGAGCCAATACGTTTGTCCGTTGTAGTCTTTCAAAAGACGTTGTTGAAAATTACGACCAAATGTTTCAGGACGCATATCTGCGAACACACTTTTTTGATAAGAAAATTTTAGAGAGATGATTTGTTGTTGAAGAAAATATTCTTGTGAAGCGAATAAAAAATATCCAAATGTATTTGCAATCATATCACTTTTTGAAAATCCCCACTGCGCAGATTTTCCATCGAGTATTTCAATGCTCGTTAAATAAATTAAACCAGTAGCACCACCTAGAAAAATATTTCTATTTCTATTTGAATCACTTGTCAGCAGTGTATTGTAGAAGTTTCTTCCTAGTTGATAAGATGTGAATGCATGTCCACATTTGTCCATTTGCATCCATTCTTTTGAATCGTTGAAGAAGTGAAAGTTACTTCGAGGGTAATCTTTGTACCAGAGTGAATTCAATCCAACAAATGAAGAGGCACTTGCAACAAAGGCAAGTGAAGAGAAAGTAGTATTGTGTTTTTTTTGATTGGAAAAATTTAGTGCGAGTGTGTCTTTCTCTATTGCAAAAATCTCACAGCTAAAAATTATCAAGGCAATAAAGACAAATGCTTTCTTCATCGTTGAATATCGATAGAGTCTAAATACAGTTGATACTTTTTGGCGTATTGCTGATGCTCTTGATACGTAACAGCAAAGTTGTGTTTACCTGTTCCTCCTGGTTGGGCGCACATGAAAATGTAATCGTGCGAAGCGGCATTCAGCACAGCGTCTATGTATGTTTTTTCGACAATGTGAATAGTTGCAGGAGGCAGACCTTTGTATAAATATGTGTTGTACGGAGAGTCGAATTTTAGATCTTGATGTCTAACCCGCTGTCTTTTTTCTTTCGTGTTAATTCCAAATAAAACAGTTGGATCAGATTGTAGAAGCATGTTTTGTTGCAACCGATTTAAATAAAGTCCAGCAATTTGCGGAGCCTCTTCTTGGTTGGCAGTTTCGCCGCGAACAATAGATGCGAGCACATAGACTTGATGTTCAGTTAAGCCAATGCTTGAAGCATTCGATTCTTTTTCACTTGTCCAAAAGTCATTGTACAACTTGTTCAATCGTGAAAAGAAATTTTCCGGAGAACTAGTCCAATAGAATTCATAGGTATCTCCTAGTAGTCTTTCAAGAACACGTTGCTCACGAATTTCTCGAGGTAAATCTGAAGTGTTAGGAGCGAGTACGTCTAGATTTTCATTTACATATTTGATAAATTGAACGCTGTCTTGCTCGAACTTTTTCCCGAAGCGTTCGGCCAATTTGTGTATGGTTTTTATATTGTCAATTCTAAAAGAAACGGGGTCTTGATTTCCACTATTGAGTTTTTTTAAAATCTCAAACGACGAAAAATTGCCATTTATGTTGTATTTCCCTGGGGGGAATTTGTCTGCTGATTTGAAAGCAGTAGCAACTTTCCATTTATAATAGAGTAAGTTCGGCGATTTAGAGCCCTTGCATAACGAATCTAAAATTTCATTTTCCACTGCTTCAGCATTGTTGATGCTGGATATGTAGATTGAGAATTCTTTTCCGTTTGGATTTAAGGGGGATAGCATGAATACATAAGAGGCCACTATAAGTAGAATGAATAACGTTGCTGCTCCAATAATGGCGGCAACTTTCTTATTTCTCTTAGAGAGTTTTTTCATATCTATTTACAATTCGGTTCAGACACATTTGTTCACGTTGAAATTGAAACCCTGATTTTTCAAATAGTGAAATGCTGGGCGCATTGTCTTTGTCAATGAGTGCAAATACAATTGAAATTTGTTTTTCAAATGTAAGTTTTTTAATCAATGAGCGTAGAGCCTCTCTGCCGAATCCTTTGTTGTGGTCCTTTTTGTTGGGAATTAAAATACCAACACCAATAGATTGGTCATTCTCGGAGAAGTTGAATGCGTCTAAGATTCCGAGGGGCAACTTATTTTCTGAATTCCAGATAATCCACCTTTGTTGTTTGTGCAAAGCGTATAAACGTGCAGGAAAAAAACAGTCAGTAATTTCTTCTAGTGTATAAGGACCCGGATGTTCGTTGATATGCCAATAATCCTCCAAATTTTCTACCCAATGTATGTACGGAAGGTCTTCGCGCCTGATTTCTTCAATGTAAATGTTGTCCATAAATCTATTTTCATTTCAAAAATACGGGAAATGCCTTTGAGATAGTGAAAGACCTTCGTTACTTTGTTGGTATGATGAACACACGTATTTTATTTTTACTTGCTTTTGTTGTGGCTCTCTTAAGCAGTTGCAGCATCAATAAGAATATAATGTTTCAAACAGATACCGAGTATGAGTTTAAGAAACCAGATATAGATTCAACGAACAAAGAATACAAATTGGCTTCTTTTGACTATATCACAATAAACTTATTTACTGGAGATGGTGCTATGATTTTGGAATATACAACGAGCGGTATAGAGCGTCAACCGAATTATGGCGGATTCGATTTGTATTACATTATAGATAAAAACGGAGAAGTTGATTTACCCGTTTTAGGAAAGACCAAGCTTTCTGGTTTATCTATCCAAGAGGCTCAGCAATATCTCGAATCTAGGTTCATCAATTACAATGATCCGTATTGTCTTGTACGTGTTCTAAATAGACGAGTAATGGTATTTTCGGGTGATGGAAGTTTGGGAACTGTGGTGCCTATAGCGAATCAGAATATTTCTGTAATAGAGGCTATTGCTCTAGCAGGAGGAATTCGTGAACGTGGAAATGCATCAAAAATTAAAATCATTCGCACGAACAAAGGGGTGAATGAAGTTTATCGATTGAATCTATCTACTATTGAAGGAGTTGAAAATGCAAAAATGATTGTTCAAGCGGGTGATATCATATATGTAGAACCAGTGCCTCAAATTACCAATGAATTCGTAAAAGATATTGCGCCTTTGGTGAGTTTGTTTTCCTCGACGTTAATCTTATTCCTAGTTATTACAAAGTAATTATGAGAATAGAGAAGACTGATTTTCGCGACTTACTAATGGTGCATCTTCCTGTTATAGGTGATGACCGAGGTCGATTTCAAGAAACGTTTAAAGAGGCTCAATTTAGAATTGAAACTGGAATGAATATTACGTTCGTGCAGGACAATGAGAGTCTTTCTTCAAAAGGTGTTTTGCGTGGATTGCATGCTCAGAAATCACCAAAGTCTCAGGCGAAATTATTACGCGTGGTTAAAGGAAGGATTTTAGATGTTGTTGTTGATTTGCGAAGAACCGAGCCGACATTTGGTAAGAGTTATCAAATCGAATTGAAGGGTGGAGATGGAATATCGTTATTTATTCCTGAGGGTTTTGCACACGGTTTTTATTGTTTCGAGGACGATACTATTGTTCAATACAAGTGCACAAATTATTACGACAAGAATTCTGAAATATGTTTGAATGCATTTGATGCCAATGTGGGTATTCAATGGCCAGAAGGGGAGAAAGTGCTTTCTGAAAAAGATAAGGAAGGCTTTTCTCTCGATGCTTTAAGCGATTTGTTTTTTTAACTATTCGGTTGAATAGTAAAAGCCACGCTGGCAAGGCGTTTAGTTTCATCGCCTTCGATGAATTCAGTTAATACGCTTTTAGACGCCGCATCGCGTTCAAAGACCTCTTCCATATTCCTAACCCGGCCATAAGGCACTCCGCTATTCATAGCCTCATGCTCGAACTTATCAGAGCTTATTTTTTGAAATTCTCGTTGAAGAATATCAAACAATTCGATTCTGTTTTTTACGCGACTTGTGTTTGAAGAGAATCTGCTGTCGGTATCGTTTTCAGGCGTGTTTAAAATGAAATTCAATTTTTTGAATTGCTCATCACTGCCCACAGCCAGTACAATCCATTTTTTATCTTGTGTTTGTAACAGCTCTCCATAAGGAGCAATATTGGGGTGAAGGGATCCCATGCGCTGAGGAATGTGACCGGTCATGAGGAAGTAACTCGCTTGATTTACCAATGATGCAAGCGCTGCTTTTTCAAGCGATACTTCAACACAAGCTCCCTTTCCGGTTTTTGCTTTTTGAATCAACGCACAAAGAATTCCTTCTTTCAACTGATGGGCCGCTAGCACATCTATCAGAGCAACGGGCATTTTCGTGGGCAGTCCATCTGCCGCCCCATTCATATACATAAATCCCGTTTCTGCTTGAAGAACTACGTCATAAGCCAATCGATCTCTTTCGAATTCAAATCCGCGTATGACTCCTTGAATGAGTTGTGGAAATTTCTTAGATAGAAGGGGTGTATCTAGTTGAAATTTCTTCGAATC
>CAIZGX010000069.1 GCA_903932685.1 uncultured Bacteroidota bacterium | reverse complement strand
TTGATCTCCGAAAAATAAAACTGTAACAATCAAAAAGAACCACACTTCCCTTCCCCATTCATACGACTTGAAAAACGTCTGCTTGAATTCATTCAACAACAGCAGAATAATTCCCGAATTGATCAAGTAAAACAAGACCGCAGCCACATCATATTTCAACAAAGCAAAGGGAAGAAAGGGAACCAAGATTTCTGGAGAGTATTTGTAGTATCCACTCGACAATCCGAATGCCTTGCCATACACTTGTTCTCCGTTGATTAAAGCATCGGCCGCTCCGTAATACACGTTGAAATCGCTCAACTGAAATCGGTGATTGACGAATAACAGCAGGAGGTATAAAACAGGAAAGAGCGCGAACCATCGCGCTCCTTTCCAAAAATATTTAAATTCTTCTTTCAGCATTTCTTACTTCACCATCACACTCACACGCTCTTGCTTTCCGTTTCTGTTCGTTACATGTAAAACATAAAATCCTGGAGACAAGGTAGAGATGTTCAGAACACTCGAAACATTGTTTTCCATTAGAACTAGCTTTCCTGTTGCATCGAAAGCTTTAACAGTCTTTGGCTCGTTTACATTCGAGAAGAAAATTTCTTGATCTGCTGGTTGCGGATAAACGCTGAATGAGTTTTGATAAAGCTCATCCACACCTACTACCATTTGAGCATCTGAGCTGTTCAAGCAACCGTTGCTAATTCCAGCATAGATAAACGTTCCGTCAGAAACAATGCCGTTCACATCGAAAGAAGGAGTAGTAACACCTTCTAGTTCGGTGTACGTGAAACCGCCGTCGGCAGAAACAAACCAAGAAACCAACCAAGAAGGGTCATAGTTGTCGATGCTCACCACAGAACCATTTTGTGAAATAATAGGCTCTGCAGGCATGATTTCAGAAATTGGAAAAGTACCTAGAGTGTATTTCGCGGTGAAACCATCGATGGTTTCTTGCACCAACTTCACGGTGTAGTTTCCTGGAGTAACATAAGAATAAACATCAGTTGCATGAGCAGTAATGGTGTTACCGTCGCCCATGTCGTAGTAGGCATTCGCGACATTCATATTCACTTCTGATTGATTCTCAAGCGTAATTGTTCCGCAGAAAACGGTGTAATCCAAATCGGCCTTTACTTGAGAAAGCATGCATTGTTGTGCACCTCTGTCATCTGCTTCTTCCAACAAGTTCACTGTGCAGAATTGTTGGAATGAATTTCCACCTAAGAACACCCATGAATCGAGCATTGCATCTGAAGCATCAGCAATAGCAAGTGCAATGTGGTACGATTCACCTACAACTAAATTTCCAATTGAAGCAAACATTGGCACGGTATACCCGTCGCAAAATAAGTTTGGAATAGCAAATGTCGAATTGTCGTTGTATAAAGCTGAATTAATATCTGCATTGATGGTGTTGATACTCACAATCGTATTCGTTCCAGGCACTAATGCAATGTTTACACCGCTGTTGGCGTATGGACCAACGATCCCAGGACCACTCACGAAAAAACCAAAGACATCGTTGAAACTCGTTCCAACAAACTCAGGATACTCTGAAGATCCAAAGACAAATTGAAAAGTCATAGAGTCTCCAGTTGCTATGAAATCGAAATCGAGTTGAGCCAAATCGTACGTTGGAAAACCCGTGAGTGTATACAAATCTGCATTGCTAGGTGTCGACCAATTACCGCCAGCCACATTATTGCCGGTGCTAACTGATGTGGCTAAACCTGTTGAAAGTACTAAACCTTGATTGATTCCCAATGAAACAGAATCTCCATCGGTTAACCATCCCAATTGAGCTGAGTCCCCGATGAATGCGATGTTGTTCACGAAGATTCCGTTGGCTAAAAACAAATCTTCTACAGCAGAAGTTTGATCGGAGATGGAATCGACGTTGAATTGCGCTTGGCTCGAAAGAGCAGAAGCGGCGAATAAAATTGAGTATAAGAATTTTTTCATGTCTTAGGTTTTCCAATAGACTCAGCTTTGAATCAATTAGTTGTCTAAGTTAAGGCAATTCAGAAAATAGAAAAAACTATTTCGCTAGTTCTCCGAAACGCTTTTTGAATTTTTCCAACTTCGGAGTAATCATAACGCGACAATACGGTTGCTCTCCGTTTAAAGCGTAGTAATCTTGATGGTAATTTTCAGCTTTGTAGAAGTTTGTGAATTCTGTTACTTCGGTAACTGCATTCGCACCCCACTCGCCAGTCTCATTTATGGCTTGAATGGCTTTCATGGCCAATTCCTTTTGTTTTTCATTGTGATAAAAAACAGCAGAGCGATATTGTGTTCCTGCATCCGGACCTTGTCTGTTTAAGGTTGTAGGATCATGAACTACGAAAAAGATTTCAAGCAACTGAGAAAATGAAACTACTCTTGGGTCGAAATAAATCTGAACAGCTTCTGCATGTCCTGTCGTTTCATTGCAGACTTCTTTGTAAGATGGATTTTTAATGAATCCGCCGGCATATCCCGACTCTACTTTCGTCACTCCATTCACGTTAGCGTATACCGCTTCTACACACCAGAAACATCCGCCAGCAAGGGTGGCTACTTCTAACGAATCGTTCATTTCAACTTTCATAATTTCTCCTTTGTGATTTTCTTTGTTCGATTGCGCGCAAGAGGCTAGCGCTAAGACGAAAAAGGGTAATACTAGTTTTAATTTCATCGGAATTATACTTTCCATAAACAAACTACAATTCAAAATAAATGTTGTTCACGCATAGTTCGAATTCGCGTTCCGACTTGAATCTTTTGAAACACTTTTTTTCCTCTCACCACTTCTCCGAATTCGGTGTAGCGTCCGTTCAGATTTGGAGTGTAAGCCAACGTAATGAACCATTGTGCACTTTCAGTGTGCTTGCCCGCACTGGCCATTCCGATGTGCAATGGTGCGAAATTGTGTCCCATAAATTCCGAAGAAATCACATAGGGCATTCCGCTCATTCCGTCTCCGCGCGTGCAGCCCGCTTGGACTACAAAGTTCGGAACAACTCTATGAAACGCTATGCTGTCGTAATAATGCTGATTACACAACTTCAACAAATTCGCAACACTTTCAGGTGCGTTCATTCCATTGAGTTTAATCACAACCGTTCCTACATCTGTTTTCAATTTCACCTTACACGATTGATTCTTTCTCCATTCTTTTTCGGAAGGAAAAGGACGCGTTACTTGTTGCATTCTCACCAAAAACTTTTCTTCCATCTGTGTGGCATTGTATGCATCTAAAAGGGCGTTATACGTTTCTACAGTCTCTGTTTTTTGAAACAGGGGAAGAGCCTGTTTGATGCTCGTTCCAAGAAAAGCATTGCCTCTTACGCGTTCAGCATTCTCCAAAGCCCACGTGGCTAAAAGTGAAATTACACCAGCATCTTGAGAGGTCCACAATACAGCGAACCAACCCGGAAATAAATTTTCGTTAAACCTCGGATTACTCTTCGCGTATTCGAGGACACATTCGGTAATGGCGTATTGCAAAGCAGGTGGAGCGGTTGGAAAGTCGTTTATGACTAATGAGTCTATAAATAAATAAGAGTTCGACATCTGACGCACCCAGAGGATTCTATGAAACAGATCTTCTGCTTCTGAGTACTTGTGCATGATGAAATTCTGCGCATCGGGATGTCCGTTTTCATTCCATACACCGGCCAACTCTATTTGCTCGCGGCTATTGTTCGGCATGGCACGCAAGACTTCTCGAATTTGATCGAAATCGAATTGATTGAAATGAATACCTACGCGCATGTAGTTGAACGCACTTGCTTTCTTCTTCAAATCAGCCCAAAATATATTTGAAATGAAAGTTGAATCCTTAGCGAGCATAACTTGAATTGCTGGCTCCGCTATTTGCTCGTCTTCGCTGCAAGCCAAATCGTTTAGCAACGTCCACCATTCATAGCGGCTGGCTAATCTTCCAAATTGAATTCGAACGTATTTCGACTTTTCATTTTGAACCCAACGCTTCACTTTCGATTTGTAAAGCGTATCGCTCGGTACATTTCCAGATAGAAAATTATAGTCTGTTCGCGAAAGAACTTGCGCCAAAGCCACTCGCGCTTCTTCTTCCCAATTTAAGATATCATCATAACTCAAAATGGATTTTACAAAATCTATTTGATTGATTCTCTTGCGAGCTGCCAAAGCCAAGCAAGCATATTGGTTGTGTGGAATTTCCGGATGCTTTTTATAAGCGTCTTCAAGACGAACACCCAACGAAGCGGTTTCGTGCAACGATTTACCTAATGCTATCCAAGATTCCTTGACTAATTTCTGATTTGGAACATTTAGAACCGTTGTCTGTAAAGCCTCGATTTGCTGCACATTGGAGCCTTCAATTTGTCCAAGTGCATAAGCCGCAGCAGCCATAGTTTCGTAGTGCATCGGAAGCGTAATCGAATTTCTTAAATTGAAAAGCAGAAAAATCAAATCCTGAATATGCTCTGCCTTTCCCCAAGTGGCTGCCTGTTGCGCAGCGCGCAATTGAATTTCATAATCGGTAGATTTCAACCCCTCTGCAAGCGTGGCCCCTCTCGATTCAATAAGACTTAAATCGAAATTGTAAATTTTGCTTTGAGAATAAATTGATGAACTAAAAAGAAAAATCGCACTTAAAAAAAGAAGTACTCTCATTATTTTTCTACCATTGGAACAGAAACGTTCAATTGAAAATACACCATATCGTTTTCCATAAGATCGAAACGATAAGACCAACCCTTCTCTGCTTTCTTTGCAATGGTTAGCAAGCCTAGACCGGCACCACCCTTGTCGCTCAATCCCTCGTCACTTAAGCGTTGACGAATTTTTGTTCTAAGATCTTCTTTATCGAACTCAGTTAGCAGTTCTAATCGACGCATAAGCGATTTCGCAGAGGCAACGTTCAGCATATTCCCAGTACACAAGCGGAAATAATCGTTCCCTTTCGCGACAACTGAATATGCATTCATTAATCCGTTTTCTCCTCTTTCGCCATGAATGGAAATGTTCTGCAACATCTCAACCAATACGGTTACCACACGCTTAGTGGTTTGGCGAATTTCCTTTTTATTGATATCGGTGCAAGAA
The DNA here is from genome assembly GCA_903932685.1 of uncultured Bacteroidota bacterium. Taxonomy (GTDB): domain Bacteria; phylum Bacteroidota; class Bacteroidia; order Flavobacteriales_D; family Sanyastnellaceae; genus CAIZGX01. Next base: position 9,549 of record CAIZGX010000069.1, on the reverse strand, counting down.
ATGGCTTCAAGAATATGCTCGTTTCTATTCGGAGTAAAGTCGCCAAAATGAGCAAACACCAGGAGCTCACCACTTGCCTCTAAAAGAACATCACCCACTACTTTGTGGTAGTCGGCATGAATGTGTTGCAGTTGTTTTACTTCTTGGTTTGACATAGCTCTATATAGACTTACCAAATATAACTGAAAAAGGTTTCCGATATTAACCTAATGTATATCATGGTTATGAACACCTTATTGATGAAACTCAATTACGCCGAGAACATGGTGATCAGGGTAATCTCGGGAGGCATGCCTACTCTGCCGGGAAATCCTAAAAATCCGAACCCTCTGTTTACGTATAAGTATTGATTTCCCTCTTGGTATAAACCTCCCCAACGTTTGTAGCCAAACCATGGTGAAGGACTTGCTTTGATGTGAAGCATGGGTGCTTCAATTCCGAATTGAGCTCCGTGTGTGTGTCCTGAAAATGTCACGTCAATGTTTTGCTGTCCGAGTACTTGTGCTTCCCAATGACTAGGATCGTGAGAAAGCAAAATGCTAAAGCTGTTTTGAGGCATGTTAGCCATAGCCACATCGAGCTTTCCGTGTTTTGAAAAACGTCCCTTTCCCCAGTTCTCAATTCCTATTAAAGAAATTTTCTCGCCTTGCTTTTCTAACTCAACGGTTTCATTCTTCAGCAAGCGAAAGCCCATGCGGTCATGAACAGATTCCAATTGAAGCATATTCTCGGCAAGAATTTGCGCATTCGCTGTGTCGTTTGGATCGTAGACGTATTCAGCATAGTCGTGATTCCCTAAGATCGAGAACTTACCTAGAGGAGCGTGCAATTGACTGAAGTAACTTACCCACGGCTCTGCCTCTTCAGCGAGGTTGTTTACCAAATCTCCGGTGAAGAAGATGACATCTGGATTCAAATCATTTATTCTCTTCAGCGCAGCATCTACCTCTTCGAAACTGTTATCGAGAAAGCTACCTAAATGCGCATCGCTTATTTGAACGATGCGCAAACCGTTGAATGATTTGGGTAAGTTGGCGAATGAAATAGATTCTTCACAAACTCGAAAATCGTACTTACCTCTTAATATGCCGTAAAACGTGGCCCCCATGGTTACAGCCGCAGCTCCCAATCCTACTTGATTGAAAAACTGAAAGCGCGTCATTTTATCGGATTCTTTCTCTTCGAAATCGGTGTCCTCGTTTTTGGTTAAAAGTCCCTTTAGTTTCCGAACAATCCACTTCCCCATTCGAACCAAATCGTTCATGAAATGAAACACCAAGAAAACCACTTTCGGTACCAACGCAATAAAGATGAATCCGGTTACAAAGTAGAAGAACTTGAAATTACTTCCCTTCACTTCCTTCTCTGAACCAATAAATACAATGACAATTAGAATCAGAGCCATGATTGAAGGCACCCAAAGCAGGCGACGCCAGAGCTTTCTCCAGAAATCTGAGTATTTCTCCGTCAATTGTTTTATTCCTTGGTAAGAATAAAAGTCAATAATCAACGTGAAAAGGGTAAATACTGAAATGAAAGAGAAAAATTTCGTCATTGCGGCGGCAAAGTTACAGCTAGCGGTATTAACTTGCGCTCACTTTAGTAGAATACTTTGCAACGAATTTTAGCGCTCGCCCTTTTTCTTCTTTTACTTGCCCCAACGCTTGTAAAATCGGGCTATTCGTTGAATTACATGATTAACTTTTCTTATTACAAAGAAGTTCTTTGTGCGAACAAGAACAATCCGAATATGGACTGTAATGGCAAATGCGCCTTGAAGAAACAGTTGAAATCGGCATCGAAGGAAAAAGATGCATCGAAAGAAGCACTTGATTTTGTTCAGCAGTTACAACTCAGTGCATTCGATTGTTCGAAATCAATCGATTTTCAATTCTCTATTTGGGTGGAAGAAAATCCCTCTTTTGCCTTTCATAACGAAGGACATGTTCAAGATCCTTTCTTGGAAATTGAGCATCCGCCTTGTTGATATGATTTGACTTGAACAGCGCATTTCCGCTGCTATTTCCAATTATTTTAATTCAAATCAATTACATTTTTTATGAAACACATTTTTTATGCGGCATTTGCTGCACTTAGTCTTTTAACTTTTTCATCGTGCCATAAAGATCACGACAACCATGACGATAATACACCTACTGGAACGGCAGGTGCGCTTGAATTCGAGATGGAACACAAGTTCGGGGCGAGTGCCTTTCAGGTGAACACTCCGTATGTCGATGCGAATGGCGACACGGTTATTTTCAGTTCTGGGAACTATTACATCTCGCACATTCGCTTGATTAAAACAGATGGAAGTTATTACGAGTCGGCGTTGACTCACGAGATTAATCTCGCCATTCCGGGCAGTGCGTCGGTAGATATGGCTGACATTCCGAATGGCGATTACACGGGAGTTCAATTCGCTTTGGGGACAGAAACATCGGCTGTATTTGGAACTGTTTCGGGAAGCGTTGCTAATGCGGCGTTTGATTATGAAGCGTACAATGCCAATGGAGCCGCATTAACTTCCATATTCGATTTCGGCAGTGTGTTATCGATTGCTCCGAACGCTGCTCCTGTTTTGCACATGAGTATGAATATGGAATCTCTTTTCGCGATTGGAATTACTCCTGCGGTGTATAGCACAATTGCTGCGGGAACTACAGAGAGCGAAAGTTTTCTAACGAATATGCTTGGTGCTATTACGTTTGAACATTTGCACCAATAATATGAGTTTACGAATTTTTCTAGTGGGGCTGCTTTTGGCAGCCTCACTTTCAACCTACGCCTGTGATGGATGCGGAGGTGGTGCATCTGGAAATTTCCAAGGAGTCATTCCTTTGTTCGGACAAAATCAATTCGCCTTCCGGGTGAATGCCTTTTCTTCCATTCATCCAACTGCTGCCTACAGCAGTCCTCTACCCTCTAGCATTGTTCTCGAAGATCATTTCCTTCAACATGAATTTACCTTCAGAAAATTCAATTCAAAAAAAATGATCTATTCTGCGAGTGTCCCGCTTGGAATCAACACACGCGTTGAAACGGCTAGAACAACTCAAATCAAAGGGATTGGCGACATTCAACTCGGAGCTGCTCGTATCTTAATCAACACTTCCGACAGTTCATTTCGAACAGTAAAACACATACTTACTATTGGACTGGGCGTAGCCCTTCCAACTGGAAAATACATGCAACGCGACGAAACAATGCTCAGATTACCAGCGAATTTCCAATTGGGAAAAGGAGCATACGCATACAATTTCAATTTGTATTACGTGTTGCGAAGAAAAAATCTAGGACTTGCATTGAATGCGCAAGAGCGATTTTATTCTGAAAATGAATTGAGCTATCAATTTGGAAATTCAACTTCAACTTACGCTGTTGTTTTTTATAGATGGAATCTCGAGTCGCAGCGACTGACCTTGCTGCCTCAATTAGGAATTGGATTCGAAAATCAGAAGCAAGATTTTTCATATGGCGTTGCTGAAGTTTCAACTGGAGGAAATCAAACCTGGGCCAATTTCGCTATTGATGCATACCATGGCAGATGGGCTTATGGGGTTAATTTCCAACAAAACATTCATTCCAACATTCCTTCGGGTGAAGCCGAAAGTTTTGCTCGCTATGGCGTTCAGGTAACGTATAAATTGGGAAACAAGAAATAATCGGAATTTCTTATTTAGAATCGTTTTACTTAATATATCTTCGCGGCATGATTCGATTAATCATTGCCGATAACAGTCAGATTGTCCAAACCGGACTTCATTCTATCTTTTCAAACTACGAAAACATAGAAATCATCGGCGATGCAGGGAACTCTGAGAGTTTATACGAATTACTCCTTTCCTTCGAAGCAGATGTTCTGCTCTTGGATTTTACTGCGCCAGGATTCTCTGTTGACACCATTACGAAAGCCTTGCGTCTTCAACCTAAATTAAAAATTGTTGCGCTTACGGCTGACCAAAGCGGAGCAACCATTGTGAATGCCTTGCGTGCTGGAGTGACAAGCTACATTCGTAAGGATTGTGATGTAAACGAGATTTTAGATTCGGTGCGTGAAACCGCAGCTGGTAGCGTTTTCTTTTGTGGAAATATTGTCGATCGTATACGCAAAGAGGCTATCGATATCGATGATTTGGCAGTTGCAACCTATGACTGCGAGCCTACAACCATAAGCAATAGGGAAAATGAAATCATTACTCTAATAGCTGAGGGCTATACCAACGTTGAGATTGCTGAGAAATTATTTCTTTCCACCCACACAGTAAACACGCACAGAAAGAACATCATGCAGAAACTTGGTGTAAAAAATACTGCGGCAATTGTTATGTATGCCGTAAAGAAAGAATTGGTTAGCCCTAACAAATTTCTGTTCGCGCCTTCTGCGAATGCTTAAAGTCTGAAGAATTGTGTTATTTTTGGTTTCCTGATTTTTAGGGAATCAATCAAACCGCTCAATGATAGCAACACAAAAACCGATTGAGATTCGAAAAGTAGCCGAAAGCCGCATTCACCAAGTCGATTGGGAGAATTTGGGCTTCGGACATGTTTTTTCGGATCACATGTTAGCCATGGAATACCACAACGGAGAATGGGGCGCGCCTGTTATTCAACCGTATGGCCCTCTGCACTTCTCTCCAGCTATTAGCTCTTTACACTACGGCCAAGCCATTTTCGAAGGCATGAAAGCTTTTCGTAATAGCGATAATGAAGTCTTTATTTTCCGTCCGGAAGAAAATGCGAAACGCATGAACCACAGTGCCGAGCGCTTGTGCATGCCTACCTTACCAGAAGATGTTTTTGTTCACTGTGTTGAACAACTTATTTCATTGGACCGCGATTGGGTGCCTACTCTAGACGGAGAGGCGCTATATATTCGTCCGCACATGTTTGCCATCGACGAATATGTGGGAGTGAAGCCAAGTGACAGCTATATGTTTGTGGTCTTCACCAGCCCGGTTGGAAGTTATTACACTTCCGAATTAAAAGTTAAGATTGAACACCACTACTCACGCGCTTCACACGGCGGTACCGGCTCTGCGAAAGCTGCGGGAAATTACGCTGCGGCTTTGCTTCCAACTAAGAAAGCACAAGCGGAAGGCTACCATCAATTGTTGTGGACCGACGCCGAAAGTCATGAGTATTTGGAAGAAAGTGGCACCATGAACGTAATGTTCCGGAAGGGAAACACAATTATGACTCCTCAACTTTCAGATTCTATTTTAAGTGGAATTACGCGTGACTCTATTTTGCAAGTTGCTCGAGATTGGGGATATGAAGTAGTTGAAAAGCGAATAGCTGTTGCTGAACTCATTGAAGGACTTCGCAACGGTGAGATCAACGAGGCATTTGGGGCAGGAACAGCCGCTACCATTGCTCCTATTCGAACCATTTGCTTAGACGGTGAAGATTATAATTTGAATGAATATTCAACCTGGGAGTTTGCTCCTAAAGTTGCTTTGTACTTAGATCGCGTAAAACGCGGAAGAGAAAAAGACACGCACAACTGGAATCACGTGGTTTAATTATTCTGCGTAGAGAAACCAATTGTTTCGGCTTTCAAAAGGGCGGTAGAGGTAATACACTCTACCGTTTTTTATTTGTGCATTGCGAATGTGGCGCCAATACAAGTTTTTCCTCAGGACAAGACTTCCATCTTCCTTCAAGACATACAACATAGATTCCCCTGTTCGAAGCTGAGTAAAGCAAACGACTTCCTTCGTTTCAGCATCGTATTGCACATTATGAATTTTCTCTTGAACGGGTAAGTTGGAAAGGTTCCTTTCTCCAAGCATCTTAATTCGATTTATAAAATCACCTTCTGCGTTGATATTCAAGACTTGGCCTTGCGAAATATTGAAAATAGACCAACTGTTTTCCAATTGAACAATCTTCGCTACAGGATCTCTGTAAAACAAACTTTCCTTGAACCGCGTCATCTGCCCGGCAACAATCTCTTTGGGCACCCCATAATCTAACTCATACTGATAGGCAATGCGCTTAGCTCTGCCATCCATGTATTTGTATTCCGACTTGAATAGTTCCATGGTTAGCGAGTCTGCAACGTGCTCCAACTCTATGGGATCGGTGCTGTCTTTTTTCAACAAATAATAACTGAACTCTGGATACTCTTCGGTGAAGGTGTGAAAGACAATGTTCGAATTGAGGAATCCGCAGATAGGTTCAAACTCTTGTCTGAAGGATTCATAACTCAACTTATCCAAGTGCAAAAACGGTTCCGCCTGAAGTTGGAAAACAGAATTTTCTGTCAACACAAAACACGCACCTGTTGGCGCTAAATGAAAGCGCTCAGCGGGTTCATTAATATGAAACGAACTAATTATTTTCCCGAAAGAATCGACTTGAGCAATCCACGCGTCTTCCCACAAATCGCGTTTTTCGCTTGCCGGCTTAAATAATTTTTCATGCTCATAGAGCAGCATCGTTAGCTTCCCATTCCACCAAACAAAATCGCCCACGGAATATTTCACACTTCCGAAAATGCTATCGGGCTTATCTGTAATACTCAGAACTGGCATCTGATAAATCTGCTCGGTCAGTTCAATAAGTCTTCCAATTTTCGTGGTGATGTAATCGTAATATCCAATGGATTGAACCACATAACCGTTGTTCGAACTTGGTATAGCGAATTCACCTTGCTCATCTGTAACAGCGAATTGCTTTCCGTTGCTCCACTTAACAACCGCTCCACTAATAGGTTTCTTGGTATTGAATGAAATGACCTTTCCTCGTTGTTGGGCCTGAACGGCAAACGAAAAAAGGAATAACACAAGAGCTATTGAAAAACGCCTTTTCATGTTTCGGAATTTAGGTTGAAACGAGCTTCGCTCTCTTCCAAATTAAATTAAAATTTTCGTTTCTACTTCTCGAAATAGTGTAGCGTCTCGTCAACGGTGTTTTGTGTCACCGCGTGGTAGTTGACTCTGCAATTCGCGTAAATGCTCAATGCTGTGACGTGATAACCGCTGTTTTCCATGGCTTCATACAACGGAGCAACAAATTTTCTTCTGCCTACTTTTTCTAAAAATGTAGCAAGGTCTAAGAAGACCGCTTCGTTCTTTGCTTGAATAGATAACATGAACCAAGCAAACAGCACCTCTGAATTTCCAATTTTCGAAATATGGAAGCTCTCATCCAAAGACTGAATTTTAGTGAGCGACAGATTGTAATTCACATTCGACAAAAAGCGATAACGCTCTTGGTAACTCCAGTTGTTCCAAGGAAGATCTTCGTTCGCTATCTCCTCTCCTTCCCACTTCAATCGGAGTTCATCTACTTTCTCTAACTCTGCCGATTGAACAACAGCGGTATTCGCAGGCAATCCGGCTGAATAAATCCATTCGTCAATTCCAATAGCATCTGCCTGCTCTTTGGTCAAAAGTTCTGTTGTTAAAATATCTATGAATCCTTCTGTAGTCATAACACCGAATGCATGCGATTGGAAGTAGTTCTTCAAGAACGCGTCGAACTTCTCTCTTCCAACTTTCTCTTCTATGGTTCGAAGGAAGAAATAGCCTTTATTGTAAGCAATGTCATTCATTCCGTCGTCTGGATTTCTATTCTCCAGAGCCAATTTCAAATGCGTATCCTCAGCAGGAAGTTCTGCGAGTGTTGCATTCAAATCTTGGCGTGCCAAGGTGGCCAACATCTCGGCCTTTGCTTTTCCGTAGAGCGACTCCATAATGCGTTGTTCGAAATACACCGTGAATCCTTCATTCAACCAGAAGTCGTTCCAAGTAGCGTTGGTGACCAAGTTCCCGCTCCAGCTGTGGGCTAACTCGTGTGCGATGAGCGAAACCAACGATTTATCTCCAGCCAAAATGGTAGGCGTAGCAAACGTCAATCTTGGATTCTCCATTCCTCCGAAAGGAAATGCTCCGGGAAGAACCAAAACATCGTATCGCTCCCAAGCGTAAGGTCCGTATAAATCTTCTGCTGCTTTTACCATTCCGGGCATGTCTGAAAATTCGTTGTAAGCAAGCTCAAGCATATCTGCTGTTGCATAAACGCCTGTGTTTTCACTCAACGATTTGAACGCCACGTCTCCAACAGCCAATGCCAACAAATAAGAAGGAATGCGTTGCTTCATTTCGAAGTGATACTTCCCGTCTTGTGATTTCACCTGCGGATTCTCCGCAGACATTAACGCCATTAATTCTTTCGGAACTTTAACATCGGCAGAATAGGTGAAACGCACCGAAGGGCTGTCCTGACAAGGAATCCATGTTCTTGCTAGAATGGCTTGTGACTGCGAAAAAAGGAAAGGCAATTCGTTTTCCTTTTCCACCCACAACAACGCTTCTGCATTCGGAGAGGTTGTGTATTGAATGCTCACTAGATTATCGATATCTCGAATTTCGACATGCAGCGCTTTACCTAAAAAAGGCTTCTCTTCATCCAAAGTGTAGCTTGCCATTCTTCCATTCACCATCACCCATTCAATATTTAAATCTTTCGTGTCGAAAGAAATTTGCTTCGCACCCTTCTCTGCTTTAAAGTCATAGGTCGCATTAGCTGAAATGACATGCGTTTCAACATTCACATTTGCGGTCCAATGCAAGTGAGTTACTCGAGCGTCTGACGTTGCCGCTGAATGCGGATCGAACAATTTCGCAGTTGCCATGGGTTGAATGGTGTGAATCGATTGAGGAACATTCTCCTTGACTTTGCACGAAGCGAAAGCCATTGCAACAGAAATAAAGAGGAATATTTTCCGCATGAGATTATACTTTTAGAATTCTTCCGAATACGCCTAAAGGCAAAAGCACACCGCTTTCAGCATTCAAATAAAGTTCTCCGATAGATAGGTTCTTTCCAGCAAATGGACGAAGTAGATTTTCAACAATAAGCGGAGAAAGCCCGAGGCTATATGCATTCAAAACAAGGAAATGTTCTTTCGGATCCAGCAATTGCAAAACTCCATCGAGCAATTCAGAAATCTGTTCTTCCAACTTCCACTTCTCCCCTTTCGGTCCATGTCCGAACGCCGGAGGATCCAAGATAATTCCGTTGTATTTGTTTCCTCTTCTCACTTCACGTTGAACAAACTTCAAGGCGTCTTCCACCATCCAACGAATGTCTTTGGTGCCTGTAAGTTGTGCATTTTCATTCGCCCACGTCACTACTTGCTTTATGCTGTCGACGTGCGTAACATCTGCTCCGTGCGTTGCGCAGGCCACTGTCGCTCCTCCGGTGTAGGCGAACAAATTCAAGACTTTCGGCTTTTCAATTTGCATTTTTTCCATAGCTGTAATGGAAAAGTCCCAATTGGCTGCCTGTTCCGGAAAAATTCCAACATGTTTAAAGGAAGTCATTCCCAAACGCATGTTCAAATTCTTTCCGTTGATTAATTCGTATTGAATTTTCCACTGATCGGGCATTTTTTTCAACTTGGTCCACTCGCCAATATTACTTCCCTTCTGCACGAAACGAACGTGTGCACGCTTCTTCCACTCCTCGTCAGACAAGCGTTTCGGCCATATTGCCTGTGGTTCCGGGCGTATAGTTATGAATTCGCCGAAGCGCTCT
>CAIZGX010000068.1 GCA_903932685.1 uncultured Bacteroidota bacterium | reverse complement strand
TGCGGAAGGTCTTGCGAAGCACCGGTTTCAAGATTCTGCGAAAGGTCCTGCGGAAGGTCTTGCGAAGCACCGGTTTCAAGATTCTGCGAAAGGTCCTGCGGAAGGTCTTGCGAAGCACCTTGTGTAAGACCTTGTGAAACATCTTGTCTCATTAAAACAACCGTAACCAGTTTAGCCATATAATGTGAGGAACCTATGCTTCTGACAACCGGAACATCTGTATCAACGATATGCCCAACATTCTCTGTGTGCGTGCCATGTCCATGCGGATTGAAATACACGTCGCGAAAATTTACCGCTCCACCTTCTGCAACAGAACCCAAGAACTGTTCGGTTCGAACGGGTTCAATGCGCATAGGCTCTACGTACCAAGCACGCGGTCCTTTCGGATTCATCGAGATGCTTATGTCCATTCCTTTTTCAGTTTGAAATGAATAGCGTCGTCCGTCTTTCTCAAGCGTTAGTTTCATGATACAAGATTAAATAAATAATGTTGAAATAATGTGGTCGGAAATAAGCCATCCTCTCGGCGTAAGTCGAAAACCAATTTCATCCATTTCTGCATTTCCACCTTCCACAAACTTGAAAAAATGTCGCTCGTTCTCGTTCTTCCAATCGTCTGGAAAATCTTTCCATTCAATTCCTTCGCATGTTCGAAGTCCGACCATGATGCGCTCGTTCCAGCGATCCTCTTCCGTCAATTCTTCAAATTCGAAAAATTCCTTTTTCAATTCAATCAAGCGAATGTATTGCGGATTGCTCGAAATGTTCCAGCGACGTTTTCCTTCTGAAAAAGAATGGGCTGAAGGCCCGAAACCCACATAGGGAATGCCTTTCCAGTAATTCCCGTTATGAACAGAGCGAAAGCCTGGCTTCGCGTAATTCGAAAGCTCATAATGCTCGTATCCGAGAAGCTTCGCGGTTTCATCTAAATACAAAAAACTCTTTTCAACCTCTTCGTCTTTCTGAGGCTCTAACATTCCTTTTTTCTGACGTGCGCCGAAAACTGTTTTCTCTTCAACCGTTAACGCATATGAACTGAAATGTGGGATTTCCAATTGAAGCAATTGTTCTACATTCGACTGCCATTGCGAGAATGAGGCAATGGGAATTCCGAAAATGAGATCAGCTGTAATGTTGGTGATTCCCGAGTCTTGTGCGCGTTTGATTGCGGCTTCCGCTTGAGCCCCGGTGTGCTTGCGGTTCATGTATTCTAGATGCTCGTCGTAAAAAGATTGTACCCCTATGCTTAGCCTGTTTATTCCAAGACGCTGAAGCATGCGTAAATATTCAGGCGTAAGGTCTTCCGGATTGGCTTCCAACGTAATTTCTTTCGCCGAAGATATTCCCTCCCCCAAGTTTTCTAATATTCTTCCGAGCTGCGATTCAGTAAGCAGCGAAGGAGTTCCACCACCAAAATAGACGGTGCTTATTTTATTTTGCGATAATTCTTCTTTTCGAAGCGCCATTTCCTTCAACATAGCTTGAACCAAATCTTCTTGCGCATCGAGTTTCGTCGAAAAATGAAAATCGCAATAGTGACAGGCATGCCTGCAGAACGGAATATGAAAATAGACGCCCATCATCTGCGCGAATTTAGTTAGCTTCGCGTACGTTAAGACGAATAAGAAATGAAGGCCACTGTAAATAATGCCACCGCATTCGAAGTTTCTTCGAACACAAACAGTAAAACCGTTGTGTTAAACAACCAGTCGTTACCGCTAGACCTCCTGCAAAACGGGGCTCATCTGCATTTTGTTTGGAAGGGAAAAAGTGTAAATGTGGAAGTTCTTTCCCTTTCCAAGGAAGAGAAGAAAGTTGTATTGAAAGTTAACAATAAAACAACCGAGGTTCGGTTAGAAGAACCGTTGGACGCATTATTGAATTCGTTAGGATTCTCATCTGCGAATAGCGCGAAAATTAAACAAGTGAAATCTCCAATGCCCGGACTTGTGCTTTCCATTAGCGCCGAAGTTGGAAAGGAAATTAAAAAAGACGAGCCTCTCTTAATTCTCGAAGCCATGAAAATGGAAAACGTAATCAAGAGTCCAACCGACGGAGTGGTAAAAAGCATTTCAGTGAATGCTGGCCAAGCCGTTGAAAAAGGATCGGTCATGATTACTTTTGAATAGTCAAATGAAACATCTGTTTTTAGCCATATCTCTAGTTCTCTTTGTTGCTAAAGCAATGGCACAGCCGTGTGCTTCTGTCGCTAGCAATGTGATTTGTGCAGACGCCGAGCCTTCTACCGAGCAATTGGTCTCTGCTCCATTCAATACAGGCTGTTTCAGTTATGCCATGACAAACTTTTATAGTTTTCACACAGGAAGTACACCCAACGGAATTCTTGAAATTGGATTAACCCATCAAGACTGTGACGACTTTTCTGGGGACAATCCCATTGGATTAGTTGTTGCCGAGCTTATTCCTTCCGCGGATCCGTGTTTGCCCGCCTCTTACAACATTATTGGCCCGTGCTTCAGTTCAGATTCGAGCACCGTTTTTTACATGGGCGGATTATTACCCGAACATGACTATGTAATTCTAGTCGGATCAGATCACGATCCACTTTTCGGAATTTGCTCATACGATTTACAAATTGCGGGGACCTCTGTTGACATTCTCGCGGGCACCTCTCCATTCCAAATAATTTTAGGAGAATCTTCTTCTGCCATGGCGCAAGGCGCAGGCTCGGGCACAACCTACACCTGGGATCCTATGCCGGAATTCAGCGAAATCACCAGCGATTCTACCATGACATTCTACCCCACGCAAGAGGGGCAGACCATTGCCATTTCAGCTATTGGAACTATCGGAGACTGCACCGTGAACGCTCCCATTTTCGTTAACATTCTTTCTCCGATTTCAATATACAACGCACTTACTCCCAATGACGATAACATTGACGATACGTGGACGATCACCGGAATAGACAGACCTGTCTTCGAAGCCGCAGTGGTTAGCGTATTCGACCGTTGGGGCCAACCTGTGTTTAAGTCTCTCGGCTATCGTACACCGTGGGACGGAACGAACAACGGAAAATACTTGCCAACCGGCGCCTACTACTACGTGATTGAATTGAATGCTTACAACCTATACATACCGCCGTATGTAGGAATCGTTTCCATATTAAGATGAAAAAATTCCTGGCAATCATAGCGATTTTGTGGTTCTTCGGTTCCAACGTGCAAGCACAGCAGCTTCCGCATTATACGAATTTCACTTACAATTATTTAAACTACAATCCCGCTGTCACGGGTAGCACACCTTGCTTGGAAGCGCGCGTAGGATATCGCAAGCAGTGGACTGGATTTCAGGGTGCACCAACAACAGGGTATGTAAACGTGCACAACAAATTCGGGCAGCGCAGATACAATTTTCACGGATTGGGTGTCATGGTGGAAAACGACACGTACGGGCCGTTCAGCACCACATCACTCGTAGCAAATTACGCCTACCACATGAAGTTAACGAAGGGCTATTCCTTATCCTCGGGAATTGGTGTGGGCTTCACGCAATACCGTCTTGGTTTAGGTGGAATTAGCATGCCCGACATTGAAATAGATCCGGTGATTGGAAACTCTTTGGGAAGCATAGTAGCCCCTACGGTGAACTTTGGGTTGTGGCTTTACCGAAAAGACAGATTCTACGGATTATCTGTTCGACAACTCACGCAACCAAAAGTAAAAGGACTTCCAGATACACAGATGAGAAGGCACTATACTTTAGCGTTTGGAAAGGCTGTTCAATTGAATGACAAATTCACTTTTAAACCAGCCGCGTTGTTGAATTATGTCGGGAAAAGCAAACCATCTTTAGAGGGACAGGCGATGTTTGATTACAAAAAAATTATTGCAATTGGCATAGCGGGGAGAACTGGTCATGGAGGATCTGCCCTTGTGAAATTAGATGCGCTTCCCTATTTAACCATTGCGTATGCCTACGATATTACAGTAAACCGTTTGCGCTATGCCGCAACCAATTCCCACGAAATTACCCTTGGTTTCCGAGCTTGCGGACTCAAAGAACGCAATCACGTTCCTTGCGCAGCCTACGATTGATGAACATAGAAGATTTTTTTGAAACGTGTCAAGCCATAAGCGAAGAAGTGACTTCCGATTTACCCTTCAACGAAAACGCATTGGTTTTTCGCGTTGAAAACAAAATCTTCGCCATGGTTAATCTCGATAATTTCGAAAAAGGAATTAACCTCAAATGCGACCCCGAAAGAGCCATCGAACTTCGTGAAGAATACAACGGCATTCAACCCGGCTACCACACCAGTAAAAAACATTGGAACCTTGTCATACCGAACAGCGACGTTCCCGATAAATTATTGAAAGAGCTTGTTCAACACAGTTTCGATCTGGTTAAACGGAAATCGAAAAAACGATAATTCGCAGATCTTTCAGAAGGTCCTGCGGAAGGTGTATTGACAAGGTTCTACGAAAGGTGCTTTGCAAGGACGCTTCGCGTAGCGACCTTCTGAAAGACCTTGCAAAGCAACTAAACCAAAGTGTACTTATAAGTCTTAAACCTAAACGCATGCTTCTCGTCAACCTCTTGCTCCAGAATTAACTCTCTTGAATACAAACTCGCATCGAACTCAGGGAAATGCGCATGCGCACCTGGGAATTCACCTTCAATATGCGTCAAATAAATATGCTGAACAAAGCCTTCGCGAAGTGCCCAAGCATAGATTTGCTCGCCACCGATAATGAATGCTTCAGTTTCTCCGCCTTCGCGCGCAAAACCCAATGCTCGACTTAGTTCGTCGAAGACCACACAGTCCGGGGCGTCGTAATTTTTATCGCGCGATAAAATAATGTTCACACGATTTTTAAAAGGACGAAAAGCAAGCGGAATGCTTTCGTAGTTTTTCCTTCCCATGATAATGTGATGTCCCTTCGTTGTCTCCTTGAAGAACTTCATGTCGTTCGGAAGGTGCCACATTAAATCGTTGTCTTTACCAATCTCACGATTCACGCCCATGGCGGCAATTACAGAAATTTCCATTAGATCGCAACAGCTGCTTTAATGTGTGGATGGGGATCGTAGTTTTCAATTGAAATATCGTCCATGGTGAATGCAAAAAGATCTTTCACATTCGGATTTAATTTCAAAGTAGGAAGTGTGCGGTGTTCGCGGGTCAATTGCAGTTTCGCTTGATCAACGTGGTTGGAATACAAATGCACATCTCCACCAGTCCAAACAAAATCTCCAACTTCCAAATCGCACACTTGCGCAATCATGTGAACCAACAAAGCGTATGAAGCTATGTTGAAAGGAACACCTAAAAATGTATCGCAACTTCTTTGGTACAATTGACAACTCAATTTTCCTTCCGCCACATAAAATTGAAACAAACAGTGGCAGGGCGGAAGCGCCATGTCCTCAATGAATGAAGGGTTCCAGGCAGAAACAATGTGTCTGCGACTGTTCGGATTGTTTTTTAATCCGTTCACCAAATTCACAATCTGATCGGTTGAGCTTCCGTCTGGATTCGGCCATGAGCGCCACTGGTAGCCGTATACAGGACCAAGATTTCCATTTTCATCGGCCCATTCGTCCCAAATAGAAACGCCGTTTTCTTTTAAATATGAAATGTTAGTGTCGCCTTTGAGAAACCACAGAAGCTCTATGAAAATACTTCGTGTGTGAAGCTTCTTCGTTGTCATAAGCGGAAATCCTTCCGCCAAATTAAATCGCATTTGATGTCCGAAAACGCTGAATGTTCCCGTTCCTGTGCGATCTTCTTTCTTCACACCGTTGTCTAAAAGGTGTTGTAACAAATCGTGATACTGCTTCATGCTTCAAAAGTAATCGGTTAAATGAGGAATTAAGGTGCCTGTTGAAAATCATATTAAACCTTTTCATAAATCGCATATCTTAACTTCAGCATAACATACTATGAAAAATTATATCCTGTCCTTACTTCTATTCGCAAGCCTCACCGTTGCAGCACAAACCAACTTTTATGACCCTTATGTTATTGAAGACATTCGCATTTATTTTCCAACCGCAGGGTGGGATGCGATACTCGATGCTGCTGTTGCAAATGAGACGTACACGGTTGCCGACAGTGTTGTGATTAATGGTCAAGCGTTTCTACAAGTAGGTGTGAAATACAAAGGGAACAGTTCCTACAATGCGACACGAGCGAAGAATCCATTCCACATTAAACTCGATTATATTCTTGACCAAGAATATCAAGGGTACGAAGACTTAAAACTGAATAACGGATTTTCAGACCCGAGTATGATGCGCGAAATTTCGTCTTATAAAATTTTGCGTCAGTATATGGAAGGTCCGAAAGCGAACCTTGCTAAAGTTTACGTAAACGGCAATTACCATGGTATTTATACCAATGCGCAAGACATTGGTAATCGATTCAATTTTGATCATTACTACACCTCCTACGGTACGTTTGTGAAGTGTAATCCTCAGAATGTACAAACCGGAGGAGGTAGTGGATTGTTGTATTCAACAGCGGATTCAACTGGATATCTGACGCAGTATGAGGTTCAATCTGATTTCGGATGGAACAAGCTGCAAGACTTCATTGACACGTTGAATAATTTCTCGGGAGATATTGCGAATGCACTCGATGTGGATCGTGCGCTTTGGATGCTTGCATACAACGATGTGCTGGTGAACTTAGACAGTTACTCTGGCAGTTTCCGCCAGAATTATTATTTGTATCGAAATCACCAGCACCGCTGGATTCCAACGGTGTGGGATGTAAACATGTCCTATGGAAGTTACACCATGCTCGGAACAAATACAGGCGGCGGTGGACCTGGCGGTGGCGGAAATCTGAACCTAACTGGCATGCAACAAATGGACCCTTACATTCACATCAACGATTCGGGTTGGCCGCTCATAAATAAGCTTCTTGCGAACCCCGTTTACAAAAGAATGTATACGGCGCATCTTCGAACCATTAACCGCGAAAATTTCGTTAACGCAGATTACAAAGTATATATCGACGCGATGCATGCCGCTGCAGACAATGCTGTTAGCACGGATCCAAATTACCTCTACACCTATCAAAATTATTTAAACAACCTCACAACTACTATTACCGGTGGTGGTGGCCCTCCTGGAGCAGGAACAGCAGGTATTTATCAATTGATGGATTCACGCGCAACTTATTTAGAAGGCACTTCGGCATTCGCTGCTGTTCCTCCAACCATCACCAACGTTGTTCCTTCAAACAGTTCTCCCTATTACCTCGAAACCGTTTCCATTAACGCAACCGTATCGAATGCATCAGAGGTGTATTTAGGGTATCGCTATAAAAAATCTGACGTCTTTACAAGAACTCTTATGTTCGACGACGGAGCGCATAACGATGGAGGCGCCAATGACGGGGTTTACGGAGTATCTATTCCAGTAAACACGCTTCGCATTCAATATTACATCTATGCAGATAACTCAACGGCTGGAATGTTCTCTCCGGAAAGAGCAGAACATGAATTCTATGAAATTGATGCGCTCATTCAAATGGCAACCGCCAATGATATTGTGTTGAATGAAGTTGTTGCAAGCAATTCGAGTGTGATTAGTAACGAGCAAGGCAAATTCAAAGATTACATTGAAGTAGTAAATACGGCATCCGTTCCACTTGGATTGAACACTGTTTGTGTAAGCGATGACGCTGCAGTTCCAACGAAATGGAAATTCCCAGGTTCGGTATTCATCTTACCTGGACAACATCTGTTAATCTGGTCAGATGATAACGACAATGTTTATTTAGATCCTCACACAAACTTCAACTTGTCTTCAAGTGGAGGGTTTTTAAGTCTGTCCGACACTTTAGGAAATGTCTTCCAAACGACAACTGTTCCGAGCCAGAATCCAGACGCTGCCTGGGGAAGATGTGAAGACGCTGTTGGAGATTTCATCACTAACACAAATGCAACACCTCGGGCTGTAA
Source organism: uncultured Bacteroidota bacterium (assembly GCA_903932685.1). Lineage (GTDB taxonomy): Bacteria > Bacteroidota > Bacteroidia > Flavobacteriales_D > Sanyastnellaceae > CAIZGX01. Next base: position 59,169 of record CAIZGX010000068.1, on the reverse strand, counting down.
ACAATTGTATTGTATCCATTTCTGAAACCGAACAAACGTTCGGTATGTATCCGAATCCTGCTTCAACATATCTAACTATTGAATACAGCAGCGCAATTACTCGATTGGAAATTTTAGATATTACAGGAAGAACGATTTATGTTGAAAATCCGAACGCGACTGTTTCTAGACTAACTGTGAAAGACTTCTCGAAAGGAATTTATTTCGTGAAGGTGAACGGAAAGTTCGATGGCAGATTCGAGAAGATAGATTAATTAGAAAGCTGAAAACTCACCCATGTGGCATCGTCGGTTTGATCTTGTGATCCCTTCCAGGTAGCAAACAAATCATCGATGCCGCATTTGCTTTCCGAGAATACCTGCCCACTTTCAATCCACTGAATAAGTCCGCTCATACGCAAGCGTTTATTCGACAATTCGCCAATTTGATCATAAAGACCATCAGAGCACATCACAACGTGTTTACCCTTGATGTTCAAATTACCTCCGGCAACTTCTATAATTTCATGGTCTAAATGAAGAAACCCTTTCGATTTAGAAATGATTTCCACTTCATTTCTTTCATTCACCAACATAAGATTCGAATTCAAACTTCCCCAATTGGCATTGCCTGTTTTCAAATCGACATGCATAAGTACCAAATCAAATCCAGCAACCATATCTGAATATTGCACATCTCTGCGCAAGCGTTTCTTCAAGTCAATTACTGTTTCGCTTACAATTTCTTTAACGTTCACTTCACCTTTAATAAGACTCGTTTTTTCAGAAAGTAAATCACTCACAAGCACTGTTAATAAGGCTCCCGCCAAACCGTGTCCGGTGCTATCTCCTTGAGCAATAAGAACAGAATCTCCTAAATTTTTATACCAGTAAAAGTCTCCTGAGACGGCTTCTGCCGAAGTGCTAAACACGTGCAGCTTGGGCAATACATTCCATGCGTCTGTGTGATTCGGTAAGAAACATTCCTGAACAAATCGAGCGTATTGAAGCCCTTGACGAAGCTCTTCGTTTTTCTGATTTAATTCTGCTGTTCTATCAATGACCTTCTGCTCCAATTCCTTATGCAGAATTTCAAGCTCTTGTGTTCGCTTAGCTAATTCCGTTTCGTTGTAATACATGTGAATGGCCTCTAATACCGTAAGTTCTAAATCCTTCGGCTCCCAAGGTTTTTCTATGTATCGAAACAATCGAGCTTTACTCAAAACTTCTGACACGGCCTGTAAATCGGCTTGACCCGTGAGCATGATCTTTTTACTAGCAGGAGAGAGTATTTCCAAATGACCCAACAATTCGCTGCCACGCATCGGAGACATCATGTAGTCGCTAATGACGCACAAAAGTTCACCGCCTTCTTCTAGTAAAGGACTTAATTTTTCTAACGCGCTTTCACCTGAATTGGCAGTTATCAATTCAATTCCCTCTGGTAAAAAACTTTTTACGTGAAGCGATAAGATGCTAAGAATAATTGCCTCATCATCTACAAGAATAATGTATCGATTTCTTCTTCTCAATTGGGTTGGATTTACGACGCAAGATTAAACTATAATTCTTGACCTCCGCCTGTTTCAGCTTAAAATCATACGTTTATTCTACGGCCTTGCGAAGACTAATAATTGCGTCCTTTCCTTTTGTAATTACAGAGTTAATGGCACTTTTTGCAAGGTCAGATAACCCATCTTTTTTCAATTCATTTGAAATTCCTGCAAAGGACAGTCCGTCTGGACGAACGCCTATTATTTCCATGCTCGCCTTTAATTGATGAAGCTCATGGCGAAGAGCTAAAATATCCGCACCAACCAAGGCCAATTCCAATCGGTCCAATTGTGGTGGAAGATGCGTTAAATATCCGCTAACGACATCTTTCAACACATGAATGTCTTTGCCCACGTATTGCTTGAGCATGGAAAGATCCAATTCTTTTTCACTAGTAAATTCTACTTGCAGCGGAGCCGCTGTTTTCTCATCAGTGTTCCACCTCTTCATCACTTCAACCAGGGCTCTTTCTGAATAAGGTTTCACCAAATAATCATTCATTCCGGCCTGCTTGCAAATTTCAACCTCCTCACGCATAGCATTTGCGCTTAATCCAATAATAGGAATGGTCAGTTTCAACTCTTCTCGGATATACTTCGTGGCCTCTAGCCCATCAACAATGGGCATCTGAACGTCCATTAACACCAAATCAAAGTCTTGGTCTTGAATAAGATTAATAGCCTCTTGACCATTCTGCGCAATGGTTACAACAACTTCACACTTTTTCAAAATCACTTGAAGAACCATGCGATTGAGCTCATTGTCTTCAACAGCCAATATGCGCAGCCCCTTAAGCGACTTTTGTAAATCGGTCATTTCTACTATCTCCTGTTTTGTTTTTTCATTCGATATCCTCATGGGAATACGAATGTTCACCCGTGTACCTTTTCCTTTTTCGCTTTCAATTTCAATGGTGCCGCCCATAATGTGCACAATGCTTCGCGCAATACTCAAGCCTAAACCGCTTCCTCCAAACTTCCGAGTAATGCTCGCATCTTCTTGGGTAAACGCTTCAAACACTTTTGTCAAATAAGCCAAATCCATTCCAACACCGGTGTCTTCAATTGAAAACGAAACGAAGCATATATCGTTTTCACCCCGAGCGAGATGTGAGGTCACCCGCACATATCCGGCTTGCGTGAACTTCATTGCATTTCCTACAATGTTGAAAAGCACTTGACTCAAGCGGTGTGGATCTCCCAAATGCACAATTCCCCGGTCGTCCATTAGTTCTATATCCAACGATACATTGGTTTGCTTGGCCTTCTCTCCAAAAATGCTAAGTGTTCTTCGAATAGTTTCGTTCAAATTAAACGGGGTAGTTTCAATACTTAATTTCCCTGATTCAATTTTTGAAATATCTAAAACATCATTTATTATCGATAATAACGTGGAAGATGCCGAACACATGATGTCTACAAAATAGCGCTGGTCGGCATCCAATTGAGATTGAGCCAGCTGCTCTGCCATTCCAACAATTCCATTCAGAGGGGTGCGAATTTCATGACTCATATTCGCTAAGAACATGGCTTTAGCTTTCGACGATTCTTCTGCTTTGTGCCTCGCTCCCTTCAACTCAAATTCCAACTGCTTCATCTCGGTAATATCCCAATGAATGCCAATTGATCCATACACCTTTCCATCATCTCCCAGCAGAGGGGCTGCGCTAACCAACCAATATCTGTTTTCTTTGTTCTTATTTAAAACTCGCAACTCATAAACATCTTCTTCACCAACAATTCGTGATGCGTTGCGCACTTTCATTCGCTCCTTCTCTTCGCTGTCTAGCAAAATATCTCCGCCATCCTTACCTTCTAATTCTTCACAACTGAATCCGCTCATTTCGCAAAATGAATCATTTGCTCGCAAGATTTTTCCCTCTGGCGATACCTCTAACAGACCCAAATGAAAATTGTCTATAATGCCCTTGAACTTTGCCTCGCGATTGAAAATAAGTTCTTCAGCGCTATTGGCGACCGTATGCTCAGACCGCTCCAATTCGACAACCCGCTCGCGTAAATATTTAAGTTCTTCTTCTTGAGTCATGAGGCTGCTAATTTATGCACAAACAGCATATATAGGTACATCAACTGCGTTATTTATTTCATGAAACCCCCATTTGGAAAAGGGGGTGTCTCAAAAATATGGTTATCTAAATACACTCAATCGCTCCGCATCAAGGCGAATCATAATAAACAACAGAATGGTAAACGCCATAAGCGAAGATCCGCCGTAGCTAAAGAAGGGTAAAGGAATGCCAATAATGGGCGCTAACCCGAGCACCATTCCAATATTAATGAGTAGGTGCATGAATATGATCGCTGCTACGCAATAGCCGTAAACCCTTGAAAACTGAGAACGTTGCCGTTCTGCCAATAACACCAATCGGTATATAAGGGTGAAGAACATTAGAATTACAGTTACACTTCCAAGGAATCCCCACTCTTCTGCAACTGCACTAAAAATAAAGTCGGTCCATTGCTCAGGCACGTAATTATTCTGGGTCATTGGGCCTTGGTGAAACCCTCTTCCAATAAACCCCCCGGAACCCACGGTAATTTTCGCCATCTCGGAATTGTAGGTTGCGTCTTGACGTTCAACTGGCAGTGAAAGCATCACATAAATCCGCTCTTTGTGGTGCTTTTCAAGCACGTTGTCTACGATGTAATTTATTGAAAACGCAAGACTCGATGCTAGCACCATAGAAATGACAACCACAGAATAAAGCATCCTTCTTGATCGTGGGACAACAAAATTTCGAACGAAAATCAAAGCAAGAATTGATAACCCGAAGAGGGAAATGATAAACGTCCAAATGGAACTCAATTCTCCAAAATAAGGATACGTCGTTCTTCCCGCACCTATTACAATACTTAACGTTCCTATGACCACACTGGCAAATCCAGCGATGAGGACGTTGCCCGACATTCCTTCACGATACATGACCAAGATGAATGCAAGGAAAGTCAACAATGATCCCACATCGGGCTGAAGTAAAATCAAAAATGCCGGCAAACCAATGATTGCGAAAGCTTGAATACGCGTTCGCAAGTTTTTCAATTGCATTCCTGAGCTGGAAATAAATTTGGAGAGAAATAATCCGACGCCAATCTTAGAAAACTCACTCGGCTGAATTCCAAAATCACCAATACCAAACCACGCCTTCGCGCCATTTACTTCTTTTCCAATAACCAATACGAGCATGAGCAAAAGCACAAAAAAGAAGTATATGTATACCGCTAGTTTATTGAATACCTCTGCATCTAAATAAAGGATAACTACAATTAAAAAGACACAAGCCCCTATCCACACCAACTGTTTTCCGTACTCTTCGGAAAACGTAAACGGACTTGGCAGTAGCGGATTGAACGCCGCGCTATAAATAGAAAGCCATCCGAACAAAACCAACGTCCCGTAGAGCGCAATAGTGCCCCAGTCGAGTTGTAAGTTCTGCTTGCCTGACGCTGCCATTAGTTCAAAATTTTCGCGTTCATGATTAATTCTTCTCGTCCCTTGTTCGTGGTTCCTCCCTTCAAATACTTTTCAATCATTAAACTTGAAATAGGAGCGGCCCATGTTCCTCCAAATCCTGCATATTCCACATAAACTGCCAATGCAATTTTCGGATTCTCTTTCGGAGCGAAGCAAACGAACACACTGTGGTCTTCGCGCGGTTCGTTTTGAACGGTTCCTGTTTTTCCACAAATAACAATATCAGAAAGCTTAATGCTATTGGCCGTTCCGCCGGGTCCAACTACTTTCTCCATTGCGTTCACTACGGTTTCAAAATATTCTGGTTTTACTCCAACATCCACTCTCGTCACATATTCCGAACGCGCAGATCCGCCTCTTCCAATTTGCCTTACGGTATGCGGGGGAACATAGAAGCCCCTATTTGCAATGATGCACACGAGATTGCACATTTGCACAGGGTTAATCAACATCTCTCCTTCCCCAATTGCAATGGAATAAATCGTTGAGAAATTCCAAGCCTCTACACCGTATTTCTTGTTGTAATATTCTGCACTTGGAACATTTCCTTTTTTCATTCCCGGAAGATCACTCCCTAGATTGGATCCGAAGCCAAGCTTTCGAATTTGTTCGTTCCAGATTGAAAGGCCTATAGCTGCGTCTTTCGCGCGATTGTTAGGATCTCTATTCGCTTCAACCACACGTTGCAAGACACCTCTAAAATAGGGATTGCAGGAATGAACAATAGCCATTTCCAAATCGTCCATGCTGTGCGCGCCGTGACAACCAATAAGGCCTCTATTACAAGCAATGCGCGTGTCCTTTGTTATTGATCCGAGCTGCAACGCCGTTAGCGATTGCGCCAATTTGAAAATGGATCCCGGTCTATACTGTGCTTGTGTGGCGCGATTGAAAAGCGGCTTCAACGGGTCCCTGGCTAAAGCTGAAAAGTTTTGTCCGCGAGCTCTTCCAACCAGCAAATTAGGGTCAAAGGTTGGAGCCGAAACTAGCGCTAAAATTTCTCCTGTTGAAGGTTCAATGGCCACAATGCAACCTCGCTTGTTCTGCATTAACTGCTCACCATATTTCTGCAACTCTGCATCTATGGTCGCATACAAATCCACTCCCTCTTGCGCGGCACTATCGAGTTGCCCGTTCGCAACGCTGTGCTCAACGCCGAGATTATCGCGATAAACATATTTAATTCCGCGTTTCCCTCGAAGTTCTTTCTCGTAAGACTTTTCTATTCCGTTCAATCCTATGTAATCACCTTTGCGATAATCTGGATGCTTCTCCAAAATTTCTTTATTCACCTCCCCGACATCGCCCAATAAAAGCGCTCCTAGGCTTTCCGGATAAGTACGCAATGTTCTCGCTTGAACAAAAAAGCCAGGGAATTTATAAAGCCGCTCTGCGAAAAGTGCATACTCCTCTGGAAGCATTTGTTTAATAACCGGAGAGGGTTTGTACTTAACGTTCGGATAGGTGGTTGACTTTTTTAATATTTCCTTCAGCTCCTCGTAAGGCAGATTCACCAATTTACAGAATTCAAGTGTGTCGAAAGGCAAAACTTCTTTCGGCAAAACCATTAGATCGTAAACGGTTTGATTCGTTACCAAAACTTTTCCGTTACGGTCGAAGATATTTCCTCGTGAAGGGTAAACAACAACTTCTCTCTCCGTTAATCGCGACCCTTTATTCTTCCATTCGCTTGTGGCAACCTGGAGCGCAAAAAGACGCACTATGTAAATGACACAGATGGTTCCAACAATAAACAAGAAGGTATACCGGCGATTGTCGTTGTTCAAAGTAATTAGCTGCTTTTCTTATCTGGCGAAATTAAGAGTTGCGCCAAAATCATAAGCAATAAAGTTGCAATAGAACTTAACAAAATATGAAACAACTGAAAGAAGAATTTGTCCCAACGTAAAAATTCAAAAAAGATAAGCCATGAGTGATGCACCAGTGTTAGAATTCCTGCATAGGTCGTATACCACGCCAATCCCATCTTATGTATGGTTGGTTTCAAGTTCGAATCGTACCCTTCTCGGGGCGCCAACATGTTTTGCACCAAGGGCTGCAAGAATGCTAGGAGTAAGCAAGCAGACGTGTGAAGTCCTGGAGGTCCCGTGAATAAATCCATCAGTATTCCAGTAAAAAATCCTATCAACAACAACAGCCAACGCGGTGTGTCGAATGGAAACATTAACAAACTAAATATGTATATAAACGGAAGAACCAGGCCGTCGAACAGTTGAATTCGACTAACCACCAAGGCTTGCACGATTACGAATAAAAATATGCGCAAATAGTTCATCATTCTGCTCCTCCGTCTGCAATAATTTGTTGTTGTTGAAGAGAGTCAATCTCCATCTTCTGAAGATTCTTAACCACCTGCACCCACGCCACCTTGCGGTAATCAGTTGCCAATTTCACTTTAATTCGATGGAAATTTTCTTCGGGCTTGTCTTCAAGAGCTTCAACACTTCCAATTAACATTCCTTCCGGAAAATGGCTTGAAAAGCCGGTCGTCACTACGGTGTCACCAACATTTACATAAACGTGTTTTGGAATTTCTTTTACAAACGCAAAAAGTGGATCCCCTCCGGGCCATTCCAAAATTCCAAACTCTCCTGTTCCTTTCATCTTAACCGAACCTTGAAATTTCGTGTGCAGAACAGGCATAACTATCGAATAGTTTTCACTTACACTACTTACGATCCCAACAATACTTCCGTTTGCAATGACGCCCATTTCAATGCCAATACCCTCAGCGTATCCCTTGTTCAAGGTTAAGTAGTTTCTCTTTCTGCTTACAGTAGCGTTAACAACCTTCGCGGGTGTATAGGTGTAATGCTGACGAACGCCCTGAGCCTTAAACGTTGCGGTGTCTGAAGTAATGTAATTTTCTGGAAGAAGGCTTCGGAGGGCTGCGTTCTCAATAGCCAATTGATCATTAATTTCTGCAAGCCTCAAATAACTCGTGAACTCATCGCGTTTTTCGTAGATGTATCCGGCGAAGTCAGAGCTGTGACGAATGAATTCTTTTCTGTGAAAATTGTTTTCGGAAAACAAAACAATCATAGAAAAAACCTGAAGCACTAAAAACAACAAAAGCACGTGAAATCGCTGCAACAATGCTAAAAGATTACCCATTCTGCTTTCGTGTTAACGAATTACTCGCGCATTAAGAATTGGAAGCGATTGATGTTTTTCAACGCAATTCCTGTTCCTCTCGCTACTGCGCGCAACGGGTCATCTGCAACATGAACAGGCAATTTCGTTTTACGGTTGATACGTACATCTAATCCGCGAAGCAATGCTCCACCACCCGCCAAATAAATACCTGTCTTAAAAATATCGGCTGACAATTCTGGAGGAGTGTTTTCCAAACAACTCATGATTGCTTCTTCAATTTTAGAAATTGATTTGTTCAAAGCATGGGCAATCTCTTTGTAGGAAACCATGATTTCTTTTGGAATACCCGTCACTAAGTCACGTCCTCGAACGCTGTAATCAGCAGGCGCAACCTCTAAGTCATCTATTGCAGCACCAACCTCAATTTTAATTTGTTCTGCTGTTCGCTCACCAATTAAAATGTTATGATGACGACGCATGTAATCTTCAATGTCTTGTGTTAGTTCATCTCCAGCTACACGAATATTTTTGTCTGTTACAATTCCGCCCAAAGCAATAACTGCAATTTCAGATGTTCCACCTCCAATGTCAATGATCATATTTCCCATCGGCTCTTCCACGTCAACACCAATACCAATTGCAGCAGCCATTGGCTCGTGAATCAAATAAACTTCTTTCGCACCTGCGTGTTCAGCAGAATCTTTAACCGCACGTTTTTCAACTTCAGTAATTCCAGAAGGAATACAAATGACCATTCTCAATGATGGTTGAAACATTTTCCCGCCCTTGTTAATCATTTTGATTAACCCCTTAATCATATCTTCGGCAGCGTGGAAATCAGCAATTACACCGTCTTTCAACGGGCGAATTGTCTTAATATTCTCGTGCGTTTTACCATGCATCTGTTGCGCTAATCGACCAACAGCAACGGTTCTACCAGAAACTCGGTCGCGAGCAATGATAGATGGTTCATCTACAACAACCTTATCGTTCATGATAATGATTGTGTTTGCCGTGCCTAAGTCAATGGCAATTTCTTGTGTTAGGAAACTAAACAGTCCCATGTTTTTCCTTCTTTAAAATAGGTTAATTGAAAACGCTTCGATAGAGTCACAAAGATAAGCGCGCATCAAGCATATTAACGAATTGACAAGAATTTTTTTGTGGCGTTTATTTTGAGTTAATTTCGCAAAAAAATAACTATGTCATTCGAACTACCAAATTTACCTTATTCCTACGATGCGCTTGAGCCAAACATCGATGCTCGCACAATGGAAATACATCACAGCAAGCACCACGCAGCATACACAACTAACTTAAATAACGCTATTGCTGGAACTGACTTGGAAAATCTTTCCATTGAAGAAGTAATGGTGAAAGGTTTCGACACACCTGCTGTTAGAAACAACGGTGGTGGATTCTACAATCACAATCTTTTTTGGGAATTGCTTTCGCCAAATGGTGGAAAGGTAACTCCAACTATGGAAACCGCAATTAACGAGGCTTTCGGGTCATTCGAAGCGTTCAAAGATTTGTTCGTGAAGGCTGCTACTACGCGCTTCGGTTCAGGTTGGGCTTGGTTGTGTGTGAAGGATGGAAAACTAGAAGTTTGCTCTACACCAAACCAAGACAATCCGTTGATGCCAAATGTTGGCTGCTCAGGATTTCCAATTTTGGGTTTAGACGTTTGGGAACATGCGTATTACTTGAACTATCAAAACAGACGTCCAGATTACATTCAAGCATTTTTCAATGTTATCAATTGGGAAGTGGTTGAAGCTCGCTACAACAGCGCGAAGTAATTCTTCCAAGTAAAATAAATAATTAGGCCCTCGAGACTCTCGGGGGCTTATTCTTTTCGGGCTCTTAAGACAAAGTTTTGGCCCAAATAAACACGACGCACTTGCTCGTCGGAAGCCAATTCTTCTGCACTTCCCGACTTCAAAATATTTCCGTCGTACAAGAGATAAGCGCGATCCGTAATGGTTAGCGTTTCTTGCACATTGTGGTCTGTAATTAAAATTCCTATGTTCCGCTCTTTCAACTTCCAAACGATTCGCTGAATGTCTTCAACGGCAATAGGGTCAACCCCTGCAAAGGGTTCGTCTAACAAAATAAATTTCGGATCCGTGGCTAATGCACGCGCAATTTCTGTTCGTCTTCTTTCGCCTCCGCTCAAGTGATGACCAATGTATTTTCTTCTTTCTGTTAGACCAAATTCTTCTAATAACGCATCTAATTTTTCTGCCTGCTCTTTCTTTGAAAGCCCCGTTAATTCAAGCACCGCTTTAATGTTGTCTTCAACGGATAACGAGCGAAATATAGATGCTTCCTGCGGCAAATATCCGACCCCCATTTTCGCTCGTTTGAACATGGGCATATCCGTAATCTCCATCTCGTCGAGCAAAACTTTTCCATGATTAGGCTGAATGAGTCCCGTTACCATGTAGAAGCTCGTCGTTTTACCTGCTCCATTCGGGCCCAATAATCCAACGATCTCGCCTTGTTCAACGTGAAACGACACGTCTTTTACAACCGTGCGCTTTCCATAAATCTTCTGAATGTTTTCAGCTCTTAACTGCATAGTGCGAAAATAGGCATCAAAGCGCTTCTATCTGCAATGGCCTAGGTAAAAGAGCGAAGGTCATGCGGTGATGCTCACACGAGCCGAATTCCGAAATAGCTGCACGATGTGCCTTAGTGGGATATCCCATGTTTCGATTCCACTTATAATGCGGATGTTTTTCGTGCAGATTCAACATGTATTCATCTCGGTGTGTTTTCGCTAAAACCGAAGCAGCAGCAATATTCATAAAGCGCGCATCGCCTTTAATCATGCATGTGAAGGAATATCCTTCCATTGCATAAAATCGATTGCCGTCAACAAGCAAATGAGAAGGTTTAATTACCAAGTTCAGCGTTGCTCGCTGCATTGCCGTTATGGAAGCACGAAGAATATTCAGCTCATCTATTTCCTGAGGTGAAACAAACTGCACGTTCCAAGCCACCGCCTCTTTCTCAATGATAACGCGAAGTTGATCGCGATGCTTCTTGCTCATTTGCTTTGAATCGTTCAACCAAGGATGTGAAAATCCTTCAGGAAGTATCACCGCAGCAGCAACGACTGGGCCTGCAAGGCAGCCTCTTCCGGCTTCATCCAAGCCCGCTTCGTCGCTATCTGTGTGAAAGGGTAACATTCTATTCAAAAATAAAAAAGGGCTGACCGAAGCCAACCCTTTTCAGTAAGTATTTATCGATTAATTATCTGCAAGAGTAAATTTAATCGGAATGGTCAAGAATACACGCTGAGAAACCCCGTTTTGTTTTCCCGGGTTGAACTTGCCTAATTTCTTACAAGCCCCCAAAGCCTCTCTGTCCAAGCCTTTTCCTCCTTCAACACCACGTGTTACGGTGAAGTTCGTAGGTGTTCCGTCTTTCTCAACAACGAAGTTTACGAAAACGGTTCCTTCAATGTTCTGAGACTTTTCTTGCTCAGGGTATGCAATGTTGTTGTACAAAAACTCATACAATGCTTTCTCTCCACCTGGGTAAGCCGGCATCTCCTGAACGAATTGCAACGGAGCATCTCTGTCGGTTTTAGTATCGACTGGAGTATAAACCGCAATTGCATCTGATGGCCCCATTGGTCCGTCTTCTCCTTCCGTTGTTTCGTCGGCAATTTTTTCATCTTTCAATTTATCTTGAGACGGTGGAGGAGTCTCTACGTTCTCTTCGATAACAATCGATGTAAATTGGATTTGACGAACCGTTGGCGGTGGTGGTGGTGGCGGTGGCGGCGGCGGTGGTGGTGGTGGTGGCTCGTTTGGATCCGTTGGTGGAGGCGCAATCATTTCTGCGTTCATTTCCACCTTCACCTCTTTCTCCTTCTTTTCACCTTTGGCTAAAATGACTGGCGTGATTAGCGCACCAGATACCAAGAAAATACCAGAAAACACTGCAATAGCAAGAACACTGCCGTACATAGAACGAATTCTATAGGCACCGTATGCTTTGTTTTTGTTTTCAAATACCTGCTCATTACGATCTGGGGCCATAATGCTATTCCAGCCCGCTTCAAAACCAAGGAATGTAACCACAGCTGCTGCTGTAGCTACAGCCACCAAGTCTGAGTGGTTGCTAAGAAAATCAGTTACTGCTGACATAATGGTTTGCTTTTATAATGTGCAGTACAGGACTACACATCAATCGTTCATTTCAATTTTAATTCCGCTACTTTTTCTGGTGAAAGGAAAAGTAATGCTTCACGCGCTTCCATATCCATAATGGCCCGCTTCTTCACACTTGTAATATTCAATTCGTCAATCGCATTCACAACGTTCTTCCATTTGGTTGTAGGCATTGTTTTCACAATAACGAATGGAGCAAGAGAATCGTTCGAAGCGTCTGCAATAAGCTCCTTGAAACGGAGGTTTATTTTTTCGTCATCTTCGCGTGTGTTACTCTTTTTCAATTCTTCTCTTTGTTGATCTTTCAAAGAATTCACTTGTTCTACTACGCGTTTGTTTCTTTCAAGTAGCATTACACGTAAACCATCTTTAGAAAAATCTGACGGCTCCAATTTCGTGGTGTCCTTTCTAAATTTTCCATGATAGTAGAAAATTTGGTCATCGGTTTCACCCACAATAATTGTCGTAGCTAAATCGTCATCCAATTTCGTTTGATCCTCTGGATTCTCAACATCTTTCGGATAGACAATCTCTAGTGTTTTTGGTTTGCTCAGTGAGGTTGCCAAGATGAAGAAGGTCAAAAGAAGGAACGCCAAGTCAACCATAGGTGTCATGTCCATGCGCACCGGACTCTTCTTGGGTCTCTTTTTACCGCCTTTTTCGTGGCCTCCACCACCTTCTATTATTTCTGCCATAACATGTTTGTTCTATACGGTTGCATTATTTGGAACCAGATTCCAAACTAGTCACCATGTTAAATTGGAAAATATTCTTCTCGCGGAACACGTCAATAACTTGCTCTACCTTTTCGTAGTCTGTTGTTCCGTCTGCTTTAATTGCGTAGCGCAAAGCTTTATCACCTTTGATGTCTTTCGGTTCTAAACCGTGTTTTTCGGCATCGGCCATAAAGGCTTCGTACCCACTCTGAATCCAATCTCCCAATTCTCCATTGATAGAATCGGTAGGGATACCAGGGGTTTGTGCGTCAAGTGCTGCTCTTGTTTTTTCATCAGAACCTAGGTACTGACTCAGGTTGTTCAAAGGCATTCCACACATACCTAGTAAAGCGAATTTACGCGCTTCGTCTTCGGTAAGTTTTAATTCTGGATGTCTCTGAACCATTCGAGATAACATTTCTCTGCGAATTTCCTTTCCAGCAAGGTCAAAGTAAACTCTTCCCTTGTCGTCAACTGTAATTTGCATCACTTTCTCTGGCAACAACAATTCAGATGTTGCAGCAGGAACGTCTACAATTACAGGTTCGTTTGGACGAAATTTCGCGGTGAGAATAAAGAACGTTACCAACAAGAAACCAAGGTCAACCATAGGCGTCATATCCAAGCTAGGAGCGCTTTTGGGCATCTTGAGTTTCGGCATATTCTTAAATATTTATAATTAAGTAAAAACTTGAATTAGTGCTTTGAAGCGAATGTTTGCGTAACTGTGAAGTTAGCCTCGTCCATTGCGAATGTCATGCTATCAATACGCGTATTGAAGAAGTTGTAAAGGATAATTGCAATCGCAGATGCCATGATACCCAAGAACGTGTTGATCAAGGCTTCAGAGATACCTAAAGAAAGTGCAGTCGCATCAGGAGCACCAGCAGTTGCCATTGCTTCGAACGAAGAAATCATACCTTTTACAGTTCCTAAAAGTCCAACAAGTACTCCTAAAGATCCGCAAGTTGAAAGGATAACCAAGTTCTTAGAAAGCATTGGTAACTCTAAAGCTGTAGCTTCTTCCAACTCTTGCTTAATAGCAGTCACTTTTGCTTCTTTGTCTAACTCTGTATTCTCTGACATGTCGCGGTATTTCAAAAGACCTGCACGCAACACAGCAGCAACAGAACCTCTTTGCTGATCACAAGCCGCAAGAGCACCTTCTACATCTCCGTTAGAAAGCATTTTACGTACATTCTGAACGAAAGCTGAAATACTTCCTTTTCCTTTAGCCATCATTATACTAATGAAACGCTCAATGAAAAAGATAATTACAATTAGGTTAACCGCGATAAGAATAGGTACAATGAATCCACCTTTGTGAACGGTACCCAATACGTTTAATGGATGACCCTTAATTGCGTCTCCGCCTTCGAAGTTTGCTGCATCACCTAAAATAAAGGTGTATAATGCCCATCCGGTTAACAAAGCAATTGGAATTGCGATGTAAGGAAAAATTGAACTGAAGTTAAAGCCGTTTTCTTGCTTAACTGTAGGACTTGCTTTTTTGTTCATGACTGTTAAATTAATTTTCTGTTTTTATTCGGGCAACGAAAATAAGGAAGTTTGTTCAATTTTGAACGTCACTACAAAATCTTCATCTTTCGTTAACGTTGAACAAGAATAACGACTGCCCCTTTGTTTATTTCAAAGGTTCTGTTTTCGGTTGTTATTCTCGGGGTTTAGGCCAACATCCTCAAAGGAACGGCATTAATACATTTGATGCAGTTTCGCGCGAACGAAACGGCTTACAGTTATATATGTGCTCGAAACTCCAACCACAACACTAAGTGTTATAAGTAAGACTCCGAGTTTCCAAAATCCTCCTCCATCCAACAAAATTTGAATGATGTCGGTTAACGATTGCTGATTGAAATATAAAATGACTGAAATAGCAAGCCAAGCTATCGTGGAGGAAAGCAAGGCATTCTTAAGGCTTTGCCACAAAAACGGACGCTTAATAAACCATGGTGTGGCGCCCACCAGCTGCATGCTTCGAATAATTAGACGCTGAGAAGAGATGGCTAATTCAACGGTATTCATAATAATGAAGGCTGAAATAATCAAAAATAAAATGACTATTCCCCCTATAATGGCACCCCATTTCGTAATGTTCTCATTCACCGATTGAAGAAGAGTTTTTTCGTAACCAACATCCTTAATAATCGGATTCAACTTACACGATTCTACGAAAGCCTCAACCGATGGAGCATCGGCCTTTTCCGGATTGATTTGAACATCTATTGATGCTGGAAGTGGATTGTATCCCAGGACTTGAACAAAGTCTTCACCAATTTCCTTGCTGTATTCAGCTTCGGCTTGCTCACTTGATGTATAAGAAACTTGGGAGGCGATGCCGCCTCCCTCAATTTCCTTTTTAAAACTTAATATTTGTTCTTCGCTCGCTTCTTCATTCAATAGCAATTGCACGGTAAATTGAGATCTAATGTGATCTGAAACCTGCAATGCGACCAAGTAGAAAACTAAAAATATTCCAACCATGAGCAACACCAACGTAGACCCTGCAAATGCAGAGATTCGCGATATGCTGCTGGCTGAAGTGCGAACAAATTGCATAGTTCTTAAGATACTGAAACGACGTGCCCTTTGAAGAACAAGTTCTCTCCAGCTAACGGATGGTTGAAGTCAATAACCACAGAGTTCAACTTAACTTCTTCAACAACACCTTGAACTTGATGTCCCTCAGGCGTTTCCATTGGAATTACTTCACCTACTGCAAAAACATCTTCGTCAAACTCACCATCTTCCTCGATGAAATCACTTTTAGGAAACTCCATGTAATACTCTTCCTGCTCATCTCCGTAGGCTTCAGCGCAAGGAATGCTTATGCGAAACTCGTCGCCTGCATTCAATCCTGCTAATCCTTTTTCAAATCCTTCAATCATTGGATCGACCTTGAAAGTGAATTTCATTGGTCCTTGTTCCAGGGTAGATTCTACCATTTCTCCGTTTTCATCGTCGATGAAAAGTTCGTAATTCACCTCTACGGTGGCTCCTTCTTTTATCATTTCTTTTTGATTTTAATTTTCTGTCCTATTTGTATTTTATTCGGTGTTAAGCCCTTGTTTAGTTTCACTATTGAATCAACAGAAACTCTGTTCTTCGAAGCGATACCCGAAAGACTGTCGCCTGATTTTACCGTATAATAAACATATTCCTCTTTTGGGGTAGCGGGTTTCGGAGGCGTTGGATTTGGAGCTTCTGCTGGCGGTACTACCTTCGGAGTATTGGTTGAAGTCGTATCGGCTGGCTCTGTAACTTTAGGAATCGTAATGGTCTTCTTCACCTTCACTTTAACCTTTAGATTCTGACCGATTTTCAGTGATGAAGACTTCAGCTTATTCCATTTTTTAATGTCAGAAGAGGTGACTCCGTATTTCGTTGAAACACCTTTCAAGGTTTCGCCTTTCTTTACTTTGTGCGTCTTCCACTGATCTTCCCAAATAACTTTTGTGGTTTGTCCAGCTCCGCCTTCAGAAGATGCCGAATCAGCTACTAACGACTCCGGCTCAGGTTTTTTTACCTCGCTCGCTAAATAAATTTCTTTTTCGTGGGATAAAAAGTCCCCTATTTTTTCCACAGGTAACATGAGGTAATGCACCGCCCCGTTATCTGGAATCTCTTTCAACTTGTACGTCCCGTTTAAATAAGTAATCTCCTCTATTGGAAGATTCAAACTCTTAGAAACAACTTCAAAATCTACTCTGCCTGTAACATGAATCGTGTCTGTTTCGAAGTATGACATAGACGCCTTCTTTGCGAAAATGTTATGCTCAGTAGAGTAATTCATAATGTAATTCACAGCAATAAATGCGGGAACATAACCCTGTGTTTCCTTCGGAAGGAATTGCTTAATGGCCCAAAAATCTTTCTTGCCATTGGCGCGACGAATAGCTTTGTTTACGTTACCCGGGCCACTGTTGTAGGCCGCTAACGCTAGATTCCAATCGCCGAAGGTGTTGTACAAAAAACGTAAGTATTTGCAAGCTGCTTCTGTTTCCTTTATCGGATCGAAACGCTCATCCTGATAACTTGTAATGTCCAAGCCATACATCTTTCCTGTTCCAGGCATAAACTGCCAAAGTCCAGCGGCTCCGGCTCTTGAAATTGCAGTTGGATTCAACGCCGACTCAACAATAGCTAAATATTTTAACTCAAGCGGAATATTGTATTTCGCAAGCGCATCTTCAATAAGAGGGAAATACAATTGAGAAAGACCCAAAACCTTAGCGGTTACGTCTCTTCTGCGAACAGAATAAAGCGCAATGAAGTCTCGTACATTGTCATTGTAAACCAAGTCAAAAGGGCTTTCTCTATCAAGCACTTTCATTCTTTCGCGCGTTAAATCTTCCGGGAAATTAGGAATATGATCTGCAGGATAATCGTATGCATTTTGAATATCTGGATCTGCCGAAAAACAAAAATGATTCAAATAACTTGCTACAAGCATTCTATCAATTTCGTCAATCTCTTCTTTTTTCAATCCCGCTACCTGACGGTCTTGCAACGTGTCCTTCGGAATTTCAATGGCACTTGCGCTCCAAACCGATAGCACGCCCAGTAATACTGTAACTAATTTTTTCATGATTTCCCTTTATAAATAGGGCAACAACGATTCACCGTGTTTATTGCCCTTCCGTTTCGGATACAATTTCCGAAAAAAATGTATTATTTCCAATCTCGGAAAAACACAATTGTGAACACTCTGTTAGGGAAAAACTCGCTCTGCTTAGGATAATAAGGCTTCTAGCGCTTTTGAAAACACGAACAAATCGTTGTCCTCCTTGTGGCGAGCGGTAACTTGAATGCCAAAAGGTAAGCCTGTTGTTGACTCTTTTCCACATGGAATAGAAATGGCAGGGTTTCCAGTAAGGTTTGCGTGCACCGTGAAAATGTCTTGCATATACATCGCAATAGGATCCTTCGATTTTGCACCAAATTCAAACGCAACATCTGTGCATGTTGGTGAAAGTAAGAAGGCGTATTGCTCGAAGATAGCTTTCGTCTTTTCTTGCAACACCCGTCTCACACGCTGTCCGGTTCCGTAGTACGCGTCTATGTATCCCGAACTCAACACGAATGATCCCAACAAGATTCTTCGCTTCACTTCACGACCAAATCCCTCGGTTCTGCTTTTTCTATACGTCTCATCAATTCCCTTCGCTTCTTTGCTTCTATACCCGTAGTTAATTCCATCGAAACGCGCCAAGTTAGAAGAAGCTTCTGCTGTGGTTAACACGTAATACGCCGGAACCATATAATCTAAATACGGGAAAGAGATGGGTTCAACCACATATCCTTCGGACTTCAATTTTTCTAAAATCTCGTTAAGACGTGCGCGAATTTCCGGATGAACAGCAGGGCTTTCAACCGCTTCTTTCAAGTAAGCAATCTTTGGCTTGTCAGAATTATTCTTTGCGCTTGGAAGTTTTTCCAACAACGTTGTGCTGTCGTAAGCATCCGGTCCGCCAATAACTTGAAGCAAAACTTCCGCGTCTTCTACACACTTAGTCATTGGACCAATCTGATCGAAGCTCGATGCGTAAGCAATAAGTCCATATCTAGAAACCGCACCGTACGTAGGTTTCATACCCACAATACCGGTGAATGAAGCGGGTTGACGAATAGATCCTCCCGTGTCGCTGCCCAATGCGGCTAGACAAAAGTCTGCCGCTACTGCTGCAGATGCGCCACCCGAAGACCCCCCAGGTACACAATTTTCATTCAACGGATTTTTAACCGGGCCGTAATATGAGGTTTCATTAGAAGACCCCATCGCAAACTCGTCGCAATTCAGTCTTCCAATGATAATCGCATCTTCCGCTAGAATTCGTTCTACAACGGTTGCGCTGTACAACGATTCAAATCCTTCGAGGATTTTTGAAGAAGCAGAAACTTTATGATTTTTATAACAGATGTTATCTTTGATGGCAATGACCATTCCCGCAAGTTTGCCTGCGGTTCCATTGTCTATTTTCTGCTGAATAAGCTCGGCTTGCGCTAGCGCCTCGTCTCCCCAAACTTCCAAGAACGCATTCAAATTCATGCGCGCTTCAATGTTTTGAAGGTATTGAGAAACAACGTTATTTAACGTAATGGATTTTGAGGAAAGCTCAGATTGAACTTCCTTCAACGAATGAAACACCATTGGAAATAGATGTTATTTATTCTCGATCTTTTCAGACTCTGATGGAGTTGAAGAAGAACCTTCGCCTTTGCTAGCGTCTTTGAATTCCTTCATTCCCTTTCCTAGACCACGCATCAATTCTGGAATTTTCTTACCTCCAAAAAGAAGTAGAACAACTGCCAGAATCAAAACAATCTCCATTGTACCAAACTTACCGCCCATAACGTTGATTTTTTAGTTGCACAAATATACTACAAACCACCGGTCAAAGCGTACTCGGGCAAACGAAATTGGTTTTCGGTAAAGAGGTCTTCGAAATAGCGTTGTAACCACCTGCAATGTCAATCACATTGTGAATTCCGCGGCTTTTCAAAATGCTCGCAGCAATCATGCTTCGGTATCCACCCGCACAATGAATGTAATTGTTCTCTCCTGTTTTGAATGAACTCATGTGCTGATTCAATTCGTGAAGAGGGGCGCTGGTAGCGGATTCCAAGTGTTCTGATTGAAATTCAGTTGGCTTGCGAACGTCGATTGTGTTCACTTGTTTATCTGAAGCCAACTCTTCAAACTGCTCGGCAGAAATGCTTTCAATCTGATCAATTTCGTTCTCCGATTTATCCCACGACTCGAAGCCTCCTTCTAAATATCCAACAACACCGTCGTAGCCTACTCGCGCCAATCGCGTGATAGCCTCCTCTTCCTGACCTAGCTCTGTGACCAAGGCAATGCGTTGCTTCATGTCTGTAATTAATGTCCCGACCCACGGTGCGAAATCGCCCTTCAATCCAATATTCACAGAACCTGGAACAAATCCTTTGCAAAATACTTGAGCTCCGCGAACGTCTAAAAGCAACACACTGTCATCTTCCATCAACACCGTGAAAGCTTCAACAGACAAGGGCTTCAAAGAATTCTGAACGACACCTTCCAACGAAGAAACTCCCTTCTTATTCATAGCCACGTTCTCAGGGAAGTAAAACGGCGGAGGCAATAGACCCGCAGTAACTTCCTGAATAAACGCTTCTTTCGTCATGTCTTGCAACGCGTAATTCACTTCCTTCTGATGACCCAAAGTATCGAAAGTCTCTTTGCTCATATTCTTTCCACAAGCAGAACCCGCGCCGTGTGCAGGATAAACAGTGATGTCGTTTTCCAACGGCATTAATTTGTTTCTCAAACTATCGTACAAGTATCCGGCTAAATCTTCTTTCGTTAATTCACCTGACTTCTGCGCCAAATCTGGTCGTCCCACATCTCCAATGAAAAGCGTATCTCCGGTAAATACCGCTACTTGCTTTCCGTTTTCATCGCGAAGCAAATAACACGTGCTCTCCATGGTGTGTCCTGGCGTGTGCAACACCTCAATGGTGCAATTTCCAACTTGAAGAATTTCTCCGTCGGTTGCAATGTGCGAAATGAATTCGGTTTTTGCATTCGGACCGAAAACAATGGTTGCTCCTGTGTACACTTGAAGATCTAAATGTCCGCTTACAAAATCTGCATGGAAATGCGTTTCCAAGATGTATTTAATCTTCGCGCCTGAAGCGTTTGCTCTATCTGTGTAGGCTTTCGTATCGCGAAGCGGGTCAATAATAACCGCCTCGCCATTGCTTTCAATGTAGTAAGCGCCTTGCGCTAAACATCCAGTATAGATCTGTTCAATTTTCATAGTATCTCAATTATTTCTTTCGTTAACATATACGTTCCCACAGCCAGCAAAAGTACAACGAAGGACTTTCGCAAAATCGCATCGGACCATTTTTTAGAGAGTAGAGTTCCAACTACAACACCCACAACAGCCAAGGCTAGAAAGGGTATTAAGATGGAAAAATTCAACGTGTTCAATTCCGTATAAGACACCGCTAGTCCCGAAGCAGAATTCAAAGTAATCACCACAAAGGTTGAAGCAATGGCCGCAGACATGGTGGTGTTGCGATACGCATAAATAGCAGGGACAATTAAGAACCCACCGCCCACGCCAATGAGCGAACCTAACACCCCTACTATGGCAGCGTTGAAAGCCAAAGAAACAAGTCCTTTGCCTTTTGCCTTCTTCGGGTTAAGCAATTTGTAAGCGACAATGTACATGATGATCACAAACAACAATAGCAAAATACTTTGCGTTG
Source organism: uncultured Bacteroidota bacterium (assembly GCA_903932685.1). GTDB lineage: Bacteria > Bacteroidota > Bacteroidia > Flavobacteriales_D > Sanyastnellaceae > CAIZGX01. The sequence continues at coordinate 37,845 of CAIZGX010000068.1, read as the reverse complement.
AAACCTTCAAACCGAAAACAAAAAAATCTTTAGGTAAAATAGGAAGCACAAAGAATTTGGTTAATGCTATAAAGACCGCGGAAACAGCGGCAAACAACAAGGCCAAGCGCCATTCGATTTCTTTTCTGCTTTGAATTCCACCAACGATAGAACTGAAAAATAAAATCGCATATGACGAGACCACAGCGGCACGTAAATCAAAACCAAAGAAATAAACTAAAATAGGAATGGTGAGTATTGCACCACCTCCGCCAAGGACGCCCAACACGAAGCCCATGAGCAACGCTCCGAAAAATCCTAGGGCCATTGTTAATTCCATAGTGCAAAGATAGTTCTTCAGTATAGCCGTGTCGTGACGTTTATCACGTAAGGCTTGCTATGCTCATTAATCGCTGTGTGTACCCGTTCGAAGGGTGAAAGAAAACCTCTTCCGTGCTGCCTCTTTCCACCAACTCACCCTTCCGCATAACCATAACATTGTTGCTCATATGGTAGACCACCGGCATGTCGTGAGAAATAAATAAATACGTCAGACCGAACTCTTCCTTCAAATCGTTTAACAAATTCAGCACCTGCGCTTGAACAGAAACATCAAGCGCTGCAACGGCTTCATCGCAAATAATCAATTTCGGATTGGTAGCCAATGCGCGGGCAATAACAATACGCTGACGCTGTCCACCTGAAAAATTGTGTGCATACCGCTGCGCACTATCGGCGGGCATTCCAACCGCGTCTAGCAAATATTCAACGCGCTTTTTTCGTTCAGAATTCGAACTGCCAATTTTATGAATGTGCAAGGGTTCGAGAAGCATGTCTTCAATTTTCAACTTCGGATTTAGAGAGGCGAACGGGTCTTGAAAAACCATTTGAATATCTCTTCGAAATTTATTTGGAAAGGAATTTTCTCTTCCGATTAACTGTTCTCCTTCAAACCAAACCTCTCCGCTTGTTGGCGGAAGAAGTCCCATAAGCATGCGGCTCAACGAAGTCTTTCCGCATCCGCTTTCGCCTATTAAACCAAGGGTTTCGCCGTGTTTTATTTCGAAGGAAGCATTGTTCACGGCGGGAATTGTTTGTCCCGGATAAATCTTCGTCAATCCTTCAACACGCAATAAAATATTCTCGTTGGTGGAAAACGAATAGTGCTTTTCAACCTGATCATTTCCCAACGTAACCAAACTCTTACCCTTTGAATTTTTCGTAGGTCTACAAGCAAGTAGCCCCTTTGTATATTCGTGTTGTGGCGCATTCAACACGGTATCTGAATCGCCCTGTTCAATGGCGTTTCCGGCCTTCATGACCACAATGTAATCGGCCATTTCCTTCACCACATGCAAGTCATGTGAGATGAACAGCACCGACATGTTCCGATTCACTTTCAGCTTTTTGATCAACTCTAAAATGGACGCTTGTACCGACGGATCCAACGCAGTCGTAGGTTCATCGGCAATGAGCAATTGCGGCTCGGAAGCCAGCGCCATGGCTATCATGATGCGCTGACGTTGTCCGCCTGAAAACTCATGTGGATATTTCTTTAGAGCACCTGTCGGATCCGGCATTTCAACCTCTTCCAACAAGGAGAGCACTTTACTTTTTCGTGCTTCTTTAAATTCATGTTGAAGACATTCCTCCATTTGCTGCTGACAAGTCATTGCGGGATTGAGAGCGGTCATGGGCTCTTGAAAAATCACCGAAATCTTTTTTCCGCGGAGCGAAATCAAAGCCTCGTCTGTGGGCTTCACAATTCGTTCTTCCGAACCTAACAATTCACTCGAAAGAAAAATTTCTCCAGAAGGAAAAGTTAAATTTTTTGTTGGAAGTAAACCGAGCAACGACATGGCTGTGACCGATTTTCCACTTCCAGATTCACCCACCACTGCCGTTATCTTTCCTGGGAAAAGCGCATAGGACAATGCGTTCACAACAATTTTGTTGTTGAAGGCCACACTTAAGTTTTGTATTTCCAACAAAGGTTTCACGAACTGCAAGATGATTATTATTTCAGTTGGAAAGACACTGTTCCGTTGAAGAAATAAACATTGTAATCGCAATAAACCTTTATGCCGAATAGCCTTCTTATTTGAACTCTGCTTAACTTTATAAAACCTTAAAAACATTTCTTGTGAAAAAACTTGTACTTCTATTCGCTATTCTAATCAGTTCAATTGGAGCATTCGCACAAGTAACGTGGAGTGAAAATGTAGCGCCTATTCTATTTGATCACTGCACCACATGTCACCATGAAGGTGGAATCGGACCGTCTTCATTCATGACCTACGATGATGCTTACAATAGTTCGGCAGGAATTTTAGGAGCCATCACTTCTGGACAAATGCCGCCATGGCCGGCTGATCCTAATTACCGTCACTTCGTTGGCGAAAACGTTTTGACACAAGCAGAAAAACAAACCATTGAAGATTGGTTGGTTGGAGGTGCGTTGAGCGGAGATCTTGCCCTTGCCCCATCAACACCTGTATATAACAACAACACTCAGCTTCCTTCTGTTGATCAAACCTTTTCTACACCGAACTACTCAAGTCCAGCAACAAACAGCGATTACTACAGAACGTTCGTTATTCCAAGTGGATTGTCTCAAGACGGATGGATTGACGGTATTGAAATTATTCCTGGAAACGCTGATATTGTTCACCACGTGGTCATCTCTTATGACCCAACGGGAGCAGGCGCTACGCTAGACGCGAACGACCCTGGGGCAGGGTTTCAATCGAGTGGAGGGAGTCTTGTTAACGGGGCGAAATTTCTTGCTGCTTGGGCTCCAGGCGGCGGGCCTTTGTGGGTGCCATTCGGTTTTGCGCAACGCCTTGAGGCGGGTGGAGATCTCTTGGTTGAATTCCACTATCCTGCGGGCACACTTGGGCAAACAGATCAAACCACTGTCAATCTTCATTATTCAGACGACCCCACTCCCCGTGAAGTCTGGTACAATCCAATACTCAACCATGCGCCTGGAATTTTAGATCAAAATTTTCTATTTATTCCTGCCAATCAAACAGCAACATTTACTGAAACATACGCCGTTCCTGCAGAGATCACGCTAATCGGAACCTTTCCTCATATGCATTTGATTGGAAGAAGCATAAGCAGTTGGGCAGAACTTCCTGGCGGAGGAACAGAACCTTTAATAAGCATTCCTAGTTGGGATTTCAATTGGCAGTTGAGTTATAACTACCCACAATTGATTCACATTCCACAAAATTCAAATCTTCGTGCAGAAGCATTTTACGACAACACTTCTGCAAATCCGTACAACCCAAACAGCCCACCGCAATTGGTATTTGCGGGAGAAGAAACAGGTGACGAAATGATGATTGTGTTCTTCGCTTATACCTATTATTTACCGGGAGATGAAGACATTGTTGTTGAACCTATCGTGAGCACAGAAGAGCAGCACTTTGTGCAACAGCAATTCGATGTTTTTCCTAATCCGAACAACGGAACATTCAGCGTTCAAACATTCAATCAGCGCTTCGATAAAGCAGTTGTAACAGTTACAGATATTAGCGGAAAAGTGGTGTATGAATCGAAGTGGAACATCCCAGGTGGAATGCACACGCAAAACTTAGAATTAAATCTTCCTAAAGGAATTTATGTTCTACACGCTGAAGGAACAACCACGCACGAAAGTGAGCGATTCATTGTGGAATAACTAAAGCGAAAACTTGAGCGAAAAAACATTGCTGTATAAAACGTCAGAAGAATTTCCAACGTCTGTTAAAGCATAATCAATAAACATTTTTCGAAGGCGAATGCCTATTCCAATATTTGGCTGATAGGTAATATACTCCTCCTCGAAATCCTTCACCCGCTGTGCGTTTCCAACCCCCGCTCTGAAAAAAATCGTGTTGGAATATCCCACTTCCAATCCAACATTCGGATCTATACTAAATGTGTTTCCTGACACCAACGCATTGCGCTGTCCGTCTGTGGTGATGGTCGCATTTCCTTCCACCAAAAATGACATTTTCTCTTTGTTGAATTTGTAACCTGCGCCCAATATGGCTCTCGGCAAAGCAATCTCCAATCCGTTTTTCGGAAGGTCGTTACCTGTTTGTTCAAAGACGGAAGTAGCGGTTGAACCTAAGCTGAACGACCACGCGTTAAATGTTGAACTGGCATCGCGAACGACCGCGCCCAGACACAAATGCTTTCCTTGGTATTGCGCTCCTATATCGAACCCAAATCCGAATGATCGTGCAAAATCTCCAATTTGTCTGTAAATAATTTTCGCTGTTCCTCCAATGTTTACGCGACTTGCCCAAGGCTTGTGAATGAAAGGAATACCTTTCTTCGCATAAGAAAACAAGAACGCGTAATCCGCTGCATTGAATGTTGTAACCCTTGAGTAGTCTATGTTTCCGTTCGGATCATATAAGTCTAAGGTGTTTGGAATATCGTCTATTCCAAAACGAATAAGCGAGAAAGAAGCGGCTGAAGTAGAATCAAGTCTTTTGCCCACCGCTGCATAATCGTATTTCGCAATACCTGCATACGACTCGCTGTGCATAAGAGCGGCGTCTAGTTTATTTCCGAGACCCATGAGACCGGCAGGATTCCAATATCCAGATGTTACATCGTTCACGCTGCTGACTTGTGCCTGTGACATCCCCATTGCTCGCGCACCAACACCAATTTGCAAGAATTCGTTTACATAGACACGCGCCACTTGCGCATTCGCGGAAAGCGATGCGCAAAAGAGTACAATTGCAATTACGATTTTTGAAAGGAAACTTTTCTTCATGAGCGTGGATGAAACGAGAGTCTTTGCAGATTATTTTCTTAAACCGAAATTACTTCTTCGACCACACTCGGAAGTTTTGCTTTCAAAAGGTTTTCAATTCCACCTTTCAAGGTTGCGGTTGAAGAAGGACAGCCCGCGCATGACCCTTTCATTTCAACAAAAACTTTCTTCTCATCGTAACCTACGAAATCAATGGCTCCACCGTCTGCTTCAACCGCTGGTCTTACAAACTCCTCCAACAAAGCCATAATGGCATCGTCATATTCCGAAGGCTTGAACTTCGAACGGTCAACAGATGACGGAGTAGATCCTCCTGCTTTCGCTTCTTCTATCATACTCGCACTTCTGCTCATAAGCTCCGCAGGAACAGTGGAAACGGCAACCTCATTGTCCATGAGCCATTCGCGAATGTATTCGCGAAGCTGCATAACAATCATGTCCCAATCAATGGTACCGTCTTTCGTTACCGTCACGAAATTATGTGCAATAAATACATTGGTAACAAATGGAAAATTGAAAAGCTCTTCTGCAAGTGGCGAAGAACCTGATGCTTCAGCCTTTGATTTATATTCAACTTGAAGTCCGCCGGTTAAAAGCAAACGATCCGCAACAAACTTCATGGATGAAGGATTGGGTGTCATTTCAGCATAAACAGAGGTCGGAATTTTTTTTCTTTCGTTCATGACACAAATGTAATTCCATTCAAGGAAAACATTTACAACCAATGTTCATTTGAATCCCACTATTTTTGTTTGAATGGTTCGTGAATATTTCACTTCAACAAACAACATGAGAAAACTCTTGGTCTTCATTTTACTTGTATCGAATGGCATCGTCTCATTCGCACAAGAAACCTTTCCGTTCAACGGTATTCGTCCGAAAGACGTGAGTGCGTATGCCCTCACTAACGCAACGATCTATTCCACTCCAGAAAATAAACTGGAAGGAGCAACCGTCATTATTGAAAAAGGAAAAATAATCGCTGTTGGAAAAGGAATCGCTATTCCCGCTAATTGCGTTAGCATTGATGCAACGGGCAAGTTCATCTATGCAGGATTCATCGATGTTTTTTCGACGTATGGAATTCCAAAAAAGCAAACCGATAATCACGGCGAAGAAACGGAAGATTCAGGAAAAAATGTTCTCGGTTGGAATGCCGCTATTCACCCGGAATACAGCGCTTCCATGCAACTTCAACACAACGAAGAAGAAGCTGAAAGCTATCGCAATGCGGGAATAACTGCAGTGTGCTCGCACAAAGCCGATGGAATAGCACGCGGTAATGGTGCCCTAGTTTCATTGGGAAATGAAATACATGCTGACATCATTAGCGCTGAAGCAGCTTCTTACTTTTCATTCAACAAAGGAAGCAGTCCGCAACAATATCCTTCTTCCATAATGGGAAGTATTGCGCTTTTAAAACAAACGTATTGCGACGCGAATTGGTACGCAAGTTTGAAAGGAACAGGTGAGACCAATTTGTCATTGCGTGCTTTCAATGCAAATAGCAATCGCGCTCAAATTTTCGAAGCGAACGACAAGTGGAATATTCTTCGTGCAGATGCAGTAGGCGATGAGTTCGGTGTTCAATACATCTTCAAAACAAATGGAAATGAATACCAGCGTTTAGAAGAAATGAAAGGTACGAAAGGTAAATTCATTGTGCCTGTAAACTATCCGCAAGCCTTTGACGTGAGCGACCCGGCGAGCAACAGATATATTACTACAGGAGAGCTCAAGCATTGGGAATTGGCGCCATACAACCTCGCCTACTTGCACAAGGCAGGAATAGAGTTTTGCATCACTGCAAGCGGACTTGAAGACAAAGGTCAGCTGCTTGAAAACGTAAAGACTGCTGTTGAAAACGGGCTTCCTGCAAACATTGCGTTAGCGGCATTAACAACAAGACCTGCACAATACCTTAACACTCAAAACCGCGTAGGTTCTGTACTTCCGGGATACGATGCAAACCTTGTGATTACAAACAAGGAGCTTTTCACCAGCGATTCAAAGGTGCTTGAAACATGGGTGAATGGAAAGTCTTATTTCGTTTCGACATCGGAATCTTTATCGTTGGAAGGAACATATAAAATTCAATTTGCTGGAATTGAAATTCAAGCCGAAGGAAAAAAAGGAAAAGGCGACGCGGTAGTTTCAACAACGAAATTAAAAACCACCGATGCACTAAGAAAACTTCACGAATCAATGGGAAGCTCTGCGAAAGATTCAACCTTGATTCAACTGAAATTACAATTAAAAGATGGATTTCCTGTTGGCGAGTTAACACTCGATAGCGCTTCATTCGTGCGTGTTTCAGGGAACATTCATTCGTCAGAAAAGAACCTGAAATTAGATCTTACCTCATTCGGAAATTCAACGCTTTCAATAAACGTATTCGTTACACCTCTTCCGAAAAAAGAAGAAGAAAAGAAAGGTGAAAAAACAAAAACACTTCCTGGAGAAATCGTTTATCCGTTCACTGCCTATGGAAGAACAGCGCTTCCTAAGAAAGAAAGTATTGTGTTCAGAAACGCCACTCTGTGGACGTGTGAAAACGGAACCATTCAGGACGGTGACTTATGGGTGAAAGACGGAAAGATTGCTGGAATAGGCGTAGACATTAGCATTCCGAGTGGAGAGGTAGTTCAAGAAATTGACGCGAAAGGCAAACACATTTCTCCAGGTATCATTGACGAACACAGCCACATTGCGCTTTCAAGTGTGAACGAAGGAACACAAGCAAGTAGCGCAGAGGTTGAAGAAGGAAGTGTAATTTATCCTGAAGACATTGACATCTACCGTCAGCTTTCTGGAGGAACAACAGCTTCGCAATTGCTTCACGGAAGTGCCAATCCAATTGGCGGACAGAGCGCATTGGTGAAGTTGCGTTGGGGTGTAAATGCGGAAGGAATGAAGATTGAGAACGCTCCTGGATTTATCAAATTCGCGTTGGGAGAAAACGTGAAGCAAAGCAATTGGGGTGATCGCGCAATGACCCGCTTCCCTCAAACCCGCATGGGAGTAGAACAAGTTTACTACGATCATTTCTATCGCGCATTGGAATATGGCAACGCTTGGGACAACTACAACGCGGCTTGCAAGAAAGTGAAAAAAGGACAACCGATGCCCCTCGCGCCGCGTAGAGATCTAGAATTGGAAACCATTCTAGAGATTCTTCGCAAAGAGCGATTCATTTCTTGTCACAGCTATGTGCAAAGCGAAATAAACATGCTTATGCATGTAGCGGATAGCTTCAACTTCAAAATAAATACATTCACTCACATTCTTGAAGGCTATAAAGTCGCTGACAAAATGAAGGCACACGGAGCCGGAGCTTCTACATTCAGCGACTGGTGGGCCTACAAGGCCGAAGTGAAAGATGCAATTCCATACAACGCTGCGCTTATGTATGAGCAAGGAATTGTTGTAGCCATCAATTCAGACGACGCCGAAATGGGCGCGCGCTTGAATCAAGAAGCTGGAAAGATTGTGAAATACGGCGGCGTTCCGGCGGAAGAAGCATTGAAAATGGTAACGTTGAATCCAGCAAAACTTCTTCACCTAGACAACCGCATGGGTTCTTTGAAAATAGGAAAAGACGCCGACTTCGTGATTTGGAACAACGAGCCTTTGAGCATATATGCAAGAGCAGAGAAGACCTACATAGATGGCGCTTGCTATTTCAATTTGGAAGAAGATGAAAAATCAAGAGAAGCATTTACTGCTGAACGCGAGCGCATCATTCAAAAAATGGAGGCTGCGAAAAACGGCGGAGCGTCTACAAGAAAGCCACAGCCGAAGACGCCGCATCACTTCCATTGCAACAGTATGGACGAGACATCAAAAGGTATTTTCATAAAAGAATAAGAACATGATCATCAGAAAAATATTTTTATCCCTTGCGCTAATTGCCAGCCTTACTGCTCAAGCGCAACACCGTCCAACCCCTGCGCCAGCGCAGAGCAATTCAATACTACTAACGAATTGTCACGCGCATTTGGGTAATGGAAAAGTCATTGAGAACGCCTACATTGCTTTTGAAAACGGCGTACTTACACTTGTTGCAGATGCCACTGTTTCTCGCATAGATGTAACCAAATTCGACAAGGTTATTCCTATCGAAGGTCAGCATGTTTATCCAGGATTTATTGCACCGAACTCTTCGTTGGGATTGGTTGAAATAGATGCGATTCGTGCGCAGAACGATTTGTATGAGGTTGGCACATTCAAACCGAGCGTTCGTTCGGTTATTGCGTACAACGCAGACTCAGAAATTATTCCCACCGTTCGTTCGAACGGTGTGTTACTTGGACAAGTAACACCACGAGGTGGAATAATTTCAGGCTCTTCTTCAATTATGCAATTCGACGCTTGGAACTGGGAAGACGCTGTTGTTCGCGCAGACGATGGCCTCCACCTCAACTGGCCGCAAGTCATTCACAGACACTACGACAAAGGAAGAATCCTCGTTTCTAAAGTGAAAAGCTACGATCAACAAAAACGAGAAATAGAGCTGTTCTTCAGCGATGCAAAAGCCTACGCCAAAGCGCCAAAGGGAGATTTGACTGAGCTTCGCTTCGAAGCGATGAAAGGACTTTTCGACGGTTCAAAAACATTGTATGTCCACGCAGATGAACTGAAGTCCATTCACGAAGCCATTCAATTCAAACGCGACCTGGGCATTGTGAAAATGGTGCTTGTTGGCGGATACGACGCACCGCTTGCTGCTTCCATTCTGAAAGAAGAAAATGTTTCTGTTCTCCTTCGTCGTGTTCACGACCTGGCTTCGCTCGACGAAGATGATCCGCACGCTTCTTTCGCTTTAGCGAAAAAATTACACGACGCTGGAATTCTCTTCGCCTTTCAAAACGAAGGAGACATGGAGCGCATGGGTACACGTAACCTGCCGTTCATGGCGGGAACGGCCGTTGCACATGGACTTCCATACGAAGAGGCTGTGAAGGCTTTAACGTTAAATGCGGCGCAAATCTTAGGAGTCGATAAAAAATACGGAAGTCTTGAAGTGGGAAAAAGCGCTACGCTTTTTGTTTCGTACGGCGACGCGTTGAATATGACCACTAACCAATTGCGTCTTGCATACATCGACGGAAGAAACATTGCGTTAAGCAACATGCAAACCGAAATGTACTTGTTGTACAAGAACAAATACGATAAAGAACGAAGCAAATAAAGCCGTTTCTTTGCAGTGAATATTATCAACTATGGCACGCGTATTAACAGGCATTCAAAGCACAGGAACACCGCATTTAGGGAATGTGTTAGGCGCTATTGCTCCGGCAATTGAAATGAGTAATCACCCTTCCAACGAAGCGTATTTATTCATTGCCAACTTCCACACACTTACTCAAATTAAGAACGCGGAAGAGATCCGAAACAACACCTACAGTGTTGCCGCAACTTGGTTGGCGTGCGGTTTCAACACAGATAAAAATGTGTTCTATCGTCAAAGCGATGTGCCAGAGGTAACAGAACTTGCTTGGTACTTAAACTGCTTCACGCCGTTCCCTATGTTAGCGAATGCGCACAGTTTTAAAGATCGTCAAGATCGTTTGAAAGAAGTAAACGCAGGATTGTTTACGTATCCGGTTTTAATGGCTGCAGATATTTTGTTGTACGACGCAAACGTTGTTCCTGTTGGGAAAGACCAACTTCAACATTTAGAAATTACTCGCGACATTGCCTCTGCTTTCAATCATCAAATGGGAGAAACATTTGTATTGCCCGATTCAAAAGTGAACGAAGCAACCATGTATGTTCCAGGAACAGACGGACAAAAAATGAGTAAGAGCTACGGCAATTACATCAACATTTTTCTTCCGGAAAAAGAATTAAAAGACGTTATAAATAAGAACATTGTTACCGACGCCACGAAACTTGAAGATCCAAAAGATCCAAACGCAAATAGCATTACTGCATTGTATGAACTCATTGCTGGTAGCGCAGAAGCAACGGTTTTACGAGAGAAACTTTTAGCAGGAAACTTTGGATGGGGACACGCTAAAAAAGAATTGTTAGAAGCTATTCTTACTCGTTTCGAAACGGAAAGAAAAAGCTATTTCGAATACATTTCTGACTTCACTTCACTTGAAAACATTTTAAAACAAGGCGGAGAAAAAGCGCGCATTACTGCCGCTCATACTCTTGATCGAGTTAGAAAGAATTTAGGTTATTCGGTATAGCTTTTCGTTCGTATCTTTCAATTCTAAACCAACCGAACCTTGCACTACATTCTAGGGCCTATATATTTCATTTACAAACTGTGGATTGGTTTAGTGTTTTGGATTACCCTTATTTTTCTATACGTGCCTTTCGTTTGGGTGTATAAAAAAAGAGAGCGTCATCTAAAAGCATTCGTCTTGAAACGCTTTTGGGGCAAGCTTATTCGCAAATGTATTTTTTGTCCTATTGAGATAAACTTTGAAGCACCTTTACCTGAAGGCTCTTTCATTATAGCTTCTAATCACAGCAGTTACCTCGACACGGTATTTATGTACGAGGCCATCGGTAGAGATTTTCTATTTGTTGGAAAAGGTGAGTTATTAAGTTGGCCCTTGTTCTCTTTGTTTTTTCGAAAGCAAGACATTCCCATTCGCAGAGGACAAAACAAAGCAGCCTTAGTTGCTTTGGACCGTGTTGCGAAAAGTTTGCGTAACGACATGAGCGTGGCTATTTATCCGGAAGGCACCATTCCGGACGATGCTCCGAAATTAATGCCCTTCAAGAATGGCGCATTCAAGGTTGCCATAGAGCAGCAAAAGCCCGTTGTTCCTGTCACTTGGCACTCAAACTATAAAGTTCTTTTAGACCCTGCGAAATTTTTTCAATACTCTCTTCCTCAGAAAATAAGAGTTACCGTGCATGCCCCCATTGCTACCGCAGGGTTAACTGCAACTGATTTATTACCTTTGCGCACGCAAGCGTTTGAAACCATTCAACGCGAATTGAATAAAACACATGAAAGTTGATGTTGCCACCGTTCGTCGCCTAGCTGAATTAAGCAAGCTCTCTTTTTCTACAAACGAAGAAACAGAAATGGTAGACGGTTTGAACGAAATGATTGCATTTGTAGACAAGCTCAAAGAGCTAGACACTGCTAATGTTGAGCCTCTCGTGTTTATGACCGAAGAAACAAATGTCTTGCGAGAAGATGTTGTAGAGGCGCCCATTTCACAAGCCGAAGCACTCAAAAACGCCCCGTCTAAAGACATGTATTACTTCCGTGTTCCTAAAGTCATTAAACAATAATTCATGCACGAGTTTAAAAAACTTTCTATACTTATTCCTGCCTACAACGAAGGAAGAACTATTCACTTAATTCTCGATCGAATTGCGGATGTTAAGTTGATCAACAACATTGAAATGGAAATTGTGATTGTGAACGATGCTTCTACAGACAACACTGTTGAGGCCATTGAATCATACATTGCGGCACATCCTGAGCGTACGTTCAACTTTTACTCGCAACCCTTCAATCAAGGAAAGGGCGCGGCTTTACACAAGGCTATTGAGATTGCAACAGGCGATTACGTTTTAGTTCAAGATGCCGATTTGGAATACGATCCTGATGAATACAACGACTTGTTGAAGCCTGTATTTAAAGACGGTGCAGACGTTGTCTACGGCTCTCGCTTCATGGGTGGAAACCCTCATCGCATTCTATTCTTCTGGCACAGCATCGGAAATAAATTACTCACGTTTGCAAGCAACGCCTTTACCAATCTGAATCTTACTGACATGGAAACTTGCTACAAGTTAATCCGTGCAGACATTGCTCAGAATTTATTGTTGTGTGAAAAGCGTTTCGGTTTCGAGCCAGAAATCACTGCGAAGCTTTCAAGAATTCCAAACATTCGAATTTATGAAGTTGGAATTTCATATTACGGTCGCACGTATGAAGAGGGTAAAAAGATTGGCTGGAAAGACGGCGTTCGCGCATTTTGGTGCATTGCGAAATATAATATTTGGAGCCGCAAAGCCACAAAATAATCGGAGATTATTAGATGCTGAAGCAAGATTGCTTTGCAAAGATTCTTCGAAAGATTATTTCATAAAGACTTTTTGCGAAGCAATCTTGACCTCGTCATCTTTGTGGAACAATCTTAATCGGTTATTTCGATTTCGCTAAACGAAAACCTACATCGTAAATTCCTTCAACAGGATTCACGCGCATGGCTTGATGAATAGACACTTTGTAGTGTCCAGAAAGCGGAAACTGCTTGCGTGATTTGTAAATGATTCGATTGTCGTATAAATCGCCAAGTCCAGATTTTCCATACCAATTTCCTTGAGCATCTGCCATTGGACATTCCAAGGTGTCGACCGACAATTTTCCATTTGGAAATTCCATTTCAATAAATACAAACAGATTGCTGAATTCGTATTGTTCCCCGTTGCGAACATCGATGAAAAAGTCGTGTAAACTTACCGTGTCCTGAATATCGAATTCAAAATTCGCTACTTTTTTACTGTCCCAAACTCCGCCTTCAATAGGCATGTTATTTTCATATACAAAATCATCGCTGCATGAACTGAGAAGGAGCGTTAGACTTAAAAAGAAAACTATTCTCATCATTCTTTTGGGCCTTGATTCGGGTTGTTTGGTTTGCCTTTGAAGCGGTTGGGTCTGTTTCCATTTCCAGGAGGGCGATTGCCTTCTTTCGGCTTTGGTGCTGCCGCGCTTTGGGGAGCAGCATTTCCAGGCTTCGCATTTCCAGCAGCCGGTGCCGGTCTGTTGGAATTTCCTCCAGGCTTGTTGTTGCGATTGCGGTTATTGTTGTTGGGCTTACGCTTCTTATTGTCGAAACGCGTTAGGCTATCTTGTCCAACTACCTCTGCAAATTCAACACTTTCAACAACTTCTTTTTCTTCAATAAACGTCTGAACTTCACCTATGACTTCACCGCGTTTATTCTTTTCGATAATGTCTTTCACCACATCTGCAGAAAGCGCGAATGGCCCGTCGCCGTGCTGTCCTTCAATGGTGTAATAAATTACTTGCTTAAAAATATCTGTTTTGAAATGCGTTGCAATTCCTTTCGGAAGTTTCAATTTCACGTGTGTTGGAGGAAGCATACGAACAGCTTCAACATATTGATCCAACTCGTAATTCAAACAACACTTCAGCTTTCCACATTGCCCTGCTAATTTGCCTGGATTCAATGAAAGCTGCTGATAGCGTGCTGCACCGGTAGATACCGATCTGAAATCGGTTAACCAAGTCGAGCAGCAAAGCTCTCTTCCGCATGATCCAATTCCGCCTAAACGACCCGCTTCAAGGCGAAGTCCAATCTGGCGCATTTCAATGCGCACCTTGAACTCTTCAGCATACTTGCGAATGAGTTCACGGAAATCTACACGGTCATCGGCCGTGTAGTAAAATATCGCGCGGGTTTTATCGCCTTGATATTCCACGTCGCTAATTTTCATTTGAAGACCCAGCTCGCGCGAAATTTCACGTGATCGAGTCATAGTGCCTGTTTCCAACTGACGGGCAGCTTGCCAAATATCGAAATCAGATTGTACTGCTTTTCGAAGAACGCGTTTCAATTCATAGTTGTCTTTGACATCTCTGCGATTCATTTGAACGCGAACCAACTCACCTGCCAAAGAAACAATTCCCACATCGTATCCAGTAGAAGCCTCAACCGCTATTACATCACCTTGAAACAATTCTAAATTTCCTTTTCTAAAAAAGGCTTTGCGGCCATTTTTAAAACGCGCTTCAACCACGTCAAACGGCTTCAAGCCATCTGCCAATGGAACTCCTGACAGCCAATCGAAAACTTCCTTCTTCCCAGTGCTGCAGGTTCCGCAATTACCATTGCTTTTACAGCCGTTAGGAACGCTACCATCATTACTTCCACAACTCGAACATCCCATGTTTTCTATTTTATATTCTCAAATATACAAATTAGCTTCCCACTATCTTCTTGATCTCGTTCAACTTGAACAAAGCTTCAACCGGGGTAAGCGTATTGATATCAATTTTTTCTACTTCTTTTTTTATCTGAACCAACGTCGGATCATCGAGTTGGAAAAAGCTTAATTGCATTTTCTCCTCTCCTTGAACTACGTTCGCTTTCCCTTTCCCCGCAGGGGCTTCACCTCTTTTCGTTTCCAGTTCATGAAGCATTTCGTTCGCCCGATTCACAACCGTTTTCGGCATTCCCGCCAACTGCGCAACGTGAATTCCAAAGCTGTGATTGCTTCCACCTTCTTGCAACTTCCTTCTAAAAACAATTTTTCCTTTTGCCTCAGAAACCGACACATTAAAGTTTTTAATACGTGGAAATAAATTCGTCATATCATTCAACTCGTGGTAGTGCGTTGCGAAAAGTGTCTTTGCTCTGAACTGCGCATGTTCATGCAGATATTCAGCAATAGCCCAAGCAATAGAAACGCCATCGTACGTGGAAGTTCCTCTTCCGATTTCATCTAATAAAATTAAACTTCGATCACTTAAATTATTTAAAATACTTGCCGTCTCGTTCATTTCAACCATGAAGGTCGATTCCCCTGCGCTCATGTTGTCATTCGCGCCCACACGCGTAAACACCTTATCAACGATGCCCATTCTCACGCGCTTCGCTGGAACGAAAGAACCCATCTGCGCCATGAGCACAATGAGTGCGGTTTGACGCAAAACAGCAGACTTTCCCGACATGTTGGGCCCGGTAATCATCATAATCTGTTGCGTATCTCTGTCGAGGGTAATGTCGTTTGCGATATACGGATCATTCGGAGGAAGGCGCAATTCAATAATGGCATGCCTTCCTTGTTCGATCTCCAATTTATTATCTTCTGTAAACTCTGGTGCACAGTATTTATTCGTTACAGCAACCGTTGCGAAAGAAGCCAACGCATCTATCTCTGCAAGTACGCGCGAATTCAATTGCATACTCACCAAATGCGGCAGGGTTTCCTCAATCAACGATTGGTAAATCTGATTTTCTAAAATTGAAATCTTGTCTTCAGCACCCATAATCTTCGCTTCGTATTCCTTCAGCTCTGGGGTAATGTATCTTTCCGCTTGTGTGACTGTTTGTTTGCGAATCCACTCTGGCGGAACCTTATCCTTATGCGTGTTTCGTACTTCCAAATAATATCCGAAAACATTGTTGAAGGAAATCTTCAGGGAAGGAATTCCAGTGCGTTCGCTTTCGCGTTCTTGAACCATTTGCAAATAGTCCTTTCCAGACTTTTGCAAATTCCGCAACTCGTCCAAATCCGCATTCACACCTTCGGCTATGACAGAACCTCTGTTAAGCGCTAAGGGGGCTTCAGCGTTGATCTTTTCAAAAATTGTATTGCACCATTCGGTAAGTGGT
Source organism: uncultured Bacteroidota bacterium (assembly GCA_903932685.1). GTDB lineage: Bacteria > Bacteroidota > Bacteroidia > Flavobacteriales_D > Sanyastnellaceae > CAIZGX01. Next base: position 21,738 of record CAIZGX010000068.1, on the reverse strand, counting down.
TTCAATACGTTAAACAAAGCTTGTATCTCTTTGCTCGTTGACTTCGAACCTAGCGCTTGAATGTGCTCTGCCGTTTGCATGCCCTTCGCTAATTGCAGAAGCTCGCGCGGATTTACACGTCCAGTTGCAATCTTCGAAGCCAAGCGCTCCATGTCGCCAACGGTGTTCAAGTGCAAACGCGTTTCTGCTAACAGCTCTGCATTCTTAACAAAACTTCCAACCACAAACTGACGCTTTTCAATTTGCGCAATGTCTTTGAGCGGCATAAGCACCCAACGTCTCAAGAGTCTTGCGCCCATGGGCGTGCTGGTATGATTGAGCGTGTAGAACAACGTTGCGGTTTCGTCGTAATTCGAATGTACCAATTCTAAATTTCGAATGGTGAAACGGTCTAACCAAACAAAAGTATCTTCTTCAATGCGAGAGATTTTTTGAATGTGCTGCGTCTTGTGATGTTGCGTGTCTTTCAAATAATGCAACACTGTTCCTGCAGCAATTACGCCGAGTTTCAATTCTTCAACACCAAATCCTTTTAGCGATTTCGTATCGAATTGCTTTTGCAAAACTTCTTTCGCGTAGTCCAATGAAAACACCCATTCGTCTACGCGAAACGTAAACCACTTCGTATCTCCGAACGCTTCGCGGAATTGTTGGTCCTCATGTTTTTGAAACAAAACTTCATTCGGACGAAAACTCTGAAGCAATTTATTAATGTGGGAAGTACTTCCTTCCGCAAGATAAAATTCACCCGTGGAAATATCTAAAAAACTAACTCCAGCTTGCTGATCGCGCATAACAACAGCAGCCAAAAATTGGTTGTTCGAACTGTCGTATGTTTTTTCGTTATAACTAACCGCAGGTGTTACCAATTCGGTAACGCCGCGCTTCACAATTTTCTTGGTAAGCTTTGGATCTTCGAGCTGATCGCAAATGGCCACGCGGTTTCCCGCACGAACCAACTTTGGTAAATAAGTATCTAACGAATGGTGCGGAAAGCCCGCCAACTCAATGTATGCAGCGGCTCCGTTCTTTCGCTTGGTTAATGTAATTCCTAAAATACGTGAAGCGGCAATCGCATCTGATCCGAACGTTTCATAAAAATCACCGACACGAAACAACAAAAGCGCATCTGGATATTGCGCCTTAATCTCGTTGAATTGTTTCATGAGTGGTGTTTCCACCACCGTCGATTTTTCTTCCGTCATTTTACGCCACCTTCAATTGACTTAGTTTCGAACTTTCAAATTTATCGCGTGCATAAGCCAACGTTACTTTGAATTCTTTTTCTTCCGTTTGATTTGGAATTTCAAACATAAGATCTAACAAAATTGCTTCGCAGATTGAACGTAATCCGCGTGCGCCTAATTTGTATGTCATTGCTTTTTCAACAATATAATCCAACACCTGCTTATCGAAAGAAAGCTTCACGCCGTCCATTTCAAACAACTTCACATATTGCTTCACCAATGCATTTTTCGGTTCTGTTAAAATTCTTCTTAGAGCCGACTCGTCAAGCGGATTCAAAAACGTCAATACCGGGAAACGACCGATTAATTCTGGAATTAATCCGAACTGTTTCAAATCGGCAGGAGCAATGTACTGCAGCCATCCGCCTTGTTCTTCCACAGTAAACGCATTGCGATATCCTATGCTTGCTGTATTCATGCGGCGCTCAATGTGCTTATCTATTCCGTCAAAAGCCCCACCACAAACGAACAAAATATTCTTCGTGTCAATCTGAATCATCTTCTGCTCTGGGTGCTTTCTTCCTCCTTGTGGGGGAACACTCACCGTAGCACCTTCCAACAATTTCAACAACGCTTGTTGAACGCCTTCACCACTTACGTCTCGCGTAATGCTAGGGTTGTCGCTCTTCCGTGCGATCTTGTCTATTTCGTCAATGAACACAATTCCACGTTCTGCTTTTTGAACATCGAAATCTGCGCTTTGTAAAAGTCGAGATAGAATACTTTCAACATCTTCTCCAACGTAACCAGCCTGTGTAAGCACGGTGGCATCTGCAATGCAGAACGGAACATTCAACATTTTCGCAATGGTTTTTGCCAAAAGTGTTTTTCCTGTTCCCGTTTCTCCAACCAATACAATATTCGATTTTTCAATTTCAACTTCATCGTCTTGCTTCCCTGCTGCATGCTGCGCCAAGCGCTTGTAGTGATTGTACACCGCAACGCTCAAAACCTTCTTGGCCTCGTCTTGACCAATGATGTATTCATTCAAAAAATCTCTGATTTCAATCGGCTTCATTAATTCCGAAGTGCTAAATTCTTCCTTCGGAACAACTGCTTCTTCTTTTACAATCTCGTTGGCTTGTCTCGCGCAGTCGTCGCATATGTGTCCAGAAACACCCGCAATGAGCACATTCACCTCACTCTTTTTTCTACCACAAAACGAGCAATTTATCTCTTGTTTAGCCATCTTTAATTCTTTCCAACAAAGGTAATGAAAGTCGGCTGTTTACATGGGGTCTACGTCAATAGACACGCGAACCATTTTGTATTTCTGTTGAGACGTGAGCGATTGAGAACAATCCATAAGATATCGTTTCACTTTCGCCGGTGTTATTTCACTTGGAATTCGAATCCAAAATTGTTGAATGTAATAATTGTTCACGCGTCCAATGGCAGGCGTTTCAGGGCCTGTATAATTTCCGAATAACGATTTGAAAAACCACGTGGCAAGCTCTGCCGCTGCACCTAAGACAACACCTTGTTCTTTGTGCTTAACCGTAAGTTTAATCATTCTTGTGAAAGGCGGATACCTGAACTGCTTGCGCTCTGCCAACTCCAAAGCAAAAAAATGTCCGTACTGATTGTTTTCAATCAACGGAAAAACCCAATGTTCAGGCGCGTACGTTTGTATAAGCACACGCCCGCGTTCTTCTCTTCTTCCACTTCTTCCCGCAACCTGCACCATCATCTGAAACGCCCTTTCTATTGAACGAAAATCGGGATGTTTCAACATGCGATCGGCATTTAAAATTCCAACCAAGTGAACATTACTGAAGTCCAAGCCTTTCGTCACCATCTGAGTTCCTATCAACACATCGGTCTTTCCGCTTTCGAATTCTGAAATAATTTTATGGTGCGCGTGTTTGCCTTTTGCTACATCTAAGTCCATGCGCGAAATTCTAAGATGAGGCAAACACTCGCCCAACTCTTCTTCAATGCGTTCTGTTCCTGCACCTAACATTTTGAAAGCGTTCGCTCCGCATGAGGGACATTGCTGAACAGGAATTTCATGATGACCGCAGTAGTGACAGCGCAGTTCATGATGAAATTTATGATACGTCAAACTCACGTCGCAGTTCTTACACTCGGGTGTGTAATGACACATTTCGCACTCCCACAAAGGCGTGTATCCACGGCGGTTCTGGAATAAAATAACTTGTTTGCCCGCCTTTACTGTTGTGTCTATGGCTTCCAATAAAGTCGAAGAAAAAACGCCTTGCATACGCTTCGCTTGAAGCTCAGAGCGAAGGTTTACAAAATCTATTTTAGGTTGAACGGCGTTGCCATAGCGCTCGAACATTTCAACCAACTGATATTTTTTTTGCGATGCGTTGAAGTAGGATTCCAACGAAGGCGTTGCGCTTCCAAGTACAACTTGTGCATTCGATAAAACACTTAGTTTAATGGCGGTGTCTCGCGCATGATAACGTGGAGCCGGATCCTGTTGCTTAAACGTTCCTTCATGCTCTTCATCTACGATGATTAATCCAAGATTTTCAAAAGGAAGAAACACACCTGAACGTGCTCCTAAAACAATATCAAATCGGTGCAACTCTGAATGTACACGATGCCAAACTTCTGTGCGTTCATGAGTGCTGTAGCCGCTGTGATAAATACCCACACGAACGCCAAAAAAACGTTGAATGCGATCTATCAAATGCGAGGTCAATGCTATTTCAGGAACCAACAACAACACTTGTTTGCCTTGCTGAATTTGCTCTTGCATTAAGTGCAAATACACTTCTGTTTTTCCGGAAGACGTCACTCCGTGCAGCAACGTCACTCCTGAATGAGATTTGATTTTCTCAAATGCACTTTGTTGTAATTCACTCAGAACAGGCAGTGGAAGAAGTTCGTGATCCCCGCTAACCATGCGCAATTCAGCGCGTTCTTCAATGGCCAGTATTCCCTTCTTCACCAGTGCTGAAATGGCTGAAGCGTCGGTCTTCGATTGAATCTCAAGCTCCTTCTTCTTTACAGATTCTCCGCTATTTCCGTCCCACTTGCTCATTTGCAAAAAGGTCATGAGAACCTGAATCTGCTTGTCGGCATTGCGCTTTTCTAAAGCTGAAAAATGTTGTTGCAGCTGCTCATCGGTGTTTCCGTTTTGTCCTAAACTCACATAAGAAACTCTTTTCGGAATGAACTTCTCTTTCACCTCTTCGAACGACGCAATGGCGTTCTTCTTCAATAAGTTTTTCAGTGTGGAATGAATGGAAACCTTCGGTAATGCGTGTTGTATGTCTTTCGACATAACGCCCATTCCGCGGTCTTTTTCAACAATTACATCTACAACCGAACGTTCATTCGGTGTTAAGTCAACAGACAAGTCTTTCGTTGTATAAACTGTTTCACTCGATAATTTCAATCCACTTGGAAGAGCTGCAGTCATAACTTCTCCGAGCGTGCAGGCGTAGTACTTCGCTATCCAATCCCACAGTTGCATTTGTGTTTCTGATACTACCGGCACATCATCCAGCACTTCTTCAAAATACTTTGCCGCATAGTCTTGCGGAACCTCTTCGTGCACGCGCCAAACGATTCCGGTGTAACGTTTAGATTTTCCTAGCGGAACAACAACGCGAACCCCTTGCTGAACGTAGTTCTCCCAAGCCACAGGAACCCTGTAGGTAAGCACTTGCGGAAGTGCCAGCGGGACAACAACATCAACAAAAAAGGTTTTCATAGTCTATAAACAAATAGAGACACGAAGGTCGTGTCTCTACTTTTATTCAGGTTGAAATTCTTATACTTTTCTTTCTAAAACTTCATCTATCATTCCGTACTCTTTCGCCTCAGATGCAATCATCCAATAATCGCGATCACTGTCTGCCCATACTTGATCATACGTCTTACCGCTGTGTGTAGCAATGATGTCGTACAATTCTTTCTTCAATTTTTGAATTTCACGAGCTGTGATTTCAATGTCTGAAGCTTGTCCGCGCGCACCGCCTAAAGGTTGGTGAATCATAACACGAGAGTGCTTCAGTCCTGTGCGTTTTCCCGCTTGACCTGCGCACAACAAAACAGCACCCATAGAGGCGGCCATACCTGTGCAGATCGTTGCTACATCCGGATTAATGTATTGCATGGTGTCATATATACCTAAGCCTGCGTATACACTTCCTCCTGGAGAATTAATGTAAATCTGAATGTCTTTTTTAGAGTCTGTGCTTTCCAAAAACAACAACTGCGCTTGAATAATATTCGCGATGTAGTCATCTATTTCAGTTCCCAAGAAAATAATTCTATCAGCCATTAAACGAGAAAACACATCTACCTCACGAAAAGGCATGTGACGCTCTTCAATAACTGTTCTTGTCATGTTCTCTGGACCATACATGTGAGAGATCACATCGTTCACCACTGTGCTATTGATACCTAGATGGCCTGTAGCATATTTTTTAAATTCTTTACGTTCAAACATAGAGTAATATTTGTGTCGAAGATACAGCGGTTTTTAATTTGAAACCGTGACTTCAAACAGATGATTTTTCAACTTATTCAATTATTTCAAAACGCTTGAACTTAATGCGTCCAAGCTCACATTCTTCTTCCCACATGTGAAGAGGGCGAGCGTAAATAGATCCGAAAGGGACTGACTTATAGATAACCAAAGCCTCTTTTGTCTCACTGTGGTTCGCTAAAGTAATAACCTCATAAACCCCACCTTTGTAATGCTTCCAACGCTCTCCAGGCATTGGGTATCTGATCGCTTTTTCCATCTTCTTCTTTTATAAAACCACTGTTCCAAAATTATCTGCTAACTGCTTCCGTACTTCGTCCAATCTTTTCTTCTCCGCTAATAACATCATGACTTCATCTTCGTTGGATTCATTTTCCAATTGGGATTCTATGGCCTTTGATGCTATTTGTACATGCCGCATTTTCATGCGAAATAAACAATCTTTCGCTGCCTTTCCTATGACGTACTCTTCCGATTCAGTTAATATGCCGTGTTTCGTTTTCCAATTCTCGCTAATTTGATGACGTGTGGTTAAAACGTTTACAGCCTCACTTCGAACACTTTCTTCCTCATGAGAAGTAAAATTGTGATGACTCGGCATCTGATTATCCTTCACCAATTCCAAATACTCCTTCAACATTTTCGAATAAACCTCGCACTGAAGAGTCATAAAATCATGCTCAAGATTTCCAATTAAATAATCTGCCACCGATAAATGAATAACCTCTCGCTTGCCTTCTTCATTTACTATTTCAATGGGCATTTCATATTCTCCGTACATCAATAAAATGCGCATGAAGTCTCGCTCTTGCGCTTCAGCATTCAGTGTATCCGGAACCGGAACAGTCTCGTCGAAAGGTGTTGGAGTAGGTGCTTCAACCGTTGTGTGAACACCTCCATCTTCCGAAGAAGTTGATTTTACTGGGCCTTTCTTTAAATTTTCTTGAAGTGATTTGTTCAGTTCTAAGAACAGAACAGACTCTCCAATACCCATAATCTGCGAGCAGTCTTGCACGAAAACCGAACGCTTAATCGCATCCGGAATCAACGCAATGCTGTCCACAATCCCACGAATTAATCCCGCTTTTTTAATGGGATCATTACCAACCTCTTCAAGAAGTAAAGCCGTTTTATATCGAATGAAATCTTTGGCATTATCCTTCACATACAGCTGAATCTCTTCACTGCTGTGCTTTCTAGAATAACTGTCAGGATCATCGCCATCTGGAAATGTTGATACGCGAACGTTCAACCCTTCCTTCAATATCATGTCAATACCTCGGAAACTCGCTTTAATTCCAGCCTTGTCTCCGTCGTATAAAATCGTAATGTTTTGTGTGAAACGACGAATGAGTCGAATCTGTCCTTCGGTCAAACTTGTTCCGCTGCTTGCCACCACATTCTCAACACCCGCTTGATGAAGCGCAATCACATCGGTATATCCTTCAACCAAAAAACAGTTGTCTTCCTTCACCATCGCGTTCTTCGCGAGATGCAAACCGTACAAGGTGTTCGACTTGTGATAAAGATCGCTTTCTGGACTGTTGAAATATTTGGCAATGTCCTTCTCTGCTTTCAGTGTTCTTCCACCAAAGGCAATCACTTTTCCACTCACATTGTGAATGGGGAACATCACCCTTCCTCGGAAGAAGTCATACGGCGAACCGTCCTTTTCGCGCGTTAAACCGGTCTTCAACAAATAGGTCAACGAATGCCCGGCAGACAGAGCCGCTTGAGACATCTTGTCCCATCCGTCTGGACAATAGCCCAACTGAAATTTCTTCAGCGTGTCTTCACGAAATCCACGCGATTCAAAATAAGAAAGCCCAATGGCTCTTCCCATTTCCGAATTGTACATCTGATCTTGGAAATACTTATTGGCGAAATCGGTGACAACAGAAAGTTGCTCGCGTTCGCTCTTTTCAGCTTTCTGTTCTTCGGTCTGACTCTCTTCTTCAATTTCTATGTTGTACCTGTTCGCCAACCAGCGCAAGGCTTCCGGATAGGTAAGCTTCTCATGCTGCATGAGAAAATCAATGGCGTTTCCGCCTTTTCCAGAACTGAAATCTTTGTAAATACCTTTCGCTGGAACAACGAAAAAACTCGGTGTTTTTTCATTCACAAACGGAGAAAGACCGCGATAAGAAGACCCGCTTTTTTTCAAATGAACAAACTCTCCAACCACATCTTCAATAAGAGTGGCCTGAAAAATTCGATCTATGGTGGAGCGGGAAATCATGGGACTACCAAAGGTAGTGTTACATGACTACATTCACAATACGTTTTGGAACAACAATGATCTTTTTCGGGGATTTTCCTTCCAAATATTTCGCTGTGCTTTCGTGTGCCATTACCTGCGCCTCAACATCTGCGGCGCTCATGCCAACTGGAAGCGACAAGAAGAATCTGGTTTTTCCGTTGAAAGAAACTGGATATTCGAAGTTATCGTCTTCCAAATACTTGTTCTCGGCAATTGGCCATGACTCATTCATAACAGAAGTGGAATGACCTAAATTCTTCCAAAGTTCTTCCGCCAAGTGAGGAGCATACGGAGAAAGCAAAATAACCAGAGGCTCTAACGCCTGACGTTTGTTGCATTTCAGGTCTGTAAGCTCATTGGTCGCAATCATGCATGCGCTAACAACGGTGTTCCAAGAGAAACGCTCCAAGTCTTCGGTAATCTTCTTAATGGTCTTGTGAACCACGCGCATTTCAGCCGCTGTGGCTTCTTCCGAAGAAACAGAGAACGTTTCGTTTTCCATGAAAAGTCTGTGGAACCGACGCAAGAAATTGTGCACCCCATTAATACCCTTCGTGTCCCAAGGTTTGCTTTGTTCAACAGGGCCTAAGAACATCTCATAGCAACGAAGGGTGTCGGCGCCAAACTTCTCAATAAGCTCATCTGGTGTCTGAACATTGTACTTCGACTTCGACATTTTCTCAACTTCCCAACCGCATGTATACTCGCCGTTTTCATTCAACATGAATTCTGCGTTAGCATACTCTGGAAGCCAATTCTTAAATCCTTCAATATTCAATTTATCATTGTCAACCAATGAAATGTCTGCATACAAACGCTGTGTTTCAAACTCTTTTCTTCGCTCGAAAGAGATGAAGGTGTTGCTATCTTTTATTCGATAAACAAAGCTGCTGCGGCCAAGAATCATTCCTTGGTTAATCATCTTCTTGAACGGTTCATTGAACGGTATGTAACCCAAGTCGAACAACACTTTCGTCCAAAAACGAGAATACAATAAATGTCCGGTTGCGTGCTCGGCACCGCCCATGTACAAGTCTACTTGACCCCAATATTTTATACGCTCTTCCGATGCAAAAACCGAATGATTGTTCGGGTCCATGTAACGCAAGAAATACCAAGAAGATCCTGCCCATCCCGGCATGGTGTTACACTCCATTGGCATACCGTTTCGCTCCCAATTCGTTGCACGAGCCAACGGTGGTTCGCCCGATTCTGTTGGAAGATAAGCGTCTACATCTGGTAATTCTGTTGGAAGTTCTTCTGTGTTTATCAATCGAGGAATTCCGTTTTCATAATAAATTGGAAAGGGCTCGCCCCAATAACGCTGACGGCTAAACACCGCATCGCGAAGTCTATAATTCACTCTCTTTTCTCCTGCACCTAATTCCATCAATCGCTCACACACCGCATCAAATGCCGCATAGTAATTCATTCCGTTCAAGAAATCTGAATTCGCTAACGCCGCATCTTTAGAAGTTTCCGCCTTCTCTGACAAATCAGATTCAACAAAAATATTTTTTATTTCTAGGTTGAAATGCTTCGCGAAATCATAATCGCGCTGATCTCCTGCTGGAACAGCCATAACCGCTCCGGTTCCATATCCTGCCAACACATAGTCGCCTATCCAAACAGGAACTTGATCTCCTGTTAAAGGGTGCTGCGCGTAGCTTCCCGTGAACACGCCCGAAATCTTTTTCTCGGCCATGCGCTCACGTTCTGTCTTCAATTTGGAATTCGCAACATATTCCATCACAGCATCGCGCTGTTCCGCTGTGGTCAACACCTCCACGCTTTCGTGTTCTGGAGCTAATGTTAAAAATGACACGCCGTATAATGTATCCGGGCGTGTTGTGAATACTTCAATCGTCACTTCTTTTTCTGCCTGAAAACGCACACGTGCACCGGAAGATTTTCCGATCCAGTTGCGTTGAATTTCTTTAATATTATCGGGCCAATCTATCGTGTCTAAATCGGAAATCAATCGTTCAGAATAGGCCGAAATTCGCATGCTCCATTGACGCATTTTCTTTTGCTCAACGGCATGTCCACCCCGCTCACTCACGCCATCTTTAATCTCGTCGTTCGCTAAAACGGTTCCCAAAGCCGGGCACCAATTCACTAAAGAGTCCGCTAAATAAGCAACTCGGTAATTCATAAGCAGCGCTTCCTTTTGCGCTTCGCTCATGCTTTTCCAGTCGGTGTCTGTGAATTCCCCTTCGAAATAAGGAGAGAAAATATGATCTGCTTCCAACAAATAAGTCTTCCACCACTCTTCGTCCATATGAGCATTCACGCCGTATGAACCGTTCTCTTCAAACTTTGCAATCAGCTCTGAAATGGGTCTTGTCTTATTCGAATCTAAATCGTACCACGCGTTGAACAACAATCCGAAAATCCATTGTGTCCACTTGTAATAATCTGGAGAGCTGGTTCGAACTTCTCTACTCCAATCGTATGAAAAACCAATCTTATCAAGCTGTTCGCGGTAGCGCGCAATGTTCTGCTCTGTTGTTTTCGCCGGATGCTGTCCGGTTAGAATCGCGTATTGTTCTGCGGGTAATCCGAAAGAATCATATCCCATTGGATGCAACACATTGTATCCTTTGTGACGCATGTATCGCGCATAAATATCAGAAGCGATATAACCCAGCGGATGGCCGACGTGCAGGCCCGCTCCGCTTGGATAAGGGAACATGTCTAAGACATAAAATTTCTTCTTATTCGGGTCTTCGGTAACTTTATAAGACTCGTCCTGGGCCCATTTCTTGCGCCAGTTAGCTTCAATATTTCTAAAATCGTATTCCATAAATCGTGTAGAATCGTTCGCGAAGATAGGGCGCAGAATGACCTAATTCACTAACTTCGCGAAGTATGAAATACCAACGCATTCTTCTAAAATTAAGTGGTGAAGCCTTAATGGGCGACAAACAGTTCGGAATTGATAACGCGCGCATCATGCAATACGCGCAAGAAATCAAAGCCGTTTGGGAAAAAGGAGTTGAGGTCGCCATTGTTATCGGTGGTGGAAACATCTTCCGCGGAGTTCAAGCTGAGCAAGGTGGAATGGAGCGAACGCAAGGCGATTACATGGGTATGTTAGCAACCATGATCAACAGCATGGCGCTTCAAAGTGCATTAGAATCTGCACATGTTCCTACGCGTTTGCAAAGCGCCATTGAAATGAAACAAATTTGCGAGCCCTTCATCAAGAGAAGAGCGGTAAGACATTTAGAAAAAAATCGTGTAGTCATTTTCGGAGCGGGAACAGGAAATCCATTCTTCACAACAGATACGGCAGCGTCACTTCGTGCCATTGAAATTGAAGCAGATGTTGTTTTGAAAGGAACGCGCGTAGATGGCATCTACACTGCAGATCCAGAGAAAGATCCTACCGCTACAAAGTATGAAACCGTTACTTTCAACGAAGTATATGAAAAAGGATTGAATGTTATGGATATGACCGCATTCACTCTTTGCAACGAAAACAAATTGCCTATTATCATTTTCGATATGAACAAGGAGGGTAACCTTCTGAATTTAGTTTCTGGCGAAAACATTGGAACCAAAGTAGAATTTTAAAGCATAACAAGAGTATGTCTGAAGAAGTTAAAATGGCACTCGACGAGGCCGCTGATTCAATGAGTAAAACCATTACTCACCTAGAAAACGAATTGAATAAAGTGCGCGCTGGTAAAGCAAGCCCTGTTATGTTAGACGGCGTGCGCGTAGACTATTACGGCACCATGACACCGTTGAAAAACGTGGCTAACGTTACCACTCCAGATGCGCGAACACTCAATGTTCAGCCCTGGGAAAAAGGCATGTTAACCGCCATCTCGAAAGGAATTATGGAAGCAAACCTTGGTTTGAATCCGCAGAATAACGGCGATGTCATTATGATTGCTGTTCCTATGCTTACTGAAGAACGTCGTCGCGATTTGTCGAAGCGTGCACATTCAGAAGGTGAGAACGCTCGTGTTGGAATTCGCACGGCTCGCAAAGAGGCGTTAGATTTCATTAAGCAAGCTCAGAAAGACGGACTTCCTGAAGACGAAGCGAAAACGGGTGAATCAAAGGTTCAAGAACTTACAGACAAGTTCAACAAAAAAGTAGACGAAGTCTTAGCCGCGAAAGACAAAGATATTATGTCCATCTAAACCCAAGCATGTGGTAAAGATTGGTGATATCGAACTTCCTGAATTTCCGTTGCTGCTCGCTCCCATGGAAGATGTGAGCGATCCGCCTTTCCGCATGGTCTGCAAAGAACAGGGGGTGGATTTAATGTACACTGAATTTATCAGTAGCGAAGGACTTATTCGCGATGCAGTAAAAAGTAGAATGAAGCTCGATATTTTCGAGTATGAACGGCCTATTGGTGTTCAAATATTCGGAAGTGAAATTGAGTCTATGGTGAAATGCGCCGAAATAATCGAATCGGTGAACCCTAACTTATTAGACATTAATTACGGCTGTCCCGTTTCTAAAGTAACCTGCAAGGGCGCCGGGGCAGGCATTCTGCAGAATATTCCGAAAATGGTCGCTATGACAAAAGCGGTTGTAAACGCCACCACACTTCCCGTTACCGTGAAAACACGTTTGGGGTGGGATGAAGGTTCAAAAAACATTGAAGAAGTTGCCGAAAGACTTCAAGACATCGGTATTCAAGCCCTCACGGTTCACGGAAGAACGCGAGTGCAGATGTACAAGGGCGAAGCCAACTGGGAGCTTATTGCGAAGATTAAAGAGAACCCTCGCATTCACATTCCCATCTTCGGTAACGGTGATATCGACTCTCCTGAAAAAGCGTGGGAATACAAAAACAAATACGGAGTAGACGGAATTATGGTTGGCCGAGCAAGTATCGGATACCCTTGGATATTCCGAGAAATTAAGCACTATTTCAAAACACAGGAATTGCTTCCGCCCCCAACCATTGCCGAACGCGTTGAAGCATGTAAGAGTCATTTCGAATTTTCCCTTCGTTGGAAAGGAGAGAAATTAGGTGTGCTCGAAATGAGACGTCACTACACCAATTATTTCAAAGGAATTCCAAACTTCAAACCTTATCGAATGGAATTGGTAACCTCTATGGACATCGATTTTATTCGGAGAAAATTAGATGACATCACTCAGTTTGAAATCTAAATTCAGGTTTAACTTTGCCACATCTAGAATAATCTATACTTGTTCAGATGACAAAACTACACAACACCGAAGATAAGCGCATCCTGCGCCAACGTATGCTCGCAGATAGCACTCCGCGAACAACAGTTTCATTTTACAAATACCATCAGATTGAAAATCCCCAGGTCTTTCGCGACGAACTTTTTGCGCGTTGGAACGAACTCGCCGTTCTGGGCAGAACCTACATAGCCTCGGAAGGAATTAACGCGCAAATTTCTGTTCCTACCCATCGCTTCGATGCGTTTGTACAAGATCTTTTCACCATAGATTTCCTAAACAACATTCGCCTGAACACGGCTGTGGACGAAGGAAAATCGTTCTATGCGTTAAAAGTAAAACTTCGAAATAAAATCGTTGCAGACGGCATTGAAGATCCCAACTTCGACCCTTCAAATACCGGGAAATATTTAAACGCAGAAGAGTGGAACAAACAGCTTTCCGACCCGAATACTGTTGTTGTTGACATGCGCAACCACTACGAAAGTGAGGTTGGACATTTTGAAGGAGCTATTTGTCCCGACGTTGATACCTTCCGCGAAGAGCTTCATATTGTTGAAGATATTCTTCAACACGACAAAGACAAAAAAGTACTCATGTATTGCACCGGCGGAATTCGTTGTGAAAAAGCTTCGGCTTATATGAAACACAAAGGATTCGAAAATGTCTATCACCTCGAAGGTGGTATCATTAAATACGCTCGCGACGCCAAAGCAAATGATTTAGACATCAAATTCAAGGGTGTAAATTTTGTATTCGACGAACGTCTTGCGGAAAGAATTTCTGACGAGGTTATCGCAACGTGCCACCAATGCGGAGAACCCTTCGATCGTCATACGAATTGTTTGAACTTGGGTTGTCACATTCTGTTCATTCAGTGCAACACATGCAAAGAGAAATACGAGAATTGCTGCTCTGAGGAGTGTCAAAACATTACTCATTTAAGTGAAGAAGAACAGAAAGAACTGCGTAAGAAAACGCCTGTAGTCCGCAACGTATATAAGAAGGGTCGCATGCCTAAACTCACGAAATAATCATTTCTTGCGTGCGTGCTCAAAAATGTTATATTCGCAAAACGTAAAAAACCCTTAAGCGTTAATACTATGTACTGGACTTTAGAATTGGCCTCATATCTCGAAGACGCACCTTGGCCTGCAACAAGAGAAGAATTAATCGATTACGCCATGCGTGCTGGAGCACCTTTGGAAGTAGTGGAAAACCTTCAACAATTAGAAGACGAGGAAGAGGTGTTTGAAAGCATCGAAGACATTTGGCCTGACTACCCTACAAAAGAAGATTTCTTCTTCAACGAAGACGAATATTAATTTCTCCTTCTTAGACGCTTTCCATGCCCACAGCTGAGGAACAAAAACAATTGAGGTACGACCTCGCATACTTGCGCATGGCCAAAGAATGGGCTAAACTTTCGCATTGTAACCGCAAACAAGTAGCGGCACTTCTTGTGAAAAACGGAGTAATTATTTCAGATGGATACAACGGCACGCCAAGCGGATTTCCAAATGCGTGCGAAAACGATTTGGGTGAAACCCATTGGTATGTCTTGCACGCCGAAGCAAACGCTATTCTTAAAGTCGCAAAATCTACCAACAACGCTCACGGTTCAACATTATACATAACCCTTAGTCCTTGCAAAGATTGTTGTAAGCTTATTCTTCAATCGGGAATTACGAGAATGGTGTACCTAAACGCCTACAAAGACACTACAGCGATAGATTTTTTAAGAAATTCTGGGATAGAGGTTGTTCAACGAGAATTGCCCGAATAAGTCTTATCTTTTCCACTTCGAAACAAAAACATGTCTGAAGAAATACAAAACGAAAAATCAGGTAAGTCGCCACTACAGCCACTGTACTATTCTTTTGTATTAATAGCTGGAATTCTCATTGGAACTCTTCTTGCCGATAAAAACCTGCTTACCATAAAAACAGGGAAAGAAGACAATCCGAATAAACTCGTTAGTCTTATTGATTTCATTGAAGACAACTACGTAGATAGCGTAGACAAAAAGAAAATCATCGACGACGCCATCGCGTCTATCCTTAAAAATTTAGATCCTCACAGCTACTACCTAAACCCCGAAGAATACGCCAAGGCAAAAGAAGAAATGTCCGGCTCGTATGAAGGAGTTGGTATTGAATTTTTAATCCTTCGCGATTCGCTAATGGTGAATCGCGTAATCCCTTTCGGGCCAAGTTTCCGAGCGGGAATTCAGTCGGGTGATCGCATTGTTCAAGTAGATGGAAACAATATTTCCGGACAATCTTTGAACAACGAGGGTGTTATGAAAATGCTAAAAGGTGAAGCTGGAAGCAGCGTTAACATTAGTGTTGTTCGAAAAAAAGAATATGTTAATTTCACTGTAGAAAGAGGCTCGCTTCCTCTTCCGAGCGTTCCTTCTTTTTATAAAGTTGAAGACGATCTTGGATATATAAAAATTGAACGTTTCGCAAAAACAACCTACGACGAGTTTCTAACCGCAGGAAATGCACTTAGAAACCAGGGGTGCACGAAATTCATTCTAGACCTACGTGGAAACGGTGGTGGATTGCTTGAACAAGCTACTAACATTGCCGAAGAGTTCTTAGAAAAAGACCGCTTAATGGTTTACACTGCGGGTACCCACTCTGGAAGGAACAACTACAACACCCAAAAACGTGGGTCTTTCGCCGATGTTCAAGTAACTGTTCTCATAGACGAGTATAGCGCCTCGGCCAGTGAAATCGTTGCCGGTGCGCTGCAAGATTGGGATCGCGCAATTGTTGTTGGACGACGCTCATTCGGTAAGGGTTTGGTTCAAAGTGAAATTGAATTACCCGATAAAAGCGCTCTTCGATTAACCACCGCCCGCTATTATACTCCAACAGGAAGGTGTATTCAAAAGCCTTACGGGGATTCTTCAATATACTTCAACGAAACGCATCAGCGTTGGTCTAGTGGAGAATTATTCTATCAAGACAAGATAACACATGTGGACTCGCTGAAATTTTACACCCCTTCCGGAAGAGTGGTTTACGGTGGTGGTGGAATTACTCCCGATGTGTTTATTCCTTTCGATTCAACATCAACGTCTTTTGCATTAATCGACATTATTAACTTCGGAATTCTTCGTCATTTGTGTTTCGATTATGTAGATCAAAATAGAACGCAACTTTCAAACTGGAAGTCCTTCGATTTATATCAAAAAAATTATAAAACAGACGACGCGTTGCTCGAGAAAACACTTCAGTCTGCGAAGGAAAGTAACATCCTTTACACCAAAGCAGAAGTTGCAAAACTAAAGGCGCAGTGTTCACTTCGATTTAAAGCTCAAATCGCTCGCTCGTTGTTCGATGAAAACGCAATGATTCGCATCATGAACATGGCAGACCCTGAATTAATAAAGGCTGTAGAGATTTCTAAAAATTACAATACCTTTTTCTATCATCCCTAATGGAAACGCTTTCCAAACAGGAACGGCTCTACAAAAAAAAATCCATTGAGTCACTTTACGCTCATGGAAAAAGCATAAAAACACCTGCAATTATTTGCTTGTACCATCCCTCTGAAGAAGTTTCTGAGTTTCCTGTTCAGGCGCTATTCACTGCTCCAAAACGCCGATTCGCAAGAGCGCACGACAGAAATAGAATAAAGCGACTGATAAAAGAAGTTTATCGAAAAGAAAAACAACCGCTTTATGATCTACTCAACAACAAGGGGGAGAAATTATCGTTAGCTTTTATCTTTACGGGAAACCGCATCCCAGATTACGACTATGTGGAACAAAAAATAAAGTACCTTATTCGACAACTTATTTCTTTAACGACCCAAGAGCCTTCCAACCATGAAAATATTTAAGACCTCACTCTTTTTCTTTCTGCTCTCCTTTTGCTCTTTTGCCCAACCGAATCAGCCTACTAATTACTTCGACGTTGTAAAAAACCTTGAGATTTTTACGGACGTATTCAAACAGCTCGATCAGTTATATGTTGAAGAGTCTACCCCCGGAAACCTTGTCAACACCGCTCTTTCTGGAATGCTTGCTTCATTAGACCCTTACACGGTTTATTATCCGGAATCTCAAATTGAAGATGCGATGTACCTTCAAACAGGAAGGTATGGCGGAGTTGGCGCACGTGTCAGTTTAGTGAGCGGAAGGAATACAGTTCTTGAAGTTTTCGAATCATTTCCCGCCTACAAATCCGGACTGCGTGCCGGAGATATTATTACACACGTGAACGGAAAGTCTATTGATGGAATTGATTTAGATAACCTTGAAGATGGGCTAACCGGTACCCCTGGTAGTGTTGTAACTCTTAGCGTTCTTCAACTTGGAAAACCAACTGCTACTGAATTGGTGATAACGCGTGAAAGCATCAAAACTCCCGCCGTTCCTCACTTCCAATTACTTGAAAACAACGTTGGGTACATCAAACTCGATGAATTCACCCCAACTGCATCAGAGGATGTAAAGACCAGCTTCAACACGTTGAAGGGAAAGGGTATGGAAAAACTTATACTCGATCTTCGCGGAAACGGGGGCGGTTTGCTCAACGAAGCGGTTAATATTGTGAATTTCTTTGTGCCTAAAGGAACTGAAATCACCCGCACAATGGGTAAAGTAGAGTCTTGGAAGCATGTGTACGTTGCTCAATACGACCCGCTAGATTTAACAATCCCTTTGGTTGTTTTAGTAGATGAAATGTCAGCGTCCTCTTCCGAGATTGTGAGCGGTGGATTGCAGGACTTAGATCGCGCCGTAATTGTAGGCGTTCCTTCGTTTGGAAAAGGTTTGGTTCAACAGACGGTAGATTTGTCGTACAACGCTAAAATGAAAGTTACCGTAGCCAAGTACTACACGCCTAGTGGCAGGTGTATTCAGAAGCTTGATTATGGCAACAAGACAGAGGGACACGCCACGCAAATAGACACGACTAAACTCAGAACGTTCTACACCACTCACGGCCGGCCAGTAAAAGATGGTAGTGGTATTTATCCAGATGTTCTTATCGGCCCAGGCCAAGCCAAAGAAATCCTTTCACTACTTCAAAAGAATTTCGCCTATTTCAGATTTGGTATTGAGTTCAAGAAAACACATGCGTCTATCGACTCCGCTGGAAGCTTTGCTCTTTCATCAAAAGACTATACCGACTTTGTGCAATTCGCAAAAACAAACGCGAAAGACTTTGTGCCAACATGGTACAGTTACATCGAAAAACTTGAGAAAGAATTAACCAATCAAAATGTTGTTAATCCCGATCTAAAAGAACAACTCACCAAACTGCAAAACGGTATTGCTGACGCTTTGGAGAGCTCGCTGCTCCAACTTCAAAATGAAATCACTCCAAAAATTGAAGCTAAAATTATAGAGGTGTATTACTTCCGTTCTGCGGCAATAAAACAATCTCTTACGAATGACCCTCTCATTAGAGCTTCACAAGAGGTGTTTCAAAAAAACTATTCAACTATTCTCGCGGGGCCCGCAAACAGAGAAAATAAATAAGACGTGCTGAAATTCTTCCGTCTTCCGAAAACTCAACTCACGGCTTTAGCTGTTTGGGCTTTTATGCTTCCCTTGTGGAACTTAGGAATGTCTGTTGCTATGTTTTTTTTACTATTCGTTGCTGTAGCGTCTGCCATTGAAAAAAAGAAATTTCTTTTTTTCCCCGTCTGCAAAAACCCGCTGTACCTCAGCTTCCTCGTTGTCTGGTTATTGATTTTACTTGGTGTTTTTCGTGGGGGTGAAAATTACCTGATTTGGAAGGAAATTAAAACGCTACTCCCATTAGTCCTCGCGCCTCTCTTCCTGCAAAATCTTAATCCCATCTCGAAGTCCGAAGAAGCAATTATTTGGAAAGTGTTTTTCTTTGCCGTTGGAATTTCTGCACTCATCTGTGTTGTTTACGCGGCGGTCAAATACCCGCTTCCTGAGCCTCGTAGCGCTTCTTTGTTTATCTCTCATATCCGATTTAGTTTAATGGCTGTATTGGCGCTTATTGGCGCTTGGAGAATGCCTGGTATTATCCCGCTATCCATGAAACTTGGGCTTACCGCCGTCGTGTGTACTTTTTTCTTCTTTGTTGGAACACTCACCGGTTGGGGGTTGTTAATTGTATTAGTTGCTATTCTTTTCGCTTCAAAATCGAAACGAAACAAATTCATTGTAATCGGAACCGCCATCTCCGTTGCTTCAACTCTACTCTTTTTCCTTTCCAAAAACACAGATTCAACGTCCTTCCAAACGGAACAAATTCAATCTGCCCGTGGTGAAAAATACATTCACCAACCCGCTAATTTTCAAACAGAAAACGGAAATCGAATTTTCATAAACGTTGCTCCACATGAGCTAGACAGTGCGTGGCTCGCTAGAACAAACCACCCCATGCTTCATAAAGACGCAAGAGGACAGTTGGTTCAAACAACACTTATCCGCTATTTGGCGAGCAGAGGATTAACCAAAGATGCCGCTGGAATTCAACAATTATCAGATACCGATATTTCCAATATTCTCGCCGGAAACACCAATTGCAATGAGCCGAAATGGAACGCTTTAGAAAAGCGTTGGCACCAAATTGTTTTCGAATATCAAACCTTCCAAAGCAGCGAAAACCCCAGTGGGCATTCACTCTTCCAACGTTTAGAATATTACAAGGGCGCTAAATTTATTATTGAAAGAAATCTCCTTTTCGGGGTAGGACAAGGCAATGTGAAATCAGCCTACAACGAAGCTTACAAACAAACTTCTCCAAGTCTCGATGAAAAAGTACAACACGCTGTACACAATCAGTTCTTGTCGTATTGGATTGCAGGGGGCGTTTTTGCTTTGCTCTGCTTCATCCTGTATTTCTTTTTCATGTGGAAACAGGCTCGAAGAAATGAAATCGCATTAGCCTTTGTAACGCTCGCTTTTTTATCTTGTCTTACGGAAGACACCCTTACAACGCAGCCCGGCGTGGCATTCTTCGCGTTTTTCAGTACGTTCTTTTTCTTCCTTCCGAGAAAAGAAAATTAGTTCTTCACCTTTAATCTTTCTGGTTGATTAGCTATTTCCCACGCGGTGGAAAATACCAATTGTGCTATACTGCACATCTTATCGTAAAGTATCTTTTCGGGATCATCGCCAGGTTTATGATAATCTTCGTGAACCCCACTGAAATAAAAGATAACAGGAATGTTGTTCTTAGCGAAGTTGTAGTGGTCTGAGCGATAGTAAAATTGGTTAGGGTCATCTTCTGAATTGAAGGTGTAATCCAACGCGAGGTTAGACGTTTGTTTGTTTACCTCTTCAGAAATGTTATGTAAATCCATGCTTAACCGATCACTTCCAATCAGATAAACATATTTCTCATTGTCTTTATGCGCTTCGTCTACACGGCCAATCATGTCTATATTCAAATCGCAAACCGTGTTATTAAGCGGATAAACAGGATGTCTTGTGTAGTAATCACTTCCAAACAACCCTTTCTCTTCGCCGCTTACATGCAGAATAAGTATACTGCGCTTAGGACCATTTCCGTCTTTCTTCGCTTGAATAAATGCCTCCCCAATTTCCATGGCTGAAACGGTTCCTGAACCGTCGTCGTCTGCACCGTTGTTAATCTCGCCATTCACAATACCAATGTGATCATAGTGAGCAGAGATAACAACTATTTCATTCTTCAATGTTTCGTCGCTTCCTTCAATAAATGCCATTACATTCTCACTGGAAACCATTTCGTCTGTAACATTCACATTTAATGACGCTTCTGTGTACAGTACATTTAAACTTATACTATTTCTCGAATGAGGTAGTTTTTTTCCCTTCTTGCCAAACTTACCCATGTTGTTTGCGAGGTCTATACGAAACCACTCGTTCGCTGATTTCTCGTTGGTGAAAATCAAAGGAATTCCCGTCGCAACAGCGGCGTCCATATCTTCTATCAATTCCATTTTCTCTGACTCCAACCAAAACTTAATACGCGGTAAGAATGTTGCATAATCTCTACGAATCACTACAATAGCCTTTGCCCCTTGTTGTTGTGCTAACGCTACTTTCAATCCCGGGTCATAAGACCAATCGCTGAGCTCCTCTGCATTTCCTGAAATAATAGATTTACCCTTTTTGTTTTTTGGTTCGCCGTCCATAACAACAACCAAGGCGTCCTTTACATCCAAACCTTGATAGTCATTGTAACGCCCTTCGGATATTCCATGTCCTGCAAATACAATTTTAGAAAACGTCTTTGTTCCTTCTAAACCCTCTGCGTCCAAAGAGAAAATATCTTTAGAACTCTCGTAATTCTTACCATTAATGGTTAGAACTGTTGAAATTAATTTTCTTTTTCTTAAAGGAAAACTTTGTTGCTGAACACCTGTTTTTGAACCTTTTTCTAAACCCAAAGATTCATAGTAATTCTCAAGATAAGTTGCGGCTTTTTTTTGACCGGGTTTACTGGTTTCTCTACCCTCGAAATCATCTGCCGCTAAAATAAAGAGTTGTTCTTTAAGCTCACTTACCGTAATGGTATTCATGTATGTGTCGCGCTTATCAAATTCATCTAACGAATTCTGAGCGTCAACACAAAAACTTAAACAAAAACAAAATA
>CAIZGX010000067.1 GCA_903932685.1 uncultured Bacteroidota bacterium | reverse complement strand
ATTAGGTCTTCGAAAGCAACGTTTTCAGAAACTGCAACGCTAGTCAAGTTAATGGTGAACGTGTTCGAGCAATCTCCGTTCGTTGCTGTAAGGACCACTGTGAAATCTCCACCTGTAGCATAGGTATGCGAAGGGTTAGCAGATGTTGAAGTGTTTCCGTCACCGAAGTTCCAAGAGTATGATGTTGCGTTTGTAGAGTTGTTCAAGAACTGTACAGTGTAGCTTCCGTTAGTTTGAGTGAAAGAAGCGTCTGCTGTTGGTGTAGCGTTTACAGAGATGAAGATTGGAGCCGAAGCACCTACTCCATTACAAGCGTCAGCGTTTGTAACGTTCACTGTGTAAAGACCTTCAAGCGCTGCATCAATTGTTTGTGTCGTTTCAGTAAGACCAACACCGTTGAATGTCCAAGCGTATGAATCAGCAGCTGAAGCTGAAAGCGTCACTGAAGTACCGTCGCAAATTGAAGTGCTTCCGTTAGCAGAGATGGTAGGGATTGGAGAATCACTAACGTTTACGCTAATGGTGTTTGAAGAGGCTGAACAACCGTTTGCATCTGTGTACTCTAAAGAGAAGTCACCAGTAGCAGTAACTGTGATCGCATCAGCAGTAGCGTTTGTATTCCAAACGTTTCCACCTACTTGAGAAGAAGCGATTTCAACGCTTCCACCTGTACAGAAAGAAGTGCTTCCGTTAGCAGTGATAGAAACTGTAGGGTTTTCGTTTACAACTACAGTCAATTGATTTGAGTTTGCAGTACAACCTTTGTTGTTTCTAGCAGTAACGCTGTATGTTCCAGCAGTCATAACGTCTTGCGTTGTTCCAGCAGCACCGTTGTTGCTCCATACGAATTCAGAAGTTGCATCTGAAGAAGTCGCATTCAAAGTAACCATTGAACCGTCGCAAATTGAAGTTGAACCTGTAGCAGATACACTTGCAGTGATTGCGTTGTTCATTGCTGAAGAGTAGTCAGCATTTTGTGGATCCCACTCTGCCCAACAAGAAGTCCAGTCTTCTGAACCAATTGCACCACGGAAAGATACCGGTGTGAAGAATGCGTCTTGTAAATATGAATCAGAGAAATCTGCTCCAGAAATTAATTGAGAATTTGCTTGGATAGAGAAATCTGGATTGTTCAAGGTAATGCTGTTCCAACCTAACTCAGCACCTGTGTTAACTAGGCCATTTGAATTCGCGTTGAAGAAGTTTGTAATGTTGAAACCTGCGTTGATGTTGTTTGGATTAGCAGTAGTAACAGTAGCCATAGAATCGTTCATTTGAGCAATTACGTTGTTCTTGAAACGAAGATTGTTTGCTGTAGCATTTCCTTGTGTTGAAGCGCTCTCGATTAAAAGTCCAACTGGATATCCAGCAAACACACTGTTAAATGTACTTGTCTCAGTTCTTCTTCTCAAGTGCAAAGCGCGCTTGTAGTTTGTGTTGATAGTACTATTGAACAACAATGGTCCAGCAACCGTTACGTTTGAGAAATGGGCTTGTGTGTTTGGCGTTGCAGTGCTTCCGCTTGCATCGTTGTCTGACTCAAAACCGTTAGAACCCGATTGGTCAGCGATTTGTGGGTCGCGAACAGCCAATGCGAATTGAACGTTACCACGGTATCCGAAATCGGTATCGAAATCATCGTCCCAGTTGCGGTAAGAAATAATGTTCTTAACGTTAACGTTACCACCGAACCATTCGAAAGCATCGTCACCGCAATAAGAAACTTGAACGTGGTCAATGGTTGTTCCATTACCAACACCGCACATGGTGATACCGTTAATCTCAGAATTCGGTTGGAAAGGAATTCCACCAAACTCAATACGAACGTAACTGATGATTCCAGAGTTGTCGTTTGCATCTGGGTTAGCTCCACCTCCGTAGATAGAACCTACTCCACCTTCAACGACTGCTTCACCTGCCGCTGTTCCGTTACCTGCGTTAGCTGGAGAGTTAACTGCAGCTCTTCCGCAAATAATTAATCCACCCCAGTCACCGTAACTTCTTTGTCCGGCAGCTTTCTGAGACGTCATTACGATTGGTTGTTCAACAGTTCCTTGAGCATTGATGTACGCGTCACGCTCAATAATTAAAGATCCCTTTGTAACAAGGTCACCTTTGATGATTGTACCCGGTTGAATAACCAAAGTGTCGTTAGCTGTAACCTTTACGAATCCAGAAAGGATGTAAATGTTATTGTTTGTCCAGGTAGTAGTACCATTGATGTCAATGTTTCCACTTACCACAATCTGCGCTTGGCTGCTGAATGCTGCCATCATTAGCGCGAACGAGAATAAAAGTTTTTTCATGGTTTGAATTTGTTTGTGCAAACTTCTTTGTTGAGTTTTACAAGAACATGATGAAGCACTTAAGGATTCATTATGCAATTCGAAGGAGAATGTTATGTTCTTTAAGCGAATGTTATGTTATTTTTTTCCTTTCGATGCTTTCACGTCTTCTCTGAACTTGTAGCTCAAGGTCACACTCCAGTAATTACCTCTGTTGAAGTATTGAAGACGTTGGTCATTTGAGCGACTTAATTTCCCATCCTGATTAGCATCTTGAAGGAATACGAAATCTTGTTTCAATACGTCTTGAACACCAGCACGAATAGAGAATCCGTTCTTGAACGATTTTGTAATAGCAATATCTAACATGTCGCGCGACATTTCATATACCTCTGGGATATCAGGAATACCAACGATCGTAACGCGTGGGCCAATGCGGTTGTACAACACCGTGATTTGCCATCCTAATGAGTCGTTGTCGTAATACAATCCACCGTTAATGATATACGGAGATTGTCCCACCATCGGACGATTTGGATTTAATCCTGAAGCCAATCCATCTGCACTCACTTGAATATCCGACTTAATGAAAGAAGCGTTAGCTACCAAAGTCATGTTTTGCAGAATTCTGTTCGCAGTCATTTCTTTCAATGACTTACGAATATCGAACTCCACCCCGTAGCTGGTTGCACCCAACGCATTGCCCGGAGCGAAGCTACGTGTTCCACCTGATCCGACACCCGGAACGAAGTACGGCTCAATCGGATTGTTAAACTCTTTGTAAAATACTGCCGCACTTAAATACTCAGTGTTTGATGGATAGTGCTCAATGCGCAAATCAGCATTTGAATTCGTTGCGAAGGTCAAATTCGGATTACCCGTATTGATGAAGTTGTTTTCGAAATCGTAGAAACTGAATGGCGCCAATTCACGAAACTCTGGTCTGTTCACCGTCTTTCCGTATGCTGCGCGTAAGGTTGTTTTCTTATTTAACGTGTAAGAAACGTTTACTGAAGGAAGAAACACCAGCGAATCAAGCGTCGCAGTAATTGGTGTCCCTGTAATATCAGCACTGGTTAACACTTGCGAATTTTGCTCCAAGCGAATACCACCTGAAATGGTTAATTTTTCGAATGGTAAAGTAAGCATTGCATAACCTGCATATAAGTTTGAAGAAGCGTGGTACTTATCTGCTCCACGTGTATCTTCATCCAATAAGAATCCAGTTGAATCGGCCATGTTTTCTGGAGCCAAAATATTCGCAATGCTGGTGGTGTCTTTGTTCCAATCGAAATCGAAAGCATTGATTACATATCCTAAGTTGCGTGATCCGAAATCACGGTCTTTGTCTTCAATGTAGAAGCCTGCTTTAATGGTTGCAAAGCGTGGCTTTTCTTTATCCGTATTTAATTGCTTTAACTTATGCTCGTAGTTTGCAGTATACGTTCTTACATCTTCTTTCAAGTTCATGAACAATCTTCCTGAGAAGAAAGGCTGAGCCACTGTTGTGAAGTAAGCGTGGAAGTTCTCATCTGAACCGTCCAATGGACGGGTGTAACGAATACGCTTCCAATCCGGATCGTTTCTTCTTGTTTGCGCATAACCTAAAGCCCAATTTAAACTTCCCTTTCCTTTGAATAACTCGTGTGTTCCCGTCAATTGCGTGTTATACATGCGACGCTCGGTGTAACGGAAAGAATACTCCTGACGGTAGTTACCTTCTTCCAATGCTCTTCCAGTTCTGAAGGTGTTCGACTGAAGACCATTTTGGTTCAAAAAATTCTTGAGCTCAATAAAACTCTTATCGGTTTTCATTCCCCAGTTGTGAAGGACACCCACGTTAGCATTCTTTTGATAGATCATGTCGTCGAATGAAAAGACCGTATCGCTTACCTGCGTTGCTTCATCATATACATTATAATCTAAACGACGAGAATTTTGACGAAGAGCGGTTCTTGAATAACTTATCGCTGTGAAATTTCCGAATTGTACTTTTTCGGTTTGAAAACGCTTACCGAAAGACACGTTAACTCTTCTGTCGGGAAGTGCAGTTCCTGACTCATATCCCCATGAATTTGGAAGTGCTAAGCTTAGGGCTCTGCGCTCCTCCTCAGTTATTGCATTACGAACATTACTTGGAAAATCTGAAGGCAAGTCACGTGTTCCATTGTCAAAACCTAATGCTTCTGAAGATGAATTTACGTTGCTCAAAAATTCTTGTCCTGTTGTGTTCGAACGGTAGTTTGTAGCCATGCTAACATCCAGAGAAGTCTTGTAATCTGGGAAGTTCTTGGTATAAACATTAATAGCACCACCTGCGAATTCTCCTGGAAGATCTGGCGAAGGTGATTTGAAGATTAAGAAGCGATCTATCGCTTGACTTGGAATAAGGTCGAAAGAAAATGAACGCACATCTGGCTCCAATGATGGAACCAATACACCGTTCATCATAACAGCGTTATAACGCTCGGTCAATCCGCGAACCATAACGAAACGATTATCGATAATAGTTACCCCTGGAATTCTTCTTGCAACCTCAGAAGCATTTCTATCCTGTCCCTTTTGAATTTGAACAGCACCTACTCCACTTACCACACCTTTCGCCTCACGCATTTCCATAATTACAGCAGCTTCTGTGCTCGTCTTGCGGAAATCTTTAATTTCCACTCCTCCACCAACCATGAATGATTCCGATTGAAGAACTATATCTGCTTTGATTTCTTTTCCTGAAGCTACTTCAATTCCTGAAATCTTTTGGGTCGCGTAAGAAATAGCCTTTACCTCAATGGTGTAGTTTCCACCAGTCTTAACATTAATGTTGTATTCACCGAACGCATTCGAAGCCGCTCCGAAAGAAGTTCCATCAACAATGATAATTGCCCCAACAACTGGCTCCGCAGAAGAGTTGAGAACGGTACCTTTTATGATAGTTTGTGCGCTAACCGATAGGCACGATAAAAACAGTAAAAACAGGATTGATTTTTTTTTCATTTGATCATTCATTTTCATGACTGCTAAACAAATGCAGTAAGATTGATTAGAGTTGAAATGAGAATTATCTTAGAGTTAACATTCGAAGGCGTTTGTTAAGCCAATGTTTCGAAGACCTGAAAGAACTCTTGAGAAATCTGTCGAAAGAACTCCATTGCTTCTTTCGAAATCCAGTACTTCGATCGCATACCGAAAATGCGCCCATCGATGAGGCTACTTTTTTTCATTTCTCTTAGGTGTTGAATAACCGTTGAAGGCGACATGCCAGGTACGTCTACTACGCGTCCTTCAACGATTCCTTGGGTCTTCATCATTTCCAAAAGAATAGTCACTCGAGCAGGGTGCGCGAGTGCCCTTGAAAAATGCGCGAAATCACTCTCCAAGCCCATAGGGACGTAAGGTAATTTTGGGTCTTCTTGCATATAACAAAGGAATCGGATTCTTGGAAGGGCAAGATTTCGATAGCGTTAAATAAAAGTGAATCTATCTTTAAGCCCTTAACAATTGCGTAACATAAACAAAGCGTTATAAAATCGAGGTTTTAGACGCGCTCTTCGTAAATTCGCGACACTATTTTAGAACTATGCAAGAAGCCATTCCATATACCCCAAAGAACAAGATTCGCATTGTAACAGCAGCATCCCTTTTCGATGGACACGATGCTGCCATTAACATTATGCGCAGAATTATTCAGTCTACCGGATGTGAAGTCATTCACTTGGGTCACGACAGAAGTGTTGAGGAGGTTGTGAACACCGCCATTCAGGAAGATGCGCAAGCCATTGCCATGACTAGCTACCAAGGCGGTCACACGGAATATTTCAAATACATGTTTGATTTATTGAAGGAGAAAGGCTGCGGTCACATTAAGATCTTTGGCGGTGGTGGCGGGACTATTCTCCCTGAAGAAATTGCAGAGCTTCAAGATTATGGCATTACGCGCATTTACCATCCAGATGATGGACGCGCTTTGGGACTTCAAGGCATGATCAACGATTTGGTTGAGCGTTGTGATTTTCCAACTGGAAAAACATTGAACTACAAGCTTGAAGATATTGCAAGTAAAAAAGACGCGTGCTTGGCGCAAGTGATTTCTGCGGCCGAGAACTTCCCGGAAGATCATAGCGCCTTCATTGCTGAGCTTCATGAAAAAGCGAAGCAATCTAAAACACCTGTTTTAGGAATTACTGGAACAGGAGGCTCAGGAAAATCAAGCATGGTAGACGAACTCGTTCGCCGATTTCTTTTAGATTTTCCTGATCAGCACATCGGCATTATCTCTGTCGATCCTTCGAAAAGAAAGACCGGCGGTGCATTACTTGGCGATCGCATAAGAATGAACGCCATTAAAAACGACCGCGTGTACATGCGATCGCTTGCAACACGTCAAAGCAACTTGGCCCTTTCCAAACACGTAGCCGAAGCCGTTAACGTGTTGAAAGTTGCCCAATTCGATCTCATTGTTTTAGAAACTAGCGGCATTGGGCAAAGCGATACGGAGATCATGGATCACAGCGATGTGGCATTGTACATCATGACTCCGGAATTCGGTGCAGCCAGCCAACTCGAGAAAATCGACATGCTCGACTTCGCAGATGTCGTGGCTATTAATAAATTCGATAAGCGCGGAGCGCTAGATGCGCTGCGCGATGTGCGCAAGCAATACATTCGCAACCACCAACTGTGGGACGCGCCAGAAGACAGCCTTCCTGTTGTTGGAACCATTGCTTCGCAATTCAATGACCCCGGGACGAATAGCCTGTTCCGCATGATCATTGACAAGCTGAATGAAAAGACACAAGCGAAATTTCAAACAACGTTTGAACTCACCGCCGAGCAAAGCGAGAAGGTTTACATTATTCCACCAAACAGAACTCGATACCTCTCTGAAATTGCTGAAACCAATCGCGCATACGACGCCTGGGTGAACAAGCAATCAGAAATCGCTGAAAAACTATACGGTCTGAACATTGCTCTCACCGCGCTTCGCGAAGGAGAGAACAACGAGAACAATGAAATTTCCATTAAACATTTGGAAGCTTCATTCGACCGCATTAAAATGGACTTCGATCCACACTTGTGGAACCTCCTTCAAAACTGGGAAGCGAAGAAAGCTTCGTACAGTGGCGACATTTTCATCTTCAAGGTGCGCGACAAGGAAATTCAAATGGAAGCGTCTACGAAATCGCTTTCGCATTCGCGCATTCCGAAAGTGGCTCTTCCGAAATACAAATCGTGGGGAGACATTGTGAAGTGGTCGCTTCAAGAAAATGTTCCGGGAGAATTTCCTTATACCGCAGGTCTTTTCCCATTCAAACGCGAAGGCGAAGATCCAACGCGCATGTTCGCTGGTGAAGGCGGACCGGAAAGAACAAACCGTCGCTTCCACTACGTAAGTTTGGGCATGCCTGCAAAGCGCTTGTCTACTGCGTTTGACAGCGTTACTCTTTATGGAAACGACCCTGGATACCGTCCAGATATTTTCGGGAAAGTGGGTAACTCGGGGGTTAGCATCTGCTGCCTCGACGACGCGAAGAAACTATACAGTGGATTCGATTTGTCTGATCCGAAGACTTCGGTGTCTATGACCATCAATGGTCCGGCGCCTATGCTCCTCGCCTTCTTCATGAATGCGGCCATTGATCAGGCTTGCGAAAAATACATTCGTGAAAACAAATTAGAAGCGAAAGTTGAAGCGGTTCTGAAATCGAAGTGGGAAGCTAAAGGACTAACACGTCCTACTTATCAAGGTCCCCTTCCGGAAGGAAACAGCGGACTTGGATTAATGCTTCTCGGTTGCACAGGCGACGAAGTTTTAGAGGCTTCCGTTTACGAAAAGATAAAAATTGAAACCTTAAGCGTCGTGCGCGGAACGGTTCAAGCAGATATCTTGAAAGAAGACCAAGCGCAAAACACGTGCATCTTCTCTACCGAGTTTGCATTGCGCTTAATGGGAGACGTGCAGTCGTATTTCATTCAACACAAAGTAAGAAATTTTTACAGCGTATCTATTTCAGGTTATCACATTGCTGAAGCCGGAGCCAATCCGATTACTCAATTAGCCTTTACACTTGCGAACGGATTCACCTATGTTGAATACTACTTGAGCAGAGGAATGGACATTAACGAATTCGGTCCGAACCTTTCGTTCTTCTTCAGCAACGGAATTGATCCGGAGTATGCCGTAATTGGAAGAGTGGCACGTCGCATTTGGGCGAAGGCCCTTGCGAAAAAGTACGGAGCGAATGCGCGCGCGCAAATGTTGAAATACCACATTCAAACTTCCGGAAGAAGTTTGCACGCGCAAGAAATTGACTTCAATGATATTCGTACAACACTTCAAGCGTTGTATGCTATCTATGACAATTGCAACAGCCTACACACGAACGCATACGACGAAGCTATAACCACTCCAACGGAAGAAAGTGTTCGCAGGGCAATGGCTATTCAGTTAATCATTAACCGCGAATTGGGCTTGGCGAAAAACGAAAATCCAATGCAAGGTTCATTCATTACGGAAGAACTTACTGAATTGGTTGAAGAAGCCGTATTGACAGAGTTTGACAGAATCACAGAGCGTGGCGGAGTTCTTGGAGCCATGGAGACCATGTATCAGCGTGGAAAGATCCAAGAAGAAAGTTTGTATTATGAGACATTGAAGCATACGGGCGAGTTTCCTATTATTGGTGTGAACACGTTCTTGTCTTCGAAAGGATCTCCTACTGTTCTTCCAAAAGAAATTATTCGCGCTACCGAAGAAGAGAAAGAGTTTCAAATTCAAACTGTATCGAATCTTCAAAAAGCATTCGAAGCAAAGGCTGCAGAAGAATTAATTCAGCTTCAAAAAATTGCTATTACACAAGAAAATTTGTTTGAAAGGTTAATGGAGTCTGTGAAGTATTGTTCTCTAGGACAAATCACATCTACCCTATTTAACGTTGGCGGACAGTATAGAAGAAACATGTAACTCAGTATGAAAATCATTTCATTCAACGTCAACGGCGTTCGCGCAACCACCAAGAAAACCTTCTTCGAAGATTTTCAAATTATGAATCCAGATGTGCTTTGCTTGCAAGAAACCAAAGCAAATGACGCCCAGGTACAAGAAGCCTTGCAAAACATTTCGGGGTATCACATTTACTCGAGTTCTGCGGTTCGTCCCGGTTATAGCGGTACTGCTTTAATTTCGAAGCAAAAGCCTTTGAGCGTGACTTTCGGATTGGGCATTGAAGAGCACGATCAGGAAGGAAGAGTTATTACTGCCGAATACGACACCTTTTTCTTGGTGAATACTTATGTTCCGAACAGCGGATCTGAATTGGCTCGATTGGATTACAGAGAAACATGGGATGCCGATTTATTGAAACATCTTCAGAAATTAGAAAAGACGAAGCCTGTTGTATTGTGTGGAGACTTGAACGTGGCGCATCAAGCCATTGACCTTGCCAATCCGAAAAGCAATTACAACAAGAGCGCGGGCTATACGCAAAGAGAAATCGATGGACTTTCAACATTCATCTCCTCGGGATACAAAGATTCATTCAGACACTTTTATCCTGAAGTAGTGAAATACAGTTGGTGGAGCGCGCGATTCAACTCACGAGCGAAAAATGTTGGATGGAGAATTGATTACTTCCTAGTGAGTGAAAATTTCCTTCCGCAAGTAAAAGATGCATTTATCTTAAATGAAATTATGGGATCGGATCATTGTCCGGTTGGAATTATTATCGAATAAATTATGGCATTTGGAAAATGGGTAGGTGGCGCCATTGGTTGGGCTTTAGGGGGGCCAATTGGCGGATTAATTGGATTTGCAGTTGGCTACATGGCCCAAGACAAATCATTGAGTACGCAAGAACAACAGACTGGCGCACGTCCAAGATCTTATTCGAGACACACCCAGCGCGGTGACTTCTCATCTGCTCTTTTGGTTTTGTCGGCAGCGGTTATGAAAGCAGATGGCAAGCTTATGAAAAGTGAGCTTCAATACATTCGAGATTTTTTCGACAAACAATTTGGCCCAGCCTCAGCCGCCGAGCAAATTGGCATCTTGAAAGAGTTATTAGACAAAGACATTCCTGTTCGTGACGTCTGCCATCAAATTCGCGATTTCATGGAGCATCCGATGCGCTTGCAATTGCTTCATTATTTATTTGGAATTGCGAAGTCAGACGGGCAAGTGGCAAAGGCGGAAGCTGAGTTGATTAAACAAATTGCATCAGATTTGAACATTAGTCAGAAAGACTACGAGAGTATTCAGGCCATTTTTTACAAGTACGCTGCTTCAGCTTATAAAATCTTGGAAATTGAAGCGACTGCTACCGATGAGGAAGTAAAAAAAGCATTCCGAAAAATGGCTATGAAATATCACCCTGACAAAGTGAAAGATT
>CAIZGX010000066.1 GCA_903932685.1 uncultured Bacteroidota bacterium | reverse complement strand
TCTTTACTCTTACCTTCTCTTACCTTTTCTTCCCCTCTCTTATCTTCTTTTATCTTCCCTTCTCTCACCTTTTCTTCCCCTCTCTTATCTTCTTCTGTCTTACCTTCTCTTACCTTTTCTTCCCCTTTCTTATCTTCTCCCATCTTCCCCTCTCTTCCCTCTTCTTCCCCTCTCTTATCTTCTTCCATTTTCCCCTCTCTTCCCTCCTCTTCACCTCTCTGACCTTCCAATGTCTGCTTTTGGGCAATCTCTTGGTTTTGGTCTTTACCCTTCCACATAAAAAACCCAACACCAATAACGCATGCCGCAGCCAAAGCCAGTAGCCATTTCCCAGTTGGGAATTTCCGAACGGGCATGAGTGCTTTTCTATTTTTTTCGAAATAATCGGAAGGGATGTTCCACTCGTTATTCTCCATTTTGTCTTTCATTTAATTCAGCCTTCATTTCGTTGTGCTGAATGTCTTGTTTTATTTTTTCTACGGCGTGATGAAAACTTGCTTTCAACGCGCCGACACTAGTTCCAGTAATTGCCGCTATTTCGGTGTACTTCTTTTCTTCGTAATACTTCATCACAAAAACAGCGCGTTGTTTCTCTGGAAGCGCAGCCACCATGGCCTGCAAGCGCAATTGTATTTCATCGCCTGAGTAATGAGCATCTTCTTCCAATTGCTTTACATTCTCGATTATAAGTCCGTCCCAATCGCCCTTCAACATCCGTTTACTTCTTTCAATATGTCCCAACGCTTCTCGGTATGCAATGCTGTGCATCCACGTTCCCAATTTACTTTCTCCACGAAATTTGTCTATTCCTTTGAATACCCGAACGAACGTGTCTTGTAAAACATCGTTTGTGTCTTCGTGGTTCAACAACATTCTTCGAATAAAAAAGTACAGCGGTTTTTGGTAGTCTGAAATGAGCATCTCGTAGCCTTTGTTTCTCGTCTTTGAAACGGAAACTAGCTTTAAGATTTCTTTTTCACGTCCAACCATCACTTCTTAGAACTAATAAATTGAAAAGGGTTTAATTCAAAATGAAAAATTACCATTTCCCTCTGTGCGTCTCTTGTTGTATGGCCTTTTCCAAATGCTCAAAATAGGCTTCTCGAGAAATGAGTTCAGCACCTAAAGAAACCAAGTGAGAGTTTTCCACCTGTCCGTCTACCCATTCCATGCCCCATTCCTTGCAGCGTTGAATCAAATGCCACAAGGCCAACTTAGAAGTGTTCGATTCGGTCGAGAACATACTTTCTCCGCAAAACATTCCGCCTAGATTAATTCCATACAATCCACCGACTAAGTTCCCGTCTCGCCAAACCTCAACGGAATGTGCGAATCCAAGAGCATGCAACTCCGTATATGCTTCAATCATTTCCGGAAGAATCCAGGTTTCGTCTTCTCTTCCATTCCCTGCGCATGCAGAAATAACCTCGTGAAAGGCGTTGTCGAAAGTGAATCTATAAATGCCCTTGTTGTAAAGCTGTCTTGTTGATGTGCTTGGTTTGAAGGAAGGAACATGAAAGACGCAGCGCTCTTCTGGACAATACCAGCGCGGCATTCCCGGATCTTCGTACCAAGGGAAGATTCCTTTAGAATAAGCGAGCAACAAACGGGAAACAGAAAGATCTCCTCCAACTGCAACAAGATTGTCTTCAAATTCCTCTGGACTGGGGAACCACAATTCGTCTGAGAGTCTGTAAATTGGCATCGCGATACGAAGTTAGTTCTACTTTGACTTCGAATTGAAAAACTATGCATTGGATTGAAGAACAATTACAGAAACCTTTCGAGCCGAAGGCCTACAGCGAACTCGACGCGTACATTCGGGAGAGCTCGGCTGAAGCGCGAAAGCTCACGCCCACTCCGCGCGAAAGCGCTGTGGTGATTGTGATTCATCCGCATGAAGGCGACGCTGGTCTTACCTTGATTCAGCGTCCGGTTTACAACGGGGTTCACAGCGGACAGATGGCATTTCCCGGTGGGAAGAAAGACGAAGGCGATGAAAGTCTGTTGCACACGGCTCTGCGCGAGTTGAACGAAGAAGTTGGGCTTTCCCTTCCAACCGAAAAAAAATATTTTAGGCTGAATGAAATCTTCATTCCTCCAAGCCGAATGTTGGTTCAGCCCTTTGCAACAGTGTTGAATGAAATTCCGAATTTCATTCCCGATGAAAAAGAAGTCGCAGCGTTGGTTCCTATTCCGCTTGGGCATTTCGGAGCGAAGATGAAGACTGAGCAGATGGATATTTTTATGCCGCACATTCAGCAAACGAAGTCGGTGCCGGGCATAAGGTATACCGACTATTTGATTTGGGGAGCGACGGCCATGATGTTGTTCGAACTGCGCGACCGCCTGGATTTAAAAAATAAATATGAATAATTGAACCAATCTGTGCGTTACCTGTACAGCGGCATGAAACACCCTTCTCTTGGCACTATTGAACAAACATAAAACGTATACTCCCTTCAAAGACGAAGAGCTTATGCCGCTGATTGCGGCCGGCAACGAGCGCGCCTTCGAAGAACTATACACCCGATACAGCCGGCCGATTCATTCTTACTTCTTTCGCATGCTGCGAAAAGACAAAGAGATTGCCGCCGACTTCACGCAAGAGCTGTTCAGCAAAGTCTTTCGTCATGCCGAAGGCTTCGATGTGAAACGCAATTTCAAGACGTGGCTCTACAGCATGGCGCACAACCAGTGTAAGAATGAATATGCGAAGCATGAAGTTCGCGCCGAGGCGCGAATGGCTATTGCGACAGCCGAAGTGCACGAACACGACCGCGACATGGACCGTTCTAAATTCGAAGAGGCGCTGCAAGATGCGCTGTCGCAATTAGACGAGACCAAAAGGACGACCTTCGAACTTCGGTTCGTGCACGAACTCAGCAATCCGGAAATTGCCGAAACCATGGGCTGCTCCGAAGGAACCGTGAAATCGCGCATCTTCTACACCCTCAAAGAGCTCAACGGTATTCTTCAGGAATACAAAGAACTTTTACTTTCATTTCTCTTCATTATACTAAAATCATGAGCACTCAAAAACCTTTCATCTATCAGCCCGAAGACTTGGAGCGCCTCCTGCGAACCAAAGAATTCAACGGTTTGCTTCCAGAGGAACGCGCCTTTGTGTTGCAACATGTTTCCAACGAAAAGGAATTCAATGAACTCAAAATGCTTTTGGGTAACATTGAATCTTCCGAGCACGAGATGCAAGATCCGCCTGCTGCCGTCTGGAAAAACTTGAAGAAAGAATTCAATCAGAATAAGCCCTCGCGTTTCAAAGTATGGTTGAACATACTCTTCCCTCCTCTTCCCAAGTGGAGCGGATTCCGCACAGTTTCTTTTTCATTGGTTGGAATGGCCGCGGTTGTCGGCGCAGTGATTTGGTTCGTTCCGAAAGACAACAACAACGTGGCATTAAATAATTCTTCAAATCAATTGAATGAAGAAAAGTCAACAAATTCCAATCCCGATACGGTTTCTGAAAATTCAGAATTCAAAGTAAATCCAGAACAATATGCCGAGCTGCAGCCTGTATCAGGAATTTATGTAACACCCGTGGTTCGAGAGGTTGAGGAGGTGTACGAAACTCAGACAACGGATGAGGTTCAAGATGAAAACACCATTGCACCGGCAAACGATGCTACCGAATCTAAGTCTGTTAGAGGTGTAGAAAATGATTCCCCAACTTCAATAGAAAGTACGAACGCTTCGCCTGCGTCTGTTACAACTTTTAACTTATCGCCTGACTATAATCTAACTGCCCCGAATGTAACATTTACCACAAATGGAACTACGAATGTGATTGCAACCGATTCAATAAAAATTCAGCCCAAGAAGAAAAAGAAAACACCACCGAAGAAAAAGTGACGAATAATTTTCAAAATGGACATTGTATGTTCATTTTTGTGGAATGAAAAAGATTCTTGTTGCGAACCGTGGAGAAATTGCTTTGCGCATTATGCGTTCAGCGAAAGAAATGGGAATTGCCACTGTTGCTATTTATAGTGAAGCCGATAGAAATGCACCTTTCGTGAAATACGCCGACGAGGCTGTTTGCGTAGGTCCTCCGCCTTCCAACCAATCGTATTTACAAGCAGACAAGATCATTGAGATTTGCAAAGAGTTAGGCGTTGAAGGGATTCATCCGGGTTACGGATTCCTTTCTGAAAATGCCGGTTTCGCAAGAAAAGTTCAAGAAAACGGAATCACCTTCATTGGTCCGAATCCGGATAGCATAGACATGATGGGAAGTAAACTTGCTGCAAAAGCTGCTGCAAGAAAGTACAACATTCCCATGGTTCCCGGAACCGAAGACGCCATTGCCGATGTGGAACAAGCGAAGCGTGTAGCGTTGGAAGTTGGACTTCCAATCCTCATTAAAGCCAGCGCAGGCGGCGGTGGTAAAGGAATGCGCATCGTTGAAAAGATTGAAGAAGTGGAAGAGCAAATGGAACGCGCCATTTCTGAGGCCGTGAGTTCTTTCGGAGATGGATCGGTTTTCATTGAGCGTTACGTTAGCGGACCTCGACACATTGAAATTCAAGTTTTAGCAGATAAGCACGGGAACATTGTTCACCTCTTCGAGCGTGAATGCAGCATTCAGCGTCGTCACCAGAAAGTGGTTGAAGAAGCACCCTCTGCTATTTTAACTCCTGAACTTCGCGCTGCCATGGGC
This sequence comes from uncultured Bacteroidota bacterium, assembly GCA_903932685.1. Taxonomy (GTDB): domain Bacteria; phylum Bacteroidota; class Bacteroidia; order Flavobacteriales_D; family Sanyastnellaceae; genus CAIZGX01. The sequence goes on along the minus strand of CAIZGX010000066.1, from coordinate 26,945 downwards.
AAGAGCGCTTGTGATGCGGCTAGAAGCTGTGATTACGTAGGCGCAGGAACAGTAGAGTTCTTGGTAGACGACAAGATGAATTACTACTTCTTGGAAATGAATACCCGCTTGCAAGTGGAGCATCCGGTTTCAGAAAGCATTACAGGAATTGATTTGGTGAAGGAGCAAATTCGTGTGGCACGCGGAGAGAAATTGGCGTTCACGCAAGAAGATCTTTCAATCAACGGACACGCGCTCGAGGTTCGTGTTTATGCAGAAGACCCAACGAACAACTTCCTTCCAGACATTGGAAGATTGAACACGTATGTTCGTCCGCAAGGACCTGGCGTTCGCGTTGACGATGGATTTGAGGAGGGCATGGACATTCCGATTTACTATGACCCGATGATTGCGAAGTTGATTGTGCATGCTGCGAATCGCGAGCAAGCCATAGAGCGCATGACCAGAGCCATTGCTGAATATAAGATCTCAGGAGTTCAGACTACGCTTGATTTTTGTTCATGGGCGATTAATCATGAAGCATTCAAATCTGGAAATTTCGACACGCATTTCGTGAAGGACTATTTCACTCCAGAGATCTTGAAGAAAGAATTGTCGGTTGAAGAAACAGAAGTGGCAGCTATTGCAGCAGAGATATTGTTTCAGCAAAACAACAAATCAGCTTCTACGCATAGCAGTTCAGAGCAAGCAACCAGTGCTTGGAAGCTTCGGGCTAGAGACTAATCTTTTGAAACTCGCACCAGCGTTGCATACCTTCGGAAGCACCGGAGGGTATTGCGTTGAACCCTAGTTTTGACGCGAGTTCTGGAACCTTTGGATCTATGACCCAACGCTCTGCATTTAGGGGAACGTTGTAAAGCAATCCAGCTGCCGGATAAACTTCCAGTGAAGTACCGAGAACCAAAAAGATGTCGGCTTCTTCCACTACCTCAGCAGCGTCTTGAAGCAAGGGAACATCTTCTCCGAACCAGACGATATGCGGACGTAAAGCGTTTCCGTGTGCGCATGCACTTGAAGTCGATTGGGCAATTTGCCCAATTTCATTTACGCAGCATTCGCTTCTCATTTTGGTAAGCTCTCCGTGTAGATGAAGGATGTTTGAGCTACCGGCGCGTTCGTGAAGGTTGTCTACGTTTTGCGTAATGATAGAAACACGGAAGTGTTTTTCCAATTGAGCCAGAATGAGGTGTCCGTTGTTGGGATGCACATCGTTCAATTGCAATCGACGTTGGTTGTAGAACTCGGTAACAAGATTGGGGTTGCGTTGCCAAGCTTGTGGGGTTGCAACGTCTTCAATGCGGTATTGCTCCCACAATCCGTTGGAATCGCGAAAGGTGTTAATACCGCTTTCGGCGCTGGTTCCAGCTCCCGTTAAGACCACTAAATGTTTCATTAAATTAAATCATCATTCGCTGACGCTTCAACAAGAATTGAAGCATGCAGTTTTGTATTCCATCTTCAATTGAAGTTTGAAAATAGTCAACTCCAATTTGTCCAGCCTTCAACTGCAATGAAGTGCGGAATGCATTCATTTTTTCTTGATACGCTTTGCGAAGTTCATGCGGATGCGCTTTTACCTCCTCGCCCGATTCCAAATCGACAAATGAATAAGGTCTGTTTTCAAAATTGAAATCCAATTCCTGTTCTTGATGCACTACGTGAAAGAGAATCACTTCATGCTTGTTATGACGCAGGTGTTGAAGCGATTGAAATACTTCTTCCACTTGTTTCGAGTCATCTAACATATCGCTGAATACAACCACCAAACTTCTTCTGTGAATGCGTTCGGCTATTTCATGAATGATTGCAGAAACGTTGCTGTTGTTTTGGTAGGAAGTCGCACTTTGCTCCAACCACTTCTCCATTTCAGAATATAAATAGTGAATGTGCGCTTGACTGCTTCCCGCTTTGGTGTGAACCATAAGATCGTTTGCGAAAACGCTTAGTCCAACAGCATCGCGTTGACGCTTCATGAGTTCCATAATGCTCGCGGCTCCATAGAGCGCGAACTTCAACTTGTTCCATTCTTTGCCTTCGGCGTTTTTAATAGTTGGAAACAGCATGGAAGAAGAAACATCTACTACTAATTGACAACGGAGATTGGTTTCTTCTTCGTAACGTTTTACAAAATGCTTATCGGTACGAGCTAATAATTTCCAATCGAGATGTCGTGTGGATTCTCCTGCATTGTACAGACGATGTTCAGCAAACTCTACAGAGAATCCGTGATACGGAGAACGATGCATTCCCGTTATAAAACCTTCAACCGCTTGTTTGGCAAGCAATTCAAGCGATGAATATGATTGTATGTATGATCGATCGAAGTTTATTGGCATTTTGTAAAAATAGGCTAATTGCAAATATGAAATAAAAGTGGACACAAAAATCAATTACTTTGTAACTATGGACATAACTATTAACACCCCTGCATTATTGTTTCCGGCAATTAGCCTAATCATGTTGGCCTACACCAATCGTTTTCTTGCATTGGCTAATGTCATTCGAAATCTCCATGACCGTTATAAAGGCCGTGAACCGAAGGAAGCTGCGCTACTGTATGCACAAATAAAGAACTTGAAGTTTCGACTGCGTCTGATTAAAAACATGCAGATTCTTGGCGTGCTGAGTTTCATACTGGCTATAATTTCCATGTACTATATATACCGGGAAGAAATGGATTTCGCAGAATACACATTCGCTTCTTCTCTCATTATATTTTGTTCGTCTCTCATCCTTTCACTTGTTGAACTAATCAATTCCACTCGTTCGCTAGAAATAGAACTGAGCGATATGGCGGGGTTGGAAGACAGTATATTGGATTATCTAAAAAAAATGATCAAATAGACCGCTTCGCGGATGACACTTCGTGATGACCGCTATGCGGATGACGCTGCGCAATGACACTTCGTGATGACCAACTAGCGTATGATGACCACTGAACCGGATAATTCTGTTGGTTCGGAGAAAGAAGAGGTGATGATTCGCAAAGACCAGGTGTAGCCATCTATTTGAGCGTAATATTCATTTCCTTGAACGTTTCCAATCCAGGCTTGCTGAGGATCTTGAGAATAAAAGATACGTTGGCCGTATCGATTGTAAATTCCAAACTCATATTGAATTTCATTCAAATTAAATCCAGATAAGACAGGATAAAAAACATCGTTAATACCATCGTCGTTCGGAGAAAAAGAATTCGGAACGAAGACCATTTCCTCGCGATTCACGAAAATGGTATAACAAACAGAATCTGCACATCCGTATTGATTGCTCACTTCTAAGCACGCCTGAATTGAACTTCCCCCTGCCTCTAAAACCGAGAACTGAGCATCGGTGTTGTTAGTTGTGAAGCCACTGATATCCCACAAGTTCGTTGTATTTCCTAAAGATAAATTTGTGAATATAACTTCAGGTGAATTTAAAGAAGGGGTAACAGGTGTCCATTGAAAGGCTGCAACAGGAAACAAATCGACACAAACTAAATCGGTTTGAGAAACAGAATTCACACAGCCATTTACATCGGTAGATTGAAGTCCGATTGTAAAGCAACCCGCAGTCTGGAAATTGTAATTAAAATTTCCGCAACCGCTTCCAACATTCTGACCGTCTATGCTCCACACACAATTCGTTAAAGTCGAAGCGGAAGAACTGTTGAACACCACATTCAGAGGTGCACATCCCGTAGTTTCTGAAGAAGTAAAACTTATTTGAGGAAGAGGAACAACCTCAATGGTAATCATGTCGCTATCGCCGCAACTTCCAGCTATTGTATAAATGGCTTGAAAAGAACCTACGCCTAACGCTGTTGGATTTACCATTCCGCTTGAATTAACGGCATTTCCACTCCACGTTCCACCAGCATTTGCAACTTGAAGTTGCACTGGATTTCCATTCACACACAACGGAAGTTGCGAGGTAATCGTTGCGTCTAATGCCGCAGAAACAGATATACTGAGGGTTGAAGGAGTGGTGCAGTAGCCATCGCTATCGAATGAAATAAGTGTGTTCACATTTCCGCCTGCAGCGCTTGGTAGAAACAATCCTGTGTTTGTATTGGTTATTCCCAATCCACTCCAAACTCCAGGTTCATTGGGAGAATTCAAATCGAAAGCTGCATCTGAAATACAAAAGGGTCCTGCCGCATCAATAACTGAAGGTGTTGCAGCGTCAACAACAACGTTTGTGGTATAAGTTGAAATACAATTTCCAATAGCGACCAGACACGTGTAAGTTCCTGCCGACAATGCATTAGCTGTGACTAGTGTCGGATTTTGACTTAATGAAGAAAAGACATTCGGACCACTCCACAAGTAGGTCGCTCCTGCAACCGAAGTTGCTGTCAAATTCAAAGCGCTTCCTTCGCACAAAGGAGAATTGGAACTTACTGATGAAACCGGCGCAGTTGAAACAGTTACAGTAATGGACGCTGTTTGTGAACAGCCGTTAATACTTGCGTTCGCTATGTAAGTTGTAGTTATTGTAGGCGTCGCAATAACTGTCGCTCCAATGTTTGTATTCAACGAGGGATCGGCGTTCCACAAATAATTATCACTTCCGCTGGCTATGATTGTTATTGATTCACCAAGACAAATTGAATTTGAAGTGGGATTTAAAATCAAAACAGGATCTGTAGGAGAAGCTACAATGTTGTATGTGAACAACTGCGGAGTTCCACACTGTCCTTGATCTGTAACTGCCAATGTGTAATTTCCGGGTTGAAGGTTTCCAATATTCGGAGTGGTATTCGTTGTCCCGATCCACTCGTAAGTAAAGGGCCCTATTCCGCCTGAAATAACTGCACTAATGGAACCAATAGTGCTGCATGAAGGCTGCACAATAGTTGGTGTTGAAGCAATAGGAATAAGAGAAGCGTTTGTTGTTCCCGGGGTTGGAATATTCCCTCCTGATATCCAAACATTACTTCCGTCGCATTCTCTGTACATCGATTCTCCGTCGTTGTTCGATTGTCCACTCACAGAATTAAAAATGGGATTGGTGTCAGAAAGATTGATGGTTACATCAGGACAACCAATCGTATTTGCCGTTGTTATAGAAGGTGTCTGCGCAAATTGACCACCTCCCCAATACACACCGTCTAGAATGATTCCTGACGAATTGGCAAAAGCTAATTGTTCTGCGCTATTCGTAAAAATCCCAACCTGAGAGGCGGGACCTGATGTACATCCGCAAATTCCTAAATCTAAATTCAAAGCGACACCGGAATTGGCAGAACCAATTACAAAAAATCCATACGGTTGAATTATAGTACCCACAGGAAAAGTCACCGCGAAATCTCCATCGGTTAAGACAAAACATGAAATATCTTGCGGTGTGTTGCAGGTGTTGTAAAGCTCTAACCATTCGGCTGTGCTTGGGGTGCAGCCACCGTCGCAACCACCAGCGGCATTTACCACAACCTCATTAATCACAATGCATTGGGCATTCGCTGAAAACGATAAAATTACAAGCACTAAAAGCGAACCTATTTTTTTTCTCAAACTGTTTCCCATTGACAAATATTGCAAAGGCGAAAGTACGCCCTGTTCATGTATAAAACCGTGTTAAAGAATCATTAATTCTCGTGTTGGATATTATATAAAAACATTGCTGACATTATTCAAAAACATCTTGAAGAAATTTATTTCCGAACATTTTATTTGGATCCAGGATGTTTCTGATTTCGCGAAAATCACATATCCTAGGGTATAAATCTTCTATTTCTTTTTTTGACAGATTAGAAATTTTCCCCCAATTGGGACGCGCATCATATTTCTTCATTAGATTAAGGAACAATTGCATAGATGGGTGAATTTCTTTCTTTCGATATTCACGCACACACATTCCAATATAAAAAGTATCACGATTGTAAGAAGGACTGAGCCATGAACTTTCCGCTCGAGTGTATCGAAGATCCACGGGAAAGTGTACTTTATGTCCCGAACTCTCCAATTCATCTCTAAATTCTTTTAATGCCTTTTTATGACAATTACCCTGCATTGACAATCCGTATTCAGAGACCACCATTGGCACAGTTTCGTTATGAACTAATATTTCAAAACAATCTCCTATTCTTGTACGAGGGGTAAAAAAATACTCGAGACAATATTGATTAATTCTCGGAATTAAAGAATTATCATTATTACTTTTCACAAACATCGGGGCAGTTAATGCATCAATATCGTTGTCACGCAACTTCTGCTCAATTGTATATTTTTCTATATTTTTTCGTTCGTTGTAGACCTCTTCATCAATGCGTTCAACTTTAAATACATATACTTTATCAGTATGCGGGAACCACCATGCCTTGACATATTCGTAACGTTCAGCATCTTCATGCATGCACTCCAAAAACGAATCAAAATCTACAATCGATTCCTCAGATTTAAGGTAAAACAGAGGCTCGCATCTCAAAGTTACTTCTGTCACAATCCCAAACATACCCAATGAAATAGAAGCCGCATCCCATAGATTCAATTCTTTATCACCACATTTCAAAAGAGAATTTCTATTTATTTCTGCTACTTCTCCGGATGATGTAATTATTCGGAGATTCTCAATGCTTCCTGAAAGACTCTTATGTTTCAGACTACTTCCGTGAGTTCCAGTAGATATTGCGCCAGCAACAGTTTGTTTATTGATTACACCAAAATTGGGAAGTGATAATTTATTCTCTTTTAGAATCGCATACAATTCATGCAAATACATACCGCCCTGACAGGTAATAAAGTCTTTGCCTATGGCTATTAATTTCCGGTGACTTTTCAGAGAAACTAAAATCTCACTGCTCATTGCAATTGGCGAAAAGGAATGCCCAGAACCCACCACTCTAATCTTTTTCTTGTGCAAACCAGCGTAACGGACCACTTCAATTATTTGACTTTCCGTTTCAGGCTCAAAATAATTCTCGGCTATACACGAATGATTTCTAGCCCAATTAAACCAAGTGAAATTATTTTCTTCAACCATTGATATCAGACGCTTCCGTCACTAAGATCTTCGACTTGCCATATGCAGATGTATTGATACCATTATGTTCTTCGGCATCAACTTGTTTCTTAATCCAATTATATGTTTTTTCTATTCCCACAGCCAGAGAAATGGAAGGTTTCCATCCGAGAACTTGTTCAATGAGCGTGTTTTCAGAATTTCTTCCTCGCACCCCTTCTGGACCAATACTGTGTTTCAATGGTAAATTCTTTCCTGCAATTTTCATTACGAGCTCTGCAAAATCATTCATCGAAAGCATTTCCTCCGAACCAATATTAAGTGGTTTATCATAGTCCGATTTCATAATTCGAATAATACCTTCTACGCAATCATCAATATAGCAGAATGAACGTTTCTGTTCCCCATCTCCCCATATCTCGAATGATGTTTCCGAAGTTGCGGCTTTACGACAAAAAGCGGCTGGCACTTTTTCTCTTCCACCTTTCCAGGTTCCAAATTCACCATAAATTCCATGAAACCTTGCAATACGAACCTTAAATTGAGGAAACTCTTCTGAATATTTCATAGCTATTTCCTCTCCATATAATTTTTCAAGTCCGTAAATGTCTTGAGGATAAGCAGGCCACGCTGTGTCTTCTTTCAGCCCTATTGTATTTCCAGCATCATTCTGAGAATTAAGCGGATAAACACATGCACTCGAAGAATAAAAATAACGGCTCACCCCTTTATACCTTGCGGCCTCCAGCACGTTTAAACTTATCATTGTGTTGTTGTATCCTATGCGGCTATGATTACTTTGTATAAACCCCATCCCACCCATATCGGCAGCAAGATTGAAAACCCAATCCATTCCCTCGCATACTGTCAAGCAATTTTCCATAGAGCGGAGATCAGTCTTTATAAATTCGTCACAGAAATTATCTGAGTCCATGAACTCTGGTTCTACCCAATCTGCGCCGACTACAAAATAACCCTCTTTCTTTAACCTCTTGCCCAAATGAGAACCTATAAACCCACTAGCTCCAGTAATCAAAACCTTAATTTTACCACTTGGGATGATTCGTTGAGGTTTAATTAATTTTAAAATCTCAGCGATATAAGGGTGGTGTACATAAATATTTTTTAATTCAGGCGGCAATGCCCCATTGATATCAAACCACCTTCCGTCTGAATGGTCCTTATCAAAACTTAAAGGAATATCGTCAATTTCTGCTTGAAAGGTAACGTTTACGGTGTGAGCAGAATTTCCCTGCTCCGAATCACAGAATTCAGTAGAGAAAGTTCCAAGAAATTTTATCAGTTTTATTTTGTCTTCTGGGATATTCAACTCTGAAGCAGCTTTTCTTATCCCACATTGTTCTAAATTTTCATTCTTAATCACTCTGCCTCCCTGTATCCAGTAGGCACCTTGACAAGGCTTGTTTTTACGTTTTATTAGGAAAACTTTATTCTCTCTCACAATCACCAAGTCAACGCATATCAGTGGAACATTATCAAGAATCGTTTTGTAAAGATCGTGTGGAATCATCCCACTAGATGATTTAATAATTCCGTCATCCTTATAATTCAGTGTCTGTATCATTTTTCTTGATTTATATGCTTCTGCTTCTTTTGAAGATGTTCCTCAGTTCACTTCAATTTCCTCTTGCAATATAATTAACTTTAGTATATTCTCAATTGAAACACGATAAAGAACCTTCATAAATAGATCAACAGATTTGGAAAATCGAAAGAAAATTTAAATGTATTATTTTAGAATATCTAAAAAAATAAGCGTCAAATTAAATCACCTTATTCAATTTACAAGGTGGAATTCCTTTAAAAACGAATCTATTATTGTTGAAGGAATTTTCTCTTTGTATGCACTTAAACTCAATTGCACTTCTTCTTTGGAAGAAGCACCTATGATTATTGTATTTACCGCCGGATTGTCAAGAATAAATTTATAATTAACGGACATTAAATTCACATTCTTTGCTTTGCACCATTCAAACATCCGAATTGCCTTTTCCATAGAGACATCTTTTGTAATGTCATAATGAAGAATTTTTGTGCTCGCAGGGTTTTTTCCAGAAAGCAATCCCATACAGAGAGCCGATCCTAAAATAACGGCAACATTATTTTCGCTTGATTCCTTTAACAAAGAGTCCGCACTTGTGCATAAGACATTATAATCAAGGTAAGGTAAAATCACATCAGCAAAACCAGAAGAAATAAATTTACGGTGAAGGTCATGATCTCGAACACCTAAGCCAATTCTACGTATCAATTTATCTTCTTTCAATCGAAGTAATGTTTCCATCCCTCCGTTTTTCCCCATGATTATTTTGAAATCATCGAATGAAGGGTCATGAATATGCATTATATCAATGTAACTAGTTTGGAGTGTTTTCAAACTATTATCAATACTCTGTCTTATATTGAAATCGGAGTATCCTTTGAATTTAGGATGTGTGCCAACCTTACTTGAAAGAACATATGACTCGCGCATTCCATATTCTTTTATAGCAATTCCAATCTTCTGTTCGCTGTTGCCATAAAATGGAGACGTGTCGATAAGATTGACTCCATTTTCCAATGCAAACAATACTGTTTCTACAGCCTGTTTTTCAGATACGACATCTTGAAAAAATATACTATCCTTACTAGAACCAATACCTGCTCCACCAAGCGAGATCGGGAAAACGGGGGTGTCATTAACAGTTAATAGCATTGTTGTGGTATAAAGTATTTTTCATTTGCAAATCGGCAATCTGCGTTTTTATAAGCATGTTATAAAGCAATTCGTACTTATGAGAATGACTACACCAAATATGGTCATTTTTCTCTGCATTTTTTATGTCTGGCTCTGCATATTTATAAAAGTCAATTATAAAATCGAAATAGGTATAATTCTCTTTGATGAATCATTAATTCTCGTGCCCAATCTGATATCATTCAGCGTAGCTCTTGACTTCCGTCATGGAAGACCTTGATGAATCAAGTGAAATTTGGTCAATAATAAAAACCAACACTATGTCAACACACAGCACCCTCCACATTTCAAGAATGAATAACGAACAAAACGATTGGCTTCGCGGATTAGAGTTTTACAAACAAGAATTGCAAATCCACACGCACCGTCTTTCAGATGTTTCAGGAATGTACGATTCGAAAGCCGATTTGAAACCCAATGTCGAGCACTTCCAAAATCAGTTTATTGTTCAGCGTGAAAACATCGATCATTTAGCTCATGACTTAGGATTCTTCGAAAAAAAAGTTAGTCACGAAACGCAAGAAATGGCTCAGCATATTAACGCATCAACACTAGCTGAACATGATGTACTTCGCGATCGCTACACAACATTGGAGACAGCTATCAACGATCTGCGCCACGAGCATAATAAGTTTTTAGCGAAATACATCTAACTCCCTTCGGGATAAGTCCGCAAAGCGGATACATCTCTATGGGATTGGTCCGTGACTACCGAATAACAGTAACGTGTCCAGTCTGCTCGAAAGGCTCTTGACCGTTCTTCGGTACGATTTTAACGAGCCAAGAATACACTGCGTCAATGGCATAATATTCTCCTGCGTCTACTTCTCCGTACCATCCTTCATTTATGTCATTCGTTTCGAATAACACATCGCCCCAACGATTGAATATTTTGAATTCATAAGTCTGAATTAGAGACTCTCCTCTAATTGATGGTTTGAATAATTCATTTCTTCCATCAGTATTTGGAGTGAAACAATTCGGAACATAAATATTAAACTGATCCTTCACAACCACTGTACCACAGCTTAAATCGGTGCAACCATATGCGTTCGTTACCAACAAGCATACGTTGTATTCGCCCGGAGCTTCATTTGGGAATGTGAACACAGGGTCTGAGGCGCTCAAATAATACATATCCATAAAAGTCCAATCGTACGACACTGCGCCCAAAGAATAATTGATAAACTGAACGGTCGTGTTTCCCACATTCGGAGAAATAGGCGACCAACTAAAACTAGATACCGGTTGCTGCGAAACACAGATGTAATCTGCAATTGACGAATTGCTACTGCAGCCGTTACCGTCTGTTGTGGACAACTGAATATCATAACATCCTTGCGAATTAAACGTGTAGTTTAACGAGGCGCAATTGTTTCCACTTGGAACCCCATCCACCCACCACGTGCATCCGTTTCCAGCAGGGACACTGGTGTTAGTAAGATCAACCGAAAGTGGTGCGCATCCAGATGTTACATCGGCAGTAAAAGAAACAACAGGCAATGGATTCACCGTAATTGTCTGTGTATCGGTGTCTCCGCAGTTTCCTGGAATGGTGTAGGTAATGGTTGTTGTTCCCACCCCAGCAATATTCGGATTAAACAAACCCGTTGCGGTATTCGTAATACCAATAGAAATCCAAACGCCTCCTGCGCTAGCTGCGGTTAGCGTTATCGGATTGGCATCAATGCACAGTGAACCCGGATCGACAATCGTTGCATCCAATGGACCATAAACTGTTATTGTCAAATTACCTGTAAGTGCACAACCTGAAGGGATATAAGTAATGACTTCAGGTCCTACTCCTGCTGTTGTTGGATTGAATACTCCCGATGCAGAGACACCTTGCCCAGACCATGTTCCTCCAGCCGGAGTGGCATTCAATTGCACAGGAGCATCTGATACACACAATGGGTTTTGTGCGGTTAAAGTTGGAATTGCGGGGCCAATGAATGCAGAAGATGTGTACACATATGGACATCCGTATTGATCCTCTATAGTAAATGTTACAATATCTCCGTCCGACAATCCGCCTATGACAATAGTTCCATTATTCGGAGCGACATCATCAACGAAGAAGGCATTTGCTGGAGATAGATTAATTGCGGTGAATGAAGTGCCAAATAGTTCCGGTGCTCCACCAGAAAACCCTACGGTTAATGTTTGCCCAGCGCAATCTTGCACTGAAGTCCCTTCTATAATTTCAGGTAAATAAGTATAAATATAAGTTGGGCCCAAATCATAACACATCCCATCGAAATTTGTAAAAGAGTAAGTTCCCGTTGTAACATCGTACATGGTAATGGGCGTGAAATAAACTGTATTATTCGTGAACGTTCCTGCTGGAAATTGTGCTATAAAACTACCGTCGTTTAAATCTGCAATATCTTGTGTTGAGAGTGTTCCAACTAAGCAAGGATCTGTCTCAACGGAACCTCCTTGTCCAACCGTGGGCGGACAGGCATAAACTAAATACCAGATGGCTGGATTGTAAAGCGTATCATCATCAAAAATATTCGCAGAGAATAAATAGTCATTGTTTGATACTATATCGAATTGATCGCTGTAACATAAATATTGCGAATTGTTTGTATTTCCCGCTGTGACTGCGTTAAACGTACCTGCGCTTACTGCACATACACAAGGTTCTGGAGCGACGTACCCTACCGAGTTTGTACAAGTCGGTGTCGAACTGAAATAGGCCGTGACATCGCAGGCGCCGCCGTCGGATGTAATATCTAAAATTGAATAATTCAAAGGCGAAACAAAAGGTGCATTAAAAACTGCTTGCTGACCGTTGCAGGTTTCCACAATTAATTGTCCTGTTGCAGGAGCATTTGAAAATTCAACATAACCAGTAATGTCGTAGGCGTTATTTGCAAAATCACAAGCCCCAATATCTGCCTGTATAAAGTCCATATTGCACAATGCAACAGCGCATGGTGCGGGAGCATTGTAATTCACGGTTCCTGTGCACGTGGGATCAGCAGAGAAAATCGCAGTAATATCACACGAGGAACCGTTGGCACTCAAATTTGAAAACGTATAAGGAATGCTTGAAGCAAATGGCGGATTCATTACAATCGGAGCTCCACCGCATGAATTTGTAATCGTTAATGTACCTGTTGACGGAGGATCGGTAACTGTTATGGTTCCACTTACACTGTACTGTTGCGTTGCTTGGACGCAAGCTGTTGGATTAGCCGTTATTCCATTGAACGTGCAAAGAATTGCGCAGTTCGTTGCTCCCGACCCACTTGTCTGTGTTGCAGTAATCTCGGTAGGCATATTCGAGAAGTTTGTGACCATGAGCATATACCACTGACCTACCTGAGCATTGGGTATGTTAACCGTTTCACTAGCCGCTGTGCTGTAACTGCAGTCGACAACATTTCCACAAGGGTAGGATAGGCAACCAAAAAAACCTCCACTACTTGTGAGCTGATTATTGTTGCAATTTATATTATTGAAAGGCCCCCAAATAATAAAATCAATATCTACTCCAGCATTATTGGTTAGAGAGATATTGATGTTCCCAGCTTGAGAAATATTTAAATAATACCAAGCGGGATTGGGCTGAGTAAGAAGGCACTCGTAATCAGGTCCAATTGCAGCATCGCCATTGTTAACACCTGCGGGATAAGAAACACCTGTCGATGTACAAAAAGGCGCTGCGTCTGGACAATCCAATTGCGCTTTCAACGAAAGGATTGACCAGCAGATAAAAAGTATAGCGAGTACTGTTCTTTTCAAAGCTAAAGTTTATTAAGTCAAAAATTAAGACCGCAAAGCCAAACAACAAATTGTCTTTACTGACTTTTAAGGTGTTTAAATATACCAATAATTGGTTATCTCTATATTGATTCTTCTCAAAAAAAACAGCACTCAATGAGTGCTGTTCAATATATTCAAAATGAGAACGACTAATCTATCTTCTCGACTTTAATCAATTCAACTTCAAAAATCAACGTTGAAAAAGCTTCAATCTTACCTTGAGCACGCGAGCCATAAGCCAATCCTTGTGGAATGTAGAACGTGAACTTAGAGCCTTCCTTCATCAATTGAAGTCCTTCTGTCCAACCCGGAATAACCTGATTCAAACCGAAAGTTGCAGGCTTCCCGCGATCAACAGAACTGTCGAAAACCACGCCGTCAATGGTGGTTCCATGGTAGTGAACAGTAACCTTGTCGTTTTTATCAGGAGCCATTCCTGTTCCTTCAACATTGGATTTATACTGCAATCCCGTTGAAGTTGTTTGAACTCCTGTCTTTTTGCCATTCACAACAAGATAATCCTCTCCTCGCTTTTTATTCATGTCGTTTTTCTTCTGTGAATTTTTACGGACTTCAGCGTTAATTATGCCTGTTGCTTTGTCTTTGTCTAATTTGGAAGCACACGCTTTGCTATCAATAATCGCTTGCATGATTAATTCATCTGACAAGTTCTCAAATCCTGCGCTCTTCGCATTTTCCATTACAGAAAGTCCGAATGCATAAGACAAACTATCCTCATGAGTAAGCATGGATTTAGTCTCCGACTTACCTTTTTTCTTTTGAGCAAAAGTCGCTGTTGACAAAGCGATCAATGCAAAGCAAATAGCTAAACGTTTCATAATTCTTAGTTCGCTGGTTTAATTTCTACTACTTCCATTTCGAAAATCAACGTTGCAAACGGAGGAATTACTCCACCTGCACCTTGCTCGCCGTAAGCTAAGTTTTGCGGAATGTACAATTCATATTGTCCACCAGCTTTCATCAACTTCAACCCTTCTCCCCATCCTGGAATAACTTGTCCTGCCGTAATCGTAATCGGCTCATTTCTCTCATATGAGCTATCGAAAACCTTTCCATCTACCAATGAACCTTTGTAGTGAACTACAATGGTGTCGTTGTCATCCGGAGATAAACCAATTCCTTCACGAATAACCTTGTACTGAAGACCTGAAGGGGTTGTCATAACACCTTGCTTCTGTCCGTTCTCTGTTAAAAATGTTGTTTCTTTTTCCATTGTTTTTGATGCTTTTTCTGATTCTCTTCTTGCTAAAACACCTTGAACATATGGATCTACCATTTCGTTCGGAAGGATATTCGCTTTGTTTGCGTGATCCAACACTGCTTGCCCCATGATGCTTTCATTCAAGCCTTCGATACCGCTAGTAGCGATGTTGTTAGCGATGCTTACACCAATGGCATAGGACAAACTATCGTTTTCATTGGTTAGTACAACCGTAGATTTTTTTGATTCGTCTTTTGGTTTCTTCTTTTTATCCCCTTGATCCATTGCATTCGAACTCAATACCAATAAGCTCGCTCCAAGAAGTACAATATGTTTACTTTTCATTGAAATTTATTTTGGTATGCAAGTTAATGAGATTATCTATTCATTCGTGTATTTTTGAAGAATGAAGTTTTTCAAATTATTCACTCTTGTTGGAACGCTTTCCCTTATATCTCCAATTACTTACGGTCAAAACGATATGTATGGAGGAATTACTTTTGAAAACTTGACTTACAACAATTCGAGTGTCTACTCCATTGGAACCGATTTTTACGCTCCCTTCGGAGATCGTTACACCCTCAACTATAGCTTCAAACTTGGATTAAGCAAAGACAAGAGCTTCGTATTTCATTCATCCGTATCGACTCTTTTGGGAACATATCTTTTAGCCTTAAATGGCGATTATCCTGGAATAGCAACGTTAGGACTCATCTGCTTGGCCATTCCCGAAGGTGTTGGAATGTATATTGGACAAGACGGACAAGCCTTGCATCTTTCGGTGAATCCGCTCGGTATGGACTATTTTTCAGCAGGTGATTTCACGCAGGAATATATTGGCATGAGCTGCAGCGCTGTTGCCCGCATTCATTACAAATTGAAATCTCATGTCCCATCATACATCACACCTATGGTTGGACTTTACTACAGATATAAGCAAACCAGCATCAACGAACAATATGGCATTCGGGTTGGAGTTTCCTTTGGACTCGCTTCCAGAAATGTCGATACTGGAACAAGTATTCAAGAACTCTTTCGATGAAAAAACTAATCTTAAGTATTATTCCTGTTTTCAATTTATTTGCTTCGCTGAATGCGCAAACCGACACCCTTTTCATTCAAAACTGGGAAAATGGACACGCCATTTATTTATTGCCTCCGGGAAAATTTGAGAAGCCTGAAATCTGGACTTCTTCCGACAGCATTTACTATCCTCCCGTTCCTTCCTTTCGGAAATTTAGATTCGATTTGAAAGAAACATATTTGCCTTTGGAAGTATATCAGGGTAAACTTGTTTATTACGATCCGTGCGATGGGATTTTTGAATCGGCATGGGTATTCAACGATTCGGCTTTTGTGCACTTGTATTACGATGGACCGGAGGGTATGCCCATTGCCGCTATTGAACACGAAGACGAAAACGAAATTCAATTTCGAATACTTCAATTCAATTATGAAGACATAGAGAAATCGCTTGAATATTATTTAACGATCAAACGAGTGAACAAGGAAAGAGGATTGTTACTATTCACTTTCGAAAATCCCTATGATTCGCAAGACACGTATTCATTCCCTGTTGTTGAGCAACGTAAATTGCATTTGCTTCCTGTTTTGGTGAACGAATCGAAATATCAGAAGTATATAGAATTCGCTTTTCCTGAAGAGGAATTTACTCCTGACTTATTTCAATAAAAAAGCTCGCCGTTGCGAGCTTTCTTCGTTGTATACCTCTAATTAACCAAAACCACTTGCTAGAAGTTCAACTTGAGACCGAAGGCATTTGAAGAAATTTCCGGGCCATCTCCGCTGGAGAACTTTGGTAGCAACCCTGCCTCCCAGAAAAATGACAAACTGCTTGTAAAGCCTATTTCAGTATACAAGTTTATCATGTATTCATTCAGGCCGAAATCCCCTGCCACCCGCTGCTTGCGTTTGTCACCGTTTTCCTTCCATTTATACAGAGCATTCGAACCTACTAGATAACCGCCAATGACACCGAATGACATGTGAAAAATATTGCGCTCTTGATTCATCCAAAGATCTTCTCGGTCTTGTTCAGTTACTTTCGCATTGTATTGAAAAACCAAGGGCACTGTGATGTAGGTTGAATTTAATATCGCCACATCACTCACTGGGAAACTCCCTGTTTGAAATCCAAATGTATCTGCCTCTGCTAGCCTTAAATTTCGATTGATGGCAATGGTCTCCCAAGTAAATCCCAATCCTGTTCCTAAACGAAATCGATCTTTAATCAATTCAAAAGACGTGTTAACGACATTCATTCCAATGTATCCACTGGAGTTCCTCCTTCCCTGATTTTGCAACCACTCCGGCTCATACGAATTTTGATTCGCATCAATAAAGGTCAAGAAACCAAAACGCATACCCCCGAAACCGTACCAAGGAAAATCTTCTATCGGAAGTGATTTACACTTTTTTTCTGTTGTTATAAGTCTCGAGGTTGAATCGGGATAGATATCAATCTTCATATCGCCCAACCGAATGTGTAGCGTATCGTCTTGATTTCCTTTAATCGTGGTATCCTTCACGGCACTCCCTTCAACCACAATTTTCAATTGTTTCGAAGATCGCTCTTCCTTCTGTGCCGCTGTTGATCCTGCCGCAACAACAAACATTAAAACTAAAAATTTTACTTTCATATCATTGATTTTAACTTTAACTAAATCTTCCCTTAAATAAAAATCGTCGAAGACAATCGTGTATGCACATTCGTTGCTTGCAACATTCGTCCTACGGACATTCTTTTCACATTAGAAACCAAAACGTTTCCCTTTCCAATCAACAACCAATCGATCTTTATCGTTTTCCTTATTTCTATTTCTTGCCGCGCGAAGCAAACGTTTAACCTTTCGAAACTTATCCACTCGTTCATCGATTTCCTGCGCAATCAATTCTCGAACAGTTAAATACTCTTTTGTTTTTTCTTTCTGTTTGAATTGCTGAAGACTTGAATCTATTTTGGCTACTAAAAGTGAATCTTGATTGACTTCTATATTGATTTCGTTCGCTGTGGAATCCACCACTGGAATGTAAACTAGGTTCGACCATGGAATGGTACCGTTTGGAAAGCCAAATCCATAGTCAGTATTCCACATGTACGGAAAATCCGCTCCACCAGAATACATCAGAAAATTAACATCATCCCACGGTATCAGCCACTCGCTGCTTATTAAATAAATCGTATCGCGTTGATCTAGTTTTTTCTCAATTTTCATTTCTGGACGCTGATAAACATACTCCATCGGAGCAGGATCATCGGGAATGATAATGAAAGTTCGAAGCACCAACGCCGCAATCCATAAAGCCGCCATGCCGCTTATCCAGAAATAAACACTTCGATTGTTTTCTTCTTTCTTTAAACGCTGCTTGCGATCTTCATTCAAGCGAACATCCAAAATTTCCTTTTGAAAATGACTCTCGATATCCTCGTCGGAGACAGCATAGCGCTTCAAAGCATCCTTCTTGTCGAACGAAGCTTCTGTCCGTTCAACTTTCGGAAACTCATCTTCTATATGTTCATTCCATTCGTTCATGCTGTCCAATGAAGGGTTATAAATTCTTTCAATTCTTTTCTCGCTCGGAAGAGTGTCACTTTCACCATTGATTCTGAGAGATTCGTTATCTCTCCAATTTCAGCGTAGGAATAGTCTTCATAATCGCGCAGCAATATCAATTGTTTTTGTTGAAGGCTCAATCGTTCCAATCCCTCGTCTATCAATGCTTTCAGCTCACCGCTGTGATCTTGCTCGGCAACTTCCGTCGAAGCGGGAATGTTTTTCTTCAACTTATCTCTTCTCGACCAATCCACTACTGCATTGTATGCCGAAGTAAATAAATAAGCCTTCGACTTACCTGCTTCAACAACGTCTTTCTTCTTCCACAATTTTTCATACACATCTTGCACAATGTCTTCCGCCAATTCTTTGTCGCGCACCAACTTCAATACAAATCCAAAGATTCGATCAGACCACAGGTCAATAGCTTCATTGTATTCTCTTATGCTCATTCGACAAAACCAAGACGCATGAATATGCTAAAAGTTACAAGACTTCAAGAAATAATTTGACATCTTCAATTTTTGCGACGCTCAGAACGACGCTCCTTGCGGGATTTCCTATTGCTCTTTATTATACTCAATTTATCTAAGAACCTTTTGCCCAAACCCTTCTTCATGGAAGAATTGATACTCGCTTGAGCCAATTGATTAACAGCATTGGAATCATTACTCGCATTGAATAATGAATCTTGATTCATTGTTTTCAAAGAATCTGTGCTTGTTGAATCTGCGCCAGGCAATGTAACAACTCCCCCTAACGGATAGCCTCCCCATGAAGGAGATCCGAAACCAGGGTAACCCCATTGATCCACATAAATAACTCCTCCACATCCATAGTAGGGGAAATTATAGTTTATGAAATTATAGGGGAACATCCAATCTCCCGAAATCAGATAAAGGGTATCGCGATGCTCAACTTTCTTTTCAATCTTCTTTTCTGGACGGTGATACTCGTAGACAATCGGATCAGGCTCATCGGGAATTACAATCATAGCACGAAGCGCAATCATGAATCCCCATGCTAGAAACATCAAGCCAATTCTCAAGTAGGTTTTATTTAGTACTTTTCGCTGCTCCATTTGCAGATAGACTCACATTTCACCAAAATAGTTTCCTCGCTCTGAAAAATCGTGACTAACCTCACCTAAAGATTTCGAATCAACTCCTACTTTCGCACTATGAGAATCATGTCAGTATTCATTCTAGCATTCTTAACGCTTCATTCAGAAGCACAAGAATTTCCTTATACCGTTGTTTTAAATCCCGTGTATTCGAGTCCAGATATTGCTTTGCAGTCTTATGCCTACGGCGTTTGGGAAAACAGAGTACTACTCATTGGAGGAAGAAAAGATGGCCTTCACCAACGCCAACCCTTTGCATCATTTGCTGCAGATGGAATGCCCTCCAACATTTCAATCCTCGACTTGAACAACTACACTTCAACCCCTGTTGAATTTGATATCATTGATGTGCAGTTAGCAGAACAGTTCTCTTCCACCAACATTGAATTTTATCAGACCGATAGCATTTTGTGGTTGGTTGGCGGATATGGCTATAGCAACACCTCGCAAGACCACGTGACTTATCCGATGCTTACAGCAATTAACTTAAAGACTTTTTTTGAAGCGCAAGACAACGGGACCTTTGCTTTTGAAAGTTTCGATTTCATTACCGACGAGCGTTTTGCTGTAACCGGAGGGTCGTTGAAAAAGTTAAACGACGTCTTTTATTTAGCAAGCGGACATCGTTTCGATGGTCGATACAACCCCATGAATAATCCGACCTTCACGCAGACTTATACTGAAAAAGTTTCTCGATTTATTCCAACACTCACTGCAAATGGAATTCAAGTGGATTGGCTCCCTGAATTCAGTGATCCTGCTTTACTTCACCGAAGAGATTTAAATGTGTTGGAAGGAATTGACGCGAACGGTGACATGAACTTCACGCTATTCAGCGGTGTATTCCAACAAGTCGCGGATTTGCCTTTTACGAATTGCGTTGAAGTGAATTCAACTGGTATTGCTGAAGTTCCTGAATTCCAACATTTGTTGAATCAATATCACAGCGGACATATTTCTCTTTACGATGCACAATCGCAAAAACAACATTACTTATTTCTTGGTGGAATTTCAGAGTACTATTATGAAGGCGATGTGCTTACTCAAAATATCGATGTGCCATTTACGAAGAACATTGCCTGCGTGACTCGCAATGCGAACAATCAGTGGGTGGAAGAACTTAATCCTTCGGTTATGCCTGGATTCTTAGGGTCTAGTTCTGAAATAATCTTGAATGAAAACCTACCAATGATTTCAGGCGAAATCATTGATCTGAATTCCGCTTGGAATGGAAGTGAAATACTACTGGGCCATTTACTCGGAGGTATTCGCAGCACCGCACAAAACATTTTTTGGGTAAATAACGGAACGCAGAGTGCGCCAAACGATACGCTTTATGAAGTTTGGTTGGTGCCGAATTCAATCGATGTTGCTTCAGCACATGCGCTTCCTAAAAATGTATTTACCATTTATCCGAACCCCACGAGCGGAAAATTCCGCATTGAATTTTCATGTGCCAAAAATTGCGATGTGGAATTAACAGCATTCGATTCGAATGGCAAACAAGTCGCACACGATAAGCTTGGAAATTTCCCGTCAGGAAAACACAGCGACGAAAATCGCTGGAGAATTTTCGAGCATCCAGGCACTTATGTTCTTCAACTAAAATTAGGAGAAGAAATCATTACTCAAAAATTATTGGTTGAACCTTAACCCAAGGAAACTCCAATAAGCGATCCTATTCCGAAAGTTATTGCAGCTGCAATTAATCCGAATAAAACCTGACGGAAGCCGCTAAACCAAACGTTTCTTCCTGTGAACAAGGTAATAGCGGCACCAATTCCAAACAATCCGAAAGCGCTGCAAACAGCACTTAATATGATTGCTGTGAATCCTGTTGTAAAAAAGAATGGAACAACCGGAATAATTGCTCCCGTTAGGAATAAGAAAAACGAAGAGTAAGCCGCTTCCATCGCAGAACCTTTCATCTCTTCTGCGTTAATCCCCAATTCTTCTCTCACCAAAATATCTAAAGCTTGTTCTTTGTTTTGCATGATTGAAGCCGCCATTTCACGTGCTTGCGCTTCAGGAATCCCCTTCGCCATATATATCAAAGCGATTTCTTGTTGTTCTCCTTCCGGATTAATCTCTAACTCTTCGGCTTCCAATTCCATTTGATTTTCGGAAAGCTCTTGGGAAGACTTTACGCTGATCCATTCGCCCAATGCCATCGATAGCGCGCCTGCTAGCATTCCCGCTAAACCTGTCATGAGCACGGGGCCATTACCCGAGCTGGCTCCTGCGACTCCCATTACCAAACTGAAGTTTGAAACCAATCCATCGTTACCGCCAAGCACAGCTGCGCGTATAGCATTTCCGCCAACATTGCGGTGACGTTTTTCAAAACGTGCCAAGGACGACCCAGAAATATTTTTATTGGTATGAAGAATATTTCGAAGAATAGAAACGTGTGCAGTGTCAGAAATAGAATTCTTCATATTCTGTTGCTTCCGTGCATTCAATACTCCTGCGGAAAGTCCTTTCTCTGTATCAAGTAAAACGCCCAGCACGTAATCATATCCGAATATCCTCCCAATTCTTCTCAATGTCTTCGCTCTTCCTGAAGGGCCAGGCATATCGGATTCAGGAAGACCTTTGCTTTTCAAAAAAGCCTTCGCATGTCCCATTTCAATTCCGCTCATTTCACGAAACACATGCGCGACATTCTGATCTTCTTCGTGCTCGGCTAACAAAGCGTACAAAAAAGATGCGTCAACTTCGGTTTGAATACTTGTTAAGTTTTCCATAAAATGAATTTTCACGCAAGTTCGATGATAATTAAGGGAAATGCAAATAGGCAAGAAGTTCAAATCCATTCAACCTACTAGAAGTATCAAAAAATCTATTTTATTATATATTTTCATTTCATGAAGAAGCTTATTTTATTCATCCTATCATTTGCTGCAATCTTATGTTCTTGTAGTATTGAAAAAAAGAATTTATCAGCCCGGTTATTTCATTTCAGGAAGATCTTCTTCTCCTAAAGAAGAGAAAATCCAGAAGAAAATTCAGCCCTCACCGCAGGCATTCGTGCAAATCAAAAACGTCGAAGACCCTCGCACGAAGTACCCTCGTCGAAGACTCTCGTTCACAGAACCTCCTTATCTTTGATACATCATGAACCCTCAAGTAGACATCATACTCGAAGAAGGCTGCGGCCGATGCAAACTTGTTGGCACTCCGAAATGCCGAATCATCATTCGCAATCTTGAAATGAAAGCGCTTCGAGAAATCGCGTGGAAAACAGGTTTAGATGAAGAAGTGAAATGGGGATTTCCAGCATATACTTTCAAGAAGAAAAACATCTTCATGCTAGGAAGTTTCAAAGAATATTCAAGCATCATGTTTTTCAAGGGAGCGCTGCTAAGCGATCCTGAAAATATTTTGGTTCAGCCCACAGAGAATTCCAATTCAGGAAGACAGCTTCGATTTACCAATGCGAAAGACATTCTTAAAGCAAAGAAATCAATACTCGCATACATTTACGAAGCCACAGAACTTGAGAAGTCAGGAGCAAAAGTCGAAGCCAAGAAAACTTCTGAATATCCCATGCCAGATGAATTGAAAAACAAATTCAAAGAACTTCCTGAATTGAAGGCGGCTTTCGAAAAGCTCACTCCAGGAAGACAACGTGGATACTTACTACACTTTTCCCAAGCTAAACAATCTGCCACTCGCCTCTCTCGAATCGAGAAATGCATGGAAGCCATTTTTAACGGCAAAGGCATGAACGAATAAATCAAATTGAAATGAGCAGTCCAAATCGATCAAGAAGAATTCTCATACTCATCGCCCTACTCTGCTTGGTTGTTGTGATTGTTTATGCATTTCAATCAAGCACTGCTCCAGTTGTTTCAAATACAGATTCGAAACAAGAAGAAAAAAAGGAAGAAATTCTTCAAACTGAAAATATTACCCATCTTGAATATCCTGCCGTTCTTCCCAACGAAAAAATAATTTCCCACTCTGGTTATTCCTTTGTTTATTCGGAAGAACATGAGCAAGCGAAATGGATTGCTTATGAATTGACGAAGGAAGAGACAAACAGTCTTTTCGAACGAACAGATAAGTTTCTTATCGACCCCCAGGTTTCAACGGGCACGGCAGAGAATTCAGACTATGCGAATTCGGGATACGACAAAGGTCACTTGGCTCCTGCTGCCGATATGGGATGGTCGGCCGTTACCATGAAAGAAAGTTTCTACCTCAGTAACATGAGTCCGCAATTACCGGGGTTCAACCGAGGTGTTTGGAAACGGTTGGAAGAAATGATGCGCTCTTGGGCGATAGACAATAGCGCAATCTACATTGTAACTGGACCTGTTCTAGCGTCGGGACTTCCAACCATTGGAGGCAATCGCGTTTCTATTCCCAATTATTATTACAAAGTCATTTTAGACTATACGCAACCTGAAATAAAAGCCATGGGCTTTATTCTTCCGAATGCATCTTCCTCGTCTGCACTCAGTTCATTTGCAGTAAGTATAGACGAAGTTGAAAAAGCAACAGGCCTTGATTTTTTTCCAGCACTTCCCGACGATCAAGAAACGACATTGGAAAAAGAGCATTGCACAACATGCTGGCATTGGCAAAACGTAAAATCTCAAAATGGTTCTACTTCGCCTAAACGTGAAGGAACTTCCATTCAATGTTCAGGAATAACAAAGGCAGGAAATCGATGTAGACGCATGACGTTGAGTGAAAATGGAAGGTGCTACCAACATGGAGGCAACTAAATAGCCTATAAAAAAGGTATAAACAAAAACTATAATTACATAAAAACTATTGATAATCTGTATCATAGGTTAGCATCTACATTTGACTCATCAAACTAGAAATAACTTAAACAGTTTTCAATGAAAAAAATCCTAGTAATTACAGGGCTCGTTGCAGCAGTAAATGCTTCTGCGCAACCGCATGAAGCCATGCAAGGGCAATGTCCATTTCACCCTTCAACATCACCTCAAAAAACAGAAGTGATTGGCAGCGGACAAAACAATAGAGATTGGTGGCCAAACGCTTTGAACTTAGAAGTTCTTCGTCAAAACTCAAGCCTATCTAATCCAATGGATGCTCAATTCACTTATGAAAAAGCATTCACAACGTTGGATTATTTCGCGTTGAAAAAAGACATAAACGCGCTACTTACAAACAGCCAAGAATGGTGGCCAGCAGACTTCGGCAACTACGGACCTTTCTTCGTCCGCATGGCTTGGCACAGTGCAGGAACATACAGAACAGGAGACGGTCGTGGAGGCACCCGTTCAGGAATGGAACGTTTCGCTCCACAAAACAGCTGGCCCGATAACGCGAACTTGGACAAAGCACGCAGACTCCTTTGGCCTATCAAACAGAAATATGGAAATCAAATTTCATGGGCCGACTTAATGATTCTTACTGGCAATGTTGCTCTTGAGAACATGGGCTTCAAGACCTTCGGATTTGGAGGTGGACGTGTTGACGTTTGGGAGCCGGAGCAATACGTTTACTGGGGACCTGAAACAAAATGGTTAGACGACAAGCGCTACACCGAAGGAAGACAACTCGAAAAGCCTTTGGCTGCTGTTCAAATGGGATTGATCTACGTTAATCCAGAAGGACCTAACGGCAACCCTGATCCTCTTGCTTCAGCGAAAGACATTCGCGAAACATTTGGTCGCATGGGAATGAATGACGAAGAAACGGTTGCGCTTATTGCGGGTGGACACACCTTCGGAAAGACGCACGGCGCTGGAAGCGCAACTCATGTTGGAGAAGCTCCTGAAGGCGCTGGAATTGAAGAGCAAGGTTTGGGTTGGAAAAGTGATTTCAATTCAGGAAAAGGAAAAGATGCGATTACATCTGGACTTGAGGTAATTTGGAATTCAACGCCAACGCAATGGAGCAACCGATACTTCACTACTCTATTCAACAATGAATGGGAATTGACGACCAGTCCTGCTGGTGCGAAACAATGGACTCCGAAAAACGGTGTGGCTAACGTTCCTGATGCTTTCGATCCAAATAAAAAACTTATGGCAGGTATGCTTACCACCGACATCGCATTGCGCGTTGATCCTGCTTATGAGAAAATATCTAGAAGATTTCTGGAACATCCTGAAGAGTTCGCTGACGCCTTCGCTCGCGCTTGGTTCAAGTTAACCCATCGCGACATGGGACCAAAAAGCACATATCTCGGTCCTGAAATCCCGAAGGAGAATTTAGTCTGGCAAGATCCTATTCCTGTATTGAATCATGCAACTATTGACAATTCTGATATCGCGATTTTAAAGACACAATTGCTTTCTTCTGGAATTTCAATCAGTGAAATGGTAACCACCGCTTGGGCATCTGCTTCGACCTATAGAAATTCAGATCGTCGCGGCGGAGCTAACGGAGCGCGCATTCGTCTTGCTCCTCAGAAAGATTGGGAGGTAAACAATCCAAAGCAATTGGCTAAAGTTCTTGCTGCTTACGAGAAGATTCAAAGGGAATTCAACAACAAAACCAAGGATGGCAAGAAGGTTTCTATGGCTGACTTAATTGTTCTTGCAGGAAACATTGCAATTGAAGAGGCTGCAAAAAACGCTGGCATGACTATCACCATTCCTTTCACAGCTGGAAGAATGGATGCTACGCAAGAGCAAACTGATGCTACATCTTTTGCAGTGCTTGAGCCAATGGCAGATGGATTCCGCAGTTATCTTAAAACGAAATACACCGTTCCTACGGAAGCACTTCTCGTTGACAAAGCACAGTTGTTAACGCTTACTGCACCCGAGATGACTGTTTTAGTGGGTGGTATGCGTTCGTTGAACGCGAATTTCGACAATTCAAAAAATGGGATTTTCGTTTCAAAGAAAGATCAACTTTCGAATGACTTCTTCGTTCAATTGTTAGACATGAATGTGATCTGGACTGCTGTGAATGCCGATGATGAATTGTTTGAAGGAAGAGACCGCAAGACAGGTGACGTTAAATACATGGCTACGCGCGCCGATTTAATCTTCGGTTCAAATTCTGAATTGCGCGCTCTTGCAGAAGTGTATGCTAGCAACGATGCGAAAGAAAAATTTGTAAAAGATTTTGCCAAGGCATGGAACAAGGTGATGAACCTAGACCGCTTTGATGTGAAGTAATTTGTGAAGTTGAACGTGTTGAGGAAAAAAGGCCGGCGATTGTCGGCCTTTTTTATTTCAATTTCTTTTCAGTTTGAACGAAAAGAACAATGACGCTGATAATCAATAAAGCAACCGAAATAACCGCAGACACTTCTTCTGTTAGAGGCAGCGCGATCAGCAATCCTCCAATTGCAAGCATACCCAAACCCTGCTTCAGCATAAGCCGCGAAGAATAGCGCTGTGCTATGTCCCAATTCTCTTGAGACTTCATACTTCTCGCAGTTCGATACCCATAGATTCCATTTATTTTCTTCGGTGGAAACTTCATAGAAATAAACGCCGCTAATGAGAAAACCAATCCGACCAGAAACAAAGGATGTGCACCCATGATTATTTTATTTCAATCGTGACCTTTTTTCCGAATCCAACTTCGAATAATTCCAAGAGGGTT
>CAIZGX010000065.1 GCA_903932685.1 uncultured Bacteroidota bacterium | reverse complement strand
GTCTTATTGGGTTAAGGGTTTGCATGATGGTATAATAGATGAGGAGGTTTTCATAAAAGTGCAAGATGTTCTAAAAGGAAAGAAAAAGAATACGAGATATCCAGTTAAAAAACACGAACAACTTCCATTAAGGGGTTTTTTAAAGTGTCCACGTTGTAATGAAAATTTAACTGGAAGTGTTTCAAAAGGTAATGGAGGCAAATATGCTTATTATCATTGTCGTAAGGGTTGTTCAAATAGAATTCCAGAGCAATGTGCAAATCAACTTTTTTCCGACAATATCCTTTCTAAAATAAATGTAAATGATCAAGTATTGAATCTTTATTCAGATATCCTTCGTGATGTCTGGATGTCAAAAAATGGAGATAAAAAATTAATGATAAAATCATTAGAATCGGAAATTATAAGCACTGAAGATCAAATTAATGTGATTGAAGATAAGTTTTTGAGTGGAGGAATAGAAGGAGAAACATTCAATCGAATGAACAAGAGATATATGGACCGTTTAATGGATTTGAAGTCCGAATTAGAAATGCTTAAAAATTCACGTGATGATTCATCTGAACATATTTCTAAATCTGCTGAATCACTCAGAAACATTAGTGAATTTTACGAAAATGGAGATTATAACCTAAAAAATGCAATACTAAGTTCGATTTTAGACGGGAAGGTATATATTTCAAAAAATGAATGTCGAACCACAGATTTAAATGTGGTGGTGGAACTAATATGTAGAATTGACAATGGTTTGAGAGGGTGTAAAAATGAAAAAGCCATCATTTCTGATGGCTTGTCCATTATCGCTCCCCAGCCTGGACTCGAACCAGGGACCCCATGATTAACAGTCATGTGCTCTAACCAACTGAGCTACTAAGGAATTTAACATTTTTAGTGGAACTATTCATTCCAACAAAAACAACTCCTCTTTGTCTTCAGTCTTCTGTCGTAACCAGAATAAAGCACCCGTCAGGGATTTCAAGAGAGGTGCAAATTTAACCAACATTTTTAATTCCACAACAACATTCACAAAAAAAATACTTCTTTTCATTTTCTGCGATGTACTTTTGATTCTACAAAAATTGTCTATGATTCTAGCGTTTCAACTCATACTTTCCCTCTCCATTCTTATTATTCTTCACGAACTAGGGCACTTCATTCCAGCTCGCCTCTTCAAAATTCGCGTAGAGAAATTTTACCTCTTCTTCGACCCCTGGTTCAGCCTGGTGAAAAAGAAAAAAGGAGACACCGAATACGGTATCGGTTGGCTGCCACTGGGCGGATACGTGAAAATCGCCGGAATGGTAGACGAAAGCATGGACAAAGAAGCCATGGCTCTTCCTCCACAAGATTGGGAATTCCGCGCGAAACCAGCTTGGCAGCGACTTATCGTTATGATGGGAGGAGTAATAGTAAACATGATCGTTGGTTTTGTTCTTTATGCGATCATACTTGGTATGTGGGGACGCGATGTTCTTCCCGTTGAAAATGTGAAGTTCGGTGTCCACGTGAACGAAACCATGAAAGCAGCCGGATTCCAAGAGGGAGACAAAATCTTAGCCCTGAATGGTGAACGCCCTGAAAGCTTCAGCGAAGTAAACAAATCACTTCTCGTAGATAATATTTCTGTTGTGACCATTGAAAGAGGCGGACAGAAAATGGATATTTCAATTCCTGCAAACATTGGCCAGCAATTGGTAGACGGAGGAGTGAAGTCTGCGCCATTTTCGGTAAGACTTCCCTGCGTTGTCGATAGCGTTGTAGCTGGAAACAAAGCCGCAGAAGCGGGTTTAATGAAAGGAGACAGTGTTGTTGGTTTGGGCGAAGTTCATTCGATCTACTTCAACGACATCAAAGCGGAATTATCTAATAAAAAAGGACAGACCGTTCCAATGTGGGTGAAGAGAAGCGGACAAGAAGTGCAGTTAAATGTTGGCATTAACGACGATGGAACCATTGGTTTCATTCCGAAAGCAGACGTAGAACAATTCGGTGTGGAAACACTCCATTACGGATTTTTCGCAGCAATTCCGGCCGGTGCTAAATGGGCATGGGAGACATTCACCGACTACGGAAGTCAATTGAAATATTTGTTCTCTTCTTCAGGAGCGAAGCAGGTAGGAGGATTCGGATCGTTCGCAAAGATGTTTCCAGACACGTGGGACTGGGCTATCTTCTGGGAACGCACAGCTTTCATTTCGTTAATCTTAGCCTTCATGAATATGCTTCCTATTCCAGCATTGGATGGTGGACATGTAATGTTCCTATTGTGGGAAATGATTACGGGAAGAGCCGTAAGTCAAAAGATTCTCGAGAAAGCGCAAGTTGTAGGAATGGTGCTTCTTCTAGGACTTATGCTCTGGGGAAATATCTTAGATATTTTCAGAGCGGTGGTTGGAAAGTAAAAAACGTGTTTATATTTGCACTCCTCTAATGAGAGGAAATGCCTAGATGGCGGAATTGGTAGACGCGCACGACTCAAAATCGTGTGTCCTCGGGCATGTGGGTTCGATTCCCACTCTGGGTACAGAGAAAGGCTTCTTCGGAAGCCTTTTTTATTTTTACAAATTTCATCCCGCAGGTTCATCAGCTCCGCTGTCATCAATCGCAGATTGTCATCACAACTTTGTTGTGTCATCCCGCAGGGTCATCAGCTCCGCTGTCATCAATCGCAGATTGTCATCACAACTTTGTTGTGTCATCCCG
>CAIZGX010000064.1 GCA_903932685.1 uncultured Bacteroidota bacterium | reverse complement strand
TTTCACAAGGTCTTACACAAGGTGCTTCGCAAGACCTTCCGCAGGACCTTTCGCAGAATCTTGAAACCGGTGCTTCGCAAGACCTTCCGCAGGACCTTTCGCAGAATCTTGAAACCGGTGCTTCGCAAGACCTTCCGCAGGACCTTTCGCAGAATCTTGAAACAGGTGCTTCGCAAGGGGATTGGGTTGTGAATGAAGAGAGTTTATTGGGAATGGATTTGAATGTTGAAGCGCTAATTATTCGCACAAAACCGAATGATCATTCGAAAACGAATAGACAATATTCAGGAACGAATTTTCCTTATTTGACGTTGGGTGCCATGCAGCGAATTGTTGATGCGGGTGTTCAGCATTTGTTGGTAGACCTTCCAAGCGTAGACCGCGAGGAAGACGGCGGAGCGTTGGCTGCCCATCATTTGTTTTGGAATGTTCCGGCAGAGCCAAATTTTCAAAAAACAATAACGGAGTTGATCTATGTTCCGAATGAAATTTCAGACGGAAATTATATTTTGAATCTGCAGGTTTCGAATTTCGCTAACGACGCGGCTCCGAGTAGACCTATGCTTTTTGATCTAGAGGAAGAATAACGAAGAACGAGCTTCCTTTATCGACTTGCGTTCTGAAAGCCACGTTACCGTTCATTTGTGTAACAATACTTTTTACCATGGCTAATCCAAGACCACTTCCAGTGCTTCGCGTGGTGAAGTTCGGCATAAAGATGCGCTTCGAAATTTCAAGAGAAATGCCACTTCCGTTGTCGGAAATTTTTATCACCACATGATTTTCAGAGAAGCGTAATCCAAGTGAAATCTTCTTCGAACGTTCGGTTGGAATAGACTGAATAGCGTTTGTGATTAGGTTGTTTAATACGCGAATCACTTGCGATTTGTCTCCGAAAATAAACGCGGTATTCGTATTGTTTTGATGGAATGAAATGGTCTGATTTTCATTTTCAAAAGTGGTGAGTACCGACTTCACGATGTCTTGAAGATTCAGGCGCTCATTCACAGACTGCGGCATTTTCGCGAAGTTCGAAAACTCTTGCGCAATGTGCGACAGCGTGTCTATTTGATCGGTCATGCTCTGCACGAAATCGTTCAGACGTGTTTGAAATTCTTCCGGATTGTCTTGCCATGAACGTTGCAAATGCTGCAAGCGAAGTTTCATGGGCGTAAGCGGATTTTTAATTTCGTGTGCCACTTGTTGCGCCATTTCGCGCCACGCTGTTTCGCGTTCTTGCTGCGCCAGTTTGTCTGCACTTGCACCGAGTTGAAACAACATTCTGTTGTACTCTTGGATGAGCTGTCCAATTTCATCGTTGCTCTTCCACTCAAGCGGCTCGTTCTTTTTTCCAAGCTTCAGGTGGTTTATGCTTTCGCTTAATTTGCTTAATGACTTTGTGAAGTCGCGTGTGATAAGAAAGGCAATGCCTGCTGCTAGAATGAATAGCACAATGTAGGTTGTACCAATTTCTTTCATGAAATTCCAAAGCTTCGCTTTTTCTACTTCTTTCTTTTCGTAAAGCATACCCACCAAGGCCAATGGTCTTCCATAATCGTCGCTGAAGCACCAGTATGCTAAGTTCTGTGTGTCGTTCGTTTCAGAAGGAAGAATGACAGCTTTTGTTTTGGTGGTCGTCTTAATTTGATTGGTTAATTCTGGCGAGAGCTGCATGGGAATTTTATTTGCTTCTGCCGTATCTGTGTTCATTGAAACGAGGTATCTCCCGTTCAAGTCGTAAATAGTAATGAATAAATTATTTACTTCGGAAAGTTCGCAAACCTTGTCGCCTAAGAGCATGGAAATGGAATCGGTATCTATGTATCCACCATTTTGAAGAAGCAGATATTCGAGCGAGGCACGGATTGATTTTTCCTTTTCTGCAATGCGCTCTTCGTTGTAGGTAATGTCGTGCTCATAGTGATCGAAAGCAGCTACGACACCCGTTACAACGAAAGAGATCACAATTATTGAAAAGAGAGAAACGTATATGCGCGAGCGTAATGTCATGGGATTAAAAATCGAAATTTTCTGAATCGGCTGGTTTTGTATTGGTTGGAATAATGCTCAACCCAATGACCATAGGATAAATTTCAGTTTGAAATTTATTTGTGCAAAAAAGTGGAGTTAAGGATCGCGAAGCGAAGAATGTTAGATTCTGAAACCCCACGCGGATGCACGCTTCCATGTTGAATCTATTGACATAAATTTCTTCGCTGTTTTTTCGAATGATGGTAGCTTCACTGGTCTTGTGCATTTGATAAGTGCTGATCGCATAGCGGTAGCTTTCCTGCACGCCAAATGCAACATGCGCATTTTTCTTGAAGGTGTTCTTGCTGTTTATTTCAAACATGATGGGAACAGAAATCGAAAAAGTACGCAGCTGATTTTTCAAATAATCGATTGTATCAGTATGCATATGGGTTTCTGAGCCCGTGTTAATGAACTTGAAATTATCTTGAAATCCGATTTGCTGATAGCCCAATGCTATTCCAGAAAAAAATCCGAATCTATTCTCAATCAATTGCTTTTTAACTTCCATCAGATTCAAACGTAAAGCGAACGATTGTTTTGGCTTTATAGGAAACGTTTCGTTTTGCAAAGAAACTAACCCAAAATCAACCCCAGTGAAGAAGCACATGTATCGAATATATTCTTTGGAGTTGTAATCGTCTTCAAGGATTTGAAAAGGAGGCAAATCAAGGTCTTCGATATTAATTACCGGGAAAGGCATTACCGTATCGGGGGCAAGAGCAAAGTCAAGACTATCAGTTTGCCCGAAACAGATTATCGCAGGGAAAAAGAAGAATATAAAAATCAGTCGCTTCATGAAAAGACAATGTGATTCAAATGTAAGCTATCTATCTTTGCACGGCATGAATACAAAAAAGGATTTGCGAGAATTGAGTTCGGAAGAGCTAATGTCCGAGTTGAAAACACTTGGCGCTCCTTCGTTTCGAGCGAAGCAGATCCGGGAATGGATGTGGCAGCGAGGTGCTGCAAGTATTTCTGAGATGCAGAACTTACCCAAAGAATTACGTGAGGTACTCGATGGCAAGTATTACTTATCTAAAGCAGTCTTGCATGAGCAGCAAATTAGTGCAGACAAAACCATTAAATGTGCATTTAAGGTAGACGGAGACAAGGTGGTTGAAGGGGTTTTAATTCCTTCAACAAAACGCATGACGGCTTGTATTTCTTCGCAAGTAGGATGCAGTTTGGCTTGTAAGTTTTGTGCAACAGGACGATTAAAGATGATGCGCAATTTAACAGGCGGAGAGATCTTCGACCAGGTGAATTATTTGCGCAACGAGGCGCTTACGCGATACAAGACTCCGCTTACAAATATTGTCTATATGGGCATGGGCGAGCCGTTGCTCAACTACAACAATATGATGCGCTCCATTCAATGGATCACCAGTCCGGAAGGTCTGGGCATGTCGCCACAGCGCATTACCGTGAGCACAGCGGGAATAGCGAAGATGATTAAAAAACTTGGCGACGATAAGGTTAAGTTCAACTTAGCGCTTTCGCTGCACGCAGCGAACGACGTGAAGCGCAGCAAGATTATGGAGATTAACGATTCGAATAATTTGGCTGCCCTATCTGAAGCGTTGAAGTATTTCCATGAGGCAACAGGAACGCGCATCACGTTTGAATACATTATTTTCAAAGACTTCAACGATACAATCCAAGATGCAAAAGAATTAGCTGAATTTTGCAAGCAACTTCCAGTTAAAATAAATATCATTGAATACAATCCGATCGACGATGGCGAGTTTCAACAGGCCAGTCCCGAGCGTGTAGATGCTTTTGCGAAGTTCTTGGAAAGTAAGAACATGATTGTGAACGTGCGTCGTTCAAGAGGAAAGGATATTGATGCGGCGTGCGGACAGTTGGCCAACAAGAACAAATCTGCTGGTGAACGTGTTTTTAAATAATTGAGTAAACTTGTAAACTAAATATTTCAATCAACATGAAAAAAGTAATATTATTTGCTGCAATTGCGGTAGGCCTGTCATCATGCGGCGGATGGAACGACGAAAAACGCGCAGAGGTTAAATCTGAATGCGGAAAAACAGTGGGTAGTCTTTATACGAAAGAGGATGGCGTGAAAATTTGTGATTGCGTTTCAGCAAAGATCTCAGAGAAATTTCCGAAGGCAGATTACAAGCCAAGCGATGTAAACGACCAAACCAAAGAGTGCATCAAAGACGGTAAATACATAGATATTTTAACCAAAGAATTGGAAGAGTCTTTTAATAAGTTAGAAAACGACGCTGATTCTTTAACAAAGGCTTTAGAGTCTCAGATGAACGAAGAAATGAGTAAGCTAACGGAGTAAATGAAACCATTCTGCGAAGATTTATTTGGGTACAAGCGCATTAAAACGAGCCCTATCACCATTGGTGAATTAACCATGGGAGGCGATGCACCCATTCGTGTGCAATCAATGACTACGGCAGACACGATGAATACAGAAGCGACTGTTGCCGAAAGTATTCGCATGATTGAAGCCGGTTGTGAGTTGGTACGAATTACTGCCCCGAGTAAAAATGAAGCTGAGAATCTTCGCAACATTCGCGAAAAACTTCAAAAGGCTGGTTATAACATTCCCCTTGTCGCCGATATTCACTTTACTCCGAACGCCGCGGAGATTGCAGCGCGCATTGTAGAGAAGGTTCGTGTGAATCCGGGGAACTATGCCGACAAAAAGAAGTTCGAAGAAATTGTATACACAGACGAATCATACGCTGCTGAATTGAAGCGCATTCGTGATCGATTTATTCCGCTTGTTGAAATTTGTAAAGAGCACGGAACTGCCATGCGCATTGGAACGAACCACGGTTCGCTCTCAGACCGTATTTTAAGCAGATACGGAGACACCCCTGAGGGCATGGTTGAATCGGCCATGGAATTCATTCGCATTTGCGTCGATTACAACTACAAGAATTTGGTTATTTCCATGAAGGCTTCTAATCCTCAGGTGATGGTGCAAGCCTATCGCCTTTTGGTGCAAACGCTGTTGGAAGCAGGTGAAGTTTTTCCTTTGCACTTAGGAGTAACAGAAGCAGGCGACGGTGAAGACGGAAGAATAAAATCAGCAATAGGAATTGGTACGTTGTTGGAAGACGGTATTGGCGATACTGTTCGTGTTTCATTGACCGAAGCGCCGGAAGCAGAGATGCCGGTGGCGAAGTTGTTGGTAGATCGTTACGCGAATAGAACGCTTGGATTACATATTCCAGCGGAAGAAATTCCAATTGATTTTTTCTCTTACGCGAGAAGACACGCACACGAAATTTTAAATATTGGTGGAAAGAATGTTCCGCGTGTATTCGCAGATTATTCCAATCGCGAAACAATAACAGCGGCTTCTCTTTTCGCTGTAGGATACGCTTATTCTGTTGATATGGACAAATGGAATTTGTCTGATTCGGCGTGCGATTATTTGTTTGTTGGAAAGAACTCTGTGAATTTTGAAATTCCTGGAACCCTTGCTGTGGTTATGGAGCACGCCACTTGGCTTCAGAATAAAAACAAAGAGCGTCATTATCCGGTGCTTTCATGCAATGAATACATTCAACCGAACGAACGTTCGGGTGAGTTGAATTTTGTTGAAGTGGAATTGGAAGATTTGACGGAGTCCTTTCTCTCTGTGTTGAAATCAGACTCGACTGTTGTCTTGTTGTTGAAGACTTCGCATGAGTGTGCCGTTCAACACAGAAGAACAGCGATTTTCAGATTGATGAATCACGGTGTGACTTGTCCGGTTGTGCTTTCTTCGAAATATGATTTGGATGAAGAAGCGTATACGCTTTATTCGTCGACGGATGTTGGAGCCTTGCTGTTAGACGGCATGGGAGACGGCGTTCTTATTTCAAATACTCATTCGTCCTTAGCGAAATCGAACGCGATTGCGTTTGGAATTCTTCAAGCAACTCGCACGCGTATTTCTCGCACTGAATACATTTCTTGTCCGAGTTGCGGAAGAACACTTTTCGATCTTCAAGAAACTACGGCTAAGATTCGTTCACGCACTTCGCATTTGAAGGGTGTGAAGATCGGAATCATGGGTTGCATCGTAAACGGTCCGGGTGAAATGGCAGATGCCGATTACGGATACGTTGGAACCGGTGTAGGTAAGATTACGCTTTACAAAGAGAAGAATGTGGTGAAGAAGAATATCGACGAAGCGCAAGCTGTTGATGAGCTTATATCGCTCATTAAGGAATATGGCGATTGGGTGGAAGCTTGATTCGAAGAATAGGTCCTGTGGAAGGTCCGATGGAAGGTCGCTACGCGAAGCGCCCTTTCATAGAACCTTGCGAAGCACCTTGTGAAAAACATCTAAGATATAACCCGAACCTCTCTCAAAAACCTCCTCGCGTTTTCCTTCGCTTCTTCCAGATTCGAGTTGCACACTGTAATGTGTCCCATTTTGCGGAAGGGCTTGGTGTCTTCCTTTCCATATAAATGAATATAAGCACCTTCAGTGTGAAGGACTTCTTCTATGTTTTCGTAGCGCGCTTTTCCTTCAAATCCTTTTTCACCCAAGAGGTTAATCATAACCGCTGGTGTGCGAAGTCCAGTGCTGCCTAAAGGCATATTCAATATGGCTCGAAGGTGCATGCCGTATTGCGAAACGAAGCACGCCTCTATGGTGTGGTGACCGCTGTTGTGCGGACGAGGCGCAATTTCATTCACCAATAAATTTCCATCTGCAGTGAGGAATAATTCAATGGCCAAGAGACCCACATGCTGAAGCTTATTGGCAATATCTGAAGCAATTTTTTTCGCGTTGCCTTCAACGTCTGTGTTAACATGCGCTGGAGAAAAAATGAATTCTACCAAGTTCGCTTCCGGATTGAATTCCATTTCAACCAAAGGGAAAGTGGCTATTTCTCCGTTTTCATTTCGAGCAACAATCACTGCAAGTTCTTTCACGAAAGGAACAAATTCTTCAAGCACACTTGGTGCATTGAAAGCCGCGTTAAACTCGGCTTCTGTGCGAAGCGGTGTTACGCCTTTTCCGTCGTATCCGCCTTTGCGAAGCTTCTGCATGAACGGTCCTTTTTCTTTAAACAACAACGCATCTTCTGCGTTATCTATCAAGTGGAAAGGAGCGGTTGGAATGTTATTCGCTTTGTAAAATTGTTTTTGAAGTCCTTTGTCTTGAATGGTGCGAAGCGCTTGTGGCGTTGGAAATACTTTCTTCCCAAGACGTTCCAATTCTTCAAGTGCTTCAATGTTTACGTGTTCAATTTCAATGGTCAGAACATCAACCGTTTTTCCGAAATCGAGTACAGTTTGGTAGTCGTTGAAATTTCCAACTACAAAATTATTTGCAAGGTCAGCGCAGGGCGCATTAACCGCAGGGTCTAATACAGAGATGTGAATGTTGAAGTTAACGGCTTCTTGAATGAGCATTCTGCCGAGCTGCCCGCCTCCTAAAATTCCAAGTTTGGTTGTAAGATCTACTTGCTGATTCATTTTTCAAAGATAGAATTTCTTTTGCGGATATATCTTTGCCGCGCAAATGGGAGATCAGATTAATGTATGGCTTGACGATTTAAGCGCCTTTTTTTGGCGCCTTTCGCAGTTCCCTATTGCGTTCCAATTGCTTATTTGGCTTGCAGCCGCGGGATTCTTTTGGCTCGTTTTCTTTTTCTTGTGGAAGAAATTAGTAGCGAAAAATTCCAGCGAAAAATCTCTTTCGATTTGGTGGATGGGTTTTGTTTTGATGGGATTACCCATTGTTTTTGCAGTGATTATAGATGCAAGACAAACGTTAGCGAAGGAAGAGTCGGAGTTGCGCAGTGAGAACATCAATCCAGTAGTGGAAGTTGCAAAAGACAGTTTATATTCTTCAGAAGTGCAACTAGACACTGTTCCTTTAGGTGATTTAGGAGTTCCTAAAACCCGCACCATATGGGCAAAGCCGGGTATTGAAGTGATTGAATTGAAGTTTCAAAATCCCAATGCCTACGTTGTTTTAGCCATTGCCGATTTGAATTATTTTTCAGTGGAATTGGATTCGCTTTTTAAGGAAAAGGAATTGACTTCGTCCTTCGCTAAACAATACAAATGTGAAGTTGCTGTGAACGGCGAAGCGGGAACTACTCCGGGGATGAAGGCTCCGTTGGGTCAGTGGACTGGAAATTACATTGTGAAAGGAAAGCCTTATCAGCTGCTTGATACAGACAAGCGTCCGTTTTTATACTTCAACAAACAAGGAAAAGGATTTTACTCGAAAGATCGCGATGTTGTGCGTATCCCAAGCAATGAAATGTACAATGTCATTTGGGGGAGATACGATTTAATTGTGAATGGAAAAGAAGATATTGATATGCGTGATGGCACGAAGGACAACCCTTATCCGCGAACAATCATGGGCATAGATGAAAGTGGAAAAAAAATGTTCTTGCTTATTGCCGACGGAAGAAAACCTCAGCATAGCAGAGGCTTAACCATGAAGGAATGCGCTTCGCTTCTCTTGCCTTACGGTTGTTATCAGGCCATGTCTTGTGACCAAGGAGGAAGTTCCTGCATGTATGTAGAGAAATTCGGAATTGTGAATAAGCCAGGAGACGGCGGAGAGCGCCCTGTATACACACACTTCGGATTGAGAAGAAATTAAGGAGCCGTTGCGGGCTTCGGTAATTTTTCGAGCGGAACATCTACCCATCCATACGGACGTTTGTGTTCACCAATATTAATTAAATGTTGAAGTAGCTCGAACGGATAGTCTGTCTGAATCACCAAGGCTTCGTGTTGAATAAACCAATTCCATGTTCCAAGGGCGTCTTCGTTTTCGCTTTTCCCTGCGCTAATAGACTTGAATAACGCGTTGTACCAAATACCAGTTCGGTGTTTGCGAAACAAGTACATGCCCAATGGATCTGTTAAATACGTAGAGTCGCTCGAGAGAATAAGTTCCACTAAAGGCACGTGCGCATCGAGCAGAAAAGTATCGACTTGCGTTTTCGGCATGAATTGCAGAATAGGCATAAACAAAGGGCCTTCAGGATTTTCAATCATGTAATTGAAGAAGAAACTGGAACCGTGAATGCCCTTCAAAATAACCTGATTCCGAACGCCTAATGAATCGAGAAGCGGAATAAGTTTTTCGAATCTTCCAGAACTTTTGTCGAGGTTCAACATTATTTTTCCTTCAGCAAGTTGAAGAGCTTCTTTCAAAGTAGGCACGTGTTCTTCCGTTAGCGCACCGTTTTTATTGCGCAATTTCAATTTTGCAATCTGTTTCGAAGAGAGTGCACTCACCTTTCCTTTCCCATTGGTGGTGCGGGTTACGGTGTTGTCGTGCATGAGAATAAATACACCGTCGGCAGTTTCTTGAACGTCAATTTCAACAATATCAACGAAATGATCAATGCACGATTGAATAGCAGAGAGGCTATTTTCCGGATGGTTCTTCCAATCGCCGCGATGCGCAGCAACCATTATCTCGTGATTTTCTTTGCGAAGTAAAAACTCTTCAATGTTATGGGTTTGCCCATTCAAAAAGGCACATAGCGTGAGGAAGAAGAGTGTACTTAAAAATTTCATGTTGGGAATTTGTCTTTCCAAGACGCTTGCAAGATAATCATGAAATATTTCCATTGAAAATGAAATGGGTAGTAAATTGCCGTTCATATAAACTTCAACATGAAAAAAATTCTATTTTTTGTTTTAGCCTTAAGTGTTAGTCTATCACAAGCTCAATCGTTAACCGGCATTGAAGGCGTTGAATACGACCCGACCAATCAGATCTTTTTAGTTGGAAATGGAAACAACGTCGTGCGTATGCACAGCGATGCAGTTCCACAGGGCACGTTGGGTGTAGCGAAATCGAATTACGGAATGGAAGTCATGAACGGCGTATTATTTTCTATAGTTGGAAGTGCAGTGAAGGGTTACGACGTGACCACTGGGGCGCAGGTTATGACCATTACACTTTCGGGTACTACATTTCTGAACGGAATGGCAAGTAACGGAACCGACAAATTGTGGGTATCTGATTTTTCGGCGAAGAAAATTCATGAAGTGAATGTTGCAGATCTTGCTGCACCTTCAAGTTCTATTGTTGTCGCAAATACGACGAGCACTCCAAACGGATTGACTTACGACGCTGCGAACAACAGATTGGTTATGGTTAGCTGGGGTGCGAACGCATCTATTAAAGCGATTGATTTAGCGACATACACCCTTTCAGTAATTACGACTACAAACCTTGGAAACTGCGACGGGGTAGATCACGATTCTTATGGAAATTACTATGTGAGCTCTTGGTCTCCGAATGCTATAACGAAGTTTTCAAATGACTTCACCACAACCTCTACAGTGACGGTTACCGGAGGGGTTTCGAGTGCAGCAGATATTTGTTATGCGGAAGAAATTGATACGTTAGCAATCCCATGCACGGGTAACAACGTGGTGAAATTTGTTGGGTTTAATCCGTCGTTTGTTGTGGAAGGAAATGCCTCTGAATTTCAGGCTTACGGATATCCAACGGAAGTAAAAGACATGTACACGGTTGGATTCGATTTGCCCCAAGCGGTAGACGTAAACATTCGTTTATTCGATGTGAATGGAAGATTGGTGAACGAGGTGGTTAACAGAACTTTCCCACAAGGAAATAATCAAGTTGTACTTACTGAACTGCCTTCTGAAAGCGGAATGTACTTTGTTCAGGTATGGGCAGGAACGCATCTTTCAGTGGTTTCATTCATTCGCTAATGAGAGTCTTTCTTTTCTGTAGTTTTTTATTGTTGGGGTTGAATGGTATGGCTCAGCCGGACGATGACTATGTGAACTCACTTCCTTCGAATGATAATTCGAAACAAAATATGAATGACCTTACGAATAGAGAGCGCACGGTTGTTGGAGGATCATTAGGTTTGGGATTAAGTTCGTCGAACGGGTCGGGGATGTTCTTCGGATCGTTGACTCCGCTTGTGGGATTTAGAGTTACCGAGAGGTTTTCGGCTGGAGTTGGTTTCAATTATACATACTACAAAACGCGTTTTAACGAAGAGCAAATCTATGCGGGTATAGCGTGGGCGCGATTGGGCTTGTTCAATGGGCTGTTTGCTTGTGCGGAAATTAATCAGGTTAATGCACCCGTATATACTTTCAACGGAACATCACGTGAAACCTTCCCGCTATTGCTAGCTGGGGCAGGAATTTCTCAAGGAATAGGACACGGCTTAGGATCCTACTTCCAAATCATGTATGACTTTACAGAAGAGGTTCGCTCGCCTTATGGTCCGCTAATTATAAGAGGAGGGTTACTTCTTCCGTTGAGCTCGAAGAAGTAAATTACATTCCCAATTTCACAGCAATTTCTTTTGGAATTGCGTCTTTGTGAACGATCATGCAAACTGTTTTGTAACGGAAGTAAGGAACTGAAATGTATTGAAATCCGCCATTGGCAAGACCTTCAGTACCCCATGAGTTTTTCACTAAGTAGTAGGCATTTCCTTTATCGTCTTTACCAGTTCCTGTAATATGCATGAGGTGATCGTCTGTTGTTTCGAAACTATCGAACGCCTCTTGTCTTCTTACTTGATCAATTGTCGGTTCATTTTGAAACGATTCAACAAATGCGAATCCTTTTTGTGCATCGAAAGATTCTTCACTTACGTCAGCATCCCAGGCAACAGTGAACCCTTTACCTAAAGCGAAATCTGCAACGCGCTGAAACTCATCGAGCGGCAGGTTATAGTATGATTTTTTCGCCCAGTTGTCTGGAACTTCCAATACGAAAGACGAATAGAAAGGATGGTGTGTAAATGAAGTTAAGCAGACATATTCTTTTGCATTAATTTTCATGGCATCGCGGAAAGAAGCAGGTGTATACAAGGCTCCGTTGTATTTGAATTCCGTTGGTAATGCGCCAATTTCGTTGTCTAAAATATCGGATACATATTTTTGGTATCCCGCTGTTGGAGATTTAACAGCTTCGACTACAACACTGTTTATTTTTTCATCTAAAGTTGTGTGATCGTATTCTTTACTTCCGGATACAAATCCTGTATAAGCCTCTTCCGGAACAATTCCGTATTCTTCAATAACGGCAAGAACGTCGTGGCTTAAACCGCCTGGACCAAATTGTTGTTTGCCTTGAAAGCGCACATAGCTCTCTGCTTTTTTTGGATAGGTCAATCGTACGTTGT
The DNA here is from genome assembly GCA_903932685.1 of uncultured Bacteroidota bacterium. Classification (GTDB taxonomy): domain Bacteria; phylum Bacteroidota; class Bacteroidia; order Flavobacteriales_D; family Sanyastnellaceae; genus CAIZGX01. The sequence goes on along the minus strand of CAIZGX010000064.1, from coordinate 125,206 downwards.
ACATTTCTGAAAGGTCAACAGCTTTGTACCCTTTGCGAATTATTTCGGATTCGATAAATGAAGTTGTTGCGAAACTCCAGCAGGTGCCTGTCTTGCATTGGTTTTCAATATCACCATGAGCGTTGTCTTTAACAATTGTAAATTGTTGTGCAGAAGCAGCGAAAGAGGTGGCTATTACTAAGAAAGAAAAAAGAATTGATTTTTTCACGACAAATAATTTTTGGAAAGTTAAGGAGATTGTCATCTTTGTAAAAACAAAAACGCATGAAAAATATTGCAGTGGTTTGTGGGGGTTATAGTGGCGAGTCGGTTGTTTCCATGCGCAGTGCGAAGATGGTGATGGAGAATATTGACCGTTCGAAGTTCGAGCCCACCCAGATTGTGATTGAGCAAAAGCGTTGGTATGCGTTGGTGAATGAAGTGGAAGTTGCAGTTGATCGCAATGATTTTTCGATAGTTTTTGATGGAATGAAAACCACGTTCGACGGGGTGTTCATGATTGTTCATGGTACACCGGGAGAGAACGGATTGCTGCAAGGATATTTCGATACCATTGGAATGAAGTATACAACGGGCGATGTCTTGAACATGGCGTTGACGTTCAACAAGAAAGCTACCACACGTACATTGGGCGCTATGGGTTATCGCGTTGCACGTTCCATTGTTGTTCGGAAGGAAGAAGTCATTACTGCCGAAGAAGTGGTTGCAAAAGTGGGCTTGCCATGTTTCGTAAAACCGAATTGTGGTGGAAGTTCAATAGGCACTTCGCGTGTGAATGAAGAGGGTGGAATTATGAATGCCATATCGCTTGCACGCAATGAAGACGAGGACATTATTGTGGAAGAATTTATTTCAGGAAGGGAAGTCACATGTGGGGTTATTGTCATGAACGGAAAGCCAACGGCCTTGCCTGTTACAGAGATTGTGAGCGAGACTGAATTTTTCGATTTTCAAGCGAAGTACGAAGGCAAAAGCAAGGAGATTACTCCAGCCCCAATTAGTGAGTTTCATTATGCCCGTGTTCAGGAATTAGCTGCACGTATCTACACCGACTTGAATTGCGGCGGCATGATTCGCGTAGACTTTTTGTTACCCGACGAAGAACCGTGTGTCATTGAAGTCAACACCGTTCCAGGATTCAGCGCAGCCTCTATTATTCCTCAGCAAGCAGCGGTTATAGGGATGAGTAAGATGGAGTTGATTTCAGCGGTGCTAGGAACTACGTTGTTGTAACTTCGTTGTTAGAACTTCGTTGTTGGAACTACGTTGTTATATCTTCCCCTCTCTTCCCTTTTCTTAACCTATCTTACCTTTTAAAAAGACATTCGCCGAAGGCATTCGTGCTTGCACATTCGTTGCTTCGCAACATTCGCCCGCAGGGCTCAGAAATACTGATTCAACGCCACCACCTTCCTCACTGCCTCATGCAAATCTGCAATCGGAATGCGCTCTTGTTGCATGCTGTCGCGGTGACGAATGGTTACGCAATTGTCTTCCAAGGTTTCGTTGTCTACGGTTACGCAAATAGGCGTTCCAATAGCGTCTTGTCTTCTGTATCTGCGACCAATAGCGTCTTTGTCGTCGTATTGTAAGTTGAAGTCTAACTTCAACAGATCTACAATTTCTTTTGCTTTTTCTGGAAGCCCGTCTTTCTTCACCAACGGCAATACCGCCACTTTCACAGGAGCCAATGCCGCCGGAATGCGAAGAACCGTGCGCTCACTGCCATCTTCCAACTTCTCTTCCACAAACGAACTCGACAACACTGCCAAGAACATGCGGTCTAATCCGATAGAGGTTTCAATCACATACGGAACAAAACTTTCGTTCGTTTCCGGATCGAAATAACGCAATTTCTTCCCACTGAATTCTTCGTGTTTTTTCAAATCGAAATCAGTACGAGAATGTATTCCTTCCAACTCTTTGAATCCCATTGGGAAGTTGAACTCAATGTCGCAAGCCGCATTGGCGTAGTGCGCCAACTTCAAGTGGTCGTGGAACTTGTAATTTCCTTCGCCCAATCCTAAAGCGTTGTGCCACTTAATACGCTCGTTCTTCCAGTAGTTGTACCACTCCATTTCAGTACCCGGCTTCACGAAATATTGCATTTCCATTTGCTCGAATTCGCGCATGCGGAAAATAAACTGACGCGCAATAATTTCATTGCGAAACGCCTTTCCAATCTGTGCAATTCCAAATGGAAGTTTCATTCTTCCCGTCTTCTGAACGTTTAAGAAATTCACGAAAATTCCTTGCGCTGTTTCTGGACGTAAATAAATAATTCCAGCATCGCCGCTTACTGCGCCGAGCTCTGTTTTGAACATGAGGTTAAACTGACGAACATCTGTCCAGTTGCGAGATCCTGTCTCTGGATCAGCAATTTCACAGTCTTCAATCAATTGCTTCAATCCTTCTAAATCGCTTTCTTCTAAAGCGACTTTCATACGCGTTTTCACCGCGTCTATTTTCTCTTGAGCACGAAGGACATTCGGATTGGTTGCTCGGAATTGTTCTTCATCGAACGCATCTCCGAAACGGCTCTTCGCCTTCTCTATTTCTTTGGTGATTTTCGCTTCGCTTTTCGCCATGTAATCTTCCAACAAAACATCGGCGCGGTAACGCTTCTTGCTGTCTTTGTTGTCGATCAACGGATCGTTGAACGCATCTACGTGTCCGCTTGCTTTCCATGTGGTTGGATGCATGAAGATCGAAGCATCAATGCCCACAATATTTTGGTGCATGCGCGTCATGGCAGTCCACCAGTAGTTCTTGATGTTGTTTTTCAATTCAACACCCAACTGACCGTAGTCGTAGGCGGCCGAAAGGCCATCGTAAATTTCAGATGAAGGAAATACAAATCCGTATTCCTTTGCGTGCGAGATTACCGCTTTTAATTTGTCTTCTTGTGCTGCCATAACGGCGGCAAAGATAGGACTATTAAATTCTTTCGAGAAGTGCTTCGAAGATTTCTCTTCCGTCGGTGTTTTCCAATTCAAAATCGGCGGCACGCTCGGGGTGAGGCATCATTCCAAATACATTTTTACCTGCATTGCAAATACCCGCGATGTTGTTCAATGAGCCATTCGGATTGAAGTCTTCATTTACCACACCGTCTGCAGAGCAATAGCGGAACAACACTTGATCGTTGTCTTCAATTTGCTTCAACACATCGGCTGGTGCAAAGAAGTTTCCTTCTCCGTGAGCAATTGGAATTTGAAATGCTTTGTCGCGATCCAATCCTGCGGTTAAAACCGCGCTAGTTGAAGCCGCTTTCAAATGTACATTTTTGCAAATGAATTTTCTAGATGTATTGTGCAACAAGGCTCCAGGAAGCAATTTCGCTTCTGTTAAAATTTGAAATCCGTTGCAAATGCCCATCACATACCCACCGCGATTCGCATGTGCTACCACTTCTTCCATAATCGGAGAAAAGCGCGCAATGGCTCCGCTGCGTAAGTAATCGCCGTAGCTGAATCCGCCAGGAACAAACACGAAGTCGCACCCTTGAAGGTCGCGGTCTTTGTGCCAAAGTTTTACCACTTCTTGTCCCATGATGTGCGACATGGAATACACCAAATCTTCATCACAATTGCTACCAGGGAATACTACGACACCGAATTTCATAGAAGAGAATTTTTGCAAAAGTAAGCTAAACTTTTCACCACTGAAACACAGGAATGAGTTGTGTTTGTTCCATCAATATCCAAAGGCTTACGGCCACTGAGATATAAAAGAATGCGGGAGCGAAAAGAGAGATGCGATAATTGGAATACCAGTGGGAAAGACAGAGAATAAGTCCAAGCCCAACCCCTTCAATAATAAGCTGATTCAAGAATAACCACCCCGCTGTTACCGAGCCAAGCATGGCGAAGCAAAGGAATAGAATAATCCACTTTGAATTCCGGTTTTTGTTGGTGTTGCGGTCGCCAGAAGCAATAAGTGACTGCATAGAGAACAGTAACGACAAGGCACACAGGGCGTAGAATGATAATTTTGAATAGGAATGAATCATCCAATTGTCTTGCGTGTTCAAACTAATAATGCGCTTGAACAAATAGAAATTCCAGTTATCCATTAACAAATACTGCATGGAAAAGCAATACATGAAGGGGAATACAAAACCCGCTAGTGGCATAATATATTCTCTGAAATTATATCCTCTGGTGAAAATCACCGCAACAAGCAGCATGGGCAGCAAAGTCAGGTACAACGGGAAGCACAGCGCTGCTAAACCGAACCAGAATCCAGCGCGGAAATACGGGTCTAAAGCCGTTTTTTGTCGGTACACTTCCAACAAGCGATTCGCTCCCATGGTTAAAAAAATCTGAGCGAAGAGGAAGGTGACGCTGTGATTCAGGAGGAAAATGACAACGAAGAGATTCGAGAAAACAAGCGCTGGGACGTAGGTTGGTCCGTTGTGTAGCTCGTGCCTGTTATACACCCAGTTGAACAAAATGGCTCCAAGCGTAATGACAATCCAGGCAATGCCTGCACCGAGCCAAGGTGTAAGCACGCATTCCAAATTAATAATATCGAATGGAAATTGTTGCGGCACTTCAGGAATGACATATCCGAAAAGGCACGGCACGAAGACCAAAAGGTTTAAGAACGGCAATACAAACAGAAGATAAGGTTGATTGCTTGAAAATTGCCGTAGGATCATGGATTTGTTATTGCAGCAAAATTGAGGAGAAATGCTCCACTTTCAAAAGGATTGCTTAAATTCGCCATGAAAATAATTCAGAACATGAACTTACAAACTATCCTTGCCCCAATCGTAGACATTTCACAATGGTTCTTTCGTAACGTTATGGAGCCGCTTGGAAACACCTTCAGCATCATTTGCATTATAGGCGCGTTCTTCGGAATTTACTTGTGGATTAGCATGCAGAAGCGTTTCACAGCCGAAGCAAAAAAGAACGGCACAATAATCTAAGAAATATTGGCTTCGGCCTACCTAAACATATTGAAACCCCGCCGATTCGAGAACTTTCGAATCGTTGGGGTTTTTCTTTTTCTTTTTTTTCTGGTTGGAAGTGTACCGTTCGCGCAGTCTGAAAATCGTTTGGGTTATTTCGAATTGGATCAAACACTACAGACTTCAACAGGCGAATTATCAGGAACGCTTACGGTTCCCATTTTGAAGGGAACCGTTCCTGTTGCCTTGATAATAGCGGGATCCGGACCCACAGACCGCAACGGGAACAATCCTCAGATGAAGAATAATTCGTTGCTGCTCTTGGCGCATGAACTCGCTGCGCAAGGAATTGCATCGCTTCGTTATGATAAACGAGGCATTGGTAAGAGTGCTTCAGCAATGATTTCCGAAGAGCAATTGAGTTTCGAGAATTATGTGGAAGACGCGAATGCTTGGGCGTCTGAATTGAAAGCTGATCCGCGTTTTAACAGACTAATCATTGTAGGACACAGCGAGGGCTCGCTCATAGGAATGCTTGCTTCCGAGAAGGCCGATGTTTTCGTTTCGCTAGCAGGCGCAGGAAGGTCCATTGATGTTATTTTGAAGGAACAACTTGCTGAACAACTTTCTGGAAAGAAGAAACTTCTCCGCGCAGCGAATGAAGGCCTCTCGAAGCTCAAAGAAGGCAAGTTGGTTGAGGACGCTCCTGTAGAATTGTTTGGCTTGTTTCGGCCCTCTATTCAGCCTTACATGATGTCCTGGATGAAATACGATCCAGCGGTTGAAATTTGGAATTTGAAAATTCCAATTGTCATTGTCCAAGGTACTACCGACCTTCAGGTAAAAGAGGAAGATGCCGTTATTCTTTTCAAGGCACATCCGCTTAACGCGCGTTTTATTATTATTGAAAACATGAATCATGTTTTGAAAATCGCTCCTTTAGATCGAGCTAAGAATATTGAAACGTATTCGAATCCGGAGTTACCTCTCGCGCCTGAGTTGTGCAGAGTGCTTGGAACGCTCTAAATAAAGTTAAGAGAGGGGAAGAGAAGTTAAGAGAGGGTAAGAGAGGGGAATCTCGACGTAGATTCGCAGAACATTATTATCAGCCATGACCAACAACAGCATCTTCCGTCGTATTCGATTTATTTATGACTTCTCTGATCAGCAGATGATAGACATTTTCGGATTGACCGATGTTATGGTTACGCGTTCTGATGTAAGTGATTGGTTGAAGAAGGAAGATCACGAAGAGTATCTGGATATTAACGATGAAATGCTCTCCATTTTTCTAAACGGATTCATCATTCATAAACGCGGACGAAAAGACGGACCTTTGCCGGTTCCAGAGAAACGCTTGACGAATAACCTCATCTTCCGAAAGATGCGCATCGCGCTGAATTTAATTGACGAAGACATTATTCAAATCCTTGCGCTTGCAGACATGAAAATGAGCAAGCATGAACTCAGCGCCTTCTTCCGCAGCCCCACGCAAAGACAGTATGTTGAATGCAACAACCAGGTGATTCGGAATTTCTTTCAAGGGTTGGAGAAACGTGAGGGGAGGGAGGAGCAGCGCGGGAAGAAGAGTTAGAATGTCTTCGACGAATGTTCTCTGAACGAATGCACTTCGTGCGAATGTCTTCGACTGTTTTAATTACGCATCCCGATAGCTATCGGGAGGAATAAAACCGTAGGTTTTCAAAGTTATGCGTAATAATCTCAACAATAACAGTCATTACAGAAGATTCAACGCATAAGCTTTTCTTGACTTCCTCAAGACTTATTCTTCTTTTTGCTGGATGGAAGTAAAAGAAATTTACCATTTCTGGTATTTTGAAGGCAGGTACTATATCAGTTGCCCAACGAAATCAGGTTGGATCATTAAAAGTATTTTATTCAATAAGCTTGACGAAGAGTGTTTATTCAATTTAGCTCTTTTTGATTATTTACCCGAAGAAAAAACATGGTCCGACACCAATAGAAGTCAACCGAGTAAACTTTCAATGCTGTTTTTTACGATTAGTGAAATTGTTTTAGATTTTTTGAATAATCACCCAGAAGCTATAGTTTCTTTTCAAGGTAATACTCAGAGCAAATCAAGACTTTACAGCATTTTCATTTCTCATCACTTAGATTTCATTGCTGATAAGTTTCAGGTGCTCGGCGAAACTGAGAATGAAATTGAAAGGTTTCAAGCCAATAAAAAGTATTTAACAATATTCATTCTGAGGAAATAAATCAATAAATTAGATTCATGGAAAAAACGTCGATACAAAATAGCACCCCAATCCCTGCAGAGGTTGTTTCAACGCCTATTCCCACTTCCGAAAAATTTCAGGAAGCGAAGAAAAGATTACCAGAAACACTAGCGAAACTTAAAGCTTTTAATGAAAAGCAAAAGCTTGAGCAGGAAGGCAAATAGCTTTGCGAGGGTGAATTCTTCACTAGGGTCCTTCGGACGAGGGCAAATAGCTTTGCGAAGGTCCTACGGACGAAGGTTGCAAGCAACGAGGGTCTTCGACGATTTAACAACGAAGTTCCCACAACGAAGTTCCCACAACGCAGTTCTAACAACGTAGTTCCTTCTGAAAAGACCAACAAACAATTCGACTCACCTTATTTCCGAGTTGCATGGGAAGGATTTTCATTTCTCGAGCGTCGACGTATTCGAGTTTGAGTTGAATTTTTTTGAGAGTGCTTTCTTTTGAAACGAGCGTGCTGAACCACAAGACTTGATTCGAGTAAACAGCGCTTTGAAGTATCATTTTTTCAATGAAGGTTTCTTCTCCGCCTTCGCACCAGAGCTCGGTTCCGTGTCCGCCGAAATTCAATTGCACTTTGGTGTTGCGCGTGTTTTTCAGGTTTCTGTTTTTGCGAAGATTCCCTTGTTGCGCTTCTTGAAGCGACGCATGGAATGGCGGATTGCAAACCGTGAGGTGGAATTTTTCAATTGGAAGAATAATTCCGTGAAAGATGTCGTGCGGATTTTTTTGATGACGCAATTCAATTTTATTTTGAAGTGAATCGTTCTCGTTTACAATTTTTTGTGAAGCGGCAATGGCTTTTTCATCGATGTCGGTTCCAACAAAATTCCAGTTGTAATCGTGCGCGCCAACAATGGGGTAGATGCAGTTCGCGCCCACGCCTACATCGAGCACACGAATGTTGTTTCCCAATTTTTTATCTTGAAGATATTCCGGGTTGTTCTTGTATAACAGATCGGCTACTTGGTGCATGTATTCTGCTCTTCCCGGAATGGGAGGACACAAATAATTCGCAGGAATGTCCCAATGCGCAATGCCGTAGTTGCTTTTCAGCAGCGCTTTATTCAGCAGCTTCACCGCTTCCGCATTGAAGAAATCGATGCTCTCATTTCCGTAAGCATTCATTTTCACAAACGCCCCTAACTCTGGAACGGCTTGAATGAGTTCTGGGAAGTTGTAGTTTTCTTTGTGTTGATTTCTTGGGTGCATAATTCAGCAATGTTTTTTAAGTTCTTCAATCTTCAATTTTAGTATGGGCAAATCATTTGTAACAATTCCCCAAACGGCTTCCATTTCTAATTTATGGTATTCATGTGCTATGAAATTTCGAAATCCCCTAACCATGTGCCAAGGGTAATCAACCATTTCTAATGTATCTCTATCTATGTGCTGAATGGCTTCACCAATGATTGAAAACTGATAAAGCACACCACTTTGTACTAGGTAATCTTTACAGAATTTGTCCTCAGTGAAATTCAGTGTGAATTTTTCAATTTGAAGAATTGCATCTGAAATATGACCAATGCGATAAAGATTTCTATTCACCTCTCCCATAAATCAGTTTCATGTCTTTTTCTGCGTGTTTACTCACTGTTTTATCGAGTGATCTTTTAAATCCGATATCCACTTTAATTCCAAGTTTATTTTCTGCTTGGTACTGAACATCTGCCAATTGGAAATAGGTGAATCCTTTCCCCACAGTAATCACAACATCAATATCACTTTTTGAAGTCATCTCGCCGCGGGCATATGAACCAAAGACCCATGCTTTCTGAATTTGAGGAAACTTTTTGAAGACAGCTTTGAGTTCGCTAGCAATTTTGCTCAATGGCTTAATCGTCTTTGTTGCGTATGCTAATTTCTGTTCTGCAATCTTTAAGATTTCATCGGGACTGCTTTCGTAAGCAACAAAAGCGACAATTTGCTCAGCGGTTAAGTTCTTCTTAAGCTCTATGAAATTCAATTTGTAAAGTGTGGCAAGAGTTTCTAGTTGTTCCATTGAAATAGGACGAAGCCCCCTTTCAATCTTACTAAGAATACCAACGTCAATTCGCGTTTTTCCTGAAACCTCCTGCAAGGTAAGTTTACCCTGTTTTCTGATATCTCGAAGTGACTCGGCAACGCTCTTCATAATTTGACAAAGTTAGTCAAAAAATGGTTTTGGACAAACAAAAAGCTTTCCGAAGAAAGCTTAGATTTTAGTCGGGATGACAGGACTTGAACCTGCGACCACACGCCCCCCAGACGTGTACTCTACCAACTGAGCTACATCCCGTTTTTGAAGAGGAGCAAAAGTAAGAAAATTCTAAGCCCTCGCCCCCGCGTTTGTCTTTATTTTTGCAGTCTAATTCGCGAATATGAAAATCTCTTATAAACTGCTTTCTCAATTGGTGCAACCACTTCCGTCTCACGACCTAGTTGCTGCAACCCTTACCCGAACAGGGCTAGAAGTGGAAGGTGTAGAAAGCGTTGAGAAAATTCCAGGCGGATTAAAAGGCGTGGTAGTCGGACATGTACTCGAATGCGCAAAGCATCCCGATGCAGATCGTTTGTCTATCACGAAAGTGAATCTAGGTGAAGGTGAACCCGTACAAATTGTTTGCGGTGCACCGAATGTGGCAGCCGGACAAAAAATTTTAGTGGCTACCGTTGGAACCACGTTGTATCCTTCATCAGGCGAGGCCTTCACCATTAAGAAAAGTAAAATTCGCGGAGCGGAATCAATTGGTATGATCTGCGCCGAAGACGAACTAGGCCTTGGCGCTTCACACGACGGTATTCTTATTCTTCCAGAAGAAACAGAAGTGGGAACTCCTGCAGCCGTTGCATTGAATATTGAAAGCGACGCATGCCTTGAAATTGGTATTACTCCGAATAGAACAGATGCTCTTTCACACGCCGGTGTGGCGCGCGATTTCGCGGCAGCGTGGAATCTTGAGAACGATGAAAAAGTTACGCTTACCTCCACAGAGGCGAAGCCGATTTCCTTCCAACAAAAAAATTGGAAATTAGATCTTCAAGAAAACACCGAGTGTTCGCGCTATGCGTTCGCGGTAATTAAAGGAATTGAAAACCAAGAGACGCCAACCTTCATTAAGGAAACCCTTGCCGTTATTGGCTTGAAGAGCGTGAACTTGTGTGTAGACGTTACGAACTATGTTCAACATGAATTGGGTCAACCGCTGCACGTGTTCAAGGCGAATGATTTTCCGAATCAGACGATCACTGTTCGAAATGCACATTCAGATGAAGCGTTAGAAACACTCGACGGTGTTTCGCGCAAACTCACCAGCGAAGACGTGGTTATTTCCAACCAAAACGAAGTGCTTTGCATGGGTGGTGTTATGGGTGGAAAAAATGCGGGCGTGAGCGCTGGAGATTCGTTCGTTGTTTTTGAAAGTGCGTGCTTCAATGCGGTGCGTGTGCGCAAGAGCGCGAAGCGCAATCAGATACATTCCGATTCTTCGTTTCGCTTTGAAAGAGGCGTGGCTGTTGACGGAATTCCAAATGCGTTGGCGCGTGCTTGGGAATTGATTCAAGCGGAAAATCCGAATGCTGAGTTGATTGAAGCGCAAGATGTTTATCCGGTTGCACTTCCAAAAACAGAAATTTCAGTTCAGAAAAATTATCTGAAATCGTTGTTGGGAATTGACATCCCAAGCGAAACGGTTGTTTCCATATTGAACGATTTGCAGTTCGAGGTTACTTCAACCGAAGACGGCTGGATGGTCCTTGTGCCATACAATCGCGTGGAAGTAACGCGTCCGGCAGACGTTGCGGAAGAGGTACTTCGTATTTACGGATACGACAAAGTAGAGCTTCCATCGCGCATGACGCTTTCCTTGAATACCAAGGGGAAAACGGAGAGCTTGCACTTCCGTCTTGCCGACTTGTTGGTGGCAGAGGGCTACACTGAAATCATGAACATGTCGCTTACTAAGAGCAAGTACGCGGAAGCGTTCGATGCAGCGTTAGGTGTGAACAGCGTTTCGTTGTTGAATCCGTTGAGCAAAGATTTGTCGCACATGCGCAGCACGTTGTTGTTTGGTGGAATGGAAAGCATTTCGTTGAATGAAAAGCACCGCGCTACGGATCTTCGTTTGTTTGAAATTGGAAAGGAGTACCGCAAGACGGAAAACGGATACAAAGAGAAACGCAAACTGGCGTTGTGGTTGTGTGGAAAGGAAAGCGCTGAGTCTTGGAAGAACAGCGGCAATGCTTCGTCGTTGGCGCAGTTGAGAGCAGCGGTAGAAAATATTTTGAATGCGTTGGGCATTCAGCAAGTCGATGTAATTTCAATTCAAGACTCTCCCATTTTCGCTTATGGAATGGAGCTTTCATCTCAGAAAAAGTCATTGGTGAAGATGGGACGTGTGAGTCCAGAAATTCAAGAAGCAACAGATGTGGAGCAGGAAGTATTTTATGCGGAATTTGATTTCGATACGTTAGAGAAGTTGAAAGCGCAGCAGCGCAATGCTTTCCAACCGTTGAATAAATTTCCTTGGGTTCGTCGCGATTTATCGTTGTTGTTGAACAAGGAAACAACGTTCGAAAGCCTTCGTCAGTCTGCTTTAAAAAGTGAAAAGAAATTATTGAAGGAAGTGAATTTGTTCGACGTTTACGAAGGCAAGAATCTTCCGGAAGGAAAGAAATCTTATGCTTTGAAATTCATTCTTCAAGACGCCCAACAAACCCTAACCGATGAGGTTGTAGAGAAGAGCATGCAGCGCATCTTGCAAAGCTTGCAGACCGAGTGTTCGGCGGAGTTGAGGTAGGTAGGGATTTATTCACCGCGAGTCACCGCGCCTTAAACCATTTGTTATGATAACTGTTTGCAGCTGCCATTAGTAAATTTGGCACAGTTTGTTATTGAGCTTTCATATATTTCCTACCGTTCTTGATGTAGAGAGAATGTATTGGGTATGTTGTTATGTCCTTAATTTCTCTACCCAATAAATCGTAGTATTTACCATTCGTTAATGACGGATTTTGAGTTTCTTCAGTAATTGACACCGAATTACAGTCGTTAATATTTGTTCCTAAACGAATGTAATTCAAATTACTTTGGTCGACGAATGTGACGATGTTTCCTTCACAGCTAAATACCATACTAGTAACTAAGATATTTCCAAAATGGTAATCCATAGTAATTGTATCGGTAGACACGGTATAATCTTCTGTTCCAGGAATATGATTTCCATCTCCAGCCTCAAAGGTGTTGTATAAGGAATCGCAATTTCCTGCGGTACAATAATAGGTGAACCGTTCACCATTTTCAAAAATATACAGCGTATTGTCGAAGTTTTGCATTTTCCATTTGCCTTCAATTGTGTTGTTTTGTGAGAATGCGTTGGTTGTGCTCAATAGTAGTAAAGCTCCTAGTAATAATCTTTTCATGTTTTGTTTGTTTTTAATTGTTTAACGATTGGGCAATTGGATTGAGAGCTTGCCCTTATTTTTATCTGCTCAGTCTTTAGACCTTCTTATGATTGATTTAGTTGCATACACCCGAAGATAACTATCCTGTACACACAATTGAGTGTAAAATTTCCGCAGGTGTTTTGCGAGTCAGCTTGCATTAATCTGAAAGAATGCTGACATTAAACACTACATTTAAGGAAATATACAATTAGGTTGGCCTGTTTGTAGACTAGCATTTTTCGAATAAAATTTATGAAGACAATCCTAACTATACTTTTTGCGTCTTTGACGCTCCTTTCTTGTTCCAAGGAGGAACATCCAAGAGTTGAATACAAAGTGAGTTCTAGTGGATCCGCATTAATTGCATATACAATGGTTACACCATCGGTGCGACAAGAAACTGTTTCAGGTAGCTGGGACGTTTCTTTTAGACATTCCAAAGGCGGCAATGTATTTCTTTCTGCTATCAACACAGGAATTGGCACAACAAGCATCTCTGTTTATGTAAACAAGGAATTGCTCTACACCGAAACAACCCAAATTCCTGGTGGTTTGATTGAAATTTCAGAAGTTTTGCCTTAGTGCATGCAAACCGATTGTTCGGCGGAGTTACGCTAAAGAAATTCCCCGCGCAATCCCTCTCGCCTCCGCATCACTCGCAATTAATTCTTCCAACGAGGGCTTTGCGATGAAGGTTGCTTTTTGAAGCGTCTTCTCTACGGTTTCGGCTATTTGAAGGAATTTAATTTCGTCGTTTAAGAATCGAGCAACCGCAATTTCATTTGCAGCATTTAAGATACACGGAGCGTTTCCGCCTTGTTCCAAAGCTTCGAAGGCAAGACCCAAACAACGGAACACTTCAATACGTGGTTTCTCAAAGGTGAACTGCGGATAATCCATGAAGTTGAATCGCGGCCAGTCGGTTTTCACGCGTTGCGGATAAGCCATGGCATACAAGATCGGTAACTTCATGTCTGGCAATCCCAACTGCGCTTTCATGCTGCCGTCTTCGAATTGAACCAAACTGTGAATAATGCTTTGCGGATGAACCACCACGTCTATTTGCGAAGGCTTCAAGTTGAATAACCATTTCGCTTCAATAACTTCTAACCCTTTGTTCATAAGGGTTGCAGAGTCAATGGTAATCTTCGCGCCCATGGTCCAATTCGGATGCTTCAAGGCTTGTGCCTTCGTCACTTCAGCTAACTCTTCAGCAGGCTTTTGTCTGAATGGACCACCACTCGCAGTAAGAATAATCTTCTCAATAGGGTTGTGCCACTCGCCCGCCAAACACTGGAAAATAGCGCTGTGCTCGCTGTCGACCGGATAAATATTCACCCCGTTTTCTTTTGCTAACTGCGTGATAATTTCTCCCGCAACAACCAAGGTTTCTTTGTTCGCTAGTGCAATGTTTTTCTTTGCAAGAATAGCCTTCACCGTTGGTGGAAGTCCCGCTGCGCCTACCAATGCCGTTAGCACAATATCAATGCTGTCCATCTCTACGATCTGCTCCAACGCTTGCTTTCCCGCATACACCTTAATGTCTGTGGAAGCGAGTCCTTCTTTCACTTCAGCGTATTTCGATTCATCGGAAATAACGACAGCATTCGGATTGAACTTCAACGCTTGTTGAATAAGCAGCGTGCTGTTGCTGTGCGCCGTTAACACCTCCACACAAAATTGATCGAGATGTTCTTGAATCACTTCAAGAGTTTGAGTTCCGATTGAGCCGGTTGAACCGAGAATAGCAATGTTTTTCAATGCGAATATTTTTTGCAAATTAAGAATAAAAAAAGCCGCTTCATTGAAGCGGCTTTTCGATCGTTGCCCGAACAGGATTCGAACCTATATAAACTGCACCAAAAACAGTTGTCCTGCCATTAGACGATCGGGCAATCTCACTTCTCCTTCGAAAAGCGACTGCAAAATAAATACTTTCTTTTCATAACACCAAGTATTTTTCTGTTTCTATCTTCGTTTTATAATAATAAGCCTGTGATTTCACTTCAGAACTACATCAACGGAGAATTTGTTTCTGCCGTTTCGGGAAAGACCCTTGACAACGTAGATCCGTCTACCGGCAAGGTGTACAGCCTTATTCCGCGCAGCGAACAAGCCGATGTAAACGCGGCGGTTACGGCCGCTGAAGCGGCCTTCCCTTCGTGGTCGAATCTTTCTGTAGAAAACCGCTCAGAGGTGCTCATTCGCCTCGCAGATCTTATAAAATCCAATTCTGAAGCACTCGCTCAGGCTGAAACACTCGACAATGGAAAGCCCATTTCGCTTTCTCGCGCAGTGGACATTCCTCGCGCTGAAGCCAACATTCGCTTCTTCGCGACAGGCATCTTGCACTTCGCAAGCGAGGCTCATCCGAACACCGAGTACATCAACTACACGTTGCGCAAACCCATTGGTGTGGTCGGATGTATTTCACCTTGGAACCTTCCGTTGTATTTATTCACTTGGAAAATAGCCCCGGCCTTGGCCGCAGGAAACTGCGTGGTGGCGAAGCCTTCAGAAATTACACCTTACACTGCTTATTTGTTTTCGAAACTTTGCGCCGAAGCTGGCATGCCTGCTGGTGTCTTAAACATTGTTCACGGTTACGGTCCGGAAGCCGGAGAGGCCATTGTGCAGCACAACGGCATTAAGGCCATTTCATTCACAGGCGGCACCGCAACCGGTGCCCACATTGCTTCAGTGGTAGCGCCGAAGTTTAAAAAGATGTCGTTGGAGTTGGGTGGAAAAAATGCGAACATCATCTTCAACGATTGCGATTTCGATGAAGCGCTTTCAACCACTGTTCGCACATCCTTCGCAAACCAAGGACAGATATGCCTTTGCGGATCTCGCCTCTACGTGCAAAGCGGCATTTACGAAAAATTCAAGACGGCTTTAATCGAAAAAGTTTCGCGCATCGTCCCTGGAAATCCTTCCGAAGACAAAACGAAAATGGGCGCTTTAGTCAGCGAACCACATTTAAACAAAGTGCTTTCTTTTGTTGAATTGGCGAAGCAAGAAGGCGGCACCGTTATTTGCGGTGGCGAACGTGTAATTCTTGAAGGAGAAAACGCTGGCGGATATTTTATGCAACCTACGATTATCGAGGGATTGAAAGCTTCCTGTAGAACCAATCAGGAAGAAATATTCGGTCCGGTAATTACCCTTCAACCCTTCGAAACGGAAGAGGAAGTTCAGGCCTTGGCGAACAGCACGAAATACGGATTAGCAGCCAGTATCTGGACCACCAACGTTACCGTGGCGCACCGTCTTGCAGGAAATCTTCAAACCGGAATTGTGTGGGTGAACTGTTGGTTGGAAAGAGACTTGCGCACACCGTTTGGCGGAGTGAAACAATCGGGCGTGGGCCGCGAAGGCGGATGGGAAGCGCTTCGTTTCTTCACCGAAGCACAAAACGTATGTATTTCCATTCCGAAAAAATAAGTGGCAAACAAATTCGTTTGTATCTTTCAATGCTGAAAAAAGTAGCATGAACGCATACGAACAACTCATACAACGCTTAGACGACTTCATTCGGAAGTACTACAAGAACCGCATGGCTCAGGGTCTTCTCTACGTAGCTGCGCTTTTCTTAGGGTTGTATTTGATTCTCGTTACTCTGGAATTTTTCGGCCACTTCGGTCCAACGGTTAGAACCTTTTTCTTCTTCGGATTTTTAGCATCTGCTGCTTACTTCTTCGTTTCGAGAATTGCATTACCATTTTTTTCTATGTTAAAATTGGGCAAGCACATTTCCTATGAGCAAGCCGCTTCGATTATTGGAAGGCACTTCCCCGACGTTGACGATCGCTTGTTGAACACTCTTCAACTTCAATCACAATTGAACGAACATGCGGAAAGCAGTTTGCTTCAAGCGAGCATCGCACAGCGCATGCAATCGCTTCGTCCCGTACCGTTCACCGCAGCCATTGATGTGAAGAAGAACAAAAAATATTTGCGCTACTTGCTTCCTTTGGTGGGTGTTTTCGGGGTGTTGTTTTTAATTACACCTTCCTTCATTCTGAAACCTACCGACCGTCTGCTGCGCTACAATGAGATCATTGAAGAGGAGGCGCCTTTCACCATGGACATGCTGAACGACACCTTAACTGCGATTGAAAACACAGACTACGAAGTGCGCATGCAAGTGACAGGAAAGGAAATTCCTGCGCAGGTTTTCATTGAAGTAAACGGACAGAAATTTCAGATGGTGAAGAAGAGCAACATTGACTTTTCATACACCCTTTCGAATGTGAAGGAAGATGCGGTGATTGTTTTCTATGGTGGAAAATTTCATAGCAATGGATATAACCTCGACGTGCTTCAAATGCCGAAGCTGACGCAGTTTCAGATTGAAGTGAACTACCCTTCTTACTTGAAAAAAGAGAACGCCGTGGTGAACAACACCGGCGATCTATTGGTTCCCGAAGGCACACAACTCACCTGGAAAATCGCCGGTGAAAATACCTCCGCTGTTCTCTTCGAAACAGCTGCAGGTAAATTGCCGTTCGAAGAAACTTCAAACGGATTCGAGCACCGCGAAAATGCTTCGCAGAATTTTGCCTATAGTGTCATTCCACAAAACAATCAAGTGCAAAATGGAAACGCCCTGTCGTATCAAGTGAACGTGGTAGCCGACGGTTACCCGAGCATTAGCGTTCAAGATGAAACCGACTCTACTTCGCGTTACGTTCACTATTTCACCGGCGGAATTCAAGACGATTACGGCCTTACGAAACTAACCTTCACCGCCGTTCAGATGCGCGACGGTAAGGCCGTAGAAAGCGCAACCGTGTTACCTGTTCAGTTTGAAGTCGGAACAACAGGCGATCAGTTTTTCCACGCAGTAGATTTTTCAATATTCAATTTAGAACCCGGTGACGAAGTGAATTACTTCTTCGAAGTGTGGGACAACGACGGCGTACACGGCGCGAAGAGTACACGCTCCCAAGTAAGACAATTTGTAAATCCTACGGAAGAAGAACTGAAGGAAATGCGCAACGAGCAAAGCGAAAGCATCAAAGACCAATTGGAATCGAGCCTTCGCGAAGCGGAAAAACTTCAAAAAGAAATGAAGCAACTCGAACGCGAAATGCTCGAGAAGCAAAATCTGAATTGGCAAGACAAGAAGAAATTGGAAGACCTCATTGAACGTCAGAAAAAACTGGAAGAGCAGGTTCAAGAAATTCAAAAGCAAAACCAGCAACGCAACCAAGAGCAGAAAGACGAGCAGATGGCTGAAAAGCAGAAAGAGCTGGAACGCCTGATGAACGAAATGCTTAGTCCGGAAATGAAAGAGATGATGCAGGAATTGCAAAAGCTCATGAACGAACTGAATAAAGATGAGCTTCGAAAAGAGATCGAAAAAATGAATCTTTCGACCGAAGATTTAGAGAAGGAATTGGATCGCGCATTGGAGCAATTCAAAGAATTAGAAGTTGAAGAAAAGTTGAAGGAAGCCGCAGAGAAACTCAATGAATTGGCCGATAAGCAAGAGAAGTTAGCCAACGACGAATCGAAGAGTGCGGAAGAAAAACTGAAAGAGCAAGAGCAGTTGAACAAAGAGTTCGAAGACGTGAAGAAAGAATTAAAAGAGGCGGAAGAGTTGAACAAAGAACTTGAAACGCCGCAGGAGATTCCTGATACAGAAGGGGTGAAAAAAGAGATTGACGACGAGCAAGAAAAGTCCTCTTCCGAATTGAAACAAAACAAAAAAGCTAACGCTTCGAAGGCTCAGAAAAAAGCTGCGGAGAAGATGAAGCAGATGGCGAATGAAATGCAAGACGGCATGGAAGCCGCAGAGCAAGAGCAACACGAAGAAGACATGGAGGCCTTGCGCGCCTTGTTGGAAAATATTCTTTCTGTGAGTTTCGATCAGGAAGCGCTTATGGAGGAATCGAACAAGACCATGGCCAATGACCCGCGCATTAAGACCTTGGCGCAGCGTCAGCGTAAGCTGAAAGACGATTCGCGCATGATCGAAGACAGTCTTTTTGCATTGAGCAAACGTGTGCCTGAGATTAGTTCTACTGTGAATCACGAGATCAACGAGATCAACGCGAACCTCGATCGCGTTATGAAAGATTTTCCAGATGGAAACGTGCCTCGCATTACGCAGAATCAGCAAGCGGCTATGACCGGTTACAACAACTTAGCATTGTTACTAGATGACGCCCTTCAGCAAATGCAAGCGCAAATGCAGTCTGAGGCGCAATCGAAAAAAGAAGGCAAGGGCAGTTGCAACAAACCTGGCGGAAAGGGCAAAGGGAAAGGCAAGAGCAAAGCTTCAGCCGCGCAGATGAAGCGCATGCAGGAAGGCTTGCAGAAGCAGTTGGAAGAGGCGAAGAAAAAAGGACAGAATCAAGGCAAGAACAATTCAGGTGGGCCGAAGAGCGGCGGCGACGAAGGCCAGGCGAAAGAATTGGCGCAGATGGCCGCTAAGCAAGCTGCTATTCGCAAGATGATGGAAGAGAAGGGCAATGAACTGAACGAAGACGGAAGTGGCGCGGGGAACGAAATGAAGCAAATTGCTAAGGAGATGGAGAAGCTTCAGCGCGACATCGTGAACAATCAGATTACCGAAGAGAGTGTACTACGTCAGAATGACATTATGATTCGCTTATTGAAGGCTGAGCAAGCCGAGCGAGTTCGCGAGATGGACGAAGAGCGTAAGAGCAACGAAGCAGTGAATGCACCCGTGGGAAACCCCAAGAAATATGAAGAGTTCTTAAAGAACAAGCAGAAGGGCGTTGAGACTTTACGTTCTGTTTCACCCAACTTAAAACCCTATTACAAGGAGAAAACGCAACGCTACTTCAGAAATTCCTGAAAGAAATAAATTGAAAGTGGCGTTTTTTTTCTCATTTTTGATACGCAAAAATTAATTCATGATCCAAGGTCGCAGACAACTTCGTTTTCCATCCGTGCTTGAAAGCATTCATATAGCTGAAAAGCTAGTAGATGATGTTTGCAGTGAATACAAGGTAAAGGAAGATTATTACGGGGAAGTATTGATATGTCTTACGGAGGCAGTGAATAACGCAGTTGTTCACGGAAACCGCATGAGCACAGATCTTCAGGTTTCACTGACCTTCGAGTTGGCGGATGAAAAGACTTTGCGATTTATTATTTCTGATGAGGGTCCGGGTTTCGATTATGAAAATCTACCAGATCCCACCGCTCCTGAAAACATCGAATTGCCTCACGGAAGAGGTGTCTTTTTGATGCAACGCTTGGCCGACAGATGCACGTTTAACAACGGCGGAACGGAGGTAGTTGTGGAATTCGATGTAGCAGGCACAGCGGAATAATCCTAAATTTGCCACATGCAAGAAAAATTAGCCAATCTCGAACAGAAGAAGCAAGAAGCTTTATTGGGTGGTGGTGCGAAGCGCATAGAGTCGCAACACAAGAAAGGAAAACTCACCGCTCGTGAGCGTTTGGAGGTATTGTTAGATTCAAACTCTTTCGAAGAAATTGGAATGCTGGTAACACATCGGAGTACCAATTTCGGATTAGAAAATGAAAAATATTTGGGCGACGGTGTGGTTACCGGATACGGTAAAATCAACGGTCGCTTGGTGTATGTCTTCTCTCAAGATTTTACCGTAATGGGCGGATCGCTTGCTGAAGCGCACGCGCAGAAGATTTGCAAAATCATGGACTTGTCCATGAAAAACGGTGCGCCGTTGATTGGTCTAAATGACAGTGGTGGTGCGCGTATTCAGGAAGGCGTGGTGAGTCTTGGCGGCTATGCCGACATCTTCTACAAGAATGTTCAAGCCAGCGGAGTAGTGCCACAGTTGAGTGCGATTATGGGTCCATGCGCTGGCGGTGCTGTGTATTCTCCGGCTTTAACAGATTTCATTGTTATGGTGGAAAACACGAGCTACATGTTTGTCACTGGTCCGAACGTAGTGAAGACCGTAACACACGAAGAAGTAAGCAGTGAAGATTTGGGCGGTGCAAGTGCACACAGCACGAAAAGTGGTGTTACGCATTTGACGGCAGAGAACGATGTTGCTGCGTTGAAGGTGATTCGTCAAATGCTTTCGTACATGCCGCAAAACTGCGAGGAAACTCCAGCGCGCTTGCCTTACGAAGCCGGCAACGAAAGAAGAGAAGGTTTAAACGGAATTATTCCAGCAAATCCGAATCAACCTTACGACATCAAAGAAGTTGTTGCTGCTGTGGTAGACGAAGAGTCTTGGTTGGAAGTACATAAAGATTACGCTGAAAATATTGTTGTCGGTTTCGCACGCCTTGCTGGAAGAAGCATTGGTATTGTCGCTAATCAACCAGCATTTTTAGCTGGTGTATTAGATATTAAGAGCAGCAACAAAGCTGCACGTTTCGTGCGTTTCTGCGATGCGTTTAACATTCCGTTATTGGTGTTGGAAGACGTTCCTGGATTCTTACCGGGAACCGATCAGGAGTGGAATGGAATCATTTCAAACGGAGCGAAGTTGTTGTACGCTTTCAGCGAAGCAACGGTTCCTCGAGTTACTGTTATCACACGCAAAGCTTACGGCGGAGCGTATGACGTAATGAACAGCAAGCACATTGGTGCCGACATGAACTTCGCCTGGCCTTCGGCAGAGATTGCAGTTATGGGCGCTAAAGGAGCCGCGGAAATTATCTTCAAAAAAGAAATTGCAGAAGCTGCAGACAAAGACGCAAAGTGGAAAGAAAAAGAAGCCGAGTATGCGACCCTATTTGCAAATCCATACAGCGCTGCTGAACGCGGATATGTAGACGAAGTAATAGAGCCAGCAGTGACGCGCGAGAAGTTGATTCGTGCATTTGAAATGCTTGAGAACAAAGTAGAGAAAATGCCTCGCAAGAAGCACGGAAATATTCCATTGTAATTTTTTATTATGCCTTTGATCTTGCCTGTTAACGGTGTTGCTCCAACTTGGGGCGACGAATGTTTCATTGCTGAAAACGCAACAATTGTCGGTCAGGTAACCATGGGAGATCAGTGCAGCGTGTGGTTCACAGCTGTGGTTCGCGGCGACGTGAACACCATTGAAATAGGCAATAAAGTAAACATTCAAGACGGTGCTATTATTCACGGCACCTATCAGAAAGCCGGAACTAAAATTGGAAACAACGTGAGCATTGGCCACAGGGCCATGGTTCACGGATGCACCATTCACGACAACGTGCTTATTGGAATGGGTGCAATAGTCATGGACAATTGTGTGATAGAAGAGAATTGCATTATTGCAGCCGGCGCTATTCTTACCGAGGGAACGCATGTGACAAGCGGAAGTGTGTACGCAGGAATTCCAGCAAAAAAAATCAAAGACCTTTCTCCGGGATTGTTTCAAGGTGAAGTGCAGCGCATAGCGAATAACTATGTACTATATTCATCGTGGTTTCAACCTAAAAAATAATATTTTATGTGGAAGAAGTTGCTTGTTGTTGTTTGCGCAATGGCGCCTTCATTGGTTTTCGCACAGCCGAAAGACACGGTAATTAATTTCCGCGGAATGAATATTCCCATGAAACTTTCATTCAGCGATGAGTTTACGGGTACTCAACTTAACGAGCAGAAATGGATCATTCGCGAAGGTGTTGTTCGCGATGCCGATCAGAAGATTACGCAGCAATGGCTCACTAAGGAGAGTGTTAAAGTAAAAGAGGGTGTGGCTGTTATTACGACTGTGCCTAAAGAAAGAAAGGATCAGACCTTTTACGTTTGGATTACAGACGGAATGAAAGAACGCAAGGGTAATTTCAACTACGACACGGGCGAGTTCGAATCGAAAGAAATGTTTCTTTGGGGGTATTATGAGATCCGTTGCAAATTACCGAAGGGAAGAAATGCTTGGCCAGCGTTCTGGTTGTACGGAGAATCAAATGGAACGAACAACGAGATTGACGTTTTCGAGTTTTGGAATGAAGAGAATGTTTTTGGTGGTTTTAGTCAGAAGAAGTTATCAAGGGTTCAACATATGACCACGCATTACAACAAAAAAATGTCGGGTGTTGGTACGAAGTTACCGTTCGATGGATCAGAAGGCATGCACACCTATGGCGTGTTGTGGACAGAGAACGCCATTGTTTGGTACACCGACGGAAAAGAAATGCGAACGCTTTATCGATATAAAAAACCGAGCGACCGCAAAGACGGAAAGATTGAAGCGGGAAGAGAAGAAAATGTCTTCCCTAGATCACCCATGAAACTCTTGGTAGACATGGCGGTTCAACAATCGAATGAACGTTCGGTTTTTGAAAAGAACAATTTTGTGGTGGATTATGTGAGGGGGTATTCAATAAAATAAATTCAGACTTCAGGAATTGTCTTAAATTGAAAAAAATATCTAAATATGAATAATGAAGCTTTGGAATTATTGTTGGGAATAGGGATTGTAGTTCTTCTCTTTTCAGCACTTATTGGAATTGTTGTAGCAGTCCTATATCTGCTAACCCTTCAGAATCTTTTAAAGGTAGTTGCGACTGAAAATAGAGTTATAGAACCAGGTAAAGTTTGGCTAATGTTGATTCCCCTTTTTAGTTTGGTCTACTCTTTTATATTATATCCTAAAGTATCGGAATCGTTGAAAAATGAATTTTTGAAAAGAGGTTTAGCTGACAACGGGGACTATGGCAAGTCTCTTGGAACTGCTATGGCTGTGTTAGGCCTATGTGGATTTATTCCTGTTTTAGGCGGGTTTGCTAGCATAGCATATTTTGTAGTTTGGATAATTTATTGGGTGAAAATGTCGGAGTATAAATCCAAATTGTCTTAATTACTTTCCGACCCTTTTCCGCAACAAACTCTCTAGCCAAACACTCGATAGAATAAGCAATGCTCCGACGTAAAAAAGTGGACGCATGTGTTCCGATTGTCCGTAAAAAAGTAAGGCCAATACAATTGTGTAAACAGGCTCGAGGTTAATGGCAATGGCGCAGGAGAACGGAGAAAGATGCTTCATGACATTCACACTCGCAATGAAGGCGAAGGCCGTTGTAACTGTGCCAAGTAATATAACTAAGAGCCAGTCGTAGCTCGATAATTCGGATATAATGTGCCATTCTTGTTGAAATGAAATGACAGCAACTAGGACGACACTCCCACCTAACATTTCATAAAACGCAATGTTACTCGCGTGTATCGTGCGAATAAACCTTCCGTTGAAAGAAGAAAAAATAGCGGCGAATAATGCAGCCAAAAGCGCGAAGACTATTCCCCAAGCGTACTCCATTTCAACATTGAAAATAACTGCGACACCAGCGGTTACCAGCGTGCCCAACGCAAGTTCCTTCCACACGAATTTCTTTCGCGTGAACAATGGAGAAACGAGTGCCACGAAAAAGGCTGTTGTGCTAATTACAGCAAGCGCTGTGCTGACATTGCTGATGTGAATGCTGTAAAAAAAGCTTAACCAATGTGCAGCAGTGAGCACACCAACGAATAAAAGCTTAATCAGATCGAAGCGCGAAACCACAAAAGATTTCTTCCAGAAATATTTATAAATCGCAATAGAGACCAGAGCCACCATCATGCGCAAGAAAACCAATACTGTCACAGAAAAGCTCAGTTCTTTTCCAAGGATTCCAGTGAATCCCCAAAGAAATACAATAAAGTGAAGTAAGACGAGAGCTCTATTTCGTTCCTTCATTTTTTTCGTGCTCGAATTCAACAACACCGCCGCTCACCACGTACTTCATGAGCTCAAGAGAATTCCCTGTAATAAGCTTAACGTTGCTTCGAGGAACAATGACCAAGTGTCCAGAAAAACTGTAGCTCATTGGAATATAAACCCCAACTTTTCCAGCCTCGGCTTCTCCGATTTCTTGAAGATCTTCGTCGGTAACAAAGCCAATAACTTCAACATCGTTTTCTTTACTTATTCGAACCAAAACAGGCTTGTTGAATCTTTTTTTATTTCCCACGAATGCCCCCAGCATGTCGGTAATGCTTTTGTAAATGGTTTTAATAAAGGGAATGCGATCCAAGAACTTTAAAAAGCGACTTCTGATCTGGTCGTTAATAATTTTCGCTCCTAAAAATCCAAGTATTACTAAGGCGATTAACAGAATTAAAATTCCAAGACCTGGGTATTTGTGTTCTATAGGTAAAATGCGATCCAAAGAATCAAAGATTGTGTACAAAACATATCCCGTAATGTATATCGGAAGAGCAAGCACTAAACCGTTTATGAGGTAGGCGAATAATTTTCTGGAAATAGACTGTTTCATAGTGTACGCGAAGATAGAATCTCTTTACTGCTTTTATTGTGGAAAGCATTGCACATTTAAAAAAAAACACCTAATCTTGAATGAACGTTGGTTCAAACCTTGACTTATGAAAAATATCTACTTCGTTTTAGCTTTGTTCTTTGTTGGAATTATTTCCACACACGCACAATGTCCGACGTGCGCTCCAGACCCCACATGCACAAACACCACGGGCACACCCATGATTTGTCCGGCTATTCCGCCGAACGCCACCACAGGTGTTTATTACGAGCAGGTCATGACGTTCTTTATTCCAACGGATGTTACAGATCCTGGCTCAGGTGTGAATGCAACGTTGCTTCAGTTGACGATTACCGATGTTTCAGGATTACCTTTTGGATTGGAATTTACATTGAACGATGCCGATGGAATTTTTTATCCGCCTCAAGGAGAAAATTCCGGTTGTGCAACCATATGCGGAACCCCAGTATTGCCCGGAACATACGACATCGTGATTAGTATTACAGCACTCGCCGAAGCTTTTGGATTTGAGGTCACTCAAAATGATAGTTTTATAATTACGTTAATTGTTGAACAAGGTCCTGGAGGAACTTCAACTTTTACATTCGACCAATCTGCCGGATGCGGTGCCATTGATGTAGATTATGTTGCAACCATTGGTGGCGATGCTTCGCAAATGACCACTTACATATGGGATTTTGGTAACGGACAAACGGGAAATGTTGCAGATCCTGCACCAGTTAATTATGGTGCGCCGGGAACTTATACGGCTTCCCTTCAAACCGTTATTTCAAATTATGTAATTACCTCTGTAAACCTTGCCGGAGTGAATGGAAACTGGAATGGCGATGTTGATGATTTATTCAATACAGCGGATCCTTATTTCACCATTAACAATGCTGCTGGAAGTGCTGTTTACACGAGCGGGACAGTAAATAATCAAACAAGTGCTTCATACTCGAATGTGAATTTTACGCTTTCGAATCCTCCTTACACGATTACTTTTTGGGATTCGGATGATATCTCGCAGGACGATAATTTGGGAACATCTTCTTTCAACATTGGTGTGGGTTCTCAGTCGTTCAGTTCTGGTAACGGAACTTCAGGAACCATTAACATCTCATTGAACGAAGTGACGAATATTTCAGCATCTACTGCAGTCAGTGTCTTCCCTCAACCCGATGCAACGGTTAGTGTGAGCGGCGATGTCATCTCTTGCGCGAACGACACCGTGCCGACCTATTTCTGGTATTACAACGGCATATTAATAGCAGGGGAATCGGGTTCAAGTTTAACCATGACTGAATCCGGTTATTATTCGGTGTATTTGCAAAACGAATTCGGATGCTCTTCTACAAGTGAACCATACTTGTACTGCGCACCCATAGAGGTGTTTTGGAATGCTGCTGCCGATCAATTGTCAGTTGCGGATAGTTACGACACCTATCAGTGGTTCTATAACGGAATGCTTTTACAAGGTGCAATTACCTATTATTTGATTAGCCCACCAAACGGAGTTTATGCCGTGCAGGTTACTAATAGTTACGGTTGCGTCCTAACATCGGATATTATAACCGTGAATGTTGGGGTGGAAGAAATGGCATTGGAAGACCAACTGAACATTTATCCGAATCCGGTTACCGATGTGTTGAACGTTCAATGGAAAAACACGAATGAAAGTGCAAACCTTTCCATTCGCGATCTTTCCGGAAGACTGGTTCTTTCAGAGCGCGTAGCGAATGGAAACGCTGTGCTTGATCTTTCCAATTTGTCTTCAGGAAATTATCTTCTTGAATTACAAACGGGAGATCGCACTCTTAGAAAACAAATAGTGAAACTTTGATCCGACAAAGTCGGATTGATCTCGAAGAGATTGATCGAAACTTGTTTCGATTGATCCGAAGGAGTTAACTTATCTGACTAAAGGATAAAACGCCTCTTCGAAATGAAAGATTTTTGTAGAGGCGTTTTCTTGTTCTACGATAGAAATCACGTCGAATCGAGGCTCTAGCGAATGGTTGTGAAGCACAATGAACAAGTGAGCTGCACGAATGAGTTTCTGTCGCTTACGTGGATTAACCGCATCGAGCGGATTACCGAAAGCGTCTGTGCTGCGTGTTTTTACTTCAACAAAGACGAGATCATCTTTATCAATCATGATCAAATCAATTTCATAGGGATCTATTCGCCAGTTCATGGCGACTTCCTTGTATCCTTTTTTCTTCAAGAACTCAAGCGCTTGCGCTTCGCCTTTTTTTCCTAATGCGGTGTGATTCATGGTTAAGCATTTACATTTGCTGCAAATTATTTCAGTTTATGAAAAACCTTCTTGTTTTCATGTTTGTCTTTATGGGCATAACAACTTTCGCGCAGAATTCAAACGAGCCACAGTCTTCATGGGGCGGAGTTTCTGACCGCAAGGGACAGAATTATATTTATTGGGGTTATAACCGGGCTTCCTACCTAAGAAGCTACATTCATTTCAAGGGAGATGGATACGATTTCGAATTGAAAGAGGCGAGTGCAAGCGATATGCCCGCGAAGTTTGATCCAAACGTTTACCTAAATATTAAGTATTTCAGTGTGCCTCAATTCAATGTTCGCTTTGGTCGCTTTCTTACCGATCAGTTTTCTGTTTCTGTAGGATGGGATCACATGAAGTATCGTTTAACACCTACGCAGACGTGCATCTTAAACGGTTATATCGACACAACGAAATACGCGGGACAACAATACACGGGGAACTTCAACAATCAACAAATTTTATACACCACCAGCTTCATGGATTTCCATCACAGCAACGGATTCAATTTTATTCGTGCTGCTGCGGAATACCGTGCTCCTGTTTGGAAAGACAAAACCAATAAGTATGGCTTGTACATGTGGTGCTCTGGAAACTTAGGCATCTTCTTGCCTTGGACCGATTTCACCTTTTACGGAGAACGTCACCTCAATTGGCTGCACGTTGCAGGATGGGGCTGGAGCGCGTCATCTGGACTTCGCATGGAAATGGGTAAACACTTCTTCGCACAAGTTGGCGCACAATTCGGAAGATCTTACTTAGGTGACATCATGTTGGAAGACGGCGACAAAAACGCACGCGCTCAACAAGCCATTACATTCATGGAACGCTCGTGGTCTATCGGAACCTACTTTGGTGGAGGAAAGAAGAAAAATCCTGCGGATTAGATGTGAATAGCGCGCTTCGCCGTCGCATCCAACGCCGCTTCCTTGAAGCTTTCGGTGAATGTTGGGTGAGCGTGAGAGATGCGTCCAATGTCTTCCGCACTTGCACGGAATTCCATGGCCACAACCGCTTCAGCAATCATGTCTGCGCAACGCGGACCAATCATGTGAACGCCTAAAATTTCATCGGTGTCTTTGTCTGCTAATACTTTCACCAATCCGTCGGTGTCCATACTCGCACGCGCTCTTCCGCTGGCTTTGAATGGGAAGCTTCCTACTTTGTAGTTCTTACCCATCTCTTTCAATTGCTCTTCGGTATAGCCAACGCTTGCAACCTCTGGCCAAGTGTAAACCACACCAGGAATTAAGTTGTAGTTGATGTGCGGTTTTTGTCCAGCAATAACTTCAGCCACGAATGTTCCTTCTTCTTCGGCCTTGTGCGCAAGCATTGCGCCTTTCACCACATCGCCAATGGCGTAGATGTTAGGAACACTTGACTGAAGGTGATCGTTCGTTACAATTCTTCCGCGCTCGTCTAACTGAACACCCGCTTTGTCTAATCCTAAATTGTCTGTGTAAGGCTTTCTTCCAACAGAAACAAGAACGTAATCTCCTTCAAGGGTTAACTCCTCTCCTTTCGCGTTGTCTGCTTTCACCGTAACTGTTTTTCCTTTCGCTGTAACTTCTTTCACTTTGTGTGAAAGGAAGAATTCGAAGCCAATTGCGGTCAATGATTTTTGAAGTTCTTTCCCCATAGTCTTATCCATAGTCGGAATAATTCCGTCCATGAATTCAACCACACTTACCTTCGAACCCAAACGCGCATAAACGCTACCCAGTTCTAGTCCAATTACTCCACCACCAATCACAATCAAGTGCTTTGGAACTTCTTCCAACTTCAATGCTTCGGTGCTGGTAATAACGCGTTTTTTATCTATTTGAATGAAAGGCAAGCTCGCCGGTTTTGACCCTGTTGCTATTATGAAATTCTTTCCGCTTACCTCTTCGTTTGTTCCGTCTGCTTTCGCAATGGAAAGAGCAGTTGAAGAAGTGAAAGTACCGTGTCCGTGAAGAACAGTCACTTTGTTTTTCTTCATCAAATAATCAATGCCCTTTGTTGTTTGGTCTACCACATCTTGCTTACGTTTCACCATTTGTCCCAAGTTCACCTTAGGCTTCGTACCTAGATCAATTCCATGTGCTTCAAACGTGTGAACCGCTTGATGGTAGTGCTCGCTAGAGTCTAGAAGTGCTTTTGAAGGAATACATCCAACATTCAGACAAGTTCCGCCAAGTGTTGAATAACGCTCAACCAATGCGGTTTTCATACCCAATTGCGCGCAACGAATAGCTGCAACGTATCCTCCTGGACCCGCGCCAACAACAACGACATCGAAATTTTCCATGGTGCAAAGATAAGCACGTCAATCGATGACCTCGCTTTCTTTTGCCTTTGATTTTTTGCGCTCTTTAAGATAGGCGCGGACAACGAAACCGTTCGTTACGACAATAAATCCGAGGATAATATATTCGAGGTAGTCTTTAATTCCTGGGAATTCTTCGCCTAAAAAATATCCCATGAGGGTAAGCGACGAGACCCAAGCAATAGCTCCAACCACGTTGAAGCCTAAAAATGATTTGAACGGCACACGGATTACTCCCGCTAAAATGGGCGCGAAGGTTCGTATGTAGGGAAGGAATTTACCAAGTATGAGAGTCTTTCCTCCGTGTCTTTCGTAAAAGGTTCGCGTAACATCTACGTATTTCTTTTTGAAGAAAAAAGAATCTTTTCGGTTGAAAATAGACGGCCCCAAGCGCCACCCGAAGTAATAACCAAAGAGACATCCGGCTAGCGAGGCTGTGGACATATACAAGAGTAAATTGAAGATGGGAGTATCTATAAGTTGCGGTTGAGTGGAAGTGATAAGCCCGGTGAAAAACAACAACGAGTCTCCCGGAAGAAAGAAACCAATGATAATCCCGTTTTCAGCGAATAGAATAATGAGTACCAGCGCTAATCCGCCAATGTGCAAAATTTGCTCAGGGTTAGTAATACTTTGAATGAAATCCCACATACTTCCGCAAATTAGGTTTTTCTTCCCTCAGAAACCGTATTGATAATCCGATTCTTACAACACCTATTCGTTAGGAAGTTTTTCTCGGGTATTCGACACGAATCGTTTTGAAGTTTGCCGGATCGTATTTCACCGTTACCGCTGAGCCTACCGCATAAATTGGTTCTTTTTCGCAGCGGTCTTCAGTTCGGACACGAATCGTTTCACTTCCTTGCGGAGTGTATTCAATAACCGGATAGAAATATTTCTTTCCTTTCTCGGTTGCGCTCATCCAATTGACAATTCTTCCCGGGGTCTTTTCACTTTTTAGTGCGAAGCGAACGGTGTCTTTGAATATGTAGACACCAATTCCAATCGATAGTAATACGATAAAAGTATAGGGGACGAAATCTGGAATGTTGTCTATCATGAATTACATTTTCACGAATGAAACGACAGATTGCTGCTGATCAACAGTGACTACCAACGAGTAAATTCCATTCGTTAAGTCTTGAATGTTTAGGCGTTGCGAAGCAGTGAAGACCATTTTGTTTTGAAGCACCACACGACCAGTCATGTCTACAATGCTAACCGTTCCATTTCCAACAACATCACTTGTTAAAGTAATTTCATTGTGTGAAGGATTTGGGAAAATAGCCAGTCCGAATGCGTTATTTTCTTCAACACTGCTAACACCTTCGCAGATGCAGTTCGCATTGTAAGCATCGTTTTCTGTTGAGACTAAACCATCGTCGCAAGGATCTCCGATAAAATAACAAGAGCCGTCTTCTTGATTAGCCGCGGCATTGTAATTACAAGCATCTACCGATGTGCAACCGTTAACGATAACGACATCTCCACTTGCTAGATAACGAACAACACCCATGTCATTTCCACCAGGCTGTGAAGTAAGTCCTGCACAAACCACTTTTCCGTCGGTTTGAAGGCCAATACCATATGCATCATCAAAAGAAGTTCCTAATGAGGTAACAACGTTTCCTGAACCACCCCAAGTCGCGTCTAACACACCGTCGAAGCTGAATCTTGAGCTAACGAAATCGCGAACCATGAATCCAGAGCTTGTTGTTCCGCAAGCGTACCATTTGTTGTCTGCTCCTAACGTGCAATCGTAGAAAGCGCTGTATCCGCCCACCGCGTTAGCAAATGTTCCGTTGGTTCCGAAAGAATTATCGTAAGAACCATCAATGTTATGTCTGCGAGCCATAGAAGAAGAACCATTGGTTCCAACAGCAATCAATTTTGAATTCGCATATTCAATGTCGTAGTATGTTCCACCCGCTGCGTCTAACCACAATCCGTTTGTTCCGAAAGCACCAACCGGACCGCCAGTCAAGGTCATGAGCATGATCATCGGCACTGAAGTAAACGTATTTACATTGTACTTGTCTCCACAAATGGCAATTGCACCTTCCGTAACAATGGTTGCACCGGTTATATTAAACTCGTCTGTGCTGCTTGTTTCATAAGTTGCAGTTCCCCCTGTTCCGAAAGAGGTAACCAGGCTTCCTTGAAGATCTAAACATTGAACAGCAATGGAATTGTAGCTGAATCCAGGTGTGAATTTTCTTCCAACTAAATAAATCAAATTGTTGTGAATCAAGGCTTGGTAGATATATTCCTCACCTGTGTCTAGATTGTTCTCATAAACTCCGTTAACAGCGAAAGATGGATCTAACGTACCGTCTGGTTTAATGGCCCAAGCAGCGAATTGTGTATCGGCAGCTGTTAAGCTTTTAGCACCAACAACAAGAATATTTCCGTTGGGAAGAAGAGTCATGTCATAAGCGAAATCAGATCCTGCGGTATTCGCAAGTGTGAAAACACCGTTGTTTCCGAAGGAAGTATCATAGCTTCCGTCTTCATTCAACTTCGCAACCATCATATCGAAATCGGTAAACATGCCCGTAGTTCCGCAAATGAAAATTTTGTTGTCCCCTAACACAATCACGTCTTGCGCGTTATCAAAAACATTCGTTGGATTCACTAAAACAATACCGTCAGTATCGAAGGTCAGGTCTAAAGTGCCCGGCTGAGCGAATGCATTCAGGCCACCGAATAGAATTGCAAATAGAGGAAGTAGAAATTTTTTCATGATGAAGTTTATGTTAGTCCTACAAATATAGTCTGCATAATTTTTACGACCATGCAATTTATTCGCTTTACTTCGTTACGACATTTGTACTGTTGCTTCCAACATAAAAAATTGAAATGAATCCTGTAAAAATACTCTGGGCCGACGACGAAATTGAATTGCTAAAACCGCACATTCTTTACCTTGAACAAAAGGGCTATGTGCTTACAACCGTGAACAACGGAAGGTCTGCAATCGATTGGGTGAAGAAGGAATTCTTCGATATTGTTTTTTTAGATGAGAACATGCCTGGATTAAGCGGTTTACAGGTGCTTCAAGACATGAAGGCAATAGACTCTTCGCTTCCAATTGTTATGATTACAAAGAGCGAAGAAGAGCATATTATGGAAGATGCCATAGGCTCGAAAATTTCCGACTACCTCATTAAACCCGTTAATCCGAATCAGATCTTATTGACCATTAAAAAGAATCTCGATGAAAAGCGATTGGTGAGCGAGAAGACGACCAACGATTATCGTCAGGAATTTCGAGAGATAAGTATGCAGCTTGGTCAGCGCATGAACGCGGAAGAGTGGAAAAATTTCTTTAAGAAAATGACTTTTTGGTCGCAAGAGCTTCGCGGTTCGAACGACGAAGGGATGAATGAAATATTCAAGACACAACGCAGAGAAGCGAACGAGCAATTCTCGAAATTCATAAAGCAGAATTACCTCGAATGGATGAAAGATTTTTCGAAGGCACCTTTGCTTACGAATTCTGTTTTTCGTCAGCGCGTTGCCCCGTTGGTTGCTTCCGCGAAGGCCGATGAATCTGTGTTTATGTTGGTCATAGACAACTTGCGTTACGATCAATGGAAGACCCTTATTCCACACATAAAACCTTTTTACAGAATTGAAGAAGAAGATTTATTTTTCAGCATTCTTCCCACAGCCACGCATTATGCGCGCAATGCGCTGTTCTCTGGATTAATGCCATCTGAAATGCAGAAACTTTATCCGAATTGGTGGAAGAGTGAAGAAGACGAAGGCGGAAAGAACTTGCATGAAGAAGATTTCTTAGGTGCACAACTGAAGCGTTTGGGTCTCGATGTGAAGTGGTCTTATAACAAGATTACAAATTACCATGCTGGAAAAAAATTGGCCGATTCATTCACGAATTTGTTGAAGAACAACTTGAATGTGATCGTTTACAATTTCGTGGACATGCTTAGTCATGCCCGCACTGAAATGGATGTGATTAAGGAATTGGCAGATGACGAGCCGGCGTATTTGTCTTTAACTGAAAGTTGGTTCGAGCACAGCGCGCTGTTGGAAATGCTCAAGCATTTGTCTGAGAAGAAGTGCAAGGTTATTATTACAACCGATCACGGAACCGTTCGCGTTGAAAATCCGATTCGCATCGTTGGAGATCGAAATACCAATTCAAATTTGCGCTACAAAGCAGGAAGAAATTTAGATTACAATCCGAAAGATGTGTTTGAAATTCGCAACCCAAGTGAAGCGCATTTGCCGAAGCAGAACATAAGCACGGCATACGTATTCGCTACGAACAACGATTTCTTTGTTTATCCGAATAACTACAATCAGTTCATGAACTATTACCAGAATACGTTTCAGCATGGAGGTATTTCGTTAGAGGAAATGATCATTCCATTCATCGTGTTACAATCGAAATAGTATGCAGCAGTTTGAAATTTATTCGTTGGAAGAATTAGAGCCGCTTGCTCAGCAATTCATACAGATACATCCTTCAGGAGTATTTTGTGTGGAAGGGGAAATGGGCGCGGGCAAGACAACCTTCATTTCACTGATTGCAAAATTATTGGGTGAAGAAAATACAAGCTCACCCACTTTTTCTTTGGTGAATGAATATCATTTGCGCAACAACGAGCGCATGTATCATTTCGACTTGTATCGTGTAAAATCAAAAGCCGAACTGCGAGAGTTCGGCTTCGAAGATTATTTATTCGGCGCTCGGTATGTTTTCATCGAATGGCCGGAAGTGGCTTTCGACTATATGGACAATCCTAATTTCCTTCGCATTCGCGAAGAAGAAGGAAAGCGCGTATTTGAATTTTAGTGAGCAGCTTTGTGAGCTGGAGCAACCGCAGGAGCTGCTTCTACAACAATTTTTTGATCTTCAATTTTCACCTCTTCAGCGTGAACACCTTCTGCATGTTTTGAAGTATCTGAAGCAGCCTTGTGGTCTTCGTGTTTAACCTCTTCCACCTCTTTTGCTGGAACTTCTCCAGGGAGCTTAGTCATAGGAGCAGCAGCGTTGTGATTAATGCTTACAAACATTAAAGTTAAAATTGCAGCGAATGGAATGATGAACCACAAGAACAATGAACCTTGCTTCGGAGAATCTGAATGTGACATAGTTTTTAATTTGAGCCCCAAAAATAGCAGATAATTCCGTCCTTTCAAAAATAATAAGCAAGGTTTCGTAACTTCGGTGATGAGAATACTCATCCTATGGCCCTTCCGAATAAACATTATCATTCTATTGCGCACGAAGCGGCGCTTGCTCCGCAAGAAGAAATGCTGCATGTTGGAAAGAACATGCAACGCTTAACCATTGGTATTCCAAAGGAAACGTCGTTTCAAGAACGCAGAGTTGCTCTGGCTCCTGAAAGCGTTGCCCTGCTGGTAAGCAGAGGGCATGAGGTTATTATAGAATCGGGAGCAGGAAACGAGAGTAATTTTTTAGATCACGATTACAGCGAGAGCGGTGCGACTATTGTATACGACCGCAAACAAGTTTTTCAGGCCAATACAATCATGAAGGTGGCCCCGCCGAGTTTGGAAGAAATAGAACTCATGCCGGGAAAGCAAACGCTAATCTCAGCGTTGAATTTGCCGGTTCAATCGAAAGAGTGTTTCGTTCAGCTTGCAGCAAAAAAGATTACTGCCATTGCGTGGGATTACATTCAAGATAAAAAAGGAATTTACCCCATTGTTCGCGCCATGGCCGAAATAGCAGGAAACACATCCATTATGCTAGCCGCAGAATACCTCAGTCACCGCACCGGCGGAAGAGGACTTATGCTCGGTGGAATAACAGGTGTTCGTCCAACCGAGGTAGTCATTATAGGCGCTGGAACCGTTGGTGAAAACGCCGCACGCGCTGCTCTGGGTTTAGGAGCAAGTGTGAAGTTATTCGACAACAGTATTTATAAATTGAAGCGCATTCAGAATGATTTGGGTGTTCACTTGTGGACTAGCACCATTCAGCCTTCGGAATTGAAACGTGCGCTTACTTACGCAGATGTTGTGATAGGCGCTATTCGCGCCAAGAAAGGAAGAACTCCTGTCGTGGTCTCCGACGAGATGGTTCAAGGAATGAAAGAAGGAAGTGTGATTGTAGATGTGAGTATTGACCGCGGTGGATGTTTCGAAACATCGGAAGTGACTAATCACGAGAATCCGACCTTCCGCAAGCACGGTGTTATTCATTATTGTGTTCCGAACATTGCAGCGCGCGTTTCAAGAACAGCGTCGTATGCGCTCTCCAATATTTTCGCTCCTGTAATTCTAGATTTAGGTGATGAAGGGGGAATCGTGAATCTGATTCGAAATCAGAAAGGGTTCCGCAATGGAGTCTACCTCTATCACGGAACCCTTACCAATGAAGACATTGCAACGACTTTCGATTTATCATGGAAGCCGCTGGAATTGCTTATTGAAGCTATTTAGATTCGTCTCCTTTCGACAATAAAAATCCGATTGAAAAATTCAAGCGAAGCGCAATACCGCTCTTCACAGAATTGGTGAAACCACCAACGAGCATAGAATTTCCATCGGAATATTTTCTTGAAGTGATTTTAGTACCACCACCTGCGTATACATCAATTATGAAGCGATCATCTTTTCCTTGGAATTTTTGATATCCGATTTGTGCTCCATAAATCGAAACACGTGTGTTTAAATCCTGAACGCCACCCGTTGGATTGGCATAGTAGTAAGTTGAATCTACCGGATCCATTAAATAATCGGTGTATTCATCAAGTGATGAGCTTGAAAAACGCTGAGAACTGTACAATCCGAAATAGAAACCTTCCATATTTTTTCTAGTATACATGCGTACCTCAGGATCAATAGAGAATCCCGCGTTACCGCTATTCAGGTTTCTTTGGAAATATGTTCCTCCTGCGTAATTCTCTAAACCAGATGATTTAGGAACAAGGTTTTGACTGAATCCTAGAGCAACCGAAATGCGTGGAGAGTTTGGGATCATGTATTCCGCATGAACGGTGTACTTCATGTTTCTTAAAAATACCAGCGGAGTATACTTAATTGCAAATTGCGCACTAGCTGAAAGTGTGAAAAGAACAACTGAAAAGAGTAAAAGTGATTTTTTCATATTAAAATATTTATCGGGCTAAGATATAAAAAAGCCCCACCGAGGTGAGGCTTTTTGAAAAGTGTAAGGATTGTCTTACATGAACGCTTCCATTGGCGGACAGGTACAAACCAAGTTTCTATCTCCGTATGCGTTGTCTACACGACCCACACTAGTCCAGAATTTATTCTCACGAAGACCAGGCATTGGATAAGCAGCAGCACTGCGAGAATAAGAATGGTTCCATTCGTCTGCAGTTAATTCTTGCGCTGTGTGTGGAGCCATCTTCAACATGTTGTCATGTTTGTCGGCTGCACCGCTTTCAACATCTAAAATCTCTTTTTTAATTTGAATCATTGCATCGCAGAAACGATCCATTTCAACCAATGGTTCACTTTCGGTTGGTTCAACCATTAATGTTCCTGCCACAGGGAAAGATACGGTTGGTGCGTGGAAACCGTAGTCCATTAAACGCTTCGCAATGTCTTCCACTTCAACCCCGAAAGATTTAAATGAACGACAATCCAAAATCATTTCATGCGCAACGTGTCCATTCGTTCCAGTATAAAGAACATCGTAATGATATTTCAAACGTGCCTTCATGTAGTTCGCGTTGAAGATTGCAACTTTCGTTGCGTCTGCCAATCCATCGAATCCTAACATCTTAATGTAACCGTATGAAATCAATAAGATCAATGCGCTTCCGAATGGAGCAGAACTAACACCGTTAATGGCATGGTCTCCGCCTGTTTTCACCAATGCATTCGATGGAAGGAAAGGTGTTAAATGCGCAGCAACACCAATAGGACCCATGCCAGGACCACCACCACCGTGAGGAATAGCGAAGGTCTTGTGTAAGTTCAAGTGACAAACGTCTGCGCCAATGTTACCCGGATTGGTAAGACCAACCTGAGCGTTCATGTTCGCGCCGTCCATATAAACTTGTCCGCCATTGGCGTGAATAATATCTGTAATTTCATTAATGGCTTCTTCGAATACACCGTGTGTAGAAGGATAAGTCACCATTAATGCAGCAAGATTGTCTTTGTGTAATTCTGCTTTTTCGCGAAGGTCAGCAACGTCAACGTTTCCGTTTTCGTCACACTTCGTTACTACAACTGTTAAACCAGCCATTACAGCAGATGCCGGGTTTGTTCCGTGGGCAGATGATGGAATGATACAAATGTTACGGTGATGATCACCGCGACTTCTGTGGTAAGCCATAATAACAAGCAATCCTGCTAACTCACCTTGTGCACCTGAGTTTGGTTGAAGAGACACTCCAGCGAAACCAGTACACTCGCACAAATCTTTCTCAAGTTCAACCAACATTTTTTGGTAACCTGCGGTTTGATTCGCTGGCGCGAAAGGATGAATGCTATTGAACTCCGGCCAAGACAATGGAATCATCTCGCTCGTAGCATTCAATTTCATGGTACATGATCCCAATGGAATCATTGCGTGTGCCAATGACAAATCTTTGTTCTCTAACTTCTTCATGTAACGCAACATCTCAGTTTCACTGTGATGAGAGTTGAAATGTGGATGAGTCATGAATGAAGACGTTCTGGCCATTGAGCCGAATGAACATTCGGTAGTTAAACTAACCGATCCTTCTTTTCCAGTTAAAACAAAATACAATTCATTCAAATCTGTAGGCTTCGTTCCTTCATTCAATGAAAGACTCACTCCGCCTGCATGAAAGTACATGTTCACGTTGTGTGAACCTGCACGCTCTTGAATTCCGGCGTCTGTTGAAGCAATCGTTAACGTGTCATAGAATGAAGTGTTCACCACGTTCACTCCAGCAGTTACCAAGGCGTTACGCAATGAATGCGTGTACGTGTGAATGCGCGTTGCAATGCTCTTCACGCCTTTTGGACCGTGGTATACACCATACATAGAAGCCATTACAGCTAACAAGGCTTGTGCAGTACAAATGTTTGAAGTTGCTTTTTCTCTACGAATGTGTTGCTCACGCGTTTGAAGTGCCATACGATAGGCAGTGTTTCCGTGACGATCTTTCGATACACCAATGATACGTCCTGGCATGTTACGTTTGAAGTCTTCTTTCGTTGCGAAGAAGGCAGCGTGTGGTCCGCCGAATCCCATTGGAACACCGAAGCGTTGCGAGTTTCCGAAACACAAATCAGCTCCCCACTCACCCGGAGGTGTTAAGGTAGCCAACGCCATTAAATCAGATGCTACAGAAACGTAAACGTCGTTTGCATGCGCACCTTCACAGAACAAAGAATAGTCTTCTACACTTCCTTCAGCATTCGGGAATTGAACGCAAGCACCGAAGAATTCTGGAGTAAATACGTGTGTCTTGTAATCGCCAATCACCAACTCAATGCCGAGGTGGAAAGCGCGTCCTTTCAATACGTCAATGGTTTGAGGATAAGTCTTCGCATCTACGAAATACTTGTTTGCGCCGGCTTGCTCTTTCGCTCTTGAACGACTGTGGAAGAACAAAATCATGGCTTCCGCACCAGCAGTTCCTTCATCTAACAAACTAGCGTTTGCAATAGGCAATGAAGTAAGGTCGGTAACCATGGTCTGGAAGTTCAACAACGCTTCTAAACGTCCTTGCGCAATCTCTGCCTGATAAGGAGTATAGGCGGTGTACCATCCCGGATTTTCAAATATGTTTCTTAAAATTACTGTTGGAGTAAGGGTTGGGTGATATCCCAATCCGATGTAGTTTTTCGCAACTACATTCATTTTTCCTAGCTCCCAAACGTGACTTAGATACTCGTCTTCGCTTAGCGCGTTCGTTATATTTAACGGGGCCTTCAAGCGAATGTGCGCAGGAACAGTCTCGTTAATCAGTTGGTCAATAGAGTTCACACCAATGGTTTGTAACATGTGTGATACTTCTTCTTGGCGAGGGCCATTGTGGCGATCTCTAAAATTAGTTGATGACATACATTTTGTCTTTAGGTGAGCAAATATAGGTTACGCCTTTCTACACAAATCACAAGATTTTTATCA
Source organism: uncultured Bacteroidota bacterium (assembly GCA_903932685.1). Taxonomy (GTDB): domain Bacteria; phylum Bacteroidota; class Bacteroidia; order Flavobacteriales_D; family Sanyastnellaceae; genus CAIZGX01. The sequence continues at coordinate 85,702 of CAIZGX010000064.1, read as the reverse complement.
AGGTGTTGTACTTTTGAACTTCTATGTCTGAATTACCAACTATCTCGAAAGAGCTTTCGAAGGAAAAACGCTACAAAGCCGCTTGTGCTCAGGCTTTTGCCTTGTGTAATGGCGAGCCTAATTTTATTGCGAAAGCAGGAAATGTGATGGCTTTGCTCAAAGAAAATTTCGATTTCCTTTGGGTAGGGATTTATATCGTGAACAACGACTCCCTGAACCTCTTCGTTTTTCAAGGTCCTGTGGCCTGCACGCAGATTGAGCACGGCAAGGGTGTTTGCGGTACATCGTGGGCGAACGGCGCTTCGATTATTGTTCCGAACGTAGATGATTTTCCCGGACACATTGCCTGCAGCAGCGCTTCGAAAAGCGAAATTGTAGTTCCCATCATAAAAGGAAATGAAGTCATTGGTGTGCTAGATGTTGACAGCGAACACCTCGATTTTTTCGACGAAGATGATCTAACCGGATTGGAAGAAATAGCGAATATTTTAGCGAATGAAGTTTTTTAACTTTCGAAATAATGTCGTTATCGGAAGCGCTCTCGTTGCTGTGGGATGTGCGCAAGTGCGCGGATTGAACGGAGGAGCGAAGGATGTCACTCCGCCGAATCTGCTTACACAAAGCATAGATTCCTTCGCGACGAATGTCGCTACAAATACACTCGTTTTAAACTTTGATGAGTTTGTTCAAGCAGGTGCTGCGAACGAGGTTATCATTTCTCCCGCTCTGAAACAGCCGCCAACGCTCATCTGTAACAAGCGCATGGCCATGCTTTCGTGGAACGACACGTTGAAATCGAACACGACTTACACAATAGAATTCGGCAACGCCGTTTCAGATATTACAGAAGGAAATAAAACTTCTTTGAATTTTGTTTTTTCGACTGGAAGTACCCTCGATTCCGCGTCAATTAGCGGAGCGGTATATGATGCTCAGAAAGGTGGATTGCCTGAAAAGGCTACAGTAATTCTGTATTCCGATAGTTTGATGGGGTCGGTGGCCTACGCAAAAAAGGTAAGCGGGAACGGTGAGTTTATCTTTAACTATTTACCCAAAGCGAATTTCCACATAGCGGCCTTTTCAGATTTGAATGAAAACCGAATTTGGGATGAAAATGAAATCGGAGATTTCATCGAAAATCCTTTTTCCACCCAAAATAATTATCCGTTGAACCTACGTTTTTCTCCGAAGAAAGTAGAAGAGATTACGGAAGAAATGTTCAAGACAGATTCTGTTGGGAGTGGCTTCATTGTTGGCGCCTATGGAATGATTGAAAAAATTAAATTAGCTCCAATAACAGCGAGTGTACCTTTCAGATACGGCTCATTGAACAACAGCGACACCCTGTTTTTTGCATTAGGCGGAAGAGAAGGTCTAGCTGCGAACAACAATTTCGAAGGAGTAACTTATTCTTTCAATCAACAGCCAGCAGATACCTTAAGTGTTTTTGTAGCAAAGTCAGCAAAGTTGAAGAAGTTCAAATTTTCAGGAGCCATTCAGCAAGATCCGAAGTCATTAATTTTAGTAAGAGCTCCCGCTTATGCGGTGTTGAAGCGAAACACATGCGACGTTACAATTCAAGGTATTAAAGCTACGGGTACCATTGCAGAGACAAATTCACCGCTTCATTTCGCAATTCAAGTAGATGCAAATGCAAGCGAGCTTATTGGAAAGGGAAGTATGCGCATTTTGCCGGGTGCTTGGGAAACTGCCTACGGCACCACCAATGATACGCTTCAAAGCAATTTCGAATTTGCTTCTCCTGAAAAATTAGGAAACCTGGAGCTATCTATTCCATTGATTGAAGACAAGAGTTTCAAAAAATTTGTTGAATTGCGCAATGAAAAAGGAACAGTGGTTCGAAAAGTCGACTATTCTGAAACACTCGTATTTAGTGGTATTCAGCCCGGTAAGTACACTGTTCGATTGGTTCACGACGTGAACCGAAATAATCAATGGGACATTGCCGATCTTCAGAAAAAAATAAGATGCGAACCAGTGAGCGTCTTTGCCAAACCCATTGAAGTGCGCGCCAATTGGAGCGTGAAGGTGGTTCTTAACTAGAACTTCAATCGTGAAGATCGTATTTTGAAAATAGGGGTCTTTTTGTTTTCGCACCACGTACGAACAATTTCCTTCGAATCGTAATCTCCTGCCTCAGCTGCGGCTTTCCAGTATTTACAGGCCTCTTCGTTTTCCTTCAGCAAGTAGGAAGTTTCACCCACATAATACAAGGCTTGAATGTAGGATTTACTAGATGGCTTCGCCATTTGCTTGAAGATAGTCAAAGCCTCTTCATACTTCTGAAAGTCGAGAAGTGATATCCCCGCTTGCAGGTGCGCCTCTTCTAAGGTGCTATCTATCGCGTATGCCTCGAGAAAAGTTTCCGCAGCCGCGCCGTATTGTTTTCTGCTTTGGTGAATCGCAGCATCAAGAAAATACGCAGGAGCATAGTTTTCATTCAACGAAAAAACGGTTTCGAGTGCTTGACGACTTTTCGAATATTTATGTTGAAGATAATACGCCGAAGCTAGCCAATAGTGTCCTTGAAAATTCGCCTTGTGCTCGCGGGCGTATAGTTTCAACAATTGAACTGACTCGCTTAAATTACCAAGCGAGTATTCACAAATTCCGTTATTTAGCAAGAGAGATTCGTCCTTGCATCCGTTTGATTTTGCTTCGTTGTAGTTCAAACTCGCTTGTTGAAATTGCCCAAGTTTTTGAAGTGCATTTGCTTTAATGAAGTAATCGCAAGACTCGAGTTTTTCCAATTGATTAATGCTGTGCAGGGCGACATCATAATTCCCTTCGGCATATTGCTGAATGGCTGCTGCGCGAAAATCTTGTCCAACAACTAAGTTGGCAAGTCCAAGGAAAAGGAGTATTGTAATTTGTTTCACTTTGGAAAAGTACGTTAACGAATGATTTAAGTTTCCTACAACCGAGTTTTTTTTAAACGTTGAGTGTTTAACACTTTCGAAAGGGCGCCAGAGAAATGCAACTAATCGGCTTATTGTGGAATAATAAAAACCACTTCTGAATTGAAAGGCCCCGATAATCAGTTTATCGGGGCCTTTGCTTTATCCGAAAAATTTGGAAGGAATGTCTTTTACATTTTTGTTAAAAGAAAAAACAAAGACTATGGAAAAGCACATGAACATCGAGCTTGGCGTTTGGATTTACGCCGACAGATAATACGATTTAGGTAATGAGGTTTGGTTTGGTTTAAGAAGCCCTTTCAACGTTGTTGAAGGGGCTTTTTCTTTACTAGTCAGCTTGCTAAGCACCTTTCGATAGAACCTTATAGTACCTTATTGTATCTTCAATACTTGAAAAAGTATCGCGATATTCAAATCCGAACACACGCGTGGCTTTGCTTCCATCGAATCGTTTCACTTCGTCGTAATTGCGAATAATTTCACGCGTAATTGTTGCACGTTTTCCAGTAAACAACTCCACCAACGCTTCCATATAAAACACTAAAACAATCTGCCACCTCTTCGCAATGGTTTTTCCAATTTTTACTTGAAGGGCGTCGGCAATTTTTGTGAAGAGTTCCGACATGCGAATGTTCTCTGCGCACAGAATGTAGCGCTCATTGGTCGGCTCTTGTTTCGCTGCGCGAATCATCACTTCCACAACGTCTAAGACTGAAACAATTCCGCTTCCTCCAGCGGGCAAGGCTGGAAGGCCTTTTTCAATACGAGCAATCATGGTTCCCGAACTGCGAGTGCAATTGTTCGGACCGAAGATGACTCCCGGATTCAAAATGGTCGCATTCAGACCTTCTTGAATTCCACGCCAAACCTCTTGTTCAGAAAGATATTTTCCCTTCGAATAATTTGAATGATAATCGTTGAAATCGCGCGGCGCTTCTTCATCAATAACTTCTCCTTTTGAATCGCCTAAAGCAGAAATTGAACTGACATGAATCAAGTGTTTCACTTCATTTTCAATACACGCATTCACCACGTTTTTTGTTCCATTAATGTTCACTTCCATCATGCGCGACGCTTCTTTTTTATGGTAAGAAACGATTGCTGCGCAATGAAAGACAGAGCGCATTCCTTCGGTTAAATCGAACATATCATCGGCATCTTCCACATCTCCTTTCACCCACAGCAGCTGCTGAAACAAGTTTTCTTTTCCATAGAAACGAAACAAATTTAGGACTTCCGCTTTTCCATTTTCATTTCGAAATAATGCGGTAACAGGCATGCCTTCTTCTGCCAATCGAAGAACAAGATGACTTCCAATTAAACCTGTTGCCCCTGTTACAAAATTCATTGTGGCGAAGATATACCGATATTTGTGTTGTGGAAGTTTCCGATCACATCAAAAGCATTTTAAAAGCCCTGCCTGAAAAGGCAGGTGTGTACCAGTTCTTCGACGAGAACGGTTCCATCTTGTATGTGGGCAAAGCGAAGGTGTTGAAGAACCGCGTGACGAGCTATTTCAACAAGAATAAATACGAGAGCATCAAGACCAAGTTAATGGTCAAGAAAATTCGCGACATCAAGTATTCGGTTGTTGAAACCGAATCGGACGCGTTGTTGTTGGAAGACTCGCTCATTAAAAAGTTCAAGCCGCGGTACAACATCTTGTTGAAAGACGATAAGTCTTACTCGAGTATTGTGATTAAGAACGAGCCTTTTCCGCGTGTGTTCAGTACGCGTCAAATTTTAAACGACGGTTCGACCTATTTCGGTCCATACACTTCAGGAAAATCGTTGTATTCCATTCTTGATTTAATTAAGGAATTGTACCCCCTTCGAACCTGCACGTTGAACCTTTCAAAGGCAAATATTCAAGCGAAAAAGTTCAAGGTGTGTTTGGAATATCATTTGGGAAATTGCTTGGGTCCTTGTGTGGGTAAGCAACGTGAAGAAGACTATCAACAAGGCGTTCAGCACATCAAGCGAATTATTAAAGGAGAATATTTAGAGGCTGTGAAGACCTTGAAAAAAGACATGCTTCTGCTTGCCTCAGATCAAAAATTTGAACAAGCTCAGCAGTTGAAAGAGCGTATTCAAACCTTGGAAAATTTCCAGGCGAAATCTACCATTGTTAATACAGACATTGACAATGTGGAAGTCTTTTCCATTGCCTCAGATGCGCAAAGTATCTACGCGAATTACATGCACATCATGCGCGGAAGTATTGTACATGTATATACTGCAGAGGTGGTTCGACAGCTTGATGAGACTGATGAAGAGGTGTTGGCTTTCGTTATTCGTTCCTTTCGCGAGCGCATGAAGAGTCAAGCGAAGTCTGCGCTTATTCCCTTCGATATACACGAAAAAATTCCTGGATTGGAGCTCCATGTTCCGCAGCGAGGCGATAAGAAAAAGTTGATTGAACTTTCCTTAAAAAACGCGAATCATTTTCTGTTGGAAGCACGCAAGCGTGCCGCTTTCCTTGACCCCGAGCGCAACACGCAACGCATTTTGGAAACGATGAAAAAAGATTTGCGCCTTCCTGAATTGCCAGTTCACATTGAGTGTTTCGACAACTCGAACATTCAAGGAACCAATCCGGTGAGTGCATGTGTGGTGTTCAAGAACGCTAAGCCAAGTAAGGCAGATTACCGCATCTTCAACATACAATCTGTTGTTGGACCAGATGACTTCGCCTCTATGCGTGAAGCCATTTACAGAAGGTATGCGCGTTTGCTTCAAGAGGAGCAGCCTTTGCCGCAGCTTTTGATTATTGATGGTGGAAAGGGACAGCTCTCTTCCGCCATGGAATCATTGGATTTGTTAGGTCTTCGTGGAAAGATTGCTGTAATTGGAATTGCCAAGCGGTTGGAAGAAATTTTCTTTCCTGGAGACAGTATTCCCATTTACCTCGACAAGCGCAGCGAGAGTTTGAAGATCATTCAGCACTTGCGAAATGAAGCGCACAGATACGGATTGAGCAAACACAGACAACGTCGCAGCAAGGGCGCCATTCATTCTGAATTGGAGAACATTGCAGGTGTTGGAGCGAAGACCATTGAGAAATTACTTCAACATTTTTCTTCGGTTGCACGAATAAAAGCGGCAACTCAAAAAGAAATTGAACAAGTCGTAGGGGAAAAAATAGCTGAAAAAATAAAGAATTATTTCGGCAAGGCGCAGTAGATAGTTTAGTTTTGATTGTTGAAATTTTACGCTCAAAAACGCGTTAAACCACATCTATGGAAAACACACCGGAACAGGAAAAAAAATATGCTAAGATTCTTTGGTGGCTCGGAATGTCGCCATGGATTTTTTTTACGCTTGTCCTTGGTGCGGTTCTTTTAAGCGGACTTCCAAACATTGATTTATTAGCGAACCCGAAAATTGGATTGGCCTCTCAGATATACGCTTCAGACGGAACAACCATTGGTTCATTCTACAAAGAAAATCGCTCAGACATTACCTTTCAAGAAATTCCGCCACATGTTATAGATGCTCTACTCGCCACGGAAGACGTGCGTTTCAAACAGCACAGTGGAATTGATGTGAGAAGTTTAATGCGCGCTGCAGTATCGTTAGGAGCAGACGGAGGAGGAAGTACAATTACGCAACAGCTGGCGAAATTACAGTTCACACGGGACTTTGAAGACGTGACCATCTTCACTAGAATTGGACAGAAATTACAAGAGTGGGTAATTGCGCTTCGTCTCGAACGGGTGTACACGAAGGAAGAAATTCTGACCATGTATTTGAATCAGTACGACTTCTTGAATCAGGCGGTTGGATTGAAGAGTGCAGCAAATATCTATTTCTCTACATCGCCCGATTCGCTTACGATTCCCCAAGGCGCTATGTTGGTAGGTATGTTGAAGAACTCGTCTTTATTTAATCCAATTAAACGCGATTCTTTGGTTACCAAAAGACGTGAAGTAGTCATGTCGCAAATGGTGAAATACGGAAAACTTTCGGAAGCCGATTATGAAAAATATCGAGCGGAACCCTTAGGATTAAAGTTTGCGCGTGTCTCTCACGATGAAGGACAAGCCCCTTATTTCCGCGAAGCTGTTCGACATAAACTCACAGAAATTTTAGAGACACGCGATGCTAACGGCGAGCTGAAATACAAGAAGGGCGACGGCACTGCTTTTAACATATACGAAGACGGATTAAAGGTATACACCACCTTGGATAAGAACATGCAGATTCATGCGGAAGCCGCCGTGGAAGAGCATTTGAGAAAAGAGCTGCAACCAGCGTTTACTCGAAATGTGAGGCAACGTCCGAAAGATAAATATCCGTTTTATTCTGGGATTTCAACTGGCGACAAGGAAGCGATAATGAGGAAGGCCATCACAACAAGTGATCGCTACAAAAAGCTTTCGGGAAAAATGTGTCCCGATTGCGGAAGACCTGCTTCGTATATCGAAACCAAAGACGGACATTTTCATTGCAAGGAAGACGCAGGCGGGTGCGGTCATGTTTGGAATATGCGAACGGAAGAAGAGGTGCTTGCTGAATTCAACAAGCCTGTGCGCATGACGATATACAACCACAAGGGATATCGCGACACCACCATGACACCTTATGACAGCATTGTTTATCACAAAACAATTTTGCATGCGAGTCTGATGTCTGTGGATCCGCGCAATGGATTTGTAAAAGCGTGGGTTGGAGGAATTGATTACAAGTACTTCAAATACGATAACGTATTTCTTTCGAAGCGTCAGGTTGGATCTACCTTCAAGCCATTTATTTACGCCATGGCCATGCGCATGGGCATGAAGCCGTGCGATCAGATTACAGGTGCTGGATGCATAGACTTACCGAATGGTACGCGCTGGTGTCCGAAGGGTGGAGCCGGCGGAACTTATACCATGGCAAAGGCTTTAGCAGGATCCGTGAACTCGATAGCAGCCACGCTCATTGCGCGTTTCGGACCCGAGCCCGTGATTGCTATGATGCGTCACATGGGTGTGAAGAGTTACATTCCAATGGCCTATTCGATAGCGCTAGGAGCATGCGAACTTTCAGTCTTTGAATTGGTAGGAGCGCAAGCTTCCTTGGTCAATCACGGCTTGTACATAGAGCCTACCTTCATTATGCGTGTGGAAGACAAGAATGGAAATTTAATTTACGAAGCAGATCCGGTTATTGATCAGGCGTTGGAACCCGGAATTGCTTATGAAACAGTGAAACTCATGAAAGGGGTGTGTGATTTCGGAACAGCAGCACGCATTCGTTCCAATCCGAAGTACGGAAAGATTCCTTATCCATTGGCTGGAAAGACAGGAACCACGCAGAACAATACAGATGGATGGTTCGTTGGAATGACGCCTGATTTGGTAACGGGAGTTTGGGTAGGTGCGCAAGATCCGACGGTTCGTTTTTCTAGCACTGCTCTTGGACAAGGCGCCAACACAGGGCTTCCGATATTCGGTTATTACATGAACAGTATTTACAAGGATTCTAGAATTTCCTTATCGAAAGGTGATTTCGAAGCGCCCACGGAATATGATCCGTTACGCTTTCAATGCACAAGCGGTGGAATGGGTGACTTGTTCTACGATGGCGAAGACGCTAGTATGGAAGAGTTCTTCAACGGTGAATTGGAATTTGACGGCGACGTGCCAGAATAAAATAGACTATGGGATTTAATAAAGTAAGGGCTTCCGCTGCGGAGGCATGTGAAGGCATTACCTCTGGAATGACGCTCATGGTTGGCGGATTCGGCCTGTGTGGAATACCGGAAAATTGCATTAACGAATTGGTAAGGATGGGTGTGAAAGACATCACATGCATTTCGAACAATGCTGGGGTAGATGACTTCGGATTGGGATTGTTACTTCAACAAAAGCAAGTCAAGAAAATGATTAGCTCATACGTTGGCGAGAATGCCGAATTCGAGCGTCAGATGTTGAGTGGTGAGTTGGAAGTGGAATTGATTCCGCAAGGAACATTGGCAACGCGATGCATGGCAGCTGGATACGGAATGCCGGTGGTGTTCACTCCAGCCGGAGTAGGAACAGAGGTGGCGGAAGGAAAGGAAGTCCGGGAGTTCAAGGGGAAGAAGTATTTAATGGAAGAAGCTTTCGACGCAGACTTCGCCTTGGTGAAGGCTTGGAAGGGCGATGCTATGGGTAACTTGGTGTTTCGTTCAACGGCGCGCAACTTCAATCCGATGATGGCCATGGCCGGAAAAATTACCATTGTAGAGGTGGAAGAGTTGGTTCCGCTTGGAGCGTTGGACCCCGATCATATTCATACGCCGGGCATTTATGTGCACCGCATTTTTCAGGGAGTGAATTACGAAAAGAGAATTGAGCAGCGTACTGTTCGTCAAAGAATATAATTATGGCTTGGGATAAAATTGGAATAGCGAAGCGCATTGCGCAAGAGGTTCAAGACGGAACGTATGTCAATTTAGGTATTGGCATTCCTACTTTGGTAGCGAATTACATTCCGGAAGGAATGGAAGTTGAATTGCAAAGTGAGAACGGTATTTTAGGAATGGGACCTTTTCCATTCGAAGGAGAAGAGGATGCAGACTTGATTAACGCAGGGAAGCAGACGGTGACGTTGCGTGACGGGTCTTCCATTTTCGACAGTGCCATGAGTTTCGGAATGATTAGAGCGCAGAAGGTGGATCTTACCATTTTGGGTGCCATGGAAGTGAGTGAGAATGGCGACATTGCGAATTGGAAAGTTCCGGGTAAGATGGTGAAAGGCATGGGCGGCGCCATGGATTTGGTGGCCAGTGCGAAGAATATTATTGTGGCCATGCAGCATTGCGACAAGGCTGGTAACTCGAAGTTATTGCCACAGTGTTCTCTACCTCTAACGGGCATTCATTGCATTAAAAAAGTAGTCACCGACTTGGGTGTCTTCGACATCCGCGACGGCGCGTTTCATTTGGTTGAATTGGCTCCGGAAGTGACGTTGGAAGAGGTGGTGGCGAAGACAGCGGGGAAACTGCTTACGCAGTAGAATGCCCGAAGGGCGAATGTTGCGGATGATAGTTGGGGTTGGATGAGAATGAATGGGATTTACGTCAGACAAATTAATTTAATTCTTGAATTGAATGATTATATTTGATTATTAAACAACTCAAACTATGAAAAAAGTCCTCTTTGTTTTATCCATACTTTTCGTTTTCTCGAATGCGCTTTTTGCACAAAGCGGGAATACATCTAATCTTTCAAATCAACCTATTAAGAGAGATGTTGGTAATCATACCATTGGTGTTGGACTGAATTATGGAAGTCGCAATGCGGGATTTGGAGCTCGCATAGGAATTACCGAAAATATTAAAGTTCAGGTGATGTATGGAAATAGAAATTATCCGACGGTGAAATCAACCGATTTAATTGCTGAATTAGATTATGCCATGTTTAGCACAGACGGACTGCTCGGCTTTTGGTATCCATATTGTTTCGTAGCATTTAACAAGGGATTAGTCAGTTTTGATAAGTCAGTTTTTGGTCCAGTAGAAGATTATAATTGGACGGGTTGGAGTTTAGGAAGTGGCGTAGAAGTTTTTCCAAAGTTTTTAGGAAAGAATTGTGGCATATACATCAGGGGTGCCTTTGGCTCTATGGGGTCAGTTTTGGAGCCAGGTACATCTGGGTATGAAATTACATACGGTGCCGGAATGCATTATTATTTCAAGTAGGGAAAACCGCTCCCTTTCGCAGGGCCTAAGAGCAACTGCTGTTGCGAGGGTCTTTCAGACGAAGGCAAATTCTTTGCGAGGGTTCTGCGAACGTTGATTGATAAGCAACGCCAGTTGCCCTCGTCGAAGACCCTCGTGCTTGCACCTTCGCAACGATGTTGCCTTCGCGAAGCATTCGCCCTTGCCTTATGCGCATTTATGCGAAAACCGCTCTCTTTCGCAGGGCCTAACAGCCCTGCTACGCGGGTAATGTCGCCCCAAGGGGCTCCGCGTTGGTTAGCGCATAGGAGAAATTTGCTTTTGGAAGTGAATTGAATGAATTTCGTATCATGAATACAAATGAAATTCGTTGGAAGCAGCGTTTCGAGAATTTTAAAAATGCACGGAAGCAATTTTTATCTGGATTGGAATTATCGAAATCGAGAGAACTTTCATCGCTGGAGAAGCAAGGGCTAATTCAAGCCTTCGAGTTTACGCAAGAGATGTCGTGGAAGGTGTTGCAAGATTATCTTAAGCATCAGGGAATTAAAGAAATTGTAGGATCTCGTGATGCTTTTCGTTTGGCTTATCAGAATCAATTAATCTTAAATGGGGAGTTGTGGTTAGAAACAATTTCAACTCGAAATCAAACGTCTCATTTGTATGATGAATCAATCTTGGAAGAAGTCTTTGAAAAAGTAGTCAGTCAATATCCTGTTTTATTCGAGCAATTGGAAGGTCGCATGAATGAATTAATTTAGTGGAATGGAAACGGGATTAAGTCAGAAATCACTTCGAGCAATAGCGAATGTTGTCTATTCGAATGAGCGCGTTCAAGCCGCAAAGATTTTCGGGTCTCGCGCTATGGGCACTTACCGAGAGGGTTCAGATATTGACATTTGTTTATTTGGTGAGGAGCTAACGTTTTCCGATCTTAATTTTATTGCAGGTGAATTGGAAGATTTAAATATTCCTCAATTGGTGGATTTGGTGAATTTCCGAACCATAAAGAATGAAAATCTTCTGAAGCACATCGAGGATTTTTCCGTTCAGATAGAACTATCGCCATCGGCCCTCGTGCGATAGCACCCTCGTCGCAGACCCTCGTGAAGTATTCACCCTCGCAACGTTAGTTGCCCTCGCGAAGCCACCCCCCCCCTTTTTAGAAAAGAAAAAATCAAGAAAACCTTGTCGTCAAATGAACTTTCTTAAAGTTTAAGCTGACTTAATTTGCGAAATATAAATTGTAACCATGGGGAAATGTTTTTATTTATTTTTCCTATTCTGTGTTGGTTTTGTTTCTCAGAACATACATGCGCAGTGCGTAAATGCAGATCTTGAACTTGGGTCTACAGTCAATTGGATGGGATTTACAGGTAATTGCTGTGGAATAAACACACCAATTCCGGGAATTGTTACTGGAAGGCATACGATAACGACCCCCGGTTTTGACCCCGTGTTAATTGGATGTGAGCAAATTCCAACAGTTTATCCAGGAGGAAATTATTCAATACAATTGGGAAATTCAGATATTGGCGCTGAAGCCGAAAGAATAACATTCGACTTTTCAATTACTCCTACTTCCAATTTGATAATTTATAGATACGCTGTAGTCCTTGAAGATCCCGGTCACGATCCCGCAGAACAGCCGAGATTCGAAGCTCAGTTGAGAACGTCTGATGGGCAGCCGATTCCGTGTACCTTTTATCAAGTTGTTGCATCTTCTCAAATAGATGGATTTCAAAACTGTGGAGAGTTGGTATATAAGAATTGGACAACTGTTGGCGTAGATGCATCTGCCTATATGGGACAAATTGTGACATTAGATTTAGCTACCGGAGACTGTGCCGTTGGTGGTCATTTTGCCTATGCTTATGTTGAAGCATCCTGTGCACCGCTTGAAATTGATGCGCGGTTTTGTCTGAATTCCGAGAATCTAGTGGCTTACCTGTCTGCTCCAGAAGGATTCGCAAGCTACTTATGGAGCACCGGAGAAACAACCGCGAATATCACCGTGGTCAATTCTGTAGAAGGTGATTTGTATACATGTTTGGTAACATCGGTAACAGGTTGTCAGGCAATGCTGAGCGCGACTTTGGAACCAACCACATTAGATGCTAATTATGTTGTACAGTCAAATTGCACGGGTCAAACAATTATAGAGAATTCCAGTGTGTTTCAAAATTCAGTATTGGATTCTTTGCACTGGAGCTCAGGAGATGGTTATCAATCCAACGCGTTAATTTTCAATCATGACTTTAACGCGCCTGGGATTTATCCAATTGAATTATGGGTTCAATCTGATGCGGGATGTGTTGATTCCGTTCAATATGAAATAGAAATTTTAGAGAGTCCTGTCGCCGAATTTATTCCAAGCAATATATGTCAAGGGGAAACCATCGATTTTCTGTCGACAAGTCAAATTTCAACAAACGATATTGTCAACACATTTTGGGATATACAAAATAATAGTTTGCCAGGAACTGCCGTTCAATTCACTTTTAATACACACGGCACTTTTCCGGTTCAACTTAATGTTGAGGCATTGAATGGCTGTTTAGATTCTGCAATACATGATGTTATTATTAGACCTAGTCCAATAGCTTCGGTCGTTGCAAACGCTATTTGTGAAGGGGAAATTCTATCTCTAACAAACCTTAGTTCGAATTACAATGTAAGTTCCCAATTTGAATGGAACATTCCGGAGCTTTCGATTAACTCGAATTTATTTGAATTGCAGACAACTGTTGTGCAATCGGGTATTTATGATTTGAGTTTGACGGTGTCCAATGCATACACTGACATGGTTTGTTCGGATACTTTTGACTCTACTATTTTTGTTCACGGAATACCCGAATTTGATGTAGTTGGGGATTTCTATATATGTGAAGACGATTTGCTTTTTATACAAAATGACCCCTTGATTTTTCCATTGGAGGGCTGTACTAATTTTTGGAATTTTCAAGGCCAAATAAGCACCCAAGATCCTTTTTCGCAGATGAGTGCCAATTCAGGAAATTACACGCTAGAATTGAATATGGTAAGTGATTTTGGATGTGAGCGAGACACCTCATTTGAAGTTTTGGTATACCCAGTGCCAGAAATCCTAATTTCACCTGGAGATTTTGCGCATTGCTTGCCGTTTTCGGAAGAAGTGAATTATACTTCTTCAGATTTTTGGGGAAATTTGTTGGATGAAAATTGGGTGGTAAGTAATTCAAGTTTAGGTAATCTTGAAAATGGTTATTATGCATCGGCAGGACCTGGGCATAATATTATTACTCTTAATCTTTTGGTAGGTGATTCCTTGCAGCAATGTCTTGCTTCTAATCAAATTAATGCGGTAGGGTGGGCAAATCCAATAGCAGAGTTTACGACCAGTCCAAATATTATTCCTGAGGACGCTCCTCTCGTTCAATTAATTAATAAATCTGTTAGAGGAACAAATTTTGAGTGGTTCAGTAATAATGATTTCTTTAGTAATTCGGAGAATACTGAAATTACGTTGGAATATTTTCAACCAGCGACTTATGAGATTTGCTTGGAGGTGGAAAGTCAATTTGGATGTCGAGATTCTATCTGTCATAACGTTATCGTCAGTAAAACATATCAAATGAATGTTCCTAACGCGTTTTCACCAAATGGAGATGGACTTAACGAGGAGTTTTTTCCAATTTTCGAGAATAGTGATTTGTTGAGTGAATTTGATTTTAAGATTTTTAATCGGTGGGGAGTAGAGATTTTTCATTCAACCGATATTAATATTCGCTGGAATGGGAATTACAGGAATGGCGAATACATTTCGCCTGATGGCGCTTACATATGGAAAATTCAATTTTTGGGAATAGATAATACCCTGAAAAAAGTTGAAGGGCACATTACGCTTGTTAGATAAAACAGTCACTTCTATTGACGGCGCGACATAAACGGCTAGGCATGGGTGTTAGACCATGCAAATGGTGATTAAGAGTCAGAATTGTTTTTGCGTGATGACGCCAATGCAAAAAGTGATCAAGCAAACGAACGCTCCTCGCGAGTTAACAACGGTTCAACCTTATGCGCATTTATGCGAAAACCGCTCTCTTTCGCAGGGCCTAACAGCCCTGCTACGCGGGTAATGTCGCCCCAAGGGGCTCGCGGATGAGCTTCCCATAAACATTCCTTTAACGAATAGAGATTGCCTTTCATTTTTGCGCAATGAACCCATCTTCTCTTAGCCGTCTCGTTCTACATTTCGTATTCGTAACCAAATACCGCGAACCGAAAATTTTTCTTCAGGTTGAACAAGGTTTGCACGCCTACCTCATTGGCGTTTTTAACAACAAGGGATCGGAAGTCTACGCCATTGGCGGATACTACGACCACGTGCACATTCTTTGCGAATTACCGCGCACATTAACAACCGCGAAACTCGCTGAAGCCGCCAAATCAAACTCTTCGCGATGGATGAAATCGCAACACGAATCCCTAGCCGATTTCACCTGGCAACCCGGATATGCCGTGTTTTCCGTTTACTACAAAGACCGAAAACGTGTCATTCAATACATTAAAAACCAAAAGAATCATCACACCTACTACTCTTATCTCGAAGAGGAAAACAAACTTCTAAATGATCATTCATTAGCCCCTCGGGGCGACACAAACGCACAGGCATGAGTGTGAGCTCATGCCAACAATGATTAAGAGTTCGAGTTATTCTAGCGCGTTGACGCGTAATATTCAAAGAAATTTTGCCTCCCAGCGAACTTTGTTCTACCTTTTGTTGTCTTACCTTGTGACATCCAATTGCAAACAATGAAAAAACTAATATACTTCCTTCTTCTTAGTGCTTTGACCTTTTCTGTTTCTGCACAAAATCAGAATTGCTATACCATTGGGCTTTTGCAACCAGGTTATTTTTCGGTGCAAAATAACCTCAATTATGAAGTAGCAGGAGGGGCTGGACCAGGTTGGAATGCCTTTTGTATTCCAGACGGATGTTTTAAGATTGTTATTGCATCAGAGGGTGCGGGTATTCCTCAACCCGTTGAATTTTTCATTCAAGATAATCAGGGAAATCAACTAAACATTGAAAATTTAGGCAGTCAATACTATTTCATTGGATATATCTCAAACAACGTGACAGACGGTTGTACAGATCCAAACGCGTGCAATTTCAATGCGAATGCCAATTGTATCGATTATAATTCTTGCGACTACTCTTGCCTAGGTTGCACCAACCCAGACGCATTCAACTTCAATCCAAATGCAACTGTAGATAACAATACATGTTGCACAGACCATTGGGCGACCTTCAGCGTAGAGCAAGGACAAGCGGGAATTTGGTTGTACAGTGAGCAATATTATATGACAGGCGGAGATAATCTCGTGAACAACCAGTTCTGCGTGAGAAACAGCTGTTATGCGCTGCAAGTTTATTCTTTGGACGAAGCTTCTGTAAACCAGAATTTCACTGTAACCCTTGAAGATGGTTCTGTTTGGATTACTGGAGCAGTAGATTCAAACTACCTCTATACCACGGTTTCGTTGAACGCAGTATACGGGTGTGTAGATCCAAATGCATGTAACTACAATGCTGAAGCTACTTGTAACGACGGATCATGTGATTACGCTTCTTGCAGCGGCTGCACAGACCCGCTTGCAACGAACTACGATCCCAATGCAACTTCCGATAACGCAAAGTGCTGCTACGCTGACATGGCGACCATTACTACATCGGTGCCTTCAACATGGACTATTCAGAGTTCATTGGGATATTACCAATACGGTACAACACCGAACGATAGCACACTGTGCATAAGCAGCGGATGCTACACCTTGAATTCTTATCCGATTACTTTCGATCCGTTCAATCAAAATGGAGAGACCACGTATATCACAATTACAGATTCTACCGGTTATATTGTTTCACAAGGTTCAACAAATGCCATGGAAACTGGAATTCCATACACCTTCCTTTGGGGTGTTGTAGTGCCCGGTTGCACAGAGCCTTCGGCATGCAACTACAACCCACTTGCAACGTGCAATGAACTTGCATTCTGCGATTATTCATGCCTTGGCTGCACAGACCCAACGGCAAACAACTACGATTCAAACGCAACAGTTGACAATGGCACTTGCTGCTTCAACAATTGGTACACCGTTGAATCTTCTTCTTGGTTGGAATGGTATGTTACTTCTTCAGACGGGTTAACTCAGCAAGGAGGATACAACAATATGCTTCAGGGATTCTGTATGGAGCAAGACTGCTTTTCATTCAGCGCATGGAGCTTAACGGTTCAGCCTTTCCAAATAACCATTTATGGTCCAGACGGAAGCGTATTCTATCAAACAACTGGAAATGTTAATCCCTATGTAAACGAATACTTCTCAGTGAATGAAGTCGTTGGTTGCACCGATCTCTTCGCTTGTAATTACAATCCGAATGCGACTTGCACAAACGCCACTTTATGCGATTATTCTTGTCAAGGTTGCACCGATCCTACCGCTCCGAATTACAATGCAGATGCTACCGTAGATAACGGCACTTGTTGTTCAGCTGAAAACTGGAACACGGTTACTTCAGGCGGACAAGTTATTTTCTACGCGTTTAATCCGAATACGGGTGAAGGTGCCTTTAACGAATATCCATACGCGACAGGCTATTGCATGAATGCAGCAGATTGTTATCAGTTGGTGTTGTATTCATTCATGCCCGATAACTCTTCAGTTACAGTTACCAATGCGCAAGGTGAAGTGGTTCTAAATGGTAATTTAGCCGACTTCGGTTACTTACAGGCATTCGTGTCAGGAGCGAATGAAATAGTGGGATGTACAGATCCAATGGCTTGTAACTACGACAGTTTAGCAACTTGTGATGTTGGAAGTTGTTTGTATTACTGCGGTGGATGTTTAGATCCAATGGCCTTGAACTACGGCGGAGATGCACAGTTCGACGATGGCTCATGTGTGTATGATGTTGAGCTTCCAAACATGGGTATGATATTAATGGAAGACCCGGCGAATGAACAGTTCTTCGTTTCAATGAATCTTTCGTCAATGGGAACAGGTGGTCCTTACGGAGTGGTTTCTTCATTGAACGAACCAGTTTCTGTAATGAATGCAGCTGGACAAACATTGAAAGGTCCATATGCTTGCGGAACAGAAGTTCAATTCAACGTTCACGACATGGGCAACAATATGCAAACGGCAATGACTAGTCCTGTCTACACCATGGCATGTGGGGTTCAGGTGGAAGAGGCTCCGGCTACTAAAACAGAGATAAACTTGTATCCGAATCCAGCGAAAAACAACGTGAATTTGGTTGGTTTGGAAAAAGGAACCTCTGTGGAAGTTTACGACTTAACTGGAAGAATATTATTCAAAGACAAAGCCCAATCAGACCGCATGGAAATCTCTGTTGCTAAATGGAACGCTGGGGTTTACTTGGTAAGAGCGGCCGGGAAGACAATGCGTTTGGTGAAAGAGTAATGCCGGAGGCTAATGTTGCGAAGCAACGAATGTCCTGCGGACGAATGTTGCAAGCAACGAATGTGCAAGCACGAATGCCGATGGCGAATGTCTTCGACGATTTAGCAACGCATTTCCAATTACTTTGTAGGAATTACGAATCCCGATAGCTATCGGGAGGAATAAAATCGAAGATTTTCTGAATTTCCGAACCATTAAAAACGTGAATCTCTTAAAGCACATCGAGGAATTTTCCGTTAAGATCGAGTTGTCGCCATCGGCCCTCGTGCGCTAGCACATTAGTTTGGAAAACATTCGTCGAAGACATTCGTTGCTTCGCAACATTCGTGCTTGCACATTCGCCCAAGTGGCATTATTTGGCCTTGGCCAAAAAGTACTTCTCAACAGGAGCACTCAATGCCGAAAGGTTATCGTGATCGCTGGCTTTCGCTGCGTCTATGATGTCACCGTTTTTCATCTTCACCAAGATGCCTTCATTCATGCTGTTGTATGCGCGATTGTCGACTTTTCCGTTCAACACGAAATAGCGAGCTTCTTCAGTTGAGATGCTATACTGATTTTGAATATCCTGAATGGCTTGCTGAATGCTGCTTTCAGGGATTTCAGTTCGGGAAATTTCAATCTTGAAAAGTCTGCGTTCGACTATGCGCGTTGCTAACTGACTCAGCACGAAATCGGAATGTGAGGCCCAAACTTTCAAGGCGCCAAGAATGTCAATGTCGTCTAACTTCATGAACATCTCGAACGCTTCGTCGCTTCCTTCAAAATGAGAAAGAGAAATCTTATTGTTCAAGAAGTATTGCAAGGCCGGAGAGGCCCATAGCTGCTCGCCTTGGTCCGCTAGCTGCTTTGCGCGACGAAGTACATTCACCAACATGTATTCTGCGCTTAAAACGGTCTTGTGCAAGTAAACCTGCCAATACATGAATCTTCGCGCGACAATGAATTTCTCAATGGAATAAATTCCTTTTTCTTCAACCACAAGTTGATCATTCACCACATCGAGCATCTTAATCAATCGCTCGCTTCCCACTTGTCCTTCAACAACACCGCTGAAAAAACTATCTCGGGCCAAGTAGTCGAGACGATCCATGTCGAGCTGACTGCTCACCAATTGATGCATGAATTTTCGTGGATACGTTCCATTGAAGATTTCAAGCGTAAGATCTAATTGACCCTTGAACTCTTGGTTCAAGCGCTGCATGGCGAAAGAAGAAATATGTTCGTGGTGAACTTCGTTCACAATGGAACTTTCTAGCGCGTGACTGAACGGACCGTGTCCAATGTCGTGAAGGAGAATGGCGCAAAGCAATCCAACTTCTTCTTCATGCGAAATAGCATGTCCCTTCAATCGCAATTCATCAATGGCGTTTTGCATCAAATGCATTGCGCCCATCGCGTGCTGAAAGCGGTTATGTCCGGCACCCGGATATACCAACGACGAAAGACCCAATTGGGTAATTCTTCTGAGTCTTTGGAAATAGCGGTGATTAATTAATTCAAGAACGAACGCATGGCGTATAGTCACAAATCCGTAAACCGGATCATTGATCATTTTGCGTTTTAACATGGGGCAAATTTAGGGAAATATGTAGTACACCTGTTCAGACTATATCCGCCGAAGGCATTCGTTGAAAACATTCGTCGTAGACATTCGTTGCGTTGCAACTTTCTTCCCCTCTCTTCCCCTTTCTTATCTTCTCTTACTTTGAGATAGTAATAGCCTCAGAGTTGGCATCAAAGATCTTATACTCTAAAAGAGCATTATTACTCGAAGACTGCAATTCAATTTTTATCTGGAAGCGTTTTTTCCAACGAGCTAAGATGGTGTTGAACCACCAACCCTTTGTTAGATAAGCTTCCACCATCGGGTGAATAGCAACGACAATATGTTTGTGAGCGGTAGTCTCTGCAATTAAGCGAATGTTGTTTTCAATTTCATCTTCGAACAACAAAGCAGCTTCAATCTTTCCAGTACCGCTGCAGCTCGGACAAGTTTCTTGTGTTACAACTTCGGTAACCGGCTTCACACGTTCACGTGTAATTTCCACCACACCGAAACGGCTTGGTGCAAGAATGTTGTGCTTTGCCTTGTCGCCTTGCATATACTCTTTCAACGCATCGTGAAGGGCTTTTTGGTTTTCCTTCTGCTGCATATCTATGAAGTCTACGCAAATAATTCCACCCATATCGCGCAAACGGAAAAGTCGTGCAATTTCTTTCGCACACTCGAGGTTGGTTTGAAGGGCATTTTGTTCTTGATCTTTCGCAGAGGCACTCTTGCGATTTCCACTGTTCACGTCAATAACGTGCATGGCTTCCGTGTGCTCTACAATAAGGTATGCGCCAGATTTAAGATTCACCTGCTTTGCAAAGCCGGCTTTAATCTGACGATAAATATTGAATGTGTCGAATAAGTCTGTGGTCTTGTGAACCTTAACAATGCCCTCTTGATCAGGAGCAATGCTGTGCATGTAGGTACGAACTTCAGCACCTAGCTTTTCGTCGTTCACGTGAATGGCAGTGAACGAGTCGTTCAACAAATCGCGAAGAACAGAAGAGGTCTTCTTTATTTCGCTGAGAATTCGTTTTGGAGGAAGGGCATTCGGAAGGTTTTTCACCAACTCTTCCCAACGTAAAACCAAGTCAGTCAGATC
Organism: uncultured Bacteroidota bacterium; assembly: GCA_903932685.1. Lineage (GTDB taxonomy): Bacteria > Bacteroidota > Bacteroidia > Flavobacteriales_D > Sanyastnellaceae > CAIZGX01. The sequence continues at coordinate 64,988 of CAIZGX010000064.1, read as the reverse complement.
CTGGTCAAGTTCTTCAACACTTGTATCTACCGCTTGAGTTCGCACAATAACACCCATGTTTTGTGGGCGAATTTTTTGCATGAGTTTTTTCAAACGGTCACGCTCATCTTCGTTGGTTATTCTGCTTGAAAGAGAAACTTTGTTTGAAAACGGAACCAACACCAAATACCTTCCGGCTAGGGTAATCTCAGCAGTCAGTCTTGGACCTTTCGCAGAAATAGGTTCTTTAGCAATTTGAACAAGAATGATGTTCCCTTGTCCAATGGCGTCTTTGATTACACCATCTTTTTTCAACTCGGGCTCTTTTTGAAGTCCGGTTAAATCACCAGAAGCACGCTCGCCGCCAAGAATGGGGCGCACATATCTGTTCATTGTAGGATAGTGTGGCCCAAGGTCGAGAAAATGCAAAAATGCGTCTTTCTCGTAGCCAACATCTACAAAGGCAGCGTTCAAGTGGGGAACCATTTTCCGCACTCTTCCAAGGTATACGTCGCCCACAGCAAACTGCGTATTACTAACCTCACGATGTAACTCAACTAAGAGTTTGTCGTGAAGCAAGGCAATTTCCACTCCCTTGGAGGAAGCGTTAATGACAAGTTCAGCGTTCAAATTATTCTAAGATTAATGCACGACGGGAAGGGCGCATGAAAGCGCCTTCCGTCAATACAGATGTATCAAGCAAAGTTCTAGCGAACTTTTTTCTTGTGACGATTCTTTCTTAGACGCTTCTTTCTTTTGTGCGTAGCCATTTTATGGCGCTTTCTTTTTTTACCGCAAGGCATATTACTTATTTTTTAATTTAATATCTATTTTTCTAATAAATGCATTCACACTGTCTCTAACAATAGGGTCTTCGTTGTGACGAAGAATCTGTTGGTACAAGGTTTTCGCCTCGTTAAAGTTTCCCAACTGCTCACTCATTTTCCCAGCATACACCAAGGCAATACCTGATGTAGAATCTGTCGCTATTGCTGACTTGAAAGTGGCTAGGGCCGCAGGCAAGCTATCCATTTGCATTAACGCTTCGCCTTTGTAAATATAGGCTAATGTATTTTGTGGTTGAAGTTCAATAATTGTATTGAATCTTGCAACCGCTTTTTCCATTTGGCCCGAGCGAATAGCAAATTCACCAAGTACGAAATGAGCTTCAACATTTTTCGGATTTTCTTCTACCATAGACAGAAGCATTTGTATGCCCTGCATAGGTTGTGGTCCGTTAACTAGCTCAATCGCTTGTTGAATCTTCACGCTGTCTGCTATAGGGCTATTCGCCTTATCTACGGCCGACTTCGGTTGAGTGGGAAATAATAAAAAAAGAACGATAAGCCCAAGGGCAACACTAATAATAAGGGCTATGAGATACGATTTACGCATTCTCTGCAACCTTCACTTTTTCTTTCACAGCATCAACAAACTCTTTCGCTGGCTTGAATGCTGGAATGTTATGAGCAGGAATAGTTACCGTGGTTTTAGCCAAGATATTTCTTCCCAATTTCGCAGCTCTCTTCTTTACGATGAAGCTTCCAAATCCTCTTAAATACACATTCTCTCCTGCTTCCATAGATTTCTTCACAGTGCCCATGAATCCTTCTACTATCGCTAACACGTCGTTTCTGTCAATTCCCGTTTTATTCGAAATTTCTGTTACAATATCCGCTTTCGTCATCTTATTCCGTTTTGTTTGATTTTCTTTTCTCAATTTTGGGGCTGCAAATATACGTCTAAAATCTTAAAATCAAACGATTGCCTTATGAATTCGCGCGACACAACCGCCTTATTGGAGTGGTATAACAGAGAGAAGCGCGATTTGCCGTGGCGAAACACGAACGATCCCTATGCCATTTGGCTCTCGGAAGTCATTCTTCAACAAACGAGGGTAGATCAAGGAATGGCTTACTATCACAAGCTTTTAGGGCATTATCCTACCGTAAACGATTTGGCCAATGCAGACCAAGATGAGGTGCTTTCGCTGTGGCAAGGATTGGGCTATTACAGTCGTGGAAGAAATTTGCACGCGACAGCAAAAAAAATTGAAGAATTGGGAAATTTCCCTTCAACCTATACTTCACTTCTTGAATTGAAAGGCATTGGTCCTTATACCGCTGCGGCAATTGCTTCGTTCGCCTTTAACGAACGCGTTGCTGTTTTAGATGGAAACGTTTTCCGCGTGATCACTCGCTTTTTAGCGTCTGATCTTCCCATTGACAAGGGTACCACGAGAAAGACGTTTCAATTGTTGCTAAATGAATGGATTCCTGCTCACGCCCCAGCCGACTTCAATCAGGCCATGATGGAACTGGGCGCCACGGTCTGCACGCCGAAGAATCCGAAGTGTTCCGAATGTCCGCTTGCCCAGAACTGCGCGGCCCGGAGCGCACAAACCGTTTCAAACTTTCCAGTTAAGGCTTCTAAAACGAAAGTAGAGCCGTTGTTTTTGTACTACGCGGCAATAGAAATGCCTTCAGGTTATATAGTGAAGAAACGACCGGAATCGGGCGTTTGGGCTGGCCTTTACGATTTTCCTTTTGTTGAATCGAAGGTTCCTTTGAGCGAAGAAGAAGTGCTTCTCGAATTCCAAAAACGCTTCCCTTCCACCCAAAATGTCACATGGAAGAAAGACAGTATTTACACACACGTGCTCAGTCACCGAAAGATTTCAGCGCAATTTTTCAGTTGCTTATGTCGAAATATGCCCGACGAATTCCCTTCAACAAAAAACACTGAAGAGCTTTTGAAAACAGGTATTTCAGCGTTGCTTATGAAGTACGTTAAAGAGATTCATATATGAAAACCGCATAAGCATTGCTTTTCGAGGGTGTTTGACTGAAATAGTTTTGGGCCATAACTAAAATTTATTTTTATGTCAAACACCATCAACAAAGTGATCCTAGTGGGTCACCTGGGTAGAAACCCAGAAGTCAAGACCTTCGACAACGGAGGCAAACTTGCGAACTTCTCCATGGCAACCAAAGAGATTTGGAAGGACGCCAAAGGAGAAAGACAAGAACAGACGGAGTGGCACAACATTGTTGTGCGAAGAACGTCGAGTTTAACATTTACCGAACAGTACTTGAAAAAGGGTATGTTGGTTTACGTGGAAGGAAAGCTGCGCTCTCGTTCCTATAAATCGAAGACCGGCGACGACCGTACCGTTTTGGAAGTGTTTGCCGAAGATGTTCAACTCCTCAGCAACACCAAGAAGGAAGAATCAGTTCCTACTAACACCGAAATGGTGGAAGAAACTGAATTCTGATCTTCCCGTTTTTTTTCTTTCGCTACCTTTACAAACATATTGGTAATGTAAAGAATGGAATTCAATAGTGTGATCTTGTTAAACAGCGCGGGCCCTTTGTTGCTCGTGCTGTTGCTTTTGTCTTGTAGTGCAATTATGTCGAGCTCGGAAGTGGCTATTTTTTCGCTTTCTCCAGTTCAGCGGAAAGACCTTGAAAACGCGACGGACAGTCAATCTAAAAATGTTATTCGCCTGCTCGAACATCCAACTCCAGAAATCGCGACGAAGCGATTGTTAGCCTCGGTGCTAATAGGCAACAACATGGTGAACATAGCGGTGGTACTCGTGTCTACGATTTTGTTCGACATGTGGTTTGAAGGAACAGCGCTTGAGCCTTGGGTTGTTGGATTAATTAATGTTGTAGGAGTAACTACAATTATTGTCTTGTTCGGAGAGGTTATTCCTAAGGTATACGCAACAGCGAATAACATAAAGCTAGCGAAGCGTTTTGCGTTTCTGTTCGTTGTACTAGACAAAGTATTTTCTCCTGTGATATGGGTGTTAACTACCGCAGGAAAGTGGTTTGAAAGCGATCAAAATCAGCAAGGCGGAAACATTTCGGTAGATGAGCTTGGACATGCGTTAGAGTTGACCTCCGATGACAATCGTTCCGAAGAAGAACATCGGATTTTAGAAGGCATTGTAACCTTTGGTGATAACGAAGTGGTGCAGATTATGACGCCACGTGTAGATATAGTTTGCTTGTTTTTAGGAGAGTCGTTCAAGACCGTTATTCAACGTGTGGAATCTTCTGGATACTCGCGATTTGTTGTGGCGAATGAAAAGCTCGATTCAGTGACTGGAGTCTTGTATGCGAAGGATTTACTTCCCCATATAGACAAAGAAGAATTCAATTGGGAGAGCTTGCAGCGCAAGGCGTTCTTCGTTCCGGAAAGTAAGCAAGTAGATGATTTGTTAACCGAGTTTCAACGCGACAAAATGCATATGGCTATTGTGGCAGATGAATATGGAGGAACGTCAGGTATTGTAACTCTTCAAGATATACTTCAAGAAATAGTAGGCGAGGTGAAGGATGAGTTCGATGATCAAAGTGAAATTTTATGGTCGCAACTCGATGAGAAAAACATTCTGTTTGTAGCGAAAATACCGTTGATTGATATGTACCGTGTTTACGATATGGATGGCGACGATTTCGAAGCTTCACGCGGGGACAGCACGACGCTAGGCGGATTCATTGTCGAGCAAATGGGAAGAATTCCGAAGCGAGGTGAGACTTGGCAGTTTGGCAGTTTTGAATTCACAATTGAATCAGCAGACAACAGAAAAATTAGTCGCGTTAAAGCGAAACGCTATGCTTAAGAGATACAGACGCTTGATTATTTTATCGTTATCTGTTTTGATAGCGGCAGGTGGTTTGTACTATTTCTTCATGTCAGAAGGTATTCCGGTTCCAAGGAAAAAATCATACTTCCGAATAGATTTTCCAGAAAAAAAATACACCCAGTACGATAGCCAGTGTCCAGTTTCTTTCGAGGTTCCTAACTACGCGAAAATTGAAAATGTTCCTTCGGAGGAGGGCAATATGGGTTGTTGGTTCAACATGTTTATTCCGCGTCTTCATGCCACCGTTTATTGCTCTTACTTTCCCGTAAACAACGATTTGGAAAAGCACATTTCGAAGGCGTATGATTTCACCTTAATGCACGAGGTAAAAGCCACAGCCATTCGCAGAACGCAGGTGCGAATAGATTCTACCAAGATGTATGGAATCATCTACGATTTAGAGGGAGAAGCTGCATCACAGCTGCAGTTTTTTGTTACCGACAGTTTGAACCACTTCATGCGTGGAGTCCTTTATTTCCGCAACAAGCCCAATGCCGATTCACTCGCGCCATGCTTGAATTTTATGCGTGAAGATGTGGTGCACATGATTGAAACCATGCGCTGGAAGTAATTACTTCATCCAACGAATAACCAATACGGTTAGCGCAACCACAAAAACAAGAATAGAAATTTTATTAATCCCATGCATCATGCGTAGGTTAATGTCGCCTTGCTCTTTTTTGAAAAGATTCGAAGGGTTCAGGTAGTGAAGAATTTTTTTAAGTATCATTATTTTACAATTGAGATCATACTAATTTCAACCTTGGCACTCTTCGGAAGTTTAGCTACTTCCACGGTTTCTCTGGCTGGAAATGGAGCCGACATATACTTCGCATATACCGCATTTACTTCGGCAAAGTCTGACATGCTTTGCAAGAAGATACTTGTCTTCACTACAGAGCTGAAATCTGCGCCAGAGGCCTCAAGTAACGCTTCTAAATTTTTCATGACGAGTTCTGTTTCTGCTTGAATGTCTGCAGGTGTGTACTCGCCTGTATATGGATCAATGGCAATTTGTCCGCTTGTATAGACCATACCATTTGCAACAACAGCTTGGCTGTATGGACCAATGGGTGCAGGTACTTTTTTTGATTCAATTGCGGTTTTCATTCGTAATGTTGCGTAGTTTTTTCAAACTTCGACATAAAAGGTGGAACACACAAATAAGAACATACTATTCATAGATAACTTCGATTCGTTCACGTACAATCTCGTGCATTATTGCGAGGCCTTAAACACAACGGTTCGTGTGGTTCGAAACAATGAGATTCCATGGGAAGAGGTGTTGAATTACGATGCGGCTGTGCTTTCTCCAGGCCCTGGATTGCCCGAAGAATCCGGAGATCTAATGAAGTTCATTGCCACGTTTTGGGAACGAATTCCCATGTTAGGAATTTGCTTGGGGTGTCAAGCTATGGCACTTCACGACGGAGGGAAATTAAAGAACCTTGATCACGTTCTTCACGGTGTTTCTTCAGAGGTTCAAAAAGTGGGTGAGTCTATTTTGTTTACAGGATTACCCAATCATTTTCAAGTGGGACATTACCACAGCTGGGTTATAGACAATGAATTTCTTCCTTCTTCCTTCGAAATAACATCGAGGAATTCCAGCGGATTGGTAATGTCTATTCAACACAAAGTATTACCTTTAATGGCTGTTCAGTTTCATCCAGAATCGGTATTGACGAAAGAAGGAATGCACATGATGAAAAACTGGATTTATTCAATTTAGAGTATGAAATTTTTAAGAAAAATTATTTTTATTTTCTGTTTGAATGTCCTTGCCAATGCGGCAATCGGACAATCGTATCAGATTGCTGTTTTGAAATACAAAGGGGGCGGGGACTATTACGCGAATCCTACTAGCCTGCTCAATTTGGTTTCATTTGTGAATCGCGAATTGAAGATGAGCGTGGCTAAAGAAACACCTTATGTGGAAGTGGGAAGTGCGGAATTGTTCAACTATCCGTTTGTGCACATGACAGGACACGGCAATGTTGTTTTTTCGAGCGCCGACGTTGAAAATCTTCGACTGTATCTGCTAAGTGGTGGTTTCCTGCACATTTCAGATAATTATGGATTAGACAAATTCATTCGAAGAGAGATGAAGAAAGTTTTTCCAGATGCTGAATTTTTGGAGATTCCTTTCGGTCATCCGATTTATCATCAGAAATACGAGTTCAATTCAGGCTTACCGAAGATACACGAGCACGACAATAAGGCGCCGCAAGGCTTGGGGATTTTCATAGAAAATCGTTTGGTTGTGTTCTACGATTTCGAATGTGACTTGGGCGATGGCTGGGAAGACTCGAATGTCCATAAAGACTCGGAAGCTGCGCGCACCAAGGCCTTACAAATGGGAGCGAATCTCTTGCAGTATGTATTCACCGGAGGCAAGTGAAGAATTGCGCGAGGCGCTCGAACGTTCGGTAGATAAATACAACCGACGTTCTTTCATTGAAGAAGATCCGATAAGTATTCCGCATTCATTCACTCGAAAAGAAGACATTGAAATTGCTGCGTTTCTAACGGCCACAATCAGTTGGGGCAATCGGAAATCTATTTTAATTAGCGCGAATCGACTCATGGAATACATGGATCAGACGCCTTTTGATTTTGTTTTGAATGCGCAGCCGAAAGACTTCAAAAGTTGGAAGCCCTCTATTCATCGAACGTTCATGAAGGAAGATGTTGAATTTTTCGTAAAGTCGTTACGAAGAATTTATGTTGAAGAAGGTGGAATGGAAACGCTTTTCACCAAGGGATTTTCTCTTGGCGGGTCGAGGGAAGGCATAGAATATTTTAGAAACATTTTTGTTGGAAGTGAATCGCACCGGGCCTTGAAGCACATTGCTAGTCCGGAAAGGAATAGCACGGCAAAGCGCATCAACATGTTTTTGCGGTGGATGGTACGTAGCGATAATCGAGGAGTAGACTTCGGATTATGGAATGGAATAAGTTCTTCGCAATTGTCCATTCCTCTCGACGTCCATTCGGGAAGAACAGCGCGTATGTTTGGGTTATTGTTGCGCTCCCAATCGGATTGGAAAGCGGTTGAAGAATTGGATTTCAATCTTCGTTTATACGATTCTGAAGATCCGGTGAAGTATGACTTCGCGTTGTTTGGTTTGTCGGAAGCAGGATTTGAAAAATGAAAAAGGGCCATGTGGCCCTTCTTTTTATATTGAATTTGTAGAGGTTACGACAGCATTTGTTGACGTAGTAAAAACTCGAATTGCGCGTTTTGTTTTTCAAGACGCTTGATTGAATTTTCTTTATCTGCCATTTCCTGATAGTTTTTGAAAGCAGATTGCAGCGTTTCGTTCATTTCTTCCTTGTTGAAGGGCTTAGTGATTACGCGAAATACGCGAGCTTGATTGATGGCACTTAACATGGCTTCAGCGGTTATATTACCTGCAAGCAAAATGCGTTGAGCTTTTGGAAATTCTTGTGCCATACGTTGAAGGAAGTTTGTTCCTGACATACTTGGCATTTCTAAATTGGAAAGGACAACGTGTATGTTTTCTGACTGCATAATGTTATATGCATCGAATGGATCAGTTGCAGTGAACACATTGTAATCGTTACCGAAAAGTGATTTGAAGGAATGAAGTACCATCGCGTCGTTATCTAAGCAAAGAACATTTACCATTGAGCTGGTTGTATTGGTGGGAGTGTTTGAATGTTTCATAGTTGAAGTATTTCGTCTCTGTTTAACGCTCAATGTTTTTTTTAGGTTTCGTTTTTCGGGAACTATTTTTAGAATTGTAGGAATCATGGGTGATTCGGGGCTTTTTATTTTGAAGTTCCGCTATAGCTTTGAGCAGGGTTTGGGTAGTATGTATCGCTTCATCAAGTCTGGATTGAAGAATAGCATTCTCTTCCATCATGCGTTTTGTAATGGCGTTTGTCTCTTCAACGACTTCGGCTTTAATTTTTTCTACATCGACATGGGCGTATGCTTCCGACACCATAAGTAGTGCTGGAGTAACGCGATAGAGTTGCGCTAGTTTTTTGAAGTCATCGATTTTAACGTGTCGTTGTCCGTTTTCGAGACGGCTGTATTCCGACTGTGAGATTCCCAGTTGATCTGCGATGTACTCTTGTTTGAAAGAGTAGAGCATTCTTAGTTGTTTAAGCTTAGGGTAGTTTGAGTTTCTGAAAACAGCTTTCATAGGAGATTTGGTTTTAGTTTTCCCAAAACTCAGGATTCAAAACTCCATTAAAATTGTTTTTCGAAATTTTCGAAAAGATTACTCTCCCACCCTCGAATAGATCAGCGTCTTAATTTTCTCAGGTATCGGCAGCAGACCTAGCTTTTGCGCTTGGTGGATTGCTTGGTTATCGTTTTCAATACTTTTTGAAGAATGTGAGGAGTCCCATTTTTGGACTAATTCGGTAAGCTTAGGCCGAATAGTTTTTGCCATGTAATCTCCGATTTGATATTCGTCGAAAGAAGATTCTATTCCGGCATGCTCGGAAATATTTCTGTTAATTTCATTAGAGATCCCCTTGTTCCTATCTTGAAGAATTCTTTCTTCTAGCATTAATAGATATTTGATAGGAAAATTGAGTAATGATGCATTGAAGAGATAGTTCAGACCATTCATAAATGTACTTTGTTGAAAGTCAGAAACGAATTGAGGTTTAACGAAGAGATCTTCATTACTTGGAATTATTGACCATCTGTCAAAGTGATATCTCGGAATGAATTCGTTGTTACCGACGCTATCATTGCTCAGAAAACATTTTTTCTCAAGAGTGACATATCTGAGTTCTGCTATTTCTGGAATTTCAGAGGAGGATACATTCACTCTGAATTTTATTATAAAATGATCTTTATTTGATTGGAAAGTAAAACCTGGAAGAGAGAATAGTAGAAAAGCAACACCAGCCCATCGAATAAAATGAGGAAGGTCTTCTTCGTGGACTTTAAAGGGATGTCCGGAGATTCCTAAAAGATGATATAGTTCGAAATTTTCTGGCTTTATACCAAGTTTTTCATTTATCGTTTCATCCTTGATACAATAATTAGAATTGAGCAAGTCAAATACGGTATAAAACTCATTACTTGAAAACCCCGCTTCTTTAATTCTGGGAATAATACTGTCAAGTGTTTCGCCGGGAACATATTCACCAGCTGCTCCAATCATCATCTGCATTGCAAGTGAGACGCTCTTATTCGCCATGTCATCTGTAATAACCCTTGCATTCGACTGAAAGAATTCTATTTTACTTTTGAATTCACTTAATTTGAAACTTTCTTTTTTTGAGTTTTCGTCAATAAATGAATGAATGATTTCTTTCCAAGTTGGAAATGAAATTGTCGAAGTGGATTTTTTGTTTGGTTTAGGCATTAAAATAAACTTTGAGTTGTGCACAACAAGCCATAAATCTAAGTTATTGACTGCAATAATTTGATTTTCTTGCGGTAATATTATTTACTTTGGACATAAAGCTTTTTTCGCTCAAAACTCAATCGAATGAAATTCAATCGATTAAAATTCTATACCCGGACTTACAAGAGATTGATTTGTTGGAAGGCCAACTAGAAGAACTGTATTGTATCAGAAGTCTTAAGAAGACAAATGGTATTGATGAAGCGAAGAGTTTTATTTCTGCAAATCCGGAATATGGCAATTGGGTATACTTTCCTTGGAATAACAGAGCTTTGAAAATTTTAGAGAAGGCGGAATTTGTAGAATTAAGGACCTCTCGCAATAGAAATAAAATTACAAAGGATGAGCAAGAGAGATTATCCAGTAAAACAATAGGTGTGGTTGGTATGTCTGTTGGATTTTCGGTTTTTCTCACAATGATAATGGAGAGAGTGGCTGAGAATTATAAAATTGCTGACTTTGACACTCTGTCAATGTCAAATTTAAATAGGTTACCATTCAGACTGTGTGATATTGGATTATCGAAAGTTGTAATCGCAAAGCGTTGGGCTCTGGAGATTGATCCATATTTGAATATACAGGTTTTTGAAGAAGGAGTAAATTCAAATAATGTCGAAGATTTTTTCATGGGTAATGCTAATCTAGATTTAGTTGTTGACGAATGTGATAGTGGAAACATTAAGTTGCTCTTGCGGGTAATGGCGAGAAAGCAAAGAATTCCGTTATTGATGGAAACTAGTGATAGAGGTTTGCTTGATGTAGAGAACTATCAAAATGATTCGGAGCCAATATTTCATGGAAAAATTGACGAGTCAGAAATTGAGAGTTTAATGCTTGAGAATTCTAGTGCTGTTTTAATGAGGTTTATAGATTTATCCGAAGCCTCCAAGCGTGGCGTTGAATCTATGCTAGAGATAGGAAAGTCTATTGATACTTGGCCCCAATTGGCTAGTGATGTCTTTCACGGGGGGGCGACAGTTACTATAGCGGCAAGGAACATTTTACTAGGAAATAAAATTCCTTCAGGTAGGTATTTTATGGATTTGCAACAGAAACTGGGAGTTCATGGGCTATAACATCAACTCTCCAGAAAAGCACTTGAGTGAAATTTCAATTAGAAGTTTCAGGGCGGTGGACGATCTGGAAAGTTGTATACGATTTAGAGAAGGACATTTGGGAGTTTTAGAAGCTTTTGGTTTTAAGTTGACAAGTTCCACCGAGGAATGGATGTTTGACCCAGGTACCCACGTAATAATTATTGAATCAATCGACAGGAAAATTACATATGGCGGCTCAAGGTTACAATTGTTAGGTTCGAAATTGGAGCTTCCAATTCAAAGCGCTGTTGGTGAGGATGTGCCTAATCTCAATGAATATTTGAAAAGCCGAAAAGGACCTGTAGCAGAATTGTGCGGTTTATGGAATTCGGTTGCAGTCGCTGGGTTGGGAATCGGTAGTGTATACAGCATCAGGAGTGCAATTGCTCTTGGAGGCTTGTTGGGTTATAGTGAGATGATTGCTCTTTGCTCGGCTTTTACATATAGGATTTCACATAAATACGGTTTCCGGCTCGTTGAATCATTGGGGGAAGGAGGAAAGATTTTTTACGCTGGTGCTAATCAATATGCACACATTACACATCAGCCCAATATTTTAGAAATGACAGATTCAGATGAAATTGAAAGACTGAAAATTAATGAAATTAGATTGAACCCTATATTGAAAATAGATGAAATTATTGGAGATGGACTGACGACTATACATTATCAAATCGAAAAATGAGATATTTACTTTTGTTATTTTTTTTAGTTTCTATTTCTGCTGATAGTTTATCACAAATAGGCTATGCTGAATTTCCTGAAAACTCTAGTTTGGAAAATTGGAAAATTGGAAAATTCAACAATGTTAATGGAACAATTGTAAATTTAGGATTGAAAAGTGGAACTTATGTTATTCATTGGAAGTTCAATGTTGATAGTGCTTTTTGGAATAACCAGAAAGTATTGCATGTTGCAAATCCAATAATAGACGACGTCGAAGTTTTTCAGGTGACTTCTGATACTGTTTACCAGAGAAGTTCTGGAGAGAAAATACCATTGTTTTTAAGAGAGTATAATATTTCCGGTAACGCCGTTAATATTGAGAAGTCAAATGATAATATTGTAGATTTTTATTTAAAAGTGAGGAGTTCGGATCAGTTACTTATTCCACTGAGCATTCAAGAGTCAAAAGAATTATTAAATGATTACGAAAACATAGATTTGATTTTTGCTATTTATTTAGGAATGATACTTTCTATGTTCATTTACAATCTTTTTGTGTTTTTTTCTGTGAGGGATTCTGTTTACTTACTTTACATTTTTTACATTTTCACTGTTGGATATACACAGCTTGTTTTGTTTGGATTTTCCTCGAAATATATTTTCAATTTTTCAGGAAGTATAAATATTTTACTGGGTTCAATAGTCCCTGGCTTAAGTGGATTGGCGACAATTTTCTTCGCGCAGAATTTTATCAAAACAGCTCAATATGCCCCAAGAATTAACAGTATACTAAACTTTTTCAAGCTCCTTTACTTAATCGCAATTGTATTAGCATTTTTCGGATTTCATAATACCACTCAAATAATATTAAATGCAGGGGCATTATCAGCTTTGATTTTGATTTTCGCTTCAGTCAAAGCGATTAAGCAAGGCTATAAACCTGCGAGGTACTTTATAACTGCTTGGGTAATTTTTATTATTGGCCTCACATTATATGCATTAAGAAATTTCGGCATCCTCCCCTTCAACGCCTTCACAAACTTCGCATTACCCGTGGGTTCGGTGGTGGAAATTCTGCTGCTGTCGTTTGCACTGGCAGATCGAATTAATGTGCTGAAACAAGAAAAAGAACTTTCACAACAACAAGCCTTCGTTGCCATGAAGGAAAATGAAAGACTCGTGACAGAACAGAATGTTCAACTCGAGAAAAAAGTGCACGAAAGAACCGCAGATCTCGAAAACAGAAACACCGAACTGCATACCGCCATGAACAATCTACGCATGACACAACAACAACTGGTTGAGTCGGAAAAATTGGCGTCAATCGGACAAATGACGGCAGGTATCGCACACGAAATAAACAATCCCATCAACTTCGTTCAATCGAATGTGGGACCCCTGAAACGAGACATCGATGAAATTCTAGAACTGCTCTCGCAGCTTGCGGAAATAGATGAAAACAAAGACCTCCTTGAACAGATAAATCACCTGAAAAGTCAATACGTAAAACTAGATGTAGAGTATCTCAAAAAAGAAATTCAACAACTCTTGAACGGTATTGAAGATGGTTCGAAACGCACCGCCGAAATAGTAAAAGGACTTCGTGTATTCTCACGAATGGACAGAAGTGAACTCATCTTAGCAGACATCAACGAATGCCTGAACTCGACACTCGTGGTTATGAAAAACATGACCAAGGCAGAGGTAACACTCAATGTGGAATTGGGAGAAAATATTCCGAAAACATATTGCTACCCAGGAAAACTTTCGCAAGTCTTCATGAATCTCGTGACTAACGCAGTTCAAGCCACACGCCTTCCGAATAGACAACCGATTGACCGAATAATAAACGTACGCTCTTACTTCAACGATAATAAAATTTGCGTTGAAATTCAAGACAACGGAAAGGGAATTCCAACAGAAATCCAAGACAAAATATTCGAGCCTTTTTTCACAACAAAAGACGTGGGAGAAGGAACTGGACTTGGTCTAGGAATTGCAGCTGGAATCGTCGGTGAACACAACGGTCATCTTTCGTTCACAAGTAGCGCTACCGACGGGACCACTTTTCTTATAACTTTACCAGTCGCTAACTAAGATCCAATTAGGTTTATGATAAAAGTACTTTACCTCGACGACGAAGAAAATAACCTTATCGCTTTCAAAGCGCTATTCCGCAGAGAATTCGATGTATTCACAACCACTTCTCCTCAGGAAGCTGTGGCTTATCTGAACGCGAATGAAGTTCCCATTATTCTTTCCGACCAGAAAATGCCTGAGCTCAGTGGTGTAGAATTCTTTGAACTTACACTCAACGACTTTCCTGACGCCGTGAGAATCTTAGTAACGGGATACGCCGATATAGAGGCCGTGATAGACGCAATCAATCGTGGACAAGTTTATCGCTACGTTGCAAAACCTTGGAACGAAAACGACCTGCGCGTTTGCTTGCTCAACGCCGCTGAACGCTACGAAATGAATATCCACTCGGGTGATTCAGATGCTAAGACGAATAAATGGAAATTAGCAAAAGCACGCATCCAAGATGCTATTCATAAAGTGAAAGCTGTTGTGTCTTCTTGGAAAGGATCTTCCCAACCCGTTCCTGCTGATTCACTCAATGAAGTACTCAACGAATTGAATGCACTCGAAGAAAGTGTAAACGAAGTATTCGAAGAAGTGCGTTAGTATTTACGCTTTATCATCTTCAGACTCTCCCGTTAAGCTATCCTCAGGTAATGTAGGATCTATCTTCTGCATGCTCCAAGCTTCATAGGACAAGTCGTCTTCTTCATCTATAACTTGCATAAACGGCTCGGCAAATGCCTTCGTGCTCAAGTGATGCTCCAACGATAATAACATCGCGGGCAACACAATCAAGTTCGTAAGCATAGCTGTAAACAAGGTCAATGATGTCAGAATCCCTAACGCCCGCGTTCCATCGAATTCGGAGAATACGAAAATTCCAAATCCGAAGAACAAGACTATTGAAGTGAATAGAATACTTGCCCCCGTGTCTTTCACTGCCGACAATACAGAAAGCTTTATGTTCCAATTGTGCTCACGCAACTCCTGACGATACTTCGCCAGGAAGTGAATCGTATTGTCAACCGTAATTCCAAATGCAATACTGAACACCAAAATGGTAGACGGCTTCAACGGAATATCGAAGAATCCCATGAATCCAGCTGTGATAAATTGTGGAATCAAATTCGGTACAAGCGAAATAAGCAACATGCGCAAACTGCGGAACATAACCCACATGAGCAGACAAATAACCCCAACAGCAAAGAGTAAACTCGAGAAAAGGTTGTTCACCAAATACGTGGTTCCTTTCAAGAATACAATGCTCGTTCCAGTCATGGTTACCGAGTATAAACTGTCTGGAAAAAGTTTCGTAACCTCGGGACGAAGCGTATTCAACAACGAATCCATGGCCAATGTTCCAATATCTGCAACCTGAGCAGTAATTCGGGTTTTCTTCAACGAGTCGTCTAAAAATGTATTGGAATATTTTGAAGCATTGGATTTTTCAGCGGCACTGTCTGATTGCTCGAAATAAGGTCCGATAAATTGCTGCTCGCCACGACTAATCAAATCGTAATATTCAGGATCACCGTCGTAATAAGCTTGTTTCGCGAACTTAATAGCATCTGCAATAGACAGCGATCGTGAGATTTTTGTTGAAACCCCCGGCAGCGTGTCCATCACGTCTTGTAAAGAATCAATTCGCGCAATGGTCTTCGGATTGGTAATTTTACCACGCTTCGCTTCAACCATTATTTCGAATGGCATAACGCCGTCGAAGTGCTTTTCAAACCAATACAAATCGGTAATGACACGATCATCATCTGGAAGATCATCGACGATATTTCCTGTAGTTTTAATCAACGTCATTCCGTAAATACTTAATGCCGTAATTACAATGGTAACCACATAAATGACACCTCTGTTTTTGGTGATCATTTTCACCAAATTCTCTAAGGTGTGGTACAACCAACGCATGTCGAGGTGCTTCAAATGACGAGCCTTCGGAGCAGCAGTGTAAGAGAATAAAATTGGAAATGCGATAAGCGAAATGAAGAACATAAGCATGCTATTCAAGGCCGAGATTACTCCGAATTGCTTCAGCAAATCACTTTCAACAAAAATGAATGTGGCAAAACCCACGGCAGTGGTCGCGTTAATCATGAACGCCGCTTCCCCAACTTTCTGAATCACACGCGTCATGGCGCGCATCTTACTTCCGTGACGAATAAACTCTTGGTGGTACTTCGTAAGCAGGTAAATGCAGTTCGGCACACCAATAACAATCATCAGTGGAGGAATAAGTCCCATAAGCATGGTAATCGGATAGTCGAAGAGCGCAATGGTACCCATAGACACAACCACGCCAACCCCAATAATAGTCATACAGACAAGAACAGCACGAACACTTCGGAAGAAAATGAACAAGAGCACCGCACTAACCAAAAGCGAGAGAAGTGTAAAGAATTTCAACTCGGCCTTTACTTTGGCCGTCATTTGCGTTCGAATGAATGGAAGACCGGAGATATACGTTTTGATGTACGTATCTTTCGAAAACTGATTCACCTTTTCTACAATCTGGTCCACCGCATTTCCACGGAATTGTGAATTGAAAAGTTCGGCATTGACAAAAATCATCATCAGCGTCGCATCTGACTTCGATTTGTACAGCAACCCGTCGTAAAACGGTAGCGATAATATCTTTTGTTTTACTGAATCGAGCTGAACCTGCGACCCCAGATTTCCATCTGAAATTGGACGAAAGCGAAAGCGCTCTTCGGTAGTATCGGCGTACATTTCGTAGCAATGAGCAACTGAAAAAACCGAGTCCACTACATTTCGCTGAATAGTAGTTTTCACCCCGTTAATTATCGTGTCGGCAGGTACAGTAATTTTCTTCAGAGTATTCCCAAGTTCCTTCAACGCAATGAAGTTCTGAAGCTCCCAAATTTCCGGATCGTTCAACCCCACCACCATAACGTTCCCATCTTCCGAGAACTGCTTAGTAAAGGCTTGGTACTCAACGAAAGTAGGGTCATCTTGTGGCAGAACCCCAGTAAACTTGTAGCTCATGCGTACGTTGCGAGCTTCCCATCCCATGAAAATAGTGATTGCCAGCGTAATAACTCCGAGTAGAATACGGTTGCGAAGAATAAAAGCAGCAATTTTTGCCCACATAGCTTTTGGTATAGGCTGCAAAGAAACGCTAAATCTATTTTCGAATGAAATTTTGAGCCTCCTTTGTCAACCTAAGGTTAAGCGCACTATCTTCGCCCCCATAAAATTGAAAATCATGTCACAACAACATCAAGAGCAAATTGACGCCTTTATGTCGAAAGTTCGGGCAATGAACCCGAACGAGCCTGAATTCCTTCAAGCAGTTCACGAGGTGGCGGAAGCCATTATTCCGTTCATGGAAAACCATCCTAAATACAAGGAGGCCAAAATCCTAGAGCGTATTGTTGAACCAGAACGCACAATAATCTTCCGTGTTCCATGGGTAGATGATAAAGGTGAAGTACAAGTAAACCGCGGATACCGCGTAGAATTCAACAGTGCTATCGGTCCTTATAAGGGCGGATTGCGTTTTCACCCTACGGTGAATTTGTCTGTTTTGAAATTCTTAGGATTCGAACAAATTTTTAAAAACTCGTTAACTACCCTTCCAATGGGTGGTGGTAAAGGTGGATCTGACTTCGATCCGAAGGGAAAGAGCGATCGTGAGGTTATGGCATTTTGCCAAAGCTTCATGAGCGAATTGTCTCGCCACATTGGTGCAGATACTGACGTTCCTGCTGGAGATATCGGAGTGGGTGGACGCGAGATCGGATTTATGTTCGGTCAGTACAAGCGTCTTCGTAACGAATTTACCGGTGTATTAACTGGAAAAGGTCGCAACTGGGGTGGATCATTGATTCGTCCAGAAGCAACGGGTTACGGTACTGTATACTTCGCTCAAGAAATGTTGGCGGTGAAAGGAATGAACTTCACTGGTAAAACAGTTGTTGTTTCAGGTTCTGGAAACGTTGCGCAATACGCTATCGAAAAAGCGACTGAATTAGGTGCTAAAGTGGTTACCGCTTCAGATTCTTCTGGATATATCTACGACGCAAACGGAATCGATACCGAGAAACTTGCTTTCTTAATGGAATTGAAAAACGTGAAGCGCGGACGTATTCAAGAGTACGCAACCAAATACGGATGTGAGTTCGTAGCTGGAAAAACACCTTGGGGTGTGAAGTGCGATATTGCTCTTCCTTGCGCTACGCAAAACGAATTGAACGGCGACGATGCGAAAGCATTGGTAGCTAACGGTTGTGTTGCAGTAGCAGAAGGGGCTAACATGCCTTCAACGCCAGAGGCAATTGCTGTATTCGATGAAAACAAATTAATGTTCTCTCCAGGAAAGGCGTCTAACGCTGGTGGTGTTGCTACATCTGGTTTGGAAATGTCTCAAAACAGCCTTCGTTTAAGCTGGACTCGTGAAGAGGTAGATCAACGTCTACACAACATCATGAAGAGCATTCACTCTGCGTGCGTTCAGTATGGTGCAGAAGGTGACCATGTTAACTACGTGAAAGGTGCAAACATCGCAGGTTTCGTTAAAGTTGCCGATGCTATGTTAGACCAAGGGGTGGTATAAGTTCCACTTTCCTCAAACAATATAAAAGCGCTCCTACTTAGGGGCGCTTTTTTTACCCCTTATTTTCGTACATTTGTCCGAATTTTATTCGAAAATTCAAACGTATGTCCGCAAACAATTCTAAAATTGTAGGAGAAGGTCTTACCTACGACGATGTGCTTCTCGTTCCAGCCTATTCAGAGGTGCTTCCTCGTGAGGTGAATATTTCTTCACAATTCACAAAAAACATAACCTTACATACCCCCGTTGTTTCAGCTGCAATGGATACAGTTTCCGAAAGCTCCATGGCCATTGCCATGGCACGAGCAGGAGGTATTGCTGTTATTCACAAGAACATGACCATTGCCGCACAGGCAGCGGAAGTGAGAAAGGTGAAGAGAAGCGAAAGCGGAATGATTCAAGATCCAATTACGCTTTTGGAAACAGCAAATGTTGGAGACGCTCTGAACATTATGGCTGAACATAAAATAGGAGGAATTCCAGTTGTAGATACCGAAGGGGTTTTGAAGGGAATTGTTACCAACCGTGACCTTCGCTTCGAAAAAAATTACGAAAAGCCTATTCGTGAAGTTATGACAAGCGAAAATCTTGTCACGACAGATAAGCCGAAAGATTTAGCTACCGCGGAATCTATTCTTCAAGAAAAGAAAATTGAAAAACTTCCTGTTGTTTCCGCTGACGGAAAATTAATGGGACTCATTACATACAAAGACATTTTAAAATTGCATAAATATCCGAATGCCTGCAAAGACAATTTCGGACGATTGCGTTGCGCAGCAGCAGTTGGCGTTACAGCCGACACTCTTGAGCGCGTGGAAGCCTTGGTGAAAGCGGGTGTCGACGCTGTAGTTATTGATACAGCTCATGGACATTCCAAGGGAGTGATTGAGACGTTGAAAAAAGTGAAAGCTGCTTTCGGTGATAAAATTGATGTTATAGTTGGAAATATTGCAACCGGTGCCGCTGCGAAGGCATTGGTGGAAGCGGGTGCCGATGGAGTGAAGGTTGGAATTGGTCCGGGTTCAATTTGCACCACGCGCGTGATCGCCGGTGTGGGTGTTCCGCAATTAACTGCTGTTACCGACGTTGCTGAAGCGTTGAAAGGAACAGGAGTGCCAATTATTGCTGATGGCGGAATTCGATATACAGGAGATATTGCGAAAGCAATTGCAGGCGGAGCGTCAACCATTATGATTGGTTCTATGCTTGCTGGAACGGAAGAGTCTCCGGGAGAAACCATTATTTTCGAAGGAAGAAAATTTAAGTCGTACCGCGGAATGGGTTCTTTGGAAGCCATGCAGCACGGCTCAAAAGACCGTTATTTCCAAGATGCGGAAGACGATATTAAAAAATTAGTGCCGGAAGGAATTTCAGGACGTGTGCCTTTCAAAGGTTCAGTCATGGAGGTAATGCATCAGATCATAGGCGGACTTAGAGCCGGAATGGGCTACTGCGGAGCAGCCAACATTGAACAACTTCAAGAAGCTAAATTTATTCGAATTACAAATGCAGGTATCAAGGAAAGCCACCCGCACGATGTAGTCATTACAAGAGAAGCACCAAATTACAGTTATAAATAATCATGTTTAATTCAACCCATATGCGTTTTACAAAAGTTCTACTTTTAAGCGTTTTGCTCACTTGCACAGCCTGGTTAAGTGCGAATGCGCAACCCATACAAAAGGCCGCTGCTGTTCCATCTGCCGTTGTTCTAAGCGTAGACGGTGAAGATGTTTCGTTGGAAGAATTCGAGAACATTTTCAGAAAGAACAACCGCGATTCGGTTGTAACAAAAGCATCACTCGATGAATACATGGAACTATTCATCAACTTTAAATTGAAAGTGCATGCCGCAAAGGCTGCCGGTTTAGACACCGTAAGCAAATTCAAATATGAATTGCAAGGATACCGCGCGCAATTGGCTCGTCCGTACTTAACCGATCAAGAAAAATTAGACGAACTTATGCAAGAGGCCTATTCGCATTTGCAAGAAGAAGTTCGTGCAAGTCACTTGCTTATTGAATGCAAGCCAAACGCTTTGGCTGCTGATACGTTGAAGGCTTACAATAAGATTATGGATATCCGCAAGAAGATTCTTGCTGGAGAGTCTTTCGAATCGGCTGCAAAAAAATACAGCACCGACAAATCAGTTGAGAAGAACAACGGAGATCTTGGATATTTCACTGCCTTCCAAATGGTTTATCCGTTTGAATCAGCTGCATACAATACCAAGATTGGTGAAATAACCATGCCCGTGCGTACTCAATACGGTTATCACTTATTGAAAGTAACAGGACGTCGTTCTGCACGCGGAGAAATTCATGTTGCACACATTATGGTGAAGCCGAAGAAAGAAGACGCGAACGACGCTTCAGAAGCCAAAATCAACGAAATCTATCAAAAAGCTTTAGAAGGAAAACAAACCTTCCAAGAATTGTGTGCGCTATATAGCGAAGACGTTACAACGAAGAACAAAGGCGGAGAACTTCCTTGGTTCGGAACGAACAAGATGGTTTCTGAATTCGAAGAAGCGTCTTATGCATTGAAAGCAGACGGTGATGTGTCTCGTCCGTTCAAGACTTCTTATGGTTGGCACATTGTGAAACGATTAGGCTACAAGCCCTTGGCTTCCTTCGAATCCATGTCGAAAGACATCAAAGCAAAAGTTTCGAAAGATGCTCGCGCTGAAAAAACAAAGAACTCATTCCTTTCGAAAATTGGAAAAGAATACAACTTCGTTTATAACCAGAAGTGCATCAACAAGCTTGCGTCAAAGGCAGATAGCAGCACGTATGTAGGTCAGTTGAAAGCTAGCAAAGGCCTATTGAAAAAAGTGTTCTGTGAAGTTTCTGGAACGAAATACACCGTGAACGACTTCTATCAAACCATGATTACTCGCAAAGGAGCAAACACGAATTTGAATCCGGTAGACTACGTGAAGTATGAGGCAAAGATGTTTGCTGAAGACAAACTTATGCGTGAAGAAGATGCACACTTGGAAGGGAAGTATCCTGCCTTTCGTCTGTTAATGAAGGAATACCGTGAAGGTATTTTGTTGTTTGAATTAACAGATCAATTGGTTTGGTCGAAAGCCGTGAAGGACACTGTTGGATTGAATTCTTATTTCGAAGCAAACAAGGCAAACTTCATGTGGCCAGACCGCGCGGAAGTGGTGATTTACACATGCGCCAATGATGAAATCGCGAACAAACTTCGCAAGATGCTTGAGTCTGGAAAGTCTCCATCTGAAGCGGCTGCAGAATTGAATCAAGGTACGCAGCTGAACCTTCAAACAGAGGGAGGCCTATTCGCACGTGAAGATCGCGAGGTGTTAGGAAAAATTAAGTGGACGGAAGGATTAAGTGTGAATGTTCCAATGAACGGACAAGTTCTGGTCGTTGACATTGAAGAGTTGTTGAACAAGTCTCCAAAGAAACTATCTGAATCTCGTGGACTTGTAACTTCGGAGTATCAAAACTTCCTCGACAAAATGTGGGTGGAAGAACTGCGCAAGACTCACACCTACAAGGTTAATACAGAAGTTCTTCATTCAATTGCGAAGTAAACATGAAGGCTGCACATTTTTTAATAGCAGCACTTTGTGTCGTAATTATAGGCAGTTGCGGTAATTCAACGCCCGATGCCGTTGCGCATTTGGGAGATGCAGTATTGACAATGGAGGAGTTGCGTGAGCGTATTCCAAACAACATTTCGGCGGAAGATTCGACCGCGCTCGCACAGGAAATTATTCAGTCTTGGTTGAAAGACGCGTTGGTACTTCAAGAAGCTGAAAAAATTTCAGAGGAAGAAAAGCTTGCGGTAGAGCGCAGAATTGAAGACTACAGAAAGTCGCTACTCATTTATTCATACGAGCAAGATTGGATTAAGAAGAACATGGATACCGTCGTTACAGACGAGCAAATTCAAACGTATTACGAGGCCAATAAGAGTTCAATGAAAGTGAATGAGCATTTCATTCAACTTAAATTTTGCTCTCTTCCAGAAAAATCAAAAGACGTTAAGAATATGTCTACCGCTTTTGCTTCTGACGATATTGCAACATGGGAAGCTTTTTGTGTTCAGGTTGGAGCGAAGCATTATTACAACTATTCTACATACGTCAATTGGGAGCAATTTGCGCAGCTCATTCCATTAGCAATAGCAGACCGTTCGCAGTTTATTACCCAAGCAACTTCCACACAACAGATTAATTTCAATGGTGAAATAATTTGGGTGAAAATTGGTTCTTACCTTCTGCCTGGCGATTCGTCGCCACTGGAAATGGTTCGAAGCAATATTGCAAGTATCTTGCTGAACATACGAAAGCAAGAGCTCTTGCAAAAAATGAGAAACGGACTTTACGATCAGGCAAAATCTGAAGGTAAATTAGAACAATAAGCGAATGAAAAAAGGTTTTTTGGGGTTGGTGTTTGCGATGCTGTCTTTCCTTTCATGGGCGCAGCCTGGAAAAACCATAGATAAAATTATTGGAGGTGTGGGTGCTGAAGTTGTTCTTCTGTCGGATTTTGAAAACGCTAAATTCGAATTAACCCAAGGGAAGTCACAACTTGCTGCAGAAAAGGAATGCTCGATTTTTGAAAATTTGATGTATCAAAAACTTTTGTTGCATCAAGCCAAGGTAGACAGTGTCGAGGTTACAGACGGCGAAGTAAACGCACAGGTTGAAAAAAGAATCACCTATTTCATAGAAATGTTGGGCAGCGTAGAACAATTTGAAACATACTACGGCAAACCAATTTCGCAGCTGAAAGTAGATTTTTTCGAAATGATTCGCGATCAATTGCTTACCCAAAAGAAACAAGATGAAATCACGAAGAATGTGAAAATCACACCTTCACAAGTCTTGAAGTATTATCAATCTCTTCCGGTAGATTCACTTCCGCTCATTGGTGAGCAAGTTCAATATTCACAAATAGTTATTGCGCCACTTATTCCCGAAAGCGAGAACCAACAGGTGATTCAATTCCTAGACAGTGTGCGAAACGACATTGCTTCAGGACGCACAAGTATGACTATTCAAGCCCGCAGACACAGCGAAGATCCGGGGTCGAAATTCAAAGGGGGTTGTTACGACATGATAAAAAAGGGAAGCTTTGTTCCGGAATATGAGTCTGCCGTTTTTACTACAGATGAAGGGAATTATTCTCCTGTTTTTAAATCTACCTATGGATATCACTTTGTGAAAGTGGTGGAAAAACGCGGTGAGTATTACAGAGCTTGTCACATTCTAATGTCTCCAAAAATTAAGGACGAAGATTTCAATAGATGCAAAGCACAAATAGATTCTGTCTATAATGAATTGAAGGCAAAAAAGATTTCATTCAATGCGGCCGCAGCAAGATTCAGCACCGATGAAGAAACGAAAAATCAGGCTGGAAAAATCATGAATATGCAAACAGGAGGCACGCGTCACGATGTGGCAACACTTTCTGCGGAATTAAATTTGACCTTGTCTAGATTGAAAGAAGGAGAATTGTCGGAACCGCAATTAGCCAAGCAGCCAAATGGAAAAGACGCATATGTGATCTACCAGTTAGACGCTCGTCTTGCCGCACACAGAGCGAATATGGAGCAGGACTATGAATTGTTCCAAGCGAAAACGGAAAGTATTGAACGCCAAAATGCAACCGACATTTGGGTTGGAAAAGCTCTTAAGAAAAATTATTCATTCATGGACGATCAGTTTAAAAACTGTACGTTTCAATTCAACTGGAATAAAAAATAATATCATGAACACATTTACATCAGATGCAGAAGCTCTAGATGCGTTGAATGAAAAATACAACGCACTAAAATTTGAGATTCAAAAGGTTATGGTTGGACAAGACGAAGCCGTGCGCGACGTCATTATTTCAATTTTGGGAAATGGTCACTGCTTGCTTGTGGGTGTACCCGGGTTAGCCAAAACACTTTTGGTGAACACGCTTTCGCAAGTATTGGGATTGTCTTTCAATCGTATTCAATTCACGCCCGACTTAATGCCGAGCGATATCATTGGCTCTGAAATTTTAGATGAATCACGTCAGTTTAAATTCATCAAAGGCCCTTTGTTTTCGAACATTATTTTGGCCGATGAGATTAACCGTACGCCACCGAAAACACAAAGTGCTTTGTTGGAAGCCATGCAAGAGCGTCGCGTAACTGCAGGCGGTGTAACACACATATTGCCTTCGCCATTTTTCGTTTTGGCTACACAGAACCCTATTGAGCAGGAAGGAACATATCCTCTGCCAGAAGCGCAGTTAGACCGTTTCATGTTTAACATTTGGGTCGACTATCCAACCTTAGCAGAAGAGTTGGTTATTGTGAAGCAAACAACATCAGGAGTGTCACAAACACTTTCTCCCGTTATTTCATCTGAAGAAATTCAGTTCTATCAGCAGCTGATTCGTAAGATGCCGGTACCTGATAATGTAATTGAGTATGCTGTTCGCTTGGTTGCGAAGACACGTCCAAATAGAGAAAATGCTGACCCTCTAGCAAATCAATACCTCAGCTGGGGTGCTGGACCTCGTGCTTCACAATTTTTAATTGTTGGAGCGAAGGTGAATGCCGCGTTGAACGGAAAATACAGTCCAGACATCGAAGATGTGAGAGCCGTAGCTCTTCCAATTCTTCGCCACCGTATTGTACGCAACTACAAGGCTGAAGCCGATGGCTATTCGGTAGAGAAGATCGTTTCACAACTGCTTTAATTTTCTTCCGGGGTGCGCATTGCCATTAATACCCGATTGCTTATTCCTGGCAAGCTGGAAGGCATTGGTCGATTTACGTTCGAGACGGTAAAGCGATTGGCGCGCAGATTTCCCGAGCACGAATTTCATTTACTAAGCGATAGGAAGAAAGACGATCATTGGCAGTTTGGAAAGAATGTGATTCAACATCGCGTTTTTCCTCCTGCGCGCAGACCTTGGTTATTCGATTGGTGGTTCGATTACAGCGTGCCTTTTGTTTTGAAAAAAATAAAGGCAGATGTTTTTGTTTCTCCAGATGCACACGCCTCGCGCAGATGTCCAGTACCGCAGCTCACCGTTATTCATGATATCAACTTCGTGCACTACCCCGAGTTCATGCCGAAGAAGTATGCGAACTACTGGAACAGTCGAACAACAGATTTCGTGAAGCTGAGCACACGCTTGGCAACCGTGAGTGAATTCAGTAGAGTAGACATTTCGAAAATGTTCAACGTTCCAGAAACCGCTATTGACGTACTTTGCAACGGCATAGACCACACGTTTGCTATAGCAGAGGAACACAAGAAAGAAGTCATTCGAGATAAATTTTCGCAAGGAAAAAAATACTTTTTATTCGTCGGTGCGCTGCACCCTAGAAAGAACGTACACCGGGTGGTTGAGGCATTCAACGCTGCTGTAGAACAAGGCGTTGAATCTTCCTTGGTCATAGCGGGAAACAAGTTTTGGCATTACCCGGAATTGGATGCTGCCTTGGCTAAAATCAACTACCGAACGAACATTCGGTTTTTAGGACACGTGCATACTGCTGATCTTCCTTTGCTCATGTCGGCAGCGGAAGGGCTAGTTTTTCCGAGTCTTTATGAAGGATTCGGAATCCCGCTGATTGAAGCGGAAGCATGTGGCGTTCCTGTAGTTGCTTCCAAAGGAACAGTTATGGAGGAGGTTTCAAACGGATCGGCGTTCTTCGTGAATCCAACTGAGGTCTCTGAAATTGCAGAGGCCATTGTCAAGATTGAACAGGGACAGCGTATCCCTATCATGCGCGAGCATACATACACATGGGACAAAGCAGCAGAGCTGATGTGGGAGAGCATTCAACAAACTCTTCAACACAAAAAATAAAATGCTATTCAATTCCATTGAGTTCTTTTTATTTTTCCCCATTGTAACAGCATTGTATTTCATACTGCCGCATCAGTGGCGTTGGCTCATGCTTCTCATAGCGAGTTGTGTGTTCTACATGTTTTTTGTCCCGGTGTATATTTTTATTTTATTGGCTACCATCTTAGTCGATTATATAGCTGCCATTCAAATTGAAAAAAGTTCGAAGCCCCAGGCACGACGTTGGTTAATTGGAAGCATCATCAGCACGATATTGATTTTAGCGGTGTTCAAGTACTTCAATTTTTTCATCGGTAATTTCAACGGTATTGCACAGTTAATCGGATGGAATTATTCGTTGAATACGCTTAGCATTCTTCTGCCCATTGGGCTTTCCTTCCACACCTTTCAGAGTTTAAGTTATGTGGTGGAAGTGTATCGTGGCAACCAAAAGGCCGAGAGGCATTTCGGAATTTATTCGCTGTATGTCATGTTTTATCCGCAATTGGTTGCCGGACCCATTGAGCGACCGCAGAATGTCTTGCATCAATTTCGTGAAAGGCATTCGCTCACTTACTCGAATGTTTCTGCTGGAATGCAACGCATCGTGTGGGGAATGTTCAAGAAGGTGGTTATTGCAGATAATTTGGCGCAGTTTGTTTCTCCGGTCTACGAACACGCAGGCGCAGTCTCATGGATGTATTTGAGCATTGCAGTGGTCTTCTTCAGCTTTCAGATCTATTGCGATTTTAGTGGGTACAGCGATATTGCCATTGGAGCAGCACGAGTAATGGGATTCCGACTCATGGAAAATTTCAAGTTACCTTATCGTTCCACAGGTGTCGGAATGTTTTGGTCGAAATGGCACATCTCGCTTTCCACGTGGTTCCGAGATTACGTGTACATTCCTTTGGGTGGAAATAGAAAGGGTGCAGCGCGCACGTCGTTGAACTTGTTCATTGTCTTCGCCATAAGCGGATTCTGGCACGGCGCGAATTGGACCTTCGTGGTTTGGGGAATGGCGCACGGACTATGGTTGGTGTTAGAAAACCGAATGAACGTTCGGTGGGAAGGGAAATTGAAAGTGTGGCTTGGAACAGTATTAACGTTTGGGGGTGTTTCTTTTCTTTGGATATTTTTCCGATCAAGTTCATTTGAGCAAGCAACAGCGATTATAAAAGGAATAGTAACGTTTCAGTCGCAGCCTGGATTTCTTCCGTCGGTGTTTGTCCCGTTAAACGGAGCGGTCATCATTGGAAAGATCTTGTTGTTGGTTGTGTTTGTGCTTATCGATAGAAAGGTTACCGAGATTGTAATGGGAACACGGGCAATGGGTTCCAATCGGAAGGTATGGTTATTCGCTGTGCTGTTGGCTTGTTTGGCGTTGTTTGGACAATGGGGAAAAGTTGATTTTATATATTTCCAGTTTTAATGAAATTGATTGTTCGAAATAGTTTGAAGGTCTTGCTTGCAGCGTGTGTGATATACGCTGGGGCGATTTTCATTTTTTCGAATGTTCAACTGATCGATCGAAGAATGTCGTTGTTCTTCGTCCCAAATTTGCAACGCAACGGTGGGCAAGAGTTGCAGATGATGCGCGATTTAACTTCCAACCCAACGAAATACGATGCAATTGTTCTGGGCTCTTCTCATGCTTACAGGGGCTATGATCCGCGCATCTTCGAGCAGGCAGGGGTATCGTTGTTCAATGCAGGAACCAGCGCGCAAAATGCGAAAGGCTCGTTGGTGTTGTACAATGAATATTTGAGAGACCGAGCCGATGTTTTCATTTTAGATGTGTACGATCCGGTGTTCGAGTTGGAAGGAACCGAGAGTAACATGCGTTTGATTCAGAACGTAGCTACAAATGCTGCCGCCTTTGCCTTGGTGAAGCAAGAAGTGAAGATGTACACCCTAAATGCCCTTGCGGTCCGATTAGCTAGCTTGAATGTGAAAGACGAAGCTCCGAATACCGACTACATTAAAAATGGCTTCTGCGAGAAGAAAGGAATCTTGTATGCTGTTGAGCCTTTGAACGACTCTGTCTTCGATGCGAACGAAGAAATGTTCGTGGTATTCGAAACAATGATTAAGCAAATGCAATCCGATGGTAAGCGCATTGTATTGTGCAGTCATGCGTTACCGGCATCACCGGGACTTCGTAATTATCACGAGAAATTTTTATCCCGCTTCACTCCGCTTATCGAACGCCTTGGTGTTCCTTACATCGATCTAACCTATTATACCGAAGGCTTTGGTGTAAATGAGTTTGCCGACCTTTCGCATTTGAATCAGCAAGGGGTAGAGTTGTATAATCAGTTTCTTCTTCACAACACAACTTTCCGCGAAGCGGTCATCCCATAGGGTCATCGCGCAGCGTCATCACAACGTGTTGTGTCATCCCGTAGGGTCATCGCGCAGCGTCATCACAACGTGTTGTGTCATCCCGTAGGGTCATCGCGCAGCGTCATCCGCATCGCGGTCATCACAACGTGTTGTGTCATCCACTTAGTGGTATTGTCATCAAATAAAAAACCCATTCGTTTGAATGGGTTTTTCTTCAGTGGTGCCACCGGGATTCGAACCTGGGACACAAGGATTTTCAGTCCTTTGCTCTACCAACTGAGCTATGGCACCGAAGCGGGGGCAAATATAATCATTTATTTCAATTCACCTATATTTGCAATTCAAATTTTTTGAGGAGAGATGTCAGAGTGGTCGATCGAGCACGCTTGGAAAGCGTGTGTATTGAAAGGTACCGAGGGTTCGAATCCCTCTCTCTCCGCATAGATCAATAAAAAAAGCCCAACAATCTGTTGGGCTTTTGCATTATTAAATATGAAGAATGGATTATTTGTTTTTTAGCGCGTTGCCTAGAAACAAGAAAAACCCTTCCGCACCTATTAAACAGATGAATACAATCAATGCTATATTATTGGTGAATTCATCTGGTGAAAGTATAGCGCAAATAAATCGGATAAGACCAGTAAATGCAAACAAGAGGGTGTAGCCTATTTTAAATCCATCAGCGGTTTTGCTGTTGTAGGTTATATAAAATAGTGCAGAGGTTAGAGCAATGCTCAAGTCACCTAGGAGCCAATTGGTGGTTGGATAGAAACTTAAGATAAGTCCAAATAGAGAATTCAGAATGAGTAAAACTCCGCCAATAAAAAGGATAGTATTTTTCATTTAATAGGGATTTTAGTTTTTAGATTATCTGACTCCCGCACCATTCACAAATCCTAATTCTTTTAGCATTTGGACTTTTGCAATGTGGGCAAATTTCAGGAATAATCACACTTACATTATCAGCGGTTGAATTTTGCTCAATTGGTTTATTTTCATTTTTTTTATCGGCTCTTATTGGTTTAGAATATGGCCCATATTGATTATCTTTTTCTTCTGATTTTTTGAGAAGTAGAACAAAAATGTACAGGGGAAATGCTATTTGAAGTAAACCAGAATCTCCAATGTCGTGACTTCTTTTGGTGCCTGAGGCGAATAAAAAAATCGCTGGTAGTATTATTAACAATGAAAATACAGCGATCGATGTATTTTCTCTAGTTTCGTAAAAATCGTCAGAATAATAATCATTCATGGATTGAAGATATTCATACCTTTCGCTAAATTCATCTTCCGACATATCCTCGATGTCAAGAAATAAATTGTCTAGTTCTTTTTGCGATTCTTCCAAATCTGCGCTGCTCACAAATAATTCAGAACTCAAAACAGATAGACCAATAGATATAGGAATAGCAACGCCGGTAATAAGCAAACTTATTACATATTGTATTTGACTATAGCGACCTTGAAAACTAAATGGGCTCCGCAGAAATGAAAATAAACGCTCCATTGCTTTGTTATTTTAATTTACTTAATAATTCCTTTTTCTTGGCGTTGAATTCATCGTCTGTTAGTATGCCAGAAGCTTTGAGTTCACCGAGTTTTTTTAGATCCTCAAAAACTTCATCGTTGTCATGATTGTTGGAAGCTGCATTATTCACCCCCGCCACGCTTCCTTGCATAATGCTTCCCATTTGATTTGCAATTGGGTTTACCATGCCCATGCCAATCATAGTGCCTATAAGATTCCCCCCTTCACCAAGACCCCCTCCCATGTTTTCGGCCACTTTTTCGGACGTGTCAAAACTTCTCTCTACGCGATAAACATCAAGATTTTCTGACCTTCTTTTAAGGCGCATTCTCTCTTCTGTATCCTCAGACATTATACGCTGATAATCCTCGATTATTTTCTTGACTTTGGGATCGTCGTCAATGATTGGAATTGCTTCAATATTAAATAATCGTAAATCCAATCCATAATCCATTAAAGTCGTTGCGAGTAACCCCTTTACTGCATTTGCTACTTCGAAAACAATTGACTCAAGTTCCATTGGACTTAAGTTTTGTTCTCGAGCAATTTTAGTTATGGCATTTTTGGTGCTTTCTACTATTACACCTCTGAAATACTGCGACAATGTTCTTGTCTCAAAATCGGGCACTGTTCCAACAATTCTATTAAGGAAAAGCTTTGAGTCATTGACAGTAAGAGCAAAACTTCCTCTACTTGTAATGGGTATGGGAATTTTAAAATTGGGTTCCATCATGTTAAATGGGAGCAAACCGAATTTTGCATCCATAGAAACAGATTTATTGATAAAATAGACTTCTGCTTTGAACGGGCTTTCGCCACCGAAAGCCAACCCTATAATATTTGAAAGAATGGGTAGATTTTTGGCAGAAAGGGTATGTGTGCCAGGGCCAAATACGTCCAAAAGTTGTCCCCCTTTAACAAAGCAAGCTTCCTGTGATTGATTAACAACGAGTTGCGTCCCTAGTCTAAGTTCTTCCTCTCTAGACTCGTTTGAAGTTGAACGCCATTTCCAAACCAAAGTGTTATTTGGTCCGTCGTATTTGAGTACATCAATAATTGCCATACCACAAATGTACTTAATTCTAAAGAGAATTTAAGACTTTTCAGGTTTATGGATAAGGCAAGGAAATTAGTGTGAATTGACTTAATTTTCTAAAGCCTTTTTGTCTACTCAGAATAAAATGAAAAGTTCAGTTCGAAGATTCTGAGAATAATGACTAATGCCGTTAGATCAAGCAAAAGGCTATGCTAATTATTGATTTCTATCTTTCTTCCTTACAGAAATAATTGAGATGTTATTCTGATTTCCCAATGAAATACCATTGGTAAGTGCCTCCATTGTCTTGCACTCCCCAATAATCGAAAATCCCATTTTCTCTATCTCCGTTTTCGTTTAGGGCAGTTATTCCTGTCACCCCATTGTGTTGAACAGCAACTTCAAAGAATTTATCTTTTAAATTTTGAGATCCTGCTGGAATTCCGCAATTTCCCTCAATCATTTTTCCTAATACTTTCATAATATCATAAGAACAAAACGTAAAAGCATCAGCCTGAAAACCACTCATGGAGACAATTTGAGCAATTAAGCTAGAATATTGAAGACTATTTCCTTCAGGAAGGCTGAAGCCAAGACTGAAGAAATTAGAATTTACTGCGAATTGAGAGGCCAATGTGTTTGATATTAAGGATTGGTTTTTATAAAAACCATCTCCACCGTACCAGTCGACACTGTACAACACAGGATCGCTTGCTGCTTGATTAAATAGGAAAATAGATTCGTCAAAGGACGTGGTAATCACACCAATTTCGTTGATTGGATAGGAAGAAGATAAATTGATAATTTGATTTTTTACATTTGCCAGCACTTGGGTAAAATCGGTCGTAGTTCCATCGAAAGTATCTTCAATAATAACTTGTCCACCCGAAGCAGTGAAGTAAGTCGTTACGGCGTTTCTTAGTCCAAGACTTCCAATGTCATTTCTAGAAATAGCAATTATTGCTTGTTTTCCTTGCTGTGTCATGGTATTGGCTATTGCCTTCCCAGCGATTTGATCACCTGGAACAAATCTGAAAATCATGTCATTGGGGATGGATAGTGAGTTGGCTGTACTTGATGGACTCACAACAAGAATTCCTAGGCTATCGGCAATCGGCTTTACTTCTTGCAGTTCTGCGCTAGATAGTGGTCCAATAACGATTTTACAACCACTATTTGCTACTGATTCCATGGCGCTTAAAGCAAGTTGTGGATTTAATTGAGTGTTATACACTTCCAAATCGAATCTGAAGGGAATATTTCTTTGAGAAAAATCATTGTTAATTTCATTAACAGCGATTTGTATGGCTGCTCTTGAGCTTAGCCCTAAATTGGCTAATTCACCTGTTTCAGAAATCAAAGCGGCAATTTTTATCGATTGAATTGGGTTGTTATCTAATTCATCTTTTCTACACCCAACAAGGATTAAAGCGGTAAAAAACATGAAATAAAAAAGAAGTGAATTTTTGCTGTTCATAGATTTGTTATTGTGGACGTAAAGATGATTGATTTTATTTTAATGTTTACGAATAAGAAAATGTTTTTTCATAATCATCCTTTACAAGAAGAGTTTAATCTTAAAGAAACCAATTAAAGTTGGTTTTAGCCACCCAAAAACCGGCGAAATTTCGTTGGTTGTTTATCTACTCAAAACCAACGACGGCCCAAACAAAATCAATCCTGAAAGAAGCGTTAAGCCAACAAATAAAAGCCAGTTTTTTCCGCTTTTAAATTCGTTCAAAATCCCAACTTCTTTTATCCATTGCTTGGCGTGAAGTTCTTCCTCCTTGTTTTGAGTAAGCATGAGTGTTGTTAACCAGACAATCGTATTCAATAGGCCTGGAATTAATATATCCATAAAGGTTTCAGAAACCCCCAGTGATTGAACTAAGAAAGGAGACACTCCAACTTGTTTCAACAACAACCAAAGGATCCAAATGAACGGAGCGCCAATCATGGCCGAAAGAACAGTTTGCGCATTCACCTTCGACCAAAACCATCGAACGATAAACACAGGGCCAACACCCGCTGTAAATAGAAAAATTGCTGCAAATAGCTCGGAGGTGGTTTTACCAGCAAATAGCCAAAGTGATGTTATAACTAACCCCGCGAACATAGAGCCCATGCCAATAGCTTTCTCATTGTTGTCGTTGGACAGCATAGGCCGAATGACCCCTGCATAAATCAAGCTAGCACCCCAGTGGTTCGCGCTGAACATAGCCTGAAAGGCATTCATAATTATAAATGCAATAAACAAACTGTTGATCCAACTCCAATCAGTTGTTGAATGATAAATCAAAGGAAAGGTGAGAAGAATGCCCTGTATGAAATATGAAATGATAAAAGAAAAAATCACGTTTCTTCTTGATTCGCTTCCGTTTTTAAGCGTCAGTAAAAGTTGTCCTCGCATGTCGGGTAAATCAACAATGGTGGCAAACCACCAAAGTAAACCAATTGAAAATAGAACGGTTTTGAGATTTAAATCATTGGCCCAAGTGGCGAGGTGATTTTCCGGATGACTAGAGAAACTTGATCCTGAAGCAAGTTGAATGACCAAGTAAAAAATGGCAACAAGGAATGTAGAGTAGCCAATGACGGCGTCAATACGAATGCGATTGTAAAGCGTATTGAAAAATATATTCAAGACTAAAAGAGCGAGCGTGAATAGCGTGAAATTGTGCTGGCTACTCGAGTCAGAGAAAAGATATTCAGACAGCGGTTGAATGCTCACAGCCTTGGCCAAAGGCAGTATAAGTAGGCCCAAATAAAGCCCTCTAAACTTTGACAAGGAAACCGTTCCTTTACCTATGAATCGATATGGAATGAGTTCCCCCTCCGTTTTCAAAGGCATACGTCCCCACGCCGGGGCAAAAAAAACGGCTCCAAAAACTACCGCAATGACAGACTGAAAATAAAGAACAAGTAGTTCGCTGTTATTAGCTGAACTTGCGAAGAGACTGTTTACAACAAACAACCCAGAACTCGGAATGAGCGCCCCAATAATTAGGAAAGAACTGCTCTTTTTGTCCGTTGAAAATATCCTCCGCCTCATGCAGTGAAATTACAAAAAAATTATCTCGCTTTGTCAATAATTTCTTGAATAACGGAAGGGTCGAGCAGTGTTGTAGTATCACCAATAGCATCAAATTCTCCTTCCGCAATTTTCCGCAAAATGCGACGCATAATCTTTCCACTTCGCGTTTTCGGAAGCCCAGTAACAAGGATAATTTTATCAGGCTTCGCAATCGGTCCAATCTGCTCACTTACTGTTTTGGTTATCGCATGAATTTGTTCATGATCTTCTAAATGATGGTGCGTATTACAAATCACAAACGCGAAGATCCCTTGCCCTTTGATGTCATGCGGATACCCCACCACCGCGCTTTCAATAACTCCAGGCGTATGATTAATGGCGTTCTCTACTTCCGCGGTTCCTATGCGGTGTCCACTTACATTCAACACATCGTCAACCCTTCCCGCTAAACGATACATGCCGTTCTCATCGCGGTAAGCGCCATCACCTGTGAAGTAATAATTTTTATACGTGCTGAAGTAATTCAAAATACAACGCTCGTGATCGCCATAAGTCGTTCGAATCATCGAAGGCCAGGACTGCTTGAAACACAGGTTTCCGGTTAAATCGTTTTCAAGAATTTCATTCCCTTTATCGTCTAACAAAACAGGAAGAACCCCAGGCATAGGCAAGGT
Source organism: uncultured Bacteroidota bacterium (assembly GCA_903932685.1). GTDB lineage: Bacteria > Bacteroidota > Bacteroidia > Flavobacteriales_D > Sanyastnellaceae > CAIZGX01. Next base: position 30,085 of record CAIZGX010000064.1, on the reverse strand, counting down.
GGCAAACACCGGTTTCGAGGGTGTTACTCCAGCTAAGCTTGAAATCATTACGCCGCCTGTTTCCGTTTGCCAAAAAGTATCGACTACCGGACAATTTCCTTTTCCAATTTTATCGTGATACCAATTCCAAGCTTCTTCGTTAATGGGTTCGCCAACACTTCCGAGTATGCGCAACGAAGACAAGTCTTTTCCTTCTAAGAATTCATCTCCGGCCGACATTAAACTACGAATGGCAGTAGGTGCAGTATAGAAAATACTCACTTTGTGTTTCGCTACAATGTCCCAAAATCTTCCAGCATCCGGATAAGTAGGTATGCCTTCGAACATCAATGAGGTAGCGCCATTCAACAGCGGTCCGTAGATTAAATAGCTGTGTCCTGTAACCCATCCAATATCGGCAGTACAAAAATGAATATCTCCTTTTTCGTATTGAAACACATTCAAAAAAGTATAGGCTGTCCACACCATGTATCCCGCGGTGCTGTGCACAACGCCTTTCGGTTTACCTGTAGAACCGCTTGTGTACAAGATGAACAACGGATCTTCAGACTGAAGCGTCTCTCCGGGCTTCATGTAATTATTGTTGGAAAGAACACGTTCCTTCAATTCATTCCAATCGACATCCATTTCATTTTTTGCAATTGGAAGATTGAGGTAATTGAACACCAACACATTTTTTATTTTTCTGGTTGAAGTCAATGCTTCGTCAACTACCGATTTCAATGGAATGGTTTTGTTACCTCGAAGACCGCCGTCCATGGTTATCACAAAATCTGCTTCAGCATCGTCTACGCGATCTGCAATGCTGCGTGCGCTGAATCCACCGAAGATAACCGAGTGCACCGCGCCAATACGCGCACAGGCCAAAACGCTGAACACCAATTCAGGCACCATGCTCATGTAGATGCAAACGCGATCTCCTTTGTTTACACCCAATGTGCGAAGCATTTCTGCTGCAATACAAACTTCCTTGTGTAGATCGGAATACGTGAATGAGCGAGCTTGAACCGAACGTTCATTCGGTTCCCAAATAAGAGCCACTTGATCGCCGCGTTCAGCTAAATGTCTGTCGAGTAAGTTTTCAGTAATGTTCAATTCACCACCGTCGAACCAACGAGTTTTGGCATCTGCGAAAGTTCCAGATAAAACTGTATCCCATTTCTTTTTCCATGAAAAAGATTGAGCTATTTCACCCCAGAATTTATCTGGATTTGAAATACTCTCAGAATAGGCTAATTCATATTGTTCAAACGATTCAATTCGTTGCATGGTAATCTAATTTGGATTTCGAAGTTACAGATTATCCACGGGTTTTTTCGTTGATAATCAGCAGATAGATGTCCGTGAACCGAGCTGTGTTAGTAAGTCAATTCGACTTAACACGGGCTTCATATTCACCTTTGTAACTTCCTCTTACCAAAACAACACTCTTATGGAATCGAACGAATACTTATTCTTAAAAGCACGCATTAAGGCGGTAAATCCTACCTGGTCTGAAGCAGATGTAGAAAACGAAGTGAAGCGCCTAGTGCACGGCACAGGTGAAATGGAAGACGCCGACGAAGGCTGTCTGTACTGCGGATCTTAATTCTCTTTATTCAAAAAAGATTGAGCAAGGGCCAAGTGCCCTTGTTTTTTTTGCCCGTCCATTTTGTTCAGCAAAGCCACCATCATACTCAAGCGATAATTCCTCGCAAGGAAAGGGGTGTTGCGTTCAATGAAATTCCAAAACAGCGCGTCCCAAATCTTCTCCCACGGCTCGCCCTTTTTGTAGTTGCTCATTTTATAAATGTAATTTGAACCACTCATGTACGGCTTCGTGCTCATGAGCCCGCCGTCTGCAAACTGCGACATACCGTATACATTCGGAACCATAACCCAATCGTAAGCATCTATGTAGTAGGTCATGAACCACTCGTACACTTCATGCGGATGAACTTCGCTCAACAGCATGAAATTCCCCAACAGCATTAATCGCTCAATGTGATGCGAATACGCGTTTTCACGAAGGCCTTTCAAACAGTCGTCAATGGGACGAATACCGGTTTCTCCTTCCCAAAACCCATTCGGTAATTTTCGATTGTGTTGAAAGAAATTCGAAGTACGTTCTTGCACGCCCTTCAACACATACACCGCACGAATGAATTCGCGCCATCCCAAAACCTGACGCACGAATCCTTCCACATTATTCATCCCGGCATTCGAATCTAACGCCGCTTGAACGCACTCTTGCGGAGTAAGTAGTCCTATGTTTAAATAGGGAGAAATAATGGAATGAAAGAGCCACGCTTCTTGCGGAACAATGGCATCTTGGTAGGTGCCGTATTCATTTATTTTATGTTGAATGAAATAGCGCAAAGCCGCTTTCGCTTCGTCTCTTGTAACGGCGTAAATGAAGTTCTCGGACGTGCCCACGTGCTTTGCGAAATGCGCTTCTACGTAGACAGTTGCTTCAACAACAAATTCATTTTGTGTTGAAGAAAACGGTTCTGGAAATTGCATGCCCTTCGGGGCTTTTGCGCGGTTATCGGTGTCGAAAGTCCACTTGCCACCAACAGGTTCTTCGTTGGGTCTCAATAGAATTTTTCGCTTCTTTCTTTCGTGAATATAAAAGTCATTCAAGAAGAATTTTTTCTTGTTGAAGTACGCCTTCAACTCTTCTTCTGTATTGTAAAAATTCGGTGAATCGAATCGCTTCGTCGCAAGGCTTAATCGTTGCGCCCACTTGTTTATTTTTTTTTCCAGGTTGAAATCAACCGTGTCGATCCACAACAATTCCGTCGACCGCAAAGACTTCAATTCATTTTCAATTTGAAGGGAAGAGGCTTCGTCGTGTGGAATGTATTTCCAGTTGGAAGAAGTTCTGCATTGCTCTTCCAGAAAGGCTTTCATGCTTGCGCGATGCAAGATTATTTTTTTCTTGTGGAAGGGGTATTGTGAAAAGAAGAGTGGTTCTTCAATAAGCAAAAGACAATCGCACGAACGGAAGAGTTCGTGCTCTTCGAACAGTTGGTGCGGAAAGACCAAGCCTATCTTCATTTCCTTTTGGAAATTTTATTGTTGGAAACGCTTCGCTGGCGGGTGCATTTGAATCGACTGTCGTCGTTCAGCGACTCTGTCCGAAGCATCACGTGTTTTGTTGCTCTTCCTTGCACACGGGCGCGCCACATGCGGAAGGAGGTAGCCTTCATTTCTTTGCGCATAAGCGCAATAACTTCTGCTTCGCTAACGCCGAACTGCGCGGTAATAGCGTCGAATGGCGTGCGGTCTTCCCACGCCATTTCAATGATTCGATCAATGTCTGTTTCAGATAACATGACTTAGAAACAAGCCACGCGTTCGTTTGTTTTTACAAACTGCTTAAAATACTCACTAATTCAGAACGAACGCGAATTAAACGCGCTTGAATAGCGGCTCCATCGGTCTCGTTTACTTTCTGACGAAGCGCATTCTTAGCGCCTTCCAGCGTGAATCCTTGCACACGCACCAATTCGTGAATCTTCTTGAACAACTCAATGTCTTTCTTGGAATAAATACGATTGCCCTTGCTGTTCTTGCGCGGTTGCAATTGCGGAAATTCTTTTTCCCAAAAACGAAGAAGAGAAGCATTCACATCGAACATTTCAGCAACCTCAGAGATGCTAAAATAAATTTTTTCTATTTCGAAGGTCTTAGACATAATTAGTCGAAACTTTGGTTGGCATTGGCAGCACGCTGCAATACCTCTTCGTACTGCTCTGGCGTAATGTCGTTGTAAAAGTAAAACGCCGGATCTACTTTTTGACCGTTTCTAATAACTTCATAATGCAAGTGCGGACCCGTAGATGCCCCCGTATTGCCTACAAGCCCTATCAATTGACCTCTTCGGACTTTTTCGCCTTGTCTAACAAGGATTTTACTCATGTGAGCATAAAGCGACTGATACCCGTATCCATGCTGGATTACAGCGTTATTTCCATACCCCGTATAAATACTTTCCGTTTTTTCAACAACGCCGTCTCCGGTGGCATAAATTTCAGTTCCAATGTCGGCTGTGAAATCCAATCCAGTGTGAAGTTTAGCCACTTTGTAAATGGGGTGAATACGATATCCGAATCCGGAAGAGATACGCTCCAAGTCTTTGTTTGAAATAGGTTGAATGGCAGGAATGCTCTGAAGCATGGCGTCTTGTCCGCGTGCCAACGAATAAATTTCTTCGTAGGACTTACTCTGACTCACGAACATGTCTTGCAGTTTGCGAATACGAAACAACGTTTCTTCAACGTCTTTATCAGTAGCGAAGTCGTTGTGTGTTTTTGATGAAAGCCCTGTGAACTTGCGGGCGTATGGCTCAGCTCCGAAGATAGAACGATACACATTTTCATCTCTTCGTTCTAGATCTGTGGCAAACAATTCCAAGGTGTCAATCTTACGGTTGAACGTTTCAATTTGCGTTTCCAGATAATTAATCTTTTTCTCGAGCTGATCAGTCTCAGGGTCTTTGAAGAAAGACGCATAAAGTACAATACCAATACCACCCAATACCACGCCTGCAAGCAAATAGCGCGTGACAATCCAAGCGTAATCCCGAATGGTATAAGTTATAGCCTCGTAATTGAGGGTATTCGGATTGAAGATGTATTTGTACTTGAATTTCTTCATGCCTTGCGAATTTACGTTACTTTTTTTAATCGCTTCTTCCCTTGTGAGATGTAAATTTGCGCGCATGATGACAGCTCAAGAGATTCGCCAAACCTTTTTAGACTTTTTTAAATCGAAAGGTCACCACATTGTTTCGTCGGCACCCATTGTGGTGAAGGGCGATCCAACGCTTATGTTCACCAACGCCGGAATGAATCAGTTCAAAGATTTATTTCTAGGCCACGGCACCATAGAGCACAAGCGCATTGCGAACTCTCAGAAGTGTCTTCGCGTTAGCGGAAAGCACAACGACTTGGAAGAGGTAGGCGTAGATACCTACCACCACACCATGTTCGAAATGTTGGGCAACTGGTCGTTCGGAGATTATTTCAAGGAAGAGGCCATTACCTGGGCATGGGAGCTGTTAACCGAAGTGTACAAACTTCCAAAAGACAGATTGTATGTGACCGTCTTCGAAGGTGATGAAAAAGAAGGATTGGAATTCGATCAAGAGGCTTTCGACATCTGGAAACGCTGCATTGCGGAAGACAGAATTTTAAAAGGAAATAAAAAAGACAATTTTTGGGAAATGGGCGAAACGGGTCCTTGCGGTCCGTGTAGCGAAATTCACATTGACATTCGTACCGACGAAGAGCGTGCGAAAGTCGATGGAAAAATATTGGTGAACGATAGCCATCCGCAAGTGATTGAAATTTGGAACAACGTGTTCATGCAATTCAATCGCAAATCAAGCGGAGAGTTAGAGCCCCTTCCAAACAAACACGTAGATACCGGAATGGGCTTCGAACGTTTGTGTGTTGCCCTTCAAGGCAAACAATCGAACTACGACACCGATGTCTTCTCGCCGTTGATTGAGCGCATTTCGAAAACATCGGGTGTGGCTTATACACGTAGCGATTCCAAACAAGACATTGCCATTCGCGTTATTGCAGACCACGTTCGCGCGGTGTCGTTTACCATTGCAGACGGACAACTTCCTGCAAGCGGTGGAGCGGGATATGTGATCCGAAGAATCTTGCGCAGAGCCATTCGTTACGGATATAGTTTCCTGAACAGAAAGGATCCATTCATTTTTGAATTGGTAGATGTCCTTGCAGCAGAAATGGGCGGTTTCTTCCCTGAAATTGTTTCCAACAAAGATTTAGTGAAGCGTGTGATTCGTGAGGAAGAAGAAAGCTTCTTGCGCACACTCGACAAAGGCATTCAATTGTTAGATGATCACTTAAGCAAAGGTGCGGAAGTGCTAGATGGAAAAACAGTTTTTGAATTGTACGACACCTTCGGATTCCCCTTCGATTTAACCTCGTTAATTGCTTCTGAAAAGGGAGTGGGAGTCGATGCTGCAGGATTCGAAGAAGAATTGGCCAAGCAAAAAGAACGCAGTCGCAGTGCTACGAAATTAGAGACGGACGACTGGGTTGAATTGCAAGCAGGAGATCCGACATTTGTTGGATACGATTCGTTGGAATGCGAAACGAAAATTCTGAAATACAGAAAGATTAAAGCGAAAGGAAAAGAGAGTTTTCAATTGGTGTTGAGCAATACTCCGTTCTACGCTGAAGGCGGAGGACAAGTGGGAGACACGGGAGTTTTGAAAACCATAAACGAGAGCATTGCTGTTATAGACACCAAGAAAGAAAACAACCTAAGTGTTCATTTTGTAGAGCAACTTCCAGAGAATGTGAACGCAACTTTTACTGCGGTTGTAGATCGCACGAAGCGTGAAAGCTCACAACGTAATCACAGCGTAACGCACCTGCTACACGAGGCATTGCGCGAGGTGTTGGGAACGCACGTAGAGCAAAAAGGATCGTTGGTGAATGCTGATTATTTGCGTTTCGACTTTTCGCATTTCGCGAAAATGACCGACGACGAATTGAAGCAAGTAGAGCAATTGGTGAACAGCCGCATTCGTGCAGCTTTCCCATTGAATGAAAATAGAAACGCAACCATGGACGAGGCGAAAGCACAAGGTGCCATGATGTTGTTTGGTGAAAAATACGGGTCAACGGTTCGTGTTATTCAATTCGGAAACAGCGTTGAATTGTGCGGAGGAACGCACGTTCAGAAGACCAGCGATATTCGTTCATTCCAGATAACATCGGAAGCTGCGGTTGCTGCGGGTATTCGAAGAATTGAAGCCATTACAGCCGATGCGGTAGATGCGTTGTTGGAAGAAGAACGCAACGAACTGGAAGCGGTTCGTTCGTTGGTGAAAAACAAAAACGCAAGCAAGGCAGTAGAAGATTTACTAAGCAAATTTTCTTTGTTGGAAAAAGAATTGGACGCTTTGAAGCACGAAAAAGCCATGCAAATGAAAGGCGTGTTGAAGGAGAAGTTCACAGAGAAAAATGGAATGAGTGTCTTGATTGATCAAGTAGATTTAGACGCTAATGCGATCAAGGATATTTGTTTCCAATTGAAATCAGAAATTCCAAATGCATTCATTTTATTGGCGAATGTTTCTGCTGGTAAGCCAACAATTTCATTGGCTCTAAGCGATTCGTTGGTGAACGATAAAAAATGGAATGCGGGTCAACTCGTTCGTGAATGGGCGAAAGCCATTAAAGGAGGCGGGGGCGGACAGCCGTTCTTCGCAACCGCTGGAGGAAGCGATGAAGCAGGATTGCCGGCGGCTTTGCAATTGGCAAATGATTTTATTTCTGCTTCTTAACAAACGCAGCTCGTGAAAGCGGAACGTACGATTCCTTTTCACCCAATTGAACTTGTTTGTCGCCTTCAATAATTCTGTGCGAGTAATGCGCCAATTGACCTGTTTCAACACAGATAGCATGAACCTTCGTCACATATTCAGCAATGGCTAACAAATGCGGCATAGGTCCGAAAGGCTTGCCCGTATAATCCATGTCTAATCCCGCAACAATAACGCGAACACCCATGTTCGCCAACTGATTGCACACTTCCGGAAGTCCATCGTCGAAGAATTGTGCTTCATCAATACCAATCACTTCTGCAGTCGAAGCAAGCAATAAAATTTGAGATGAATGTTCAACAGGCGTAGATCGAATAGTTGTTCCCACATGACTCACCACTTCCTCTTCGCTGTAGCGAACATCTAATTTCGGTTTGAAAATTTCTACGTTCATTTTCGCGAATTCCGCGCGTCTTAAACGACGAATTAACTCTTCCGTTTTTCCAGAAAACATACTTCCACACACGACTTCAATCCAGCCGGCGCTTCTTCCTCTATTTACGGTGTTTTCTAAAAACATGGGAGTCAAAGATACAATTCTTCGAAAGATGTTTCACAAGATACTTCGTAAGATACTTCGTAAGATTTTTCAAAAGATGTAGTACAAGATGTTACAAACGATTTTTTAAAAGATGTAGCACAAGATTTTCCAAAAGATGCCTTCGGCAAGCAATTATCTAGCGAAGCTTCTTTCGCAGAATCTTGTGAAACATCTTACGAAGTATCTAACGCTTAAGTGCGAATCTCTGATTTAGACTTCTTCCTGTTAAGCGTTAAGGCATATTGAAACATAAACCCTCTCGGAGCCTCTGGCTTCGCAGGACGAATGGTTACGAAGGCGTTGGTGATGTTGGTAATCTGAAGGGTGAAGCGATGGCCGTTCTTAATGTATCCACCGCGAAGATCTATGATGGCCGAAGGTCCACTGAAGTCTTTTCTGAATTGTGCCAAGCCTGGAACGAAGATTTCGAAAATAGAATCGACTTTCTCCATGTAACTGTAGGCTCTTATTCCCGCGCCAATGGTGAACCCTTCCGGAGATTGTGCGTCAATGTTGAACTTGCCCATGTGGCGGTAGCGATACTTCAAGATAGGCGTTCCTGCGCCGCGTTCGTCGGATGCGAAGGATTGCACGGCGTATTTTGCATAGGGGAGAAGTGATTTCAATTCAGGTGCAATGTTCATGTCAACCGGACAGATATACGTATATCCTCCACCGAGATTAACTTTCCAATCACCAATGTAGCTGTCGCCATTTAGCGCAAGTTCAATACCTCCGATTTGTGCTTCAGTAATGTTTATACTCTTAAATCCAAATCCGAACAAAGGGTCGGTAGGCAATCCCCATTGATCAAACGAAAATTCAAGTAAGTTTTTGTAGCGGGTCAAGAACAAAGCCGCGTCAGCTGATGCATTCCATTCTCCTATTTTTATTTTCTGTTTCACGCCAATTTCCGCACCCCATCCTTGTTCTGGAAGCAGATTGGGATTAGGATAAATGCGAATGATGTCGAGATTGGTATTTACGAAGCGTTCAACTGGAGAAGGGAAACGGAAGCCTTGTCCGAACGAAGCGCGAAGGAAAGTGTTCTTGCCAGCTTCATAATTAATACCCGCTCTTCCTACGGGCATAGAACGCACAACCATAGCGTCTAAACGGAACAGTTCCATGCGTGCTCCTGCGCTGAATTGAAATTTCTTCCAGGGCTGATCGAACTGCACATAAGCTCCTGCGAAATTTCCTGCATGCCTTCCACCTAAACCGCCATCATCGAAGAAGAATTGCGTGCCGGTTAATCCAGTCACTAAAGTCCCTTTCGATTGGGTGTTGTGTTGAAATTGGTATTCAGTACTAATTAAGTTAGTAGCCGGATACCAGTCTTTTCCTCCCACTTGAAGCGTGTAGTAATATCTTCCACGAAGGGTGTGCTTGTTCGCTTTTTTATCGAAGGCTGTGAACCACGGATCAATGTTGGCCCAGAGGTCGTTTAAGTTTAAAAGAGTCGTCGTGCTGTATGGTAAATAAGAATCCGTTCCGGTTCCCTTCCACATAAAAAAGAATCCTTGTTTTTGATGCATGATGTTTCCATCTAAACCTGCACTTCTTCTTCCATTCTTCCAGATTTTTCTTGTTCGAAAAGAAATGCGTTCGCGGTCTTCGTATTCGCCATTTAACCAACCCACACTGCGCAATACATTTCCACCTATAACGAAATCAATTCCGTTCTTCAAACGTTCTTTGTGACGAAACTGCAAACCGCTTTGATAGGGTATGCGATTGCCTGTCCACCATGCCATAGATGCGTCGCGCGGTTTGTCGTATGTCGTTCCAAACGTCGAAACAAATGTTTCAGGTTCTTTTCCAGGATAGGCCGTGCGGACATGTATTACTCCGTTTAACGCAGCGCTTCCGTATTGCACAGACGACGCGCCTTTCACCACTTCAATTTGTTCAGCCAATTCAAGTGGAACATAGTTCCATTTAATGTCGTTGCGATCTGCTGTTATGAGTGGCTGATTGTCTACAATAAGCAGCACGCGAGTTCCTGCTCCGAAGGCATATCCACTTCCCCCGCGAATACTCGCTTGTCCGTCTATAATCGTAAGCCCTGGAAGTCGCTCTGCTGCCTTCGCCAAATCAGGAGTAATACGCTGAATAAGTTCAGTTGCTTTGATAACGTCGATACTGAGCGTTTGCAATTCGAGCGCTTGCAAGTAGCGCGAAGAGCCAATAACAACGGTTCCGGTTGAAGAACTCTGAGCTTTCAAGAAGATAGTCACCCCCTTTTCATACATGTCATTCGTTATTGCGAATGTGCTGTCTGAATGACCAATATGCAGAATGCTTATTGAATCGAGGATATCTGCTTTATTCAATTTGGAAGTTCCTGAAAGATCGGTAACACCAATGGTCACTCTGTTTGAAAATACCATTGCACCGGGCAACGGCTCGCGAGAGGTTTCGTCGAAAATGCGAACTTTTAATGTCTGCGCCGAAAGCGAAGTCGCAAGAATTGTTAAGAAAAGGATAAGGCGGAAACGCATTTTTCAAAGATAATCAAAACGGCGGAGCCGATGACACAACACGTTGTGATGACAACTTCGTTGATGACGATTTTCAATCGATGACGCTCCGCGAAGCGGTCATCCGGAACGGTCATCCCGCAGGGTCATCCACGTAGTGGTCATCCGGAACGGTCATCCACGCGGTGGTCATCCTTTAGGGTCATCCACGTAGTGGTCATCCCATAGGGTCATCCACGCAGTGGTCATCCCATAGGGTCATCCACGCGGTGGTCATCCGGAACGGTCATCCACGCGGTGGTCATCCGGAACGGTCATCCACGCAGTGGTCATCCCATAGGGTCATCCGCGAAGCGGTCATCCCATAGGGTCATCCACGCAGTGGTCATCCACGCGGTGGTCATCCCTTAGGGTCATCCACGCAGTGGTCATCCCATAGGGTCATCCGCGAAGCGGTTATGGGTCATCGCGAAGCGTGAAGGAATGAAATACAAATCTCATTAAACTCCACCGGCTTCTCAATATTCACCACGTGTCCGCTGTTGGGAACAACGATGAGTTCAGAGGAAGAGAATCGCATAGCGAGTTTTTTTATGGAAGGAAGAAACATATGGTCTTCTGCGCCCATAACGTATAGCGTCTTTGCGGGAGTTTCTTTTTTTCGGAAGGAAGAAAGAAGCGGATTTACTTGAGTAACCAATCCGAACCACTTTTTGAATTCGGTTTGCTCGAGTTTTTTCGCTTCGCGAATGAATAGGTTTCGCGCTTCCGAATTGCTTTTCTTCGGCATAATGATGAAGGCGAAAAGTCTGTATAAAATGAGATAAGGAATTAACGACTTAAAGGTTTGCCCAAATCGCATGAGAAACTGTCCGCGTACATTCAGTTTCATAGTGGCGCCAGCCAAGATCATGGATTTTACCAAAGAAGTGGCCCGTTCGCTAATGTCACGAATGACAATGGTTCCCATGGAAATGCCAACGAAGTGCGTGCATTTGATTTTCAAATGTTCCAATACTTCAATGACTTCGTTGCCTATTTCTTCGAAGTTGTATTTCTCTTTTTTAAGCGGACGAACATTTTTCGATTGACCGTGTCCGCGCAAATCAATGAGCAACACATTGAAGTGTTTTTGAAATGCTCTTATCTGCTTGAACCAGATGGCGCTGCTTCCTCCAGCACCGTGAATGAAGGTTACCCATTCATTCGAGCTGTCGTGATTGAATATTGAATAGTGAAGAATTTGTCCGTTGGAAGAATTGATCACGCGCCTAAAGATTGTGCTGCTTGATTTCCAACCAATTCAACTGCTGTGCGAACCATTCCGGCTACATCGTAACCACATTCTGCATAGAGCTGATCTTGTGTTCCGTGTTCTATGTATTGATCAGGAATTCCCAAACGCTTCACTTGAGCCGTGTAACCGTTGTCTGCCATGAATTCAATCACAGCACTTCCCATTCCACCTTGAACACATCCGTCTTCCACCGTAATCACATGCTTGAATTTACCGAATACTTCATGAAGCATTAATTCATCAATCGGTTTCGCAAAACGCATGTCGTAATGAGCAGCTGAAATGCCTTGCTCAGCTAATGCTTCACATGCCTTCACAGCGTAATTTCCAATTGGGCCTATTGTTAAAATAGCAACGTCGTCTCCAGATTTAATCTTCCTTCCGGTTCCTACTTTAATTTCTTTCATAGGGGTTTTCCAGTCGGTCATGACACCGTTACCTCTCGGATAACGAATGCTGAAAGGACCTTGATCTGGAAGCTGTCCGGTGAACATTAAATCGCGCAATTCACTTTCGTTCATTGGGCTTGAAACAATCATATTAGGAATGCAGCGCATGTAGGCTAAGTCGTAGGATCCGTGGTGGGTAGGACCGTCGGCACCAACCAATCCGCCGCGATCTAAACAGAAAACGACATTTAATTTTTGAATGGCAACGTCGTGAATGACTTGGTCATAGGCGCGTTGCATAAAGCTCGAATAAATATTACAGAAAGGAACAAGTCCTTGCGTAGCCATTCCCGCAGAAAAAGTAACCGCGTGTTGCTCTGCAATTCCCACGTCGAAGGCACGCTTAGGCATAGCCTCCATCATCAACTTCAAGGAACATCCGCTAGGCATGGCAGGTGTAACACCTACAATCTTTTCGTTCTTCTCTGCTAATTCAATAATGGTATGTCCGAAGACATCTTGGTACAACGGCGGTTGCGGACTCTTAGGAACAACTTTAACAATTTCTCCCGTCTCTTTGTTGAAGAGTCCCGGCGCGTGCCACTTCGTCGGAGAGCCCGCTTCAGCTGGAGCGTAGCCTTTTCCTTTCTTCGTAACACAGTGTAGAATCTTGGGTCCAGGGATGTCTTTCAAATCGCGCATCACCTTCACCATATAATCCACATCGTGTCCGTCAATTGGACCGAAGTATCTCCACTTCAACGATTCGAAATAATTGCTTTCTTTGATTAATGTGCCTTTCAGTGCTTCTGAAATTTTATGTGCAATGTGTTGCGCATTCGGTCCGAATTTCGAAACCTTTCCAAGCAATTGCCACACGTCGTCTTTCACCTTGTTGTAGGTGTGCGAAGTTGTAATGTCCGTTAAATATTCCTTCAACGCTCCTACGTTCGGGTCAATGCTCATGCAATTGTCGTTCAACACAACAAGTACATTGCAATCCGCTGTAGACCCGTGATTCAAGCCTTCGAAGGCCAAACCTGCAGTCATAGCTCCGTCGCCAATAACTGCAATTACCTGACGGTCTTTTTCTTCTTTTACTTTGCTGGCAACGGCCATTCCAATAGCTGCAGAAATTGAAGTGGAACTGTGCCCAACCCCAAACGTGTCGTATTCGCTTTCGCTTCTTTTCGGGAAGCCGGAAAGACCTTTGTAAACTCTATTTGTGTGGAAATTGTCTCGTCTTCCGGTGAGAATTTTGTGTCCGTAGGCTTGGTGTCCAACATCCCAAATCAATTGATCGTATGGCGTTTCGAAAACATAGTGAAGGGCAACGGTCATTTCAACCACACCTAAACTTGCGCCGAAGTGTCCGCCTTTTTCAGAAACGATGTCAACAATGTACTGACGAAGTTCTGTACACAATTGTTTGAGTTGCTCGTCTTTTAACCCGTTGCGTAAGGCAATTGGATTATCGAATTGAGCGAGAAGAGGGCCTGGAGTGAATGTCGACATATTAAACAAAGTTAACAAACACGAGCCAAGTTTGTTCAACGAAAGCTTATTCGAAAATAAGTTTTCGATGTATCACTGAGTTTCCGCTTTGAATTTGAACAATGTAGAAACCAGCAGGTTGTTTTGCAATCTCGAAATTGTGGGTGCCTACACTTAGGTTTCCGCTGAAGATTCGGTCAACTAAATCTCCGGCTGAATTGAATAAGGTTACCTCAGTTTTTCTGTGAGCAGTACTTCCCAAAACTAGAGTTGTAGCATCATTTGCAGGATTAGGGAATAAATTTATTTCGAGTGGAGACTCGGTAATTTCAATGAAATTTCCAAGCGTATCAACAACAGTGATGTTAATGTCATCGAGATAAATATTATTTCCACCATAACTGATGAATTCATATTTTAATTGGAAATTTTCGGTCATGTAGTTCTGAGCGGTTAGCGTAAGCGTTTCACCGCTCCATTGGTCAATGCCGCTTGGGGTGAAGGCCAAGTTAGTTCCTGTTCGGGTAGGTAAGTTAGTTGTGCCTTTGCGAATTCGAGCAAGTGTCCAAGACGCTCCGCAATCTCCTGATGCACTAACGCGGAGACGATCATCAGTCTCGTTCACACGATTTGCATAGGCCCATTTATAACTCACGAAAATGGTGTCCATCGCGCTCATGTCGAACGTGTTCGAGATGAATTCGTCTACATGTCCGGACTCACTAGTGAAATTAGCAAGTTTTAATCCGTTAGCACCACTGTAATTAGTAGTAACCACTTGCCATGTTTCGTCAAGGTCTGGGTTGTTTACAAACCAATTGTTTGAAGGCCATGTTCCTTCAAAACCTTCCATCAATGGGGTGTTAATTCCACCACCGCCTAACACAGTAATAACGTTTGAATACGTTTTTGAAAGTTGATCTGCACCGTTGCTAACCGTAAGAGTTACGGTGAAAGTTCCAGGTGTGTTGTAGGTGTGTATTGGATTTTGGTGAACAGCAGGATCGCTTCCAACCAATGTTACACCGTCTCCGAAATTCCAATTCCAAGAAGTTATTCCGTGATAAGAAATATCGTTGAAAGTCACGCTGTCTCCAGCGCACAATATATTTTTATTGAATTCGAAATCGGCAACACAAAGTGCAGGATTTGTTACTCCTGTGGCCAACAAATTTGAAGCGGTAATCAGGCTACTGCGCTGAGCAACGCTACTCGTAATGGCGGCGCGCATGCGTGTGCGTTGACCTTCTGTGAACATGCGCGAGCAGTACGAGTATTCCATGTAATTTTGCACGTTGTCTACCGTGTTTCCGCATGAACTTCCTGTAAGTGAACACGTGGTCCAGCCTATTGTGTTCGGAGTATCTGTTACGTTATCATCTTGATTACAATTCGTAGAAACTCCAGGAGAGTTACCGGGGCCCCATGTGTGGTATAGGTTCAACCAATGGCCTACTTCATGGGTGAGAGTTCTACTGCGTTGGGAAGTGCTTGTTCCAATGGCACCCATGTAATCAGAACGAAGGACAATACCGTCTGTGCCAGCACCCCAAAAGCCCGCAACGTCTCCAGGTAAATTCGTATATCCAGCAGCACCCGCGGCGTCGAGACATATCCAAACATTTAGGTATTTATTACGCGGCCAAATAATAAGATCTTTCATGTCTTGTCCACCATCAGAGGTAAGTGTTGAAACAATTCTATTTATTCCTCGTGTACAATTGCCATTCGGGTCTTTGGTGGCGAGAACGAATTCAATGCCAATATCGGCAGTGATGTTTTCAAAAGCCGTGACAACAAGACTGATGTCTGTATTTAACATTGCGAAGTCGCGATTCAAAATGGAAAGGCCATTTAAAATTTGGTCGTCAGAGATATTCTCTGACCCGTTGTTATGAATGACATGAAATACAACGGGAATGGTATAAATGGTTTGTGAACCGCGCTCGGGCGCATTATCAACGAAATTTTCTGTGTAAGTTTCAAGGGCTTCTCCTGCACGACGGGCGATTCCTTCGGCTTCGGGGTACATACCGAACATACGCACGCGATTTTCACGCTCACTGCAATACAAATGCTCGCCTTGACCGAAAACGCCTGTTGCAACAAGTCCTAGTATTGCAATAAATATGGATTTCAAAATTTTCATGGACAACAAAAATAATCGAATGTTCCCTTTAACAAATTTGTTTTCGGGAATTTTCTTTTCATTGTTTTATACTTAGCTTTAGACGTAACTTCGCAGCGCTTATAAAGAACATGAAAAATATTCGAAATTTTTGCATCATTGCACACATTGATCACGGGAAATCTACCCTTGCAGATAGGATGTTGCAAATTACCAAGACCATTGAAGACCGTAAGATGGTGGCGCAGGCGCTCGACGACATGGATCTTGAGCGAGAGAAGGGCATTACCATCAAGGCGCATGCTATTCAGATGTTGCACAAAGTGGGCAACGAACAATTTGTGTTGAATTTGATCGACACGCCTGGTCACGTTGACTTTTCTTACGAAGTTTCTCGCGCCATTGCTTCTTGCGAAGGCGCCATTCTTATTGTTGATGCCTCTCAGGGAATTCAAGCACAGACCATTTCAAACTTGTACTTGGCATTGGAAAACGATTTAACCATCATTCCAATTTTAAATAAAATAGATCTTCCAAACGCAGACCCCGAGTTGGTGAAAGATCAGATTGTAGATTTAATCGGTTGCGAACGGGATGAAATTTTAGCCGCAAGCGGAAAAACAGGTGAGGGTGTTCCTGATATTTTGGATGCTATTTGTGCCCGCATTCCTGCTCCGGTTGGAACAGTTGACGCCCCTTTGCAGGCAATGGTTTTCGATTCAGTGTTCAATTCGTTCCGCGGAATTATTGCTTACTTCCGAATTAAGAACGGCGTTCTTCGCAAGGGAGACAAGGTGAAGTTCATGAGCACAGGAAAAGAATACTATGCAGATGAAGTTGGTGTTTTGGGAATGGACTTGAAGCCGCGCGACTTTGTTGCTGCCGGCGATGTGGGTTATATTATTTCTGGAATTAAAACTGCCACTGAAGTAAAAGTGGGCGATACCATTACAACCCTTGCTAACCCTTCTCCTGAAGCTCTTCAAGGTTTCGAAGATGTGAAGCCGATGGTATTCGCTGGAATTTATCCTGTCGATACAGACGAGTACGAAGAGCTTCGTGCGAGCATGGAAAAATTACAGTTGAACGATGCGTCTTTGGTATTTGAGCCAGAAAGCTCGGCGGCACTTGGATTTGGTTTCCGTTGCGGATTCTTAGGAATGTTGCACATGGAAATTATTCAAGAACGTTTGGAGCGTGAGTTCAACATGACTGTTATTACAACTGTTCCGAACGTTAGTTACATCTGTTACACAACCAAGGGGGAAAAGTTAGAGATCAACAATCCTTCGGAACTGCCAGAGCAGAACTTAATAGACTATGTTGAAGAGCCGTTTATTAAAGCACAAATCATAACTAAGACAGAGTACATTGGTGCAATTATGACGTTGTGTATTGAAAAAAGAGGCATGTTGCAAAACCAACTTTACCTCACGACTGACCGCATTGAGCTAACGTTTGAAATGCCATTGGCAGAAATTGTATTCGATTTCTATGATCGTTTAAAGACTATTTCGAAAGGATATGCTTCCTTCGATTATTTTAGAATTGGCTACCAACAAAGTTTGTTGGTGAAATTAGATATACTCTTAAACGGAGAACAGGTAGACGCCTTAAGTGCGCTTATTCACAAAGATCACGCATACGAATTGGGTAAGAAAATCTGCATGAAATTGCGTGAGTTAATCCCAAGACAACAATTCTTAATAGCACTTCAGGCTGCCATTGGCGCCAAAATCATTGCTCGTGAAACCATTAACGCCTTGCGTAAAGACGTTACTGCAAAGTGTTATGGCGGTGACATCTCGCGTAAGCGCAAGCTTCTTGAAAAGCAAAAAGAAGGAAAGAAACGCATGCGACAAGTTGGATCTGTAGAAGTTCCACAAGCAGCGTTTTTGGCGGTGTTGAAGCTGAATAGCTAAACTTCTGCAAGCAGAATCAATCACGTTGTGATCAATCCTTCGGATCAATTGCGGAGCAATCAATCACGTTGTGATCAATCCTGCGGATCAATTGCGGAGCAATCAATCACGTTGTGATTAAACTTGATGTGATTTTTGCGCAGTATTTCTACGTTAGGATTAATCTGAAAGATTGATTGCGCAGCAATTGATCCGCAGGATTGATTACGTAGTAATTGATCTGACGAAGTCAGATTGATCAGACCTAGTCTGATTACATAGTCCAATCTTCCAAAAACTTCGTCGTGAAATCCCCTGAACGGAACTTCTCGTCTTTCATGAGTTTTTGGTGGAAGGGAATCGTTGTCTTAATTCCTTCAATGATATACTCGTCCAAAGCGCGTTGCATTTTCGCAATGGCTTCTTCACGTGTTTGAGCAACGGTAATCAATTTCGAAATCATCGAATCATAGAACGGGGGAATCACGTATCCAGCATAGGCGTGAGCATCTATGCGAACACCGTGGCCGCCAGGACAATGATAGTCGGTGATTTTGCCTGGAGAAGGCATGAAATTTTTATACGGGTCTTCAGCGTTAATACGACACTGAATCGCATGCATAGTCGGGTAGTAATTTCTTCCTGAAATAGGTTCGCCAGCAGCCAATTTTATTTGCTCCTTCACCAAATCGTAATCAATTACTTCTTCGGTAATGGTGTGCTCTACTTGAATACGGGTATTCATTTCCATGAAGTAGAAGTTGCGGTCCTTGTCGACCAAAAACTCTACCGTTCCAACTCCTTCGTATCCCACAGCAAGGGCAGCTTTAATAGCAGCCTCGCCCATGCGCTCGCGCAATTCGGGGGTCATATATGGAGAAGGGGTTTCTTCAACCAGCTTCTGATGTCTTCTTTGAATAGAGCAATCGCGTTCTGAAAGGTGACACGCTTTTCCGTATTGGTCACCTGCAATTTGAATTTCAATGTGGCGAGGTTCAACTACGAATTTCTCCATGTAAATGCCGTCGTTTCCGAAGGCAGCGCCAGCTTCGCGCTTCACCATTTCCCATGCGCTTTCCATTTCGTCTTCGCTGTTCACCACACGCATACCTTTTCCACCACCGCCTGCGGTAGCTTTCAAGATAACAGGATAAACAATTCCAACAGCCAATTCTTTCGCGTGCTCAAGACTTTCAATCAGCCCATCGCTACCTGGAATCGTAGGAACCCCGGCATCGCGCATAGTCTGCTTTGCCGAAGACTTATCTCCCATAGAATCGATCATTTCCGGAGAAGCGCCAATGAATTTGATTCCATTTTCTTTACATACTTTCGAGAAGGTAGCGTTTTCAGAAAGGAAACCATATCCTGGGTGAATAGCATCTGCATTGGTAATTTCAGCAGCTGCAATAATGCTTGAAATCTTCAAATAAGAATCTTTGCTCGAAGGCGGGCCTATACATACGGCCTCATCTGCGAAACGCACATGAAGGCTATCGCGGTCGGCTGTTGAATAAACAGCAACCGTTTTAATACCCATTTCTTTGCATGTGCGAATAACACGTAGCGCAATCTCGCCGCGATTGGCGATTAATATTTTGTTAAACATGAGAAGTAGTGTTTAAGTGCAATTATGCTGGTTCAACCAAAAATAGTGGCTGATCAAATTCGATAGGTGACATGTCGTTCACCAAAATCTTCACGATTCTACCTGAAACTTCAGATTCAATCTCGTTGAACAACTTCATTGCTTCAACAATACAAACCTTATCTCCAGCTTTAATTTCAGAACCTACTTCTACGAATGCAGGTTTTTCTGGAGAAGCCGAACGGTAAAACGTACCAATCATTGGGCTTTTAATTTCAATAAGATTTGATGCAACGGGCGCAGCAGCAGGAGCCGCAGCAACTGGAGCAGGCGCAGCAGTAGGCATAGCCATTTGAGCAGGCGCTGCCATCATGGGTGCAGAAGCAACTTGAACGAATTCTTGTTTTCCTTTTCCAGGGGTCTTAATGGTGATTTTGAAATCTTTTTGCTCGATTTCCACCTCACTTACGCCACTTTTAGCAACGAATTTGATTAGATCTTGAATTTGAGTAATATTCATCGTTTTTTGAATTTTTCGTTTGAATTGAGGGCAAATATATGTCAAATCGACAAAAAAACTCGTTTTTTTGATGACCCGAAGGGATGACACTACGTGATGACACTACGTGATGACCGTTCCGGATGACACTTCGCGATGACCACTAACGTGGATGACCGCTTCGCGGAGCGTCATCGATTGAAAATCGTCATCAACGAAGTTGTCATCGCAACTATGTTGCGTTATCCTTCGAAGAAGGTCATCGGCTCCGCCGTCATCGCAACTATGTTGCGTTATCCTTCGAAGAAGGTCATCCACGCTAGTGGTCATCACACAAAGTGTGTAAAGTGTGTAAATATCTTGTTTTTCCAAAAAAGAAACGTATCTTTGCCCTCCTTTTGAAAATCTATCTATGCAAGATTCACTTTATATCCTGAACTTTTCAGGTTGGAAAATTGGAACGCATGAGTTAGAATTCCAACTGGACAAAACGTTCTTTGCAGACTTTCCCGACAGTGAAATTCAAGAGTCAAAACTGAATGTCACAGGCACTTTAGACAAGAAACAAAACATGCTTATCCTCGATTTGCAAGTGGAAGGAGAAGTCTTACTGCCCTGCGACAGATGTGCTGAAGATACTTGGATTCATGTTGAAAACGTTGATCACCTTTTAGTGAAATTTGGAGACAAGACAAACACCGACGAAGACGATGTTTGGATACTTGGACCAAGTGAGTACCAATTAGACATTAAGCGACGTTTGTATGAAATGGCCTTGCTGGCTCTTCCTTCAAGAAGAATCCATAGCAAAGAAGCCGACTGTAACCCAGTTGTCTTAGGCGCCCTAAATACTTACCGAGTAGAAGAAGACGCTGACAGCATCTGGAAAGGTTTGAAAGATTTTGATACCGATGAATTTGATCCTTCCGACGAGGAAGAATAACTTTTTAAATAAGAACCCATGGCACATCCCAAACACAGGATTTCCCAAACGCGTCAAGCAAAGCGCAGAACGCACTACAAATTAGAAACACCAAATGTTTCAACTTGTACTACTACTGGTCAACCACACCTTTTCCACCACGCACACTGGTATGAAGGAAAGTTGTACTACAAAGGAAAAGTTCTCATAGAGAAAGAAGCCTAACGTTCGTTTACGAACGTAGAACTTCGTAGAACGTTCCGTAGAATTTCATAGAACCCATTACGATATTATCGTAGAACGTTCCGTAGAACCTTCGGTAGATTGCCTTTTTAAAGAGGTAATTCTATTCGGAGGTTTTTGTGTTTTACATTATTTCTTATCGAAGATATCTTGTTAAACATCTTGCCGAAGGCATCTTGTGTAACATCTTGCAATAGCATTTGCATCTTTCGAAGAATCTTGCGAAGCATTTCCTATCTTCGCATCTTCAATCTACAAACCATATGAGAGCAGCCATTACCGCAATAGGCGGTTACCTTCCCCCCGACATTCTAACGAACGCCGATTTAGAGAAAATGGTAGACACCAACGACGAGTGGATTCGCTCGCGCACAGGTATTTCGGAGCGACACATTCTGAAAGGAGAAGGATTAGGCACCAGCGACATGGCTGTTGAGGCCGTGAAGGTGCTGTGCGAAAAGCGTGGGATTTCTCCAATGGACATTGATTTGCTCATTTGTGCAACCGTAACTCCAGACCATTTATTCCCAGCAACGGCTAATATTATTTGCGACAAAATTGGAGCGAAAAACGCGTGGGGATATGACTTAGGTGCAGCCTGTTCAGGATTTCTTTTTGCCGTAGCAACCGGTTCGCAATTCATTGAAACAGGAAAGTGTAAAAAAGTAGTTGTAGTAGGTGCAGACAAAATGTCGAGCATTGTTGACTACACCGATCGCGCAACATGTGTGCTTTTCGGAGATGGCGCAGGAGCAGTGCTTCTAGAACCAACAGACGACGACAACGGAATCATGGATAGCATTCTGAAAACAGACGGAAACGGAAGACATTATTTATATCAAAAATCTGGCGGGTCGGTTAATCCGTCTACCGCTGAAACCGTTGCAAATCGAGAACACTTCATTTACCAAGACGGACAGCCTGTATTTAAGGCCGCAGTTATGGGAATGGCCGATGTATCTGCTGAAATAATGGAGAAGAATAATTTAACTGCCGACGATGTGGCGTGGCTAGTTCCTCACCAAGCTAACTTAAGAATTATCGATGCCACTGCACGCCGCATGGGAGTGGGTAGTGAGAAGGTAATGATCAACATTGGCAAATACGGAAACACCACCAGTGCTACCATTCCATTGTGTCTGTGCGATTGGGAATCTCAATTGAAAAAAGGAGACAACCTCGTACTTGCCGCATTTGGCGGTGGATTCACATGGGGAGCGATTTACGTGAAATGGGCGTACTAACCCGCGACGCGGATGACACAACAAATTGTGATGACCAATTAAAATTGGATGACCACAAAGTGGATACAAGAAATGAGAATAAAATATTTTTGAATTTATAATAGATAAAAATGGCATCAACTACCGCAGACATTCACAATGGAATGTGTTTCAGAATGGATTCGCATATCTGGAAAATCATAGAGTTCTTACACGTTAAACCAGGAAAAGGTCCGGCTTTCGTAAGAACGAAAATCAAAAATTTGGGCAACGGAAAAATCGTTGATCATACGTTCAATTCTGGAGTGAAGATGGATGTGGTTCGAATAGAAACACGCGAGTATCAGTTCTTATTTCAAGACGATCAGTATAACTTCATGAACTCGGAAGATTTCGAACAGATCACTATTCCCGCAACCATGATTAACGCTCCGAAATTCTTGAAAGAAGGAATGGTGTGTATGGTTATGTTCAATGCGGAAGACGAAGCGCCTATGTCGTGCGACCTTCCAACATTGGTTGAATATGAGGTGACTTACACCGAGCCTGGATTGCGCGGAGACACTGCGACAAACGCAATGAAGAAAGCAATGCTTGATGTGAATGTTGAAGTACGTGTTCCATTGTTTATTGAAGTGGGCGACAAGATTCGTATTGACACTTCAACAGGACATTATCACGAGCGCGTTAAGAAATAGTCATGTATCAACTTGATCAACACACCTTTGCGAACAAAGCGGTGCTTGTTCGCGTGGACTTCAATGTTCCTTTGAACGATAAGTTCGAAGTAACAGATAATACGCGTATTCGTGCAGCAGCGAAAACCATTTTGAGGTTGTCTTCAGACGGAGCGAAGGTGATCTTGATGTCACATTTAGGAAGGCCGAAAGGCGGACCAGAAGATAAATTTTCGTTGAAGCACATTCAACAAGAAGTTTCAAAAGTTTTGGGAAAGCCGGTTGCTTTTGCTGGCAATTGTGTCGGTGAAGAAGCGAAGCATGCAGTGGAGAAAATGAAAGCAGGAGAAATTCTGTTGTTGGAAAACTTACGATTCTATAAAGAAGAAGAAGGCGGAGATGAATTCTTCGCCGGTCAATTGGCAGAATTGGGAGATGTCTATGTGAACGATGCATTCGGAACAGCCCACCGCGCGCACGCTTCAACGGCTGTCATTGCGAAGTTCTTTCCAACAGATAAATATTTCGGTTATTTAATGGAAGACGAAGTGAAGAGTATTGACCGCGTATTGAACGGCAATGCTTCTCCGGTTACCGCCATTATCGGTGGAAGTAAAGTCAGCAGCAAGATTGCTATTTTGGAAAATTTAATGAACGCTGTAGACAACATCATTATTGGTGGAGGCATGGCGTTTACGTTTATTAAAGCGCAGAAGGGAAAGGTGGGAAGTTCATTGGTGGAAGACGACAAGCTGGCCTTGGCGTTGGAGTTGATGGAAATGGCGCGCAACAAGAATGTGAATTTGTATTTGCCTACCGACGCGATTATTGCGGATGCCTTTGCGGCCGATGCGAATCACAAGGAGTGCAGCATAGCGAGTATTCCAGCGGGTTGGATGGGATTGGATATTGGAGTGAAGTCGAGGGAGCATTTCGCTTCTATCATAGCACAATCGAAAACAGTTTTGTGGAATGGCCCTATGGGTGTGTTTGAAATGGAGGCCTTTGCAGCCGGTACAATAGCCGTTGCGAACGCCTTGGTTGAAGCCACCAAGAACGGATCGTTCACACTTGTTGGCGGCGGCGATTCTGTAGCCGCTATTAATCAGTTTGGCTTAGCCAACGAAGTCTCTTACGTGAGCACCGGCGGCGGTGCTA
Source organism: uncultured Bacteroidota bacterium (assembly GCA_903932685.1). Lineage (GTDB taxonomy): Bacteria > Bacteroidota > Bacteroidia > Flavobacteriales_D > Sanyastnellaceae > CAIZGX01. Next base: position 6,188 of record CAIZGX010000064.1, on the reverse strand, counting down.
TGTTGGAATCTCTTGAAGGCATTGAGTTGCCGGGGGTTGCTGCGATTACGGTGTAGATTCTTTGAAGGGTCCGTTGGAAGGTCGCTACGCGAAGCGTCCTTGCAAAGCACCTTCGTAGACCTTGTAAATACAATTAGTTTAAGTTTAGTTTGTTTAGGAATTAAGAGAGGCTTCGGTCTCTTTTTTGAAACGATACTTTAAAGAATGGGTTAATTTTTTTGTTTTTCTAACTCAAATGATTTTTGTTATAAATCCGAATGATTTTTTTCATAGCTTAGTCGCACCTTAATCTAAATTAATCGTTATGCTGAATTTTTTCACTTTTGCTAATGAATCTTTTTTGCCCTCTGCTGGCATGAAGACAGTGTATTCCTCTGCGTTGCTCGTAAACAGTGTGTCGAGCGTTGAGTTGAACGAGTCCCTAGCAACGAACCAATCTGAAAATTTATTGAAGAAATTTATCCTTCGTACTTTGGGGATTGTTGCTCTTTTGTTGTTTTTTGGGGGAAGTGTTCGGGGGCAGGTGAGTTCATATACTTTTTCTGAAAGCGCTGGAACATATACTCCAATAACTGGAGGTGTTAATTATGATAACTTTACAAGTTGGTCAAATACAAATTTTTTAGATGATAATAGTTCATCAGCATTAGAATCAATCGGATTTAACTTTGTTTATAATGGAGCAACGTATACCCAATTTGGGGTTAATGCCAATGGATTTATATCACTTGGGTCATTACCAATTACTAATTATTTACCGTTATCTGCAGGTACATCGAATAATGTTATATCGGCGATGAGTAATGATTTAATAGGTCGTGGATCGTTATTAGTAAATAGAACTTCCGGTAGTGCGGTTATTACAGTAACTGGTGGTGATATATCTTTAATATTGGTTGGTGATAAAGTAAGTGGTAGTGGTATTCCTGCCGGAGCCACAGTATTATCTAAAACCGCAACCACAGTAACAATTTCTGCAAATGCAACATCGAATGGTACTGGATCTCATTTTAGATTTAGTAGGTCAACCTTCGGTATCAGATTTCAAACTATAGGAACATCACCTAATAGGACATTAGTGGTCCAATGGACAGGATTTCAAAGATATACTACAACAGGAGCATTTGGTGAGTTATATAATTTTCAAATAAGATTAAACGAAACAACTAATACAATCAATATTGTTTATAATATACAGGGACCTACAAGTACAACGGCTACAACATATCAAATCGGTTTAAGAGGATCCACAAATACAGATTATAACAACCGATCAAGCACAACCACCTGGGCAGGAACAGCTGCAGGAACAGCAAATACATCAACACTTACTTTATCAAATACCGTGTTGCCTTCTTCGGGCAGAACATTTTCTTGGACCCCTCCGGCCCCACCGGCATGTGCAGCCCCTTCCGCGTTGACTTCATCAAATATTACAAGCACATCTGCAACAATTTCTTGGTCAGCGGCATCACCGGCGCCTGCTTCAGGATATGAATATTTTTACTCTACCATTGCTACTGCTCCAACAGCCGGTACAACGCCATCAGGTTCTACAGGCGCAGGGGTTGTTACAGCCAATATTACAGGTTTAACCGCTAATACGACCTATTACTATTGGGTAAGAAGCAATTGCGGTGGTTCCGGCACAAGCACTTGGGCAGGTTCTAGTACTTTTTTTACGGGATATTGCACTCCATCTTCAAGTTCAGTTGATGGCACCGGTATAACGAACGTTACATTTGGAACAGGGCCGACGGTCAACAATACAACTGGAGCTGAAGCGAATAATTACGGTAACTATTCTGCTCAAATCGGTGGTTTAGCACAAAGTTCATCTGCCACAATATCAATGACATTTAATACAGATTTCTATCCATATACGACTGGGATTTATGTTGACTGGAACAATGATTTGGACTTTGCAGATGCTGGTGAGCTTGTTTGGTCTGGTGTTTCGGGCGATGTGTCGCCCAATACATTAGTAGCAACATTTACTGTTCCAGGTTCTGCTGTGATCGGCGCAAATTACAGAATGAGAATTGGTGGTGATGATTCAGGTGTTGTTCCAGCTGCATGTGCAACAGGTTTAACTTACGCTTGTTTCGAAGATTATACCGTCACTGTTGTTGCCCCGCCTTCATGTCTGGCTCCTACAGCCTTGGTTGGAACTCCGCTTTCATTAAACTCTGCCACAATCTCTTGGACAGCGCCATCGCCTGCTCCAACCTCCGGATATCAGTACTTTTATTCTACCATTGCGACTGCTCCAACCGCTGGCACAACGCCATCAGGTTCTACAGCCGCGGGAGTTACGACAGCGAATTTGAGCTCCCTGACGAGTGGCAGCACCTACTATTTCTGGGTGAGGAGCGTGTGCTCAGTTAGTGATTTAAGCTCGTGGGCTGGTGCAGGATCTTTTTATGTAGGTTATTGCCAACCCGTGACAACCTATGGTTGCACAGATGGGGATGTTATAGCCCGTGTTGTATTAAATACACTCGACAATAACTCAGGGACGGGTTGTCCTAGTGGATTAACCGGATATTCTGATTATACAACAGACCCATTGCTCACAACCACATTATTGCCAAGTAGCACATATAGCTGCACTGTATATGCTGGCCAATATCCAGAGGGTTACGCGGCGTGGATTGATTACAATGATGATGGAGTATTTGATAACGTTACAGAACGAATCGGTTATTCCAATGGACAAGTTGCAGGGTCGGGTATTGTAGGTGTTTTAGGCTCATCAGCATCTTTCCCGATTACATTGGCATGCACACCTCCAGCAGGAACGCACAGATTGCGCGTTAGAGCAATGTATTTAACGAACGGAATAAATGTCACGCCTTGTACATCTAATTTTTATGGTGAAATTGAAGATTATACCATAACTATTGCTGCGGCGCCCGCTTGTCCATCACCTGGATTGGTTTCAACCATAACGCCAACATCGAATTCGGTCGCTCTAACTTGGGCTACAAACTGTTCGTCAGCTACTTCTTATGATTTTGAATACGGTCCGGCTGGTTTTACATTAGGATCAGGAACATTGGTTTCAAACCAGACTGTTACTTTATCTGCACCAAATGCATCCTATACACTGATAGGTCTGCAAGCAGGAACTTCCTACGACGTTTATTACCGAGCGAACTGTGGGTCATCGACCAGCTCTTGGTCTCTTACAACTAATTTCACCACACTCAATGCAGTTTCAGCGGCGAGTAGCACTCCAACTCTTTGTCAAGGAACAGCAATGACTTCAATAACACATAACACCCAAGGTGCTACAGGTATTGGAGCTGTCACAGGATTACCATCAGGGATTACTGCTGCTTGGAGCTCAAATGTCATTACAATATCAGGCACACCTGCTGCTTCCGGTGTATTTAGTTATTCTATTCCGCTTACGGGTGGACTCGGCAGTGTGAATGCTACTGGAACTATCACGGTATTGGCTGCACCGAGTGCTCCAACCGCAGCCAGTCCTCAAGTTTTTTGTGAGACAGCTAACGCTACAATTGCATCTCTGCAAGTTTCGGGAGCGGTTGGTTCCAGTTTTGCTTGGTACTCTGGTGAAATAGGAGGGGTTGCCATCAGCAACTCTACAGCGCTTTCAATTGGTACAGTAAATTATTTTGTTGAGCAAATTGGAAGCAATGGATGCTCTAGTTTGACTAGAACATCCGTAGTAGTAACTGAATTGCCTTTGCTCTCTGCCTCAGTTTCCATAACAGGAACAACGGCATGTCCAGGCGGAGTTCTGTTGTTTACGTCAACACCCGTGAATGGTGGGTTGAATCCTACTTATCAATGGTACAAAAACGGGGTGGTTATTCTCAATGAAACGGCATCAACATACTCTGCTTCGGGGTTATTACCTGGAGATGTAATCAATGTTAAAATGGTTCCTAGTGGTTCTTGTGTGACAGTTTGTCCATAATAAAAAATCATAACTAAAGAATTTTATAACCATTGATTCATAATTACATGAAAAGTCAATTTTTCAATATACAGAATAGTCACCGAACTGCGATGAAGTTATTCCTGGCAGTAGTTTTTAGTTCAATGATTTGGACTAATTCTTTCGGGCAAACGGCTGGATTTAATTCTACATTTGTTGTTCTTGGTCTAAATGGAGGCGCTAATACCTACTATGATTTAAGTGCATCAACGGGGAATCAAGATTTCGCTGGAAGTAACTTGGGTAGCTTCGAAATAGGTTCGAACAACCTTGTTTTAAAGGGTGCAGAGCATAACGTTTGGAAATGCAATGGGTGCGACCTAACAGCCACCTCTCTTTACTACAGAGTTTACGAGACATCGGCATTACCCGGAGTTTTTACACCTGTTGCTCTTCCTTATACTTCAGGATTTAGCAATGGTTGCGGTGGACAGGACCAAATTTGGTCTTCTGTTTCGAATACTATGAATATCTTGAACGGTCTTCAAGCTGGGGCTTATTACTTGGAAGTATACAGCGATGCAAGCGTTACCTGTCTGGGCGGAACGGTCTATGCGAGTAATGGTGGTCTTAATTATAGAGCTTCCTTTAATGTTGTTAATCCCTTGTCAGCAAGCTCGAGTTCAACAAGCATCTTATGCAACGGCGGATTGGCCACTGTAACTGTAACTGGAAACGGAGGCACTGCCCCATACACTGGAACCGGAACGTTCACTGTCAGCGCAGGAACGTATAACTATACTGTAACTGATGCGAACGGTTGGATAGCAACAACAAGCATTACTGTAACTGAGCCAGCTCTAGTAGCGACATCAAACAGCATAGTTGTTCAATACAACCCACAACCCACTGCTACTTCAAGTTCAACTCCGATTTTATGTAATGGAGGAACTTCGGTTGTCACGGTAAGTGGAGCTGGAGGAGTTGGAAGCTATGCGGGTGCAGGATCTTACACAGTGAGCGCAGGAACACATTCATATACTGTTACCGATGCGAACGGATGTACCGCAACAACAAGCATCACCGTAACTGAACCGACAACGCTTACCGCTGGATCAACAGCAACAAGCATTTTGTGTAACGGAGGAACAGCGACTGTTACCGTAACCGGAAACGGCGGAACTGCTCCATATACTGGAACTGGAAACTTCACAGTCAGCGCAGGAACACATTCATACACGGTTACTGATGCTAACGGATGTACAGCAACGACGAGTATTACTGTTACTCAACCAACCACTCTTACTGCAGGTTCAACAGCAACAAGTATCTTGTGTAACGGCGGAACAGCAACAGTTACTGTATCAGCAGTAGGTGGAACAGGTTCATACACCGGAACCGGAACGTTCACAGTAAGCACAGGAACACATTCTTACACGGTTACCGATGCGAACGGATGTACAGCAACAACAAGCATCACCGTAACTGAACCGACAGCGCTTACCGCTGGATCAACAGCAACAAGCATTTTGTGTAACGGCGGAACAGCCACTGTTACCGTAACCGGAAACGGGGGAACTGGTCCATATACTGGAACTGGAAACTTCACAGTAAGCGCAGGAACATATTCCTACACGGTTACCGATGCTAACGGATGCACAGCAACAACAAGCATCACCGTAACTCAACCGACAACGCTTACCGCTGGATCAACATCAACAAGCATCTTGTGTAACGGCGGAACAGCGACTGTTACCGTAACCGGAAACGGCGGAACTGGTCCATATACTGGAACTGGAACGTTCACAGTAAGCGCAGGAACACATTCATATACTGTTACCGATGCGAACGGATGTACAGCTACAACAAGCATCACCGTAACTGAACCGACAACGCTTACTGCTGGATCAACAGCAACAAGCATATTGTGTAACGGCGGAACAGCGACTGTAACTGTAACCGGAAACGGCGGAACTGGTCCATATACTGGAACTGGAAACTTTACAGTAAGCGCAGGAACACATTCATACACGGTTACCGATGCGAACGGATGCACAGCAACAACAAGCATCACCGTAACTGAACCTACAACGCTTACCGCTGGATCAACAGCAACAAGCATTTTGTGTAACGGCGGAACAGCAACTATTACTGTAACCGGAAACGGCGGCACTGGTCCATATACTGGAACTGGAAACTTTACAGTAAGCGCAGGAACACATTCATACACGGTTACCGATGCGAACGGATGCACAGCAACAACAAGCATCACCGTAAC